>DHUU01000016.1:0-17217 GCA_002409325.1 Bacteroidales bacterium UBA5226 | reverse complement strand
ACCATGGACTGGACCGTTACGGCAGTACCCCATTCATCGGGTATGCCTTCGATCCTGCGGTAGGAGATGGCCCGTTTCCCGTTCCAGGATTTGAAGACGGCGCCTATGCCGCCCCAGAGCTGTTCCATGGCATCATCGGGGAAGGGTTTGCCAAGAACACGCACGACTTGTTTCTTGAACATATCGCACAGGGTGATCAGGTCTTCTTCGGTAAGGTCGGTATCGTTTTTATATCTTTTTTCAGCTTTCATCTGGTGAAGCAATCCATCCAGCTGTACGCGTATCCCCTGTCCTTCTGCAGGTTCAATCCCCTCTGCCTTTTCCATCACTACATCGGAGAACATCATGATCAGCCGGCGGTATGCATCGTACACAAACCTGGGGTTGTGTGTCTTTTTAATCAGTCCCGGGATGGTTGCCGAACACAGTCCGATGTTCAATACGGTTTCCATCATTCCGGGCATGGAACTTCTGGCACCAGAACGGCAGGAAACAAGCAGCGGATTTTCAGGGTCACCAAAACGGGCTCCCATTATATCTTCGGTTTTCTTCAGATCCTGTGCGACTTCTCCTGCCAAACCCCTGGGATAATTACAGCCCAGGTCATAATATTCTGTACAACACTCTGTTGTTATGGTAAAACCGGCAGGAACAGGTATACCCAGGAGACACATTTCAGCCAGGTTAGCTCCTTTGCCACCCAGAAGATTTCGCATAGAACCATCACCATCGGCAGTTTTCCCGCCAAAGCTGTAAACTCGTTTGATTTCTGACATAAAAATTATTTAGTTAATAATTGAAAATTATCGGGTTTAGGGCTGCAAAAATAACAAAAAAGTTACAATATATTGCCTGCCAGTTCGGCTAATCGGCTCCGTTCCCCTTTAATAAGGTTAATATGAGCGAAGATATCCTGTCCTAACATTTTGTCTGTCAAATAAGTAAGACCGTTAGAATGCATGTCCAGGTAAGGTTGGTCAATCTGGTGAATATCTCCTGTAAAAATGAGTTTGCTGCCTTCCCCGGCCCGGGTAATGATCGTCTTTACTTCATGGGGGGTAAGGTTCTGTGATTCATCTACTATGAAGAAGACTTTTGACAAACTTCTCCCGCGGATATAAGCAAGTGGGGAGATCAGCAATTTTTCATTTTTTACCATTTCTTCAATGCGTACGAATTCCCGGCTGTTGGATTTGAGACTGCCTTTGATAACACTCAGATTATCCAGCAGGGGCAACATATAGGGCGCCATTTTTTCCTTAATGTCTCCCGGTAGGAATCCCATTTCCTGGTTTTGCAGGGGAATGACGGGCCGGGAAAGCATGATCTGGTCGTAATCCCCTTCCTGCTCAAGAGCTGCTGCCAGGGCAAGCAACGTTTTGCCGGTTCCGGCAATTCCTGTAAGGGATACTAGGCTTACCGCCGGATTAAGAAGGGCATCCAGTGCAAAATTCTGTTCCACATTGCGGGGGGCGATGCCGTATGCCCTGTGATCCGGAACAGGAATCAGGCACCGGGTCGAGGCCTGGTAGCGTGCCATGGCCATGCCGTCCTTGTTCTTAAGTATGTAGTATTGGTTGCTATGTGCTCCTTTCAGGTGAATGTCCCTGGAACTGAGACCCTCCCGTGTCTGGTACAACTTGGCTATGGTCTGCGGAGCAACACGGTTCAGCTTGATCACGCCCCTGGAAAGGCTGACGACGCTCTCGTCACGAACCTTATCGGTAAGGTAATCCTGGGCTTCTATTCCCAATGCCTTGGATTTGATGCGCAGGTTGACGTCTTTTGTGACCAGGATCACCCTTCGCTCGGGGTTGTTTTCTTTCATATACTGCGCCGTAACAAGGATGCGGTGATCAGGGGTATCTTCATAGAAAGAGTCCTGCATCATGTCCGGAAAAGGATGTCCCAGTTCCACTTTCAGGCGGCCCCTGCCGGGACCAATACCAATCCAGCCGTTCAACATCTGATCGCCCAGGATTTTATCCAGTGAACGGGCAAATTCCCTGGCGTTGTAATTGATCTGGTCATTTCCTTTTTTGAATTTATCCAGTTCTTCCAGCACAATGATGGGAATGACCACATCGTTTTCCTGAAAATTACCTAGTGCCTTGTGATCGTGCAGAAGCACGTTGGTGTCGAGTACGAAAATTTTGGGATTGTTTGCCATTAGTTCATATTTAACTGACAAAGATAGGAAAAAATATGTCTAAATTCGCGGCGTTATGGAATACCAGGAAGCCGTATCGTTTCTGATAGAGCACTTTCCGCAGTACCAGAAGATTGGGATTGGAGGTTACAAACCTTACCCCATGCGGATGCTTTCTCTTGCCGCCTGGCTGGGAAATCCTCAGGAAAAATTTCCCTGCATTCACGTTGCGGGAACAAACGGAAAAGGATCGGTGTCTCATATGCTTGCAGCCATTATGCAGTCAACCGGGCTCAGAACCGGATTATACACATCCCCCCACCTGACAGATTTCAGGGAACGGATCAGGGTAAACGGGAAAATGATCCCTCACCAGGAAGTGATTGATTTCATGGAACGGTTTTCCCGTGAAAGAATGGAGGAACTCAGGGATGAATTGCCCTCATTCTTTGATATGACAACGGCCATGGCTTTTAACCACTTTGCCAGGCAAAAAACGGATATTGCCATTATTGAGACAGGCCTGGGAGGGCGACTGGATTCCACCAATATTTTAAAACCAACTTCTGTTATTCTTTCTCTCATTACCAACATAGGCCTGGATCACTGTGACCTGTTGGGAGACACCATTGCTAAGATTGCCGGCGAAAAGGCCGGGATTATTAAGCCGGGTGTTCCGGTAGTGATGGGCGAGTATGATCCGGAATCTTTTCCGGTCATTGCTTCCCGTGCAGGCCAATTGCATGCCTCCCTGTTCCGTGCTTTTGAAAGACCTGACCAGGTATTCTCGCTGGAAGGAGACACCGTATATCAGCAAAAAAACCTGAAAACCGCGCTATGTGCAGTTGATGTTCTAAGGGAAACCAATCCGGACCTGTCATCCATACTGACGCAAGAGGCGGTTGCAGAGGGGTTGAAACATTTTGAATCTGCAACCGGACTACACGGAAGGTGGGAACGTCTGTCCCGCTGTCCTATGGTGATTGCAGATACAGGTCATAATGCACACGGGCTGAAATACCTGAAAGAACAGCTGTCAAGGGAAACTTACAGGCATTTGTTTTTTGTCTTTGGTGTGGTCCGGGGGAAAGACCTGCAAACCATCATACCCCTTTTGCCGCGGGATGCATATTATTTTTTTACCCGGGCCCAAATTCCAAGGGCGCTTCCTGCCTCTGAGCTGGCGGCCTGGGGCAGGGAAGCGGGATTAGAAGGAGAAGAAGTATCCTGTGTGGCGGAAGCATTCAAAAAGGCTTGTGCAACAGCTTCCCCGCAAGATTTGATTCTGGTGGGAGGCAGTACTTTTACCGTGGCGGATTTGCTGGAAAACTTTTTTTGCAGGGATAAAAATTAAACATATCTTTGCAGTCCCATAAGGGAGCTTAGCTCAGCTGGTTTAGAGCACCTGCCTTACAAGCAGGGGGTCACGAGTTCGAATCTCTTAGCTCCCACAAGGAAAGAGACCTACCAAAATCATTGGCTGGTCTCTTTTTCTTTTTCCAGACCGAGGCTCCCCGATCTTAATGGTGGAAGCGACTGTTCCTCATGTATTCGATCCACAAAAACGGCCCTTAAGGGGGAGCTCTTTTGTTAACTGTCTTTTATACAGGTCAATACAAAGAATACGCTAAACCTACCTCAACAGGCAGTCTTCCCAGCCCATCCCGTTGACCAGACGCATCCAGTGCAAAGCTTCCCTGCGGGTGCGGAAGTGTTGGGATACGTAATGATAACGTCCGTCTTCTTCCCGTATAGCTGTTATTTCAAGTATGGGCAGTCTCTTCTTCAGGCGTGCAAAGTAAGTGCTGCCGCTGTCCAGTGGCTTGTCTGTAACCAGGAACTGTAAACGGTAACCACTTTGGACAGGGCTTTCTTTCACCCTGGCAGCAGGTTCTGGTTTTGAGGGAGTAACCCCGGGTTCGCGTTTTTGTCCTGCCGGCGGTTGTACAAGGGGAGGAGCCACCGTATCCTTTGCTGCTGTTTTAGGCACAGGTGCCGGCTCAGCTGCTTTTGGAATAACCGCGGAAGGGATTGTGTCTTTAGCAGGGGTGGTAGCAATAACTGGGGCAGGGATAGCCTCCTTGGCAGAAGCAGGGGTGGTTTCTGTGGCTGGGACAGTGACTGGGACAGTGGCAGGGGCAGGGACAGGAGTGACAACGGGTATAGAAACCGGGGCATTGGATTGGATCTCAAATTCAAGGTCATAGATATAATCCCCGTCAACGCTTGGTTCCACGGTAAAGGGAATGAACGCGGGAGTGGCTCTCATATTCAGTTTTCTCATCTGTTCCGGGTCTATGGTTGCCAGATAATCTCCCGGGGCAAGCCCCATAAAACTGAAGTAGCCGTCCGATTCGGTAAGTGTGCTGCTGATCTTTACCGTATCGTTTTTGTAGAACTGTATGGTGATACGTCCCTGACCACGCAGGGTGTTTTTATCACGCAGGTAAACCTGCCCTGAAGCTTCTCCAACCACCACCACCGGGACTTCGATGCGCTTAAATTGGTTAGGGTCTACAGTTACGCTCATTGTCTGGTTGTGCATTCTCCAGGAAATGTTATCAAACTTGCTGCCGTTCAGGGTGACCAGGTACTGGGCATAGGGCTGCAGGTCATATATTCTTGTAACGGTATCTTTTTCTATATACCGGATCCTGCCTCCGCTCACTTGAACCTCTAGGCCAAAGGCTTTGGGCTCTCCCTTGTCTCGTTTGCCGTTCCAGTTCAGGTCCAGGAAAGGATACAGGATCATGCCACCCTTGCCCACACTGCTTCTGCTATTGACAGTAATCAGCCTGGAACGGGGATCTGTCATGATGCTGCCGCTTGCGGTTTCCACAAAAGAGTAGGTTTTATTGCTTTTCCTGGCAGAGAAGCCAATTTGTGCGAATGAAAAATCATAACGAAGCCCCAATTCCACGTTGGTTATGTCACTCATGAAATTTCTTTCAAACGAAACGTTCAGGTAGCCGTCCGTGAATAACCTTTTTTCCAGCGCCACACGCAGAGAAACAAACTTGCCCTGGGTATAGTTGAATTGTGTCTGGGGGGTCAGTATAAACGATGCCGGAAGTCTTACTGACAAGGAAAGGGAGCTGTAAATGTTCGTTTTTGCGGTTGACGAAAAAGTTGCATAAGTAGTCAGGTTTGTATTCACTCCCAAGAAGCTCCCTGACAGCAGAACCTCTGCAGCGGTGTACCGCGTGGAGGGCATGATTATCTGATTGAGGGTTATCCTGGAGAAGAGCGAATACTGTTTTATCCTGATAGGGATGGACATGGCAATCCGTCTCTCTTCCAGATAGTTGGTGTTGATGGCTGTTTGGTTTTTGTCGTACCGGGTGTAATTTACTTCCAACTGTATGTCGGAGGGCAGCCTCCAGCTCAATATTCCTTTAGCATTTACCCCATGGTTATATTCACCGGTGAGCAACAACCCGGGGGCAAGTCTTACCGATGTGTGTAGGAAAGGCATGATCTGGCCTGAAGTTACAGAAGAAAGGTATTCCACACCGGCTCCGATGGTCATGAAACGGGTTATCCCGTAATCCATGTCTACCCTGGAAAATTTGCTCCATAGCGTATCTGAGACCACTCCTGCCGAGACCCGGTACTCAAAATTGCCTGTTGGAAGAAAATTGTAGGGTATATTGAGCGTTTGCTCCTTGGAGCGCTCTTCCCCCCAGGGACCATAGAATTGTAATTTCACATTGGTGTTGCCGTAAACCATGGGGACTTCAAAAGTATAAAAGCCCGAGGCGTCGGCCTGCTTGTAATCCACCAGGACGTTGTTCACATATAGCTCCACAGTCCAGCCCGGTTCTGTAACATCGCTCAGGGTGTAGGTCCCGAAGGACTGCCGGTAAGTGGTGGGGGTGTTGGTAATCTGAATTCCCAACACCGGTGAATTGATGGTGGCAGTGGAGAAGGTGTTGATTTTACCCAGAATGACCTGCCGCAATGCTTTATGTTTGTTGTTGGCATAGCGCCACTGGTAAAACTGGTTTTTTTCCTGGAAGGGTGCGTTGGTGGTGTAATTCAGGTTTATGTTGGTTTCACCGCCGAGAATAACCCCGCCCAGGTTTAGGGACAGGCGTGCTTCTTTAGGCCCCTTGATCTCTTGTGTGAGGATAGCGGACCAGTCTGCCATCCCGAAGTGAACTAATGGGAATCTCCTGCCTATGACTGTATCTGCCACGATCTCGCCGCTGATCTGTCCCAGGCTTTTACGCATCTGTGACTGCCGCATTTCCCTTATAACCGGAAGTTCAATGCTGGTGTTCATGGTCACAGACAGGCTTCTGAAACTGAAGCTGCAGTCCAGACCGAATACCTGGCCAAAGTAATCCGATTTCAGAAATAAATTAGTTTCTGAACGGATGATGTCTCCTGCTTTGAGCTGGAATTCTTTGTCCCGGAATATAATTTTGTTATTGACCCGATCTATGTTGTAAGGAGCGTCTTCGGTGATAAAGAAACCGTTAATGGAATCAAAACCTGTGGTATAGGAGTTTTTGATTTTCAAAAAATCAAAAATTTCTATTACGGATAAATAAACATAGTTTTCTCCAATGACTGCAGATATATCTGTACCTCCAATGCGTGGAACGGAAAAATAGATGACCATTTCTTCCAGGTACTCTTCCTCTTGAGCCAGGCCCTTTGTAGGGAGGGAAATCCCGGTAATCAGAAGGAAAAATGTGACGATCGGAATAAAGCACCGGTGATGTATGGGATTCAATGTCATCAAAAAAGATATTTCGTAAATTTCGCAAAAGTAGAGAAATTTACAATATATCAGGCGGTTCTTTGAACTTTAACTTTCAATTATATGCGAGAATGACAGTATAGTAGCCCTGGTATAGGCCGGAAGGCTGTTCCCGCAAAAAGTTGACATTGCCGTTCAGTAGCAGTGTCTGATCTGCATCATCATGCTGCTTATCGGGTGTTTCACCGGTATGTGCAGCACATTTTTCCAGAGAAGTCTCCAGTGTCAGGTGCTCCCCGGGGCAGCCCGAAAGGGAAGCCGGTTTTATCACAATATCCCAGGAAACATCTGTTCCTGAATGAACAGAAAACTCTCCCAATAAAACGGGTTCATTATCTTCTTGTTCCTCAAGATCCTGAGACCTGGAAAATTCCATTTCATTGACCGATGCCGAGGATATGCTTGCAGCATCTACAATTTCAGCGGAGATGTGACCTGTAACAACAACCTGAGACTTTAGTGGAAACACAACAGTCAGGTACAAAACAGATAGGACAATAATGCTTTTCATAGCCGTATAGTTTTGGCTTGAGCGTACATTTCAAATATAAGGAATTATTTTGAAAGAACAAAATCTTTTTATCTCTTCTTTTGTTTATTTTTTATCTTTGTTTACGATGGTATCTGTCGTTATATCGACATACAATCAGCCCCGATGGCTGGAATTTGTCCTGTGTGGCTATAAATACCAGACTATAAAGGATTTTGAACTGATCGTAGCCGATGACGGATCCGGTCAGAGAACCCGGCAGGTCATTGAAACTATAAGGCAACAAGTCGATTTCAGGCTCAAACATGTATATCAGGAAGACGAGGGTTTCAGAAAATGCACTATCCTGAACAAAGCCATTCTGGAGAGTAGCGGGGATTACCTGATTTTCAGCGATGGAGACATTATTCCCCGGCGGGATTTCGTACAGGTACATCTTCAAATGCGGCGCACGGGCAGGTTCCTTTCAGGAGGAACGGTGAGACTGCCCGATGGCATTTCGCAAATGATAGGTGAAACGGAGATTGAATCAGGTGTCTGTTTTGACAGGCAATGGCTGGAAGAAAGAGGGCTAAAACGTTCTATTAAGAACAATAAGTTGAATTCTTATGGTTTGAAGGCACGCCTGCTAAACCTGTTTACGCCGGCCGGTGCAACCTGGAACGGAGGCAATGCCTCGGCCTGGAAAAAAGATATAATCCAGGTCAGGGGATTTGACCAGAGGCTGCGCTACGGAGGAGAAGACAGAGAATTTGGGGAAAGACTGGAGCGGATGGGTGTCAGGGGGCGACAGATAAGATATTCTGCTGTTACGCTGCACCTGGATCATCCGCGCAATTATGCCGGCCGGCCCGAATGGGAATTCAACAGAAAAGTGCGCAGGGAAAACCAGAAAAAAGGAATTATTCAAACAAAATACGGATTAATTATTAAACAACACGATTAATTATGCAGATCATAGACAACATCCCCGAATTCAAAAGAGAACCCATAGTGGTGCTGCTTTTGGGATTCATCACATGCGGCCTGTACCTAATATACTGGAACCTACAGGCTGCCAAGGTTTTTAATGCCCTGGCCGGAAGGGAGATACTGTCACCGGTTGTGGCCGTGTTTGCCGGTTGTATTTGGCCGGTCAACATGTATTATTTCTTTATTGTAGGCCGGGATGGGATACCCGCCGTGGATCAAAGGTTAGGAATCCCCGAAAGGGACCAGTCCATATTGCTGATGTTGCTGGGTTTTTTCTTTCCTATGATAGCAGCCATGATCGTACAAAGCGAAATCAATAAACTGTACAAATAAACCCGTTGTGGGAAGCAGGCGAAAAATAGCTGCAATCACAGCCTTGCTCCTTTTTTTGCTCATGCCCCTGCTGATCATTCTTTTTGATCCCGGGGCTGATCATTTGCAGGCCAGTCAATCATTCTGTCCGTTCAAAATGCTGACAGGGCTGCCATGTCCTGGCTGTGGCATGGTCAAATCCATGGTATCCCTCTATAGGGGAGAATGGATAGAAAGCCTGGAATTCCATCTTTTCGGACCGGTGCTTGTTCTGTTTTTTTTCTGTGCCCTGGTGGTGATGGTTGCCGGACTGATAAGGGGAAAGGATTTTTCCTTCAGATGGCTTAATAACCCCCGGGTAGCATGGCCCGTTGCCATAATACTGGGGGTGTGGCACCTTACTCGGCTGGTCAGTTTTATCCTCGCGCATGACCTGACCCAGATACTTAAGGAATCTATATGGACCTGAGTGCGATATTATGAAACATTTTAATGACGAGAATTTTCTTTTACTCACCAGAACGGCTGAACGGCTTTATCACGAATATGCCAGAGACCTGCCCATCATAGATTTTCATTGCCATTTGGATCCTTCGGAAATTGCCTGTGACCGGAGGTTTGAAAACATGACCCGCCTGTGGCTTTATGGCGATCATTACAAATGGAGAGCCATGCGTGCCAACGGCATTGACGAGCGGTACATAACCGGCCGGGACACTTCGGATTGGGAAAAATTTTTAAAATGGGCAGAGACCGTGCCGTTCACCATGCGCAATCCCTTGTATCACTGGACACACATGGAGTTGAAGGGAGGTTTTGGGATTGGGGAATTGCTTGAGCCAAAGACGGCAGAAACAATCTACAAGCTATGCAACGACCTGCTGCAACAGCCCGGGTACGGCGCCCGGGGACTAATTCAGAAATTTAGGGTGGAGGCTCTTTGCACTACTGATGATCCGGCCGATTCCCTGGAACATCATGCAACACTGGCACGGGACTGTTATCCTGTTAAGATGCTTCCGACCTGGCGGCCAGACAAATCCATGGCCGTTGAGAATCCCGAAATATACCGGAAGTATGTGGAAAAACTTTCGGAAGTTTCCGGTATAACCATACATTCTTACACAACCCTGATGGAGGCGCTGCGTAAACGCCATGATTTCTTTCATGCCATGGGATGCCGCCTTTCCGATCACGGACTGGAGGAGTTTTATGCACAGGAATATACAGGTACCTCTACAGATGCCATTTTTCGGCGTGTGTTGGATGGTAAACGGCCGGATGAAAAAGAGATATGCCAGTTTAAAACGGTCATGTTGGTGGAGTTCGGGATTATGGATTGGGAAAAGGGCTGGACCCAACAATTCCATTACGGAGCTTTACGAAATACCAATACGCGTATGTTCCATGCGATTGGCCCCGATACCGGGTATGATTCCATAGGCGATTTTACGGTAGCAAAAAACATGTCACGCTTTCTGGATATGCTCGACAGCCGTGACAAACTCACCAAAACCATCATCTACAACCTGAATCCCCGGGATAACGAAATGGTTGCCACTATGGCGGGTAATTTCCAGGATGGCAGGATCCCGGGAAAGATCCAGTTTGGAGCCGCCTGGTGGTTCCTGGACCAGAAAGACGGTATGGAGAAACAGATCAATACTTTATCACTGCTTGGACTCCTGAGCCGGTTTGTGGGTATGCTCACAGATTCGAGGAGTTTTTTAAGCTATTCACGTCATGATTATTTCAGAAGGACTTTATGTGACCTTATAGGAAAAGACATAGAGCAGGGATTGCTTCCTGCCGGAGAAATTGATTTTATTGGGAGGCAGATTATTCAGGCTGTCTGTTACATCAATGCCCGCGATTATTTTAAATTCTGACTATGAAAATGAAACAGGCAGGGGAAAAAATGACAAAATACCGGTGGACCATCTGTTCCGTCCTGTTTTTTGCTACTACAATTAATTATCTTGACCGCCAGGTGCTGTCACTCACCTGGATGGATTTCATTGCCCCTGAATTTCACTGGACCAATGTGCATTACGGAAAGATTACGGGAATTTTCTCTATCATGTATGCTATCGGAGTCTTGTTTGCCGGAAGGATTGTAGACCGGCTGGGCACCAAGAAAGGGTATTTGTGGGCCATCCTTATATGGTCAGTGGGTGCCTGTGTGCATGCCTTATGCGGAGTGATCACACAGGCTGCTGTAGGGCTGGACAGTGCCCAGGCGCTGCGCATGGCCCGGGAAGTGGATGTGGTGGCCCGGATCACAACGGTAAGCGTCTCTTTGTTCATGTTTGCACGCAGCATCCTGGCTATAGGGGAGGCAGGAAACTTTCCCGCTGCTGTTAAGGCTACGGCAGAATATTTTCCGAAAAAGGACAGGGGATTTGCTACCAGCATCTTCAATGCGGGAGCAACGGTGGGGGCATTGGTGGCACCGGTAACCGTTCCGCTGATTGCCACTAGGTTTGGATGGGAAGCGGCCTTTCTGGTCATTGGTTCACTCGGCTTTATATGGATGGGGTTCTGGATTTTTGTGTATAAAAAACCCGAAGTGCACCCCAAAGTGAACAAGGCCGAACTGATGTACATACAGCAGGACGGAGAGGACGTTCCCGCCCATGATACCCAGGAAGCGGTTCCGGCACGGATATCTTTCTGGAAATGTTTGGCTTTCAGGCAGACCTGGGCGTTTGCCGCAGGCAAATTCATGACAGACGGGGTCTGGTGGTTTTTCCTGTTCTGGACTCCTGCCTATCTGAGTTCAGTCTATAACCTGCCATCCAATAATTCTACGGCACAATTGCTCATTTTTGTCCTTTACGCCATTACGCTGCTTTCAATCATAGGCGGCTGGCTGCCCACGTATTTTGTGGACAGGAAAGGAATGGAACCGTATTCAGGACGGATGAGGGCCATGCTGATCTTTGCCTTTTTCCCTCTGCTGACCATGTTTGCACAGCCCCTGGGGAAAATTTCTTACTGGATTCCGGTCATAATCATTGGGATTGCGGGAGCGGCACATCAGGCCTGGTCGGCCAATTTATACTCTACCATAGGGGATATGTTTCCCAAAAGCACCATAGCTACCATCACCGGGATAGGCACTACGGCAGGGATGGTTTCCTCTTATGTGATTAATCGTTTTTCCGGAGTTCTGTTTGATCACGCAGCCAATACTCAAATGACCTTTTTGGGATTTACAGGGGAACCGGCAGGGTACTTTATTGTTTTCTGTATTTGTTCGGCAGCCTATCTTATCGGATGGGCCATCATGAAAACACTCGTTCCCCGTTACAGTAAAATCATTTTATAGTTTTGCCCGGGCAATCGCTTCAAGAGAACGTTTGCACAGGTCTGACAATCCTTCCCAGTTTTCTGACTCAAGGAGCCCGCGGGTAAAGAGGGCAGATCCCATCCCTACACAGGCAGCCCCGGCCCTGAACCATTCCTGAAGGTTGGCTTCTTCCGGTTTTACCCCTCCGCTGATCAGGAACAGGCTGCGGGGCATCGGAGCCTTCAGGCTTCTGACAAATGAAGGTCCGCCCACCTGATCTGCCGGGAATATCTTGCAAATATCACATCCGGCTTCCTGGGCATTCCCCACTTCAGTGGCTGTAGCGCAACCGGGTATGTAAGGGATTTGTCTTCTGTTGCATAAAGCCGCAATAGAAGGATTGAAATTCGGCCCAACAATAAAAGAGGCCCCCAGCTGAAGGAACAGGGCAGCAGTGGCCTGGTCGGTAACCGTGCCGGCTCCAAGGATCAGGCCCGGACATTGCCTTGCTGCAAATATTTCAAGGGAGGCAAACACTTCGTGTGCGAAATCCCCCCGGTTTGTGAATTCAAATAAGCGTACACCTGCCTTGTAACAGGCGTACATTGCCTTTTCTGCTGTTTTTGTATCGGGATGGTAAAAAACCGGGATAAAACCCGTTCCGAGGATTGCTTCTATTACCTCCCATTTGCCATATCTTGCCATAATGATAGAATTTATCTGTTTACCCGCCCCGAGGCGTCTCCCTCCATAAGGTTTTCCACTTCTTGAATGGTAACACGGTTAAAATCGCCGTAAATGGTATGTTTCAGACACGATGCGGCTGTGGCAAAACGAAGGGCTTTTCCGTGGTCTGCCGGCCAGGTAAGCAATCCGTAAATCAATCCACCGGCAAAGGAATCGCCTCCGCCAACCCGGTCTACGATATGGGTTATGTCATATACCGGGGCCGTGTGCATGGTTTTACCATCCCAAAGTATGCCGGACCAGGTGTTGTGATCTGCACTTAAGGAGCCCCGTAGTGTCAATGCAATGATACGGGCCCGGGGGAAGCGTTTGCTCAGTTCCCGGCAGACAAAGTCAAAGTCAGAGGCAATGGCTTTGCCGGCAGTTGCGCAATATCCTTCTGGTCTGATATTGAAAATCATTTCGGCGTCTTCCTCATTCCCGATAATAACATCACATTGCTCTACTAGGAATGGCATCACCTGTGAGGCCTGTTTGCCGTATTTCCACAATTTTTTACGGTAATTCAAGTCACAAGATACCGTTATGCCCATGCTTTTTGCAACCTTCACAGCCTCCATGCAGGAAAGGGCGGCCCCGTGGCTTACTGCCGGTGTGATACCCGTCCAGTGGAACCATTGTGCATTCTTCAAAACGTCTTCCCAGCAGATCATGCCGGGGTTGATTTCCGTAAAAGCGGAATGTTCCCTGTCGTAGATCACTCTGGAAGGCCTGGCAACGGCTCCTGTTTCCAGGTAATACAGTCCCATGCGGCTGCCTCCGGTGATAGTATAAGAAACGTCAACCCCGTGGGAACGCAATTCCTTCAGGCATGCAGCTGCAAGGTCATTGTCGGGGAGCCTGGTTACGAAGGAAGCAGGGACTCCATAATTGGAAAGGGATACGGCAACATTGGCTTCCCCGCCCCCGAAGGTGGCATAAAACCTGTCTGACTGTCCAAGGCGAAGGTGATGGGGCACAGCCAGCCTGAGCATAATCTCTCCGAATGTGACTACTTTTGCCATGAGCTTATTATTTGAGAATCATGACAAATATACAAAAAACCGAAAGAGAAGTCTTAACGGCGTCTGGAAAAGAGTGTGATATAATAAAATAGCGTGGCCAGAGAGCTGACAGCTGCTACAAAATACGTATAGGCAGCGGATTTCAGGGCATCTTTTGCCATGGGGTATGTTTCGTAATTTGTGATCCCTGTGCTGTTGAGCCAGGCCAATGCCCTTTGGCTGGCATTCACCTCTACAGGCAGTGTGATCAGACTAAAGAGGGTAGTGAGGGCAAAAAGGATGATTCCTATAAGCATTAGTTGTGGAAAAGTATTGATAATAAGCATGCCGGCCACAATGACCCACATGACCCATTGTGATGCAAAACTGACAACGGGGACCAGGGTAGAACGCATTTTCAGAGGAACGTATCCTTTAGCGTGCTGGAGGGCATGTCCGCTTTCGTGTGCCGCCACCGCAGCCGCCATAATGCTGTTGCCATTGTATACCCCATCGCTTAGATTCACCGTTCTGGTCGCAGGATTGTAATGGTCAGTCAGCCTGCCACGTGTGGAAGTGACCTGAACATTGGTGATTCCGTTCTCCTGAAGCATCCTGCGTGCCACTTCTGCTCCCGTAAGTCCTGAAGTAATAGGGATTTTAGAATACTTTGCAAATTTTGACTTGAGAATTGCCTGTACGATCCAACTTAGCAGCATGGTCCCTATTAAAAGGATCCAGTACATAGAAACAGGTGATGTAGCTTGCATAATAGTTTTTAACATTATTAGCAACAAATTCAATGCCGAGGACAAATATTTGTACATTTGCAAAAATAAATCCATGAGTATGTCACGTTTACACAAATTCACAACTGCCGTTTTGACACTAATAACCCTTGGTGTCGTATTATCTTGCGGACCCCGCTACAGCTATCAGACAGTAGATGGCGACCCGCTCAATGCACGCATATATACCCTTGACAATGGTCTGAAGGTTTATATGACAGTAAACAAAGAAACTCCCAGGATCCAGACTTATATTGCAGTCAGGGTAGGGGGAAAGGACGACCCGTCAGAGACCACGGGTCTTGCCCATTATTTTGAACACCTTATGTTCAAGGGAACGAGCAAATTCGGGACCCAGAACTGTGAACTGGAAAAACCCCTGCTGGACCAGATTGAAATGCTTTTTGAGGAATACAGGTCAACAACTGACCCGGAACAGAGGAAAGCCATTTACAGCCGCATTGACAGCATTTCGCTGGAAGCTTCAAGGTATTCAATACCCAATGAATACGACAAGCTAATGTCGGCCATTGGGGCAACAGGTACCAATGCCGGTACAAGTTACGACCAGACGGTCTACATCGAGGATATTCCCTCTAACCAGATCAGGAATTGGGCCAGGATCCAGGCAGAACGTTTTTCTGACAACGTGATCAGAGGTTTTCATACAGAGCTGGAAACGGTTTACGAAGAGATGAATATGTATTCGACTATGGACAGCGAAAAAGTGATAGAAAAACTTTTTGCGTCTCTCTTTCCTTCTCATCCTTACGGAAAACAAACCATTATTGGAACGCAAGAACACCTGAAAAATCCATCCATAACCAACATAAAGAATTATTACGCAACTTATTACGTTCCAAACAATACAGCCATCTGCCTGTCAGGAGATTTTGATCCGGACCAAATGATCGCTATTATAGATGAATATTTTGGCTCATGGACACCCAATCCCGATCTGCCCGAACATGTCCTGACACAAGAAAATCCCGTGCAGGGGCCCGTGTTGGGCGAAGTATGGGGACTGGAATCGGAATACGTAACCATGGGCTGGCAGGGACCTCATATTGCCTCTGCGGAAGACGCTTTGTTTACCATTCTTGGTGAAGTGCTTAGTAACGGTAGAGCCGGTATAATGGACCTGGATCTGAACCAACAACAAAAAGTGCTGCAGTCTGGGGCATTCGCTTATATGCTCGCCGACCGTAGTGCGCTGGTCTTTGAGGGGAAACCCAGGCAAGGCCAGAGCCTTGACCAGGTTAAGGACCTTATGCTTGGCAGTCTGGATAAGCTCAGACGCGGGGATTTTGAAGAAACCCTGCTCAAGGCTGTAGTCAACAATTACAAGTTTAATATGTTGCGCAGGCTGGAGAGCAACCGCGGACGTGCCAACATGTTTGTCAGCTCCTTTGTCAACGGAATTCCCTGGGAACAGGAAATACGCTTTATTGACAGGATGGAAGCCGTAACCAAAGATGATCTGGTAGCTTTTGCCAACCAGTATTTTAAAGACGATAATTATACGCTCATATATAAAAGACAAGGACCCGACACCACGTATAAAAAAATTGAAAAGCCCGAGATAACCCCAATTTACACGAACAGGGATACATCTTCGGCCTTTTTGAAAGAGATCATTGCCTCTTCCGTTGAACCCATAGAGCCTGTGTTTGTTGATTTTGAGAAAGATTTTATGAATAAAACACTGCGCCAGGGAGTCAACATGGTCTATGTGCCCAACACCCTGAACGACCTGTTTACCTTGTCAATAGTCTATGAAACCGGAAGTATAAATGACAGGGCTTTGCCCGTTGCATTTGATTATTTGAATTACCTGGGGACTACAGATAAAACGGCCGAACAAATCAGTACGGCATTCTATGAACTGGCCTGTACATTCAACACCTTTGTATCGAACAACACATGTACCATAAGCCTGAACGGGTTGTCCGAGAATATGCAGCCCGCCCTGGAACTTCTGACAGAATTGATTACCGGGGCACAGGCAGATCCGGATGTTTACAAGACGTTGACTGCCAATATCCTGAAAAGCCGTTCTGACGCCAAGGGAGATCAGAGGACCAATTTCCAGCGCTTGCAGAATTATGTGCAGTACGGACCCCTTAATCCCATGACCAACATTGTACCCGAAAATGAACTCAAAACAATGGATCCGGCCTTACTGATAGGCAAAATTCAGGATCTGCTCAAATATCAGGCAGATGTGTATTATTTTGGGCCTGCAGCCATGGACCAGGCAGGAGAAATCATCACCGCTTCTTTCCCAATGGCCGATACCCTTGTGCCGGTGCCTGAAAAAGAATATTTCAAACCACAGATCACCACGGAAAATACCGTTTACCTGGCCCAGTATGATGCCAACCAGATGTACTACGCAACTTATTCGGCAAGAGAGAACGAAACCTACGAAAATATTCCCTATGCCGTGGCCAGGATGTATAACGAGTATTTCGGATCTTCCATGAACGCCATTGTTTTCCAGGAAATGAGAGAAGCCAGGGGCTTGGCATACAGTGCCAATGCCCGGTTTACTGAACCGGCCCTGAACAGAGAAGGTTTCCCCTATGTTTTCACCAGTTTCATTGCCACCCAGAACGATAAGATGGCTCAGGCCATAGCAGCTTTTGAGGATATCATAAACAATATGCCCGAATCTGAGAAATCATTCTCTTTGGCAAAAGAAGGTCTGATCTCT
>DHUU01000009.1 GCA_002409325.1 Bacteroidales bacterium UBA5226 | reverse complement strand
GGAAGACCACGGCACTTTCTGGTATGACCAGAACGTCGTAACTGCTTTCCAGGATGATCCCCGCATTGGCACTGTATCCTGCCCTGACAAAAATACTGTCGGGGACAGTAACTGCCGCTTTGATCTCAAAAAGTATGGCCCCATTGTTCTCAGTGCTTTTTGGCGAAATATATTCCAGTACCGCCTCAAAATGATGGTCCTGAATGGCGCCTATGGTGATATCCAGGGGCATGCCTTCCCGGATGCGGCCCACTTCGGTCTCATCAATATTGCCTCTAAAAATCATATCGTTCATATCGGCTATCGTGGCAATGGTTGTCCCGGCATTGAACGTATTGGCCTGGATAACGGAATTCCCTACTTTCACGGGCACATCCAGAATCATGCCCGAAATGGTAGAGCGTATCTGGGTGTTGCTCGTCTGCGAAGAACGGCTGGCAATACCGTCCCGTACAATTTCCAGGTGGTCCTGGGCATTGCGGAGCTCTTCGCCTGCGAGCTTGAGTTGTGTTTCCACATTGTCATATTCTTCCTGGACCACGACTCCGGCCTGGTACAATTCTCTGGTACGGTCAAAGACCCGCTGTGCCTGGTTCTGGTTCAGCCCGGCCTGTATAACCCTGGATTCGGCGGCATTTAAGGTGCTCATTTCCGGGATTACTTTGATACGGGCGATGATCTCACCCACCTTCACCATTTCTCCTGCTTCCTTATAAAGGTCCGAAACAATCCCTGAAATCTGGGGAACAATGGCCACCTCGTCACGTGGTTCGACTTTTCCTGTTGCCACTGTTTTCTGTTCAATATTCCCGGTTACCGGGGTGACCAGTTCGTATACCTCTTTCCCGGGGCGGGATTTCTTCCACAGGTAAACAAACGTGAACACAACACCCGCCAGCAGGGCTGCAATCAACACATAACGTAAAATTTTCTTCATTATCTGGTAATTTATCTGTTAGTTTTCTTCTCTTATAGCATCTATGGCCATGATTTGCAAAGCCCTGCGTGCAGGAAGGATCCCGGCTATCATTCCGCAAAGCACGATCACGGCTGCAGCCAGCAGGGCCACGGAAAAGTCTATCTGCGGATTTTTAAAAAAGACGTCCCCGGTCATGTTTTGTAAAAAAAGCTTGTCTGCCAGGTCCAGGACCAGGACCCCAAAAGCCAGTCCCAGGAAACCGGCGGCAACGGTAAGCACGGTGCTCTCCTTGATGATCTGGAATATGATAGAGACCGGTTTGGCTCCTATAGCCCTGCGAATACCAATTTCTTTGGTGCGTTCCCTTACGGTGACCATAATGATATTGCTCACCCCCACCACCCCGGCCAGCAAGGTGCCCAATCCCACGATCCAGATCAATAGAGCAATCCCGGTGAAGAGCATTTTAAACTGTTTGAATATTTTTTCGACATTGATGCTTTCCAGTGCAAACTCATCGGTGGGAGATACATTATGGCGGGCCTTTAATACCGATCCCACCTGCGGTTCTAGATCACTCATACTTACATTTTCATTGGCAATCACCCCTATCAGGTGCACGACCGTCCCCGAGTTCTGGATCTGTTGCATTACAGTATAGGGAATGGCTATGACCTCGTCATCCCGGCCATTGATGTTTACCCCGCGTACGGCAGGTTCTGTAACACCTATAATCTGGAAATTTATATTGTACAATTTGATGTATTGTCCGGTTGGATCTTCTCCGCCGTGAAATATCTCTTCGTATACTTTCCTGCCAACAACACACACCTTCCTCCTTTGCTGAACGTCCATGAAATTGAAATACCGCCCGTATAGGATAAATTGAGGCAGCATGTCGTTGTACCGGTAGGACATACCTTTTGTATTGCAGCTTGTACTTTTATCCCTGTAGGACACCACAACGTTGCTTCCCATTAAAAAGGGGACCGTATACTTAATATCCTTTATCTTGGCTTCAAGTATGAGCAGGTCTTCTTCCTGCATTTCCCAGTAACGGCCTTTCTGGAATCCCTTATAGGGTTCGGTCGTATTGTTGGTATAGAATAATGCAGAGTTTTCAGAAAAACCCTGGGTGTCCGAAGCCATTCCTTCGGCCAATCCATTGCCGGCCCCAAGCATGATCACCAGCATGAAAATACCCCAGAAGACCCCGAAAGCGGTCAGCAGACTCCTTCTTTTATTACGGGTTATGGTGACCCACACTTCCTGCCAGCTGTCTAAATCAAACATGATTATTCGTATCTTAAAGCTTCTATGGGCTTAACCTGTACAGCCCGGCGGGCAGGCAGGTACCCTGCCATCAGGCCGGAGACAATCAGTACCAGAGTGGCCGCTATGATAATAGCAGGATCCACCGTGGGATTGGCAAAAAGCACCATATCTTCCTCAGACGCAGGCAAATTGGGAGTCCCAATTATATGGTTCAGCAATTCTGTTACGGCTATGCCGGCCAGCATGCCCAGGTACCCGAAAAATGCCGTTATCATGAGGCATTCGGTCAGAACCAGGCGCAAAATAGTACCGGGGGTGGCACCAATAGCTTTTCGTATTCCAAACTCTTTGGTCCTTTCCTTAACTGTAATCAACATGATATTACTGATGCCAACAACCCCAGCTATCAAAGTTCCCAATCCAATGATCCATACAAACAAAGTGATACCGTTGAATATTCCTCTGAACTGGATGAATTCGCGGGTCACATTATAAAGATAAATGGCAGACCGGTCTTCTTTCTCAAACCGGTGCTTGCGGCCCAGTGAAGACCTGAGATCTGTCTCAAAAACCTCGTTCAACGCTTTTGTGTCCATACCTTCCAGTAACATGGCCACCTGAGAATAGCCGATTTCCGGATTGTAGATCAGTTGTGCGGTGGTCAAAGGGATACAGCTGTTTGGGTTTTGTGACATATTGGTGTCGTGGTATACCCCAACTACCTTATACACAACATTGTCATAGGTTATGTGTTCTCCCAGGGGATTTTTATCCTTAAAAAGCAACCCGGCCGTCCTGGAATGCAGGACTATTACTTTTCGTGTGTGGCGAATATCGGCCTGGTTGATAAAGCGGCCGTTGCCCGGCCGGATCTCTACCGATTCAACATTGCTGTAACCGGGCAGTACCCCTTGCAATACACCGGGCGCATATTCGTTTTGGTAGTAAAAATCGCTGTTGCGCCGGGTAATTAAAGGAGAGACATTGTAAACCTGGCTGAATTCCTTTTCCAGGTATGTGCCGTCTGTGCTGTCCAGTTTTACCCGTCTTCCCGCCTGCAACCCACTATACGCCTGTGCTGTTCTACCTGGCCACAGTTTAACGTAGTTGGTTGCCATATCGGCAAAATTGAAAAGAATGCCGTTCCTGATACCGTTTCCCGCTCCAAGCAGGATTATGAGCATGAATATGCCCCAGGCCATGGAAAAGCCCGTCAGGAAAGTACGTAGCTTATTTTTTTTGAGTGAAGTGAATATTTCCTGAAAATCATCAAACATTGCCTGACCTTTTATTGTGTTCAACAGATCCTATGATGCCGTCACGGATCTTAATTATTTTCTGGCTCATGGCAGCCATCTCGGGATTGTGCGTTACCATTACAATGGTCATCCCTTCCCTGTTAACCTGTTGCAGGAGCTGCATGACCTCTACCGAGGTTTGCGAGTCCAGGGCGCCGGTAGGTTCGTCGGCCAGTATGACCCGGGGATTCGCAACCAGCGCACGGGCTATCGAGATGCGTTGCTTTTGCCCTCCTGACAACTCCGAAGGCATATGATCCGCCCATTCGCCCAGCCCCATGCGCTCCAGGTATTCCATGGCAATCTTATTGCGTTTGCTGCGCCTGACCCCCTTGTAATATAAAGGAAGGGCCACATTCTCAAGGGCTGTTTTAAACGAAATCAGGTTAAAAGACTGAAAAACAAACCCTATCATCTGGTTTCTGTATACGGCTGACTCCTTTTCGGACAGGTCCCGGATGAGCTTGCCACTTAGATAATAAGATCCGGTGTCGTAATCATCCAGTATCCCTATTATGTTGAGCAATGTGGATTTCCCGGAACCGGATGCCCCCATAACGGCCACAAATTCCCCGTCGTCAATTTGAAGTTTCAACCCTTTCAAAACGTGCAATGCTGCTCCGTTGTAGTACGTTTTGTTGATGTCTTCGAGTTTGATCATTGCCGATGTAAATTTTTAGTACTTGTGTTTTCTTAGAATTCTGCGGGGCAAATATATATATATTTTCCGATACCTTGCAAGACAAGGTACTAAAATTATTAATATTTATGCATTTTTCATTTTTTTACTATATTTGGATTCAAATCTGAAAATCATGCATAGCCCTCTTTCATACCAGTCTGTTTTTTTGAGCTATGTCCCCTGTTATCACTATTCGTATCGCCGCTCCTGACGGGGATAATCAGGTGCTTTTCCCCGCTTAGGAGCATTCAGGAAATATACATACACATAAGACGTGCCAGGCAGCACTCTGGTTACACCTGAAGTGTATTTTTTTATTTTATTATTAACCTTAATTTTCAGAACCAACATGAATCCTATAAAATTCTATAAAACAGAACCCATTCCCCTGGAGTTCCACAAAGTCCGCATCGTGCAGAAAATGAACCTGGTTCCGCTTGAGCGGCGTTTGCTGGCCATTCAGGAAGCCGGCTTCAACACCTTTAAATTATCCACCCGGGATGTGTTCCTGGACATGCTCACAGACAGCGGTACAAATGCCATGAGTGACAACCAGCTGGCCGCCATGATGCAGGCAGACGATGCCTATGCAGGATCGCAAAGCTTTGAAAAACTGAGAAAGGCCATACTGGAAGTCCTTGGAAAAAAATACGTACTTCCGACCCACCAGGGAAGGGGCGCCGAGAATGTCATCTGTCAGACCTTTATTAAACCGGGTAACGTCATTCCAATGAACTACCATTTTACAACGGCGCTGGCACACATAACAGCCACAGGCGGCAAAATTGAAGAGTTACTCTGCGACGACGCCCTTATTCTTCAATCCCAAAACCCGTTCAAGGGAAATATGGATATTGAAAAACTGGAAAAATGCATCCTCCGGCATGGGGTGGACAATATTCCGTTTATCCGTATGGAGGCTTCCACCAATCTGATAGGAGGCCAGCCTTTTTCTATCCGGAACATGATGGATGTAAGAAAAATAGCCGACAAATACGGGATTATGCTGGTGCTGGATGCCAGCCTGATAGGGGAAAACGCCTACCTTGTCAAAATGCGGGAGGAAGAATGGAAAGAAAATCCGATGGAAGAGATCATCAAAATGATCACATCCCTGGCAGATCTGGTGTATTTTTCTGCGCGCAAGCTGTCTTCATCACGGGGCGGCGGCATCTGCACCAACCGGAAAGCCCTGTACCAGAAAATGGAAGCCCTGATTCCTCTGTATGAAGGGTTTCTGACCTACGGAGGCATGTCAATCCGGGAGATCGAGGCTATGGCTGTGGGATTGTACGAAACGCTGGATGAGACCATTATTTGTCAAAGTCCCGAGTTTATTAAATTTATGGTGACCGGTTGCATGGACAAGGGAATCCCTATGGTAACCCCTCCCGGAGTACTGGGGGCCCATGTAGATGCCATGAAATTCTGCAGCCACATCCCGCAGTCCCAATACCCTGCAGGAGCTCTTACGGCTGCTTTTTACCTCTGTTCGGGAGTCCGGGGAATGGAACGCGGATCGGTATCGAGTGCCCGGGACGAACAGGGCAATGAAGTGCCTGCAGATGTTGAATTGCTACGCCTGGCACTACCACGGCGTGTCTTTACTCTTTCCCAGGTCAAATACGCAATGGACCGTCTGGAGTGGCTGTTCGACAACCGTAAACTGATAGGAGGCCTTCGTTTTACGTATGAACCTCCTGTGCTCCGTTTCTTTATGGGTTCGCTGGAACCGGTAGAAGACTGGCCTGCCCGCCTTGTGGATAAGTTCCGGAAAGACTTCGGGGATAGTCTTTAAGCTACTCACGGTACTTTCTTCCCCGGCGGAGAAGAAAGTACCGTTTTTTTTTATCTTTGTGCTATGAGAAACTATCTTATAGCATTCATTTATGTTGCCGCACCCATATTGATCATTGTCCTTTTCCGGAATTTCCGTTTCTTTTCAAAAATCGGAACGGTTATAATGGCTTACGGCATAGGCATCATCATGTCCCTTTCGGGCATTATGAGGGGAGGTTCGGCAGAAGAGGTACAACAGCTGGGTAACATGCAGAATTGGTTCATGAACCTTACGGTGCCCATTGCTATTCCCCTGATGTTGTTCGCTTCGCATTTCACGTTATGGTTCAAAACCATGAAAAAAACCTTTACCACGCTCATTGCCGGGATCATTGCCATCTTCTCAACCATAGTTATAGCCTACCTCCTATTCAGAAACACCGATATCCCCGAAGTGGGAAATGTCTGTTCCATGCTTGTGGGCATGTATACAGGAGGTTCCATGAATTTTGCTGCACTCAAACAAATCCTTGGTGTTAGCAACAACACCTACATTCTGGTCCAGACTTTTGACACAGCGCTTTCCTT
This sequence comes from Bacteroidales bacterium UBA5226, assembly GCA_002409325.1. Classification (GTDB taxonomy): domain Bacteria; phylum Bacteroidota; class Bacteroidia; order Bacteroidales; family UBA932; genus DMER64. The sequence goes on along the minus strand of DHUU01000009.1, from coordinate 471 downwards.
CTTTCTTTTAATGTTTGTTATTTCGGGAGGTTACAAAATTTTCCGCAAAATCCTGCCTTACGGAAAGTCCAGGCAGGTAGCTGCAGGGCTTCCCGAGGAGCTGTCCTCTACAATAGTCAGAGAAAACTTTGAAGATTATTCCGGTATGTTCAAAAAAAAGGTTGCTGGCAAACTCCTTGTTGCCCTGTTGCTGTCAATCGCCTGCCTGGGCATAGGAGCGGGAATTTCCATGCTTGCCGGTGCCGGCCTGAATGAACTAATCATTATCCTGACTATCACCACACTGGCTCTGGCGGCTTCTTTCTGGAAAAAGATCCGGGAAATACCAAAAACCTTTGAGTTGGGAATGTATTTCATCCTGGTTTTCAGCATTGTAATTGCCTCCCTATTTGACATACGGACACTCTTCATGCGTGAAAGCCTGAACGTACTTGCCCTGGTGAGCTTTATCCTGGTGGTTTCGGTACTGCT
>DHUU01000012.1:2625-34243 GCA_002409325.1 Bacteroidales bacterium UBA5226 | reverse complement strand
ATTTATTTGGCCACTAGTGGTATTTTTTATATATTTGTGACTTATTCCCTTAAGTAAATGGAACTACCTACAATATACGATCCCTCCGTTACAGAAGACAAATGGTACAGTTATTGGCTGAAACACCGTTTTTTTCATTCAACACCCGATAAGAGGCCAAAATACAGTGTGGTAATACCACCACCCAATGTGACCGGCGTGCTGCATATGGGACATATGTTGAACAATACCATACAGGACGTATTGGTAAGACGTGCCCGGATGCAGGGAAAAAACACCTGCTGGGTTCCGGGAACCGATCATGCTTCCATTGCTACTGAAGCCAAGGTGGTGGCCTTGCTCCGGGATAAAGGAATCCAGAAAAACGATATTTCAAGGGACGAATTCCTCAAACATGCCTGGGCGTGGAAAGAAAAGCACGGGAACATCATATTGGAACAATTGAAGAGGCTGGGTGCTTCTTGCGATTGGGAACGCACCAACTTTACCATGAATCCTGCCATGAGCCGTGCCGTGCTGGATACCTTTGTTTATTTATATAATCAGGGTTTGATCTATCGCGGAGTGCGCATGGTGAACTGGGATCCACAGGGGGGAACCGCGGTGAGCGACGAAGAGGTGATCCACCGTGAAGTCAGAGAAAAACTCTATTACCTTAAGTATTATTTCAGTCATAACGGGCAACGCAGCAGCCTATACCTTACTGTAGCCACCACCAGGCCCGAAACCATTATGGCAGACGTGGCCCTGTGTGTGAACCCTGCGGATGAACGGTACGCACACCTAGTAGGGAAAAAAGTGCTCATTCCCTTGATAGATAAGGAGATCCCCATTATAGCCGATGATTACGTTACCATGGATTTTGGAACAGGATGCCTAAAGATCACCCCGGCCCATGACCCCAATGACTATGAAATTGGGTTGCGGCACAAACTGCCTGTAATCGATATCCTGAACCTGGATGGCACCCTGAACGGAGAAGCCAGGATCCTGGTAGGAGAAGACCGCTTTGTGGCACGCAAAAAAATCCGCATTATGCTGGAAGAGGCAGACTGCCTGGAAAAAGAAGAATTCTATGTCACTCAGGTTGGTTTTTCCGAACGCACAGATGCTGTTATTGAGCCGAGGCTTTCTCAGCAGTGGTTCGTAAAGCTTGACGTGCTGGCAAAAAAAGCGCTCGGATATGTTGATGACCAACGCGTGCGGCTCATTCCCGATAAGTACCGCAACACCTACCGCCACTGGATGGAGACTGCCCGGGACTGGTGCATATCCAGACAATTGTGGTGGGGACAACAAATTCCGGCCTATTATCTGCCCGACGGAGAAGTTGTGGTAGCTCCGACCCGCGAAGAAGCCCTGCAGCTGGCAAGGAAAAAAGATCCGGCTCTGCGTGACGGGGACCTGACGCAGGATCCCGATGTGGTGGACACCTGGTTTTCCTCCTGGCTGTGGCCCATCTCGGTCTTTGATCCGGAAAAGCCTGGTCACCCCGAAAAAGCGCCTAATGCGGAGCTGGCCTACTACTATCCCACAGATGACCTGGTTACTGCCCCTGATATCCTTTTCTTTTGGGTAGCCAGGATGATCATGGCCGGGGATTTATTCTGCAATCAGAAACCCTTTTCCAATGTATATCTCACAGGGATGGTTCGCGACAAAAAGGGCCGCAAGATGTCAAAATCACTCGGGAATTCACCCGATCCCATTGAACTGATGAACGTGTACGGCGCAGACGGGGTACGTATGGGCCTTATGCTCTGTACCTCTGCCGGTAACGATATCCTGTTTGACGAAACTCAGATGGAGCAGGGCCGGAACTTCTGCAACAAGATCTGGAACGCCTTCCGTCTGGTTCGTTCCTGGCAGCGCGATGAACACCTGGAGCAGGAAGAAACATCACGCCAGGCTGTAAGCTGGTTCGGTCAATTGCTCTCTGCGACCAGGGAAGAGGCCGGGGACCTGTTTTCAAAATACAGGCTATCAGAAGTCCTGATGCTGCTGTACAAGCGTTTCTGGGATGATTTCTGTTCCTGGTATCTGGAAATCATTAAACCGGCCGGGAATGTAAGTAAAACAATTGATGCAGCCACTTATGACAATACGCTTGCCTTTTTTGACCTGCTGCTGCACCTGCTGCATCCGTTCATGCCTTTCATAACCGAAGAACTCTGGCAAAACCTGAAAGAACGCCGTGACGGAGATAGCATTATGGTATCGCCTGTTCCCCAGACAGGACCTTATGATGCCCGTGAACTGGACAATTTTTCCCGTCTTCAGGAGTTGATCGTAGCCGTGAGAGGTGTCCGCCAGAACAGGCAGATCCCCGGAAAAATACTTTTGAAACTCTATGTCAAAGGACATTTTCCACAAACCCTGCATGGAATTGCCCTGCGCATGGGCGGGCTGGAATCTGTCCAAACTGTGACTGAAGCACCTCAGGAAGGCAATGTATATGCTTTTCTGGTGGGAACCACCGGTTTTTTCATTCCGCTGGGGAACCTGCTGGATAAAGAGGAAGAACGTACTAAACTAAACGCAGAACTGGCATACCACCGGAAATTCCTTGCCACTGTGGATAAAAAACTGTCCAATGATAGTTTCCTGCAACGTGCTCCCGGGGATATTGTAGCCGTTGAACGCAAAAAACGTTCAGATGCTATAACCAGGATTGCAGCCTTGGAGCAGCAATTAGATTTATCACAATGAAATACAGGGGTTTAATCCTCGCATTGCTATTTCTTTCACATCTTGCCGGCTGTGTAAAAGTTGCCAGTCTAGATGATCGTGCATCCGTTGCTTCCTGTCAGATAACGGACGTATCTCCTGAAGTTGTCATATTCAGTGAACCGCAGGTAGAAGAGGAGTCTGTTGTACTGCCAATGGACTACGGGAAATATGAATTTCCGGTTACAGTGACCCTTGACATAAAAACAGCCCAGACAATTGACAAGATCCTTGGCCTGGATACAGACAATACATTGGTATTTGAAAACCCCGATACTGTTCGCAAAATCCACCTTATTGCCCTGAGTGGAGTAGTGCATACTTACGATATTTGTATAGAAGTGGCACCGCGTAGTGATCTGACTGCAGTAACGGCTGCCCGGCTGACGGAATACAATCCCGTTGAATTTCCTCTTGCCGGGGAAGCTGTGGTGGATGTAGTCGAGAATGAGATTGGAATCTTTGCCCTAAAGGGAGCTTTTTTACCCCTGACAGTAGGTCTGGAATTTGACCTGAGTCCCGGAGCAAAGCTGGAAAGCTCCTCAGGCAGCGGTAACTTCACCATTGACTCGTACGATACAGCCATTCCTTTTACAATTGTTGCCGAGAGCGGGAAAAAAGAATTGTGGCACATCCGCCTGATAGGGGTTGTACTTGTAGAAAGTGTATCACAGACAGACAGGGATACCTGGGAACGTATGGCACCTGCCGGAGCTTTAGAGATTGCTTTTAAGCCGGTTGAAGTGGAATGTGTAGGAATAACTACTGATCTGCAAGCCAGCCTTTACAAGGCTTCTGTCCGGGACAACGGCAATCCTTTCCCATGGAAAGCCCTGGTGAGTTTTGAGATGAATCCCTATATTTTGTCAATTCACCATGATGCCGGGGAAGAATTCACAATCCAAAACTGGGAAGATAAAAGAACCTTTTACCTGGTTGACATACTATCACGACAGGCACGGGCCTGGGAGCTGGTATGGCAACAGTGGCTCAATCCGGCCAACCTGGTGGAATCATTTGTTATTGGCGAGTATACTTCACAGAATAAACAGATCCGGCTTGGTGAACCCCGGATAGACACGCTCAATGCTCTGGTAGAGATTCCCATACAGGAAGGCAATGATTTTCCACTGCAGATCACATCCCGCCAGGTAAGATTATCAGAATATGCTACCTGTGATCTGCCAACGGTCTTAAATTTTGAATCTTACCACACCGTGGTGCCCTTTTCCGTTACATCCCAATCGGGGAACCGTCGTGACTGGCTAGTACGGCTTGATCCCTGGTTTGAAACAGATGCCCGGATACTGTCATTTGTGATTGACAGTTTCAGTTCCAGGGAAAACCTGGTAAAGCTGGAAAGCAACACGGCAACCATAGATCCTGACACCCGTACAGTTACACTAGTGCTAAAGGCAGGATATGATTTTCCATTGGTTCTTAACGCATTTTCTATGGAATTGTCGCCCAAAGCTACCTTAAGGGAATCATTCCCGGACGGGATACTTTTCCCTGCCATAGATGACGTTATCTCATTGAACATTGTAGCCGAAAGCGGCGATGTGGCAGAATGGAAACTGCAATTAGCTGATGAACGAACAGAAAACCTGGAAGCCATGGTGCTGGATTACAGTATTACAGGCTATCAGGGCACCAGCCAGACAGAACACAACATCTCCCTTCTGGAAGAAGGTTTGGTAGATACACTTAATCATACGGTGACGCTGGTTATCAGCGACTGGTCCTCTAAGATGCCCCTGACCGTGGACGGGGTCCTGAACCTGTCAAAGAACGCCATACTGGGCGGGGAGATCATCACAAGGCAGCACAGGGTGGTATTCAACACAACCGGCCAGAAGTACCGGTTTTCTGTCACCTCGGAAAGCGGAACCAAAACAATCAACTGGACTTTACAACTGGAAGACCGATCTCCGGTAAGACGTTCAGATGCCGCGGTGACAGACTTTATTAGCGGGGCCCCTTCCTCGGGATTTGAATTTGACCAGAAATTTCTGGAACCCCCCGATGGCCTGATCACGTTGCTGGTCATGTCAAAACCGGCCGAAGGGGAGTTGTTGACTATAAAACCAAAAATTACCGTCAGCCAGGGAGCCCGGCTTTTGGGTGTGATATCCGGAGCACCCCTGAATTTGTCTTTTACAGAGCCTTTCTCTTTTCAGGTCATGGCAGAAGACGAGACGATCCGGCAATGGCAGATACAACTGATTTATGCACCCCAGGTACCCAACAGTGGTTTTGAAGAATGGGGAAATGTAGATGAAATATTTAATATTCTGCCTTCCAATGGTAAAGGCTGGACCACCGGGAACAACTTCCAGGTTTCCGGCTCTTTCAGGGTCCCGGGAAATAACACTCCCTATGCTGTACAGATGCTCACACAGCTGAAAACAGTGAACCTGGTGGTGATGAAAGTAACCAGCCTGGCTGCAGGTGCTCTACTCCTGGGAAAATTCAATTTCAGCATGGATGTAGAAGCCGTAATGAATCCCTCTGTCATGACAGATTTCGGGATCCCCTTTGCTCCGGGTTCAAATCCTGTTGGATTTGAGATTGATTACCTGTATGAACCCGGAGGCCAGAGGGTATTTACCGAACCCTACAAGAGCGCTTTAGGTATGCCGGCCTTTAAAGACCCGGTAAAAGTCGATGGACCTGACAAGGCAGTCATTACCGCAGAATTGCATCATAATGCAACAGGAACCTGGGTGTATGACCTGAATAAAAGGCAGGACATGATTGCAGAAAATGAGATTGCCACAATGGGTACTAAGGGATGGGTGCATGAGCGTCTGGTTTTCAGGCCGGTTCCGGGCAGGGGACACCTGCTGATGACGCATCTGGTGGTACGTATGTCCTCTTCCTGGGAGGGAGCAGAGTTCAAAGGTGCCAACGGAAGCCGCCTTACGGTGGACAATTTCAAATTAATATACTACCTTCCCGGACCAACGGCAACAATACTGGAATAACCATGATGGAACATAAAACCCATATAACAGTCAGATATTACGAAACAGATCAGATGGGCGTGGTGCACCACTCCAATTACATTCGCTATTTTGAAACGGCTCGCGAAGAAATGATGACCCATATTGGTATTCCTTACACCTATACAGAATCACTGGGAATTATTATGCCGGTACACGCTGTTCATTGCGACTACATACATCCGGCACGGTATGGCCAGGTGTTGACTGTGGTAACAACGGTAAAAGAAATGCCCCGTTCCAGGATCACTTTTCATTACCAGGTGTTCAGTGATTCTGAAGTGCTGTTAGCAACAGGATATGTCACCCTAGCCTTTGTGGATGCTTCCCGCGGAGTTCCTGTGAGGGCGCCCCGTTTTCTTACGGAAGTATTGGAAAAATACGTAAATTTGAAAAAAACTAATAAACAGGAAAATGTGTAAATTATTGCTGTTTGGCACTTTGGGTGCTACCGAGATCATCATTATTGCCCTAATAGTACTGCTTCTCTTTGGAGGGCGTAAGATTCCCGAACTCATGAAAGGCATTGGAAAAGGTGTCAGAAGTTTCAAGGATGGCGTGAAGGGCATAGAAGAGGATATAAAAGGGGATGACAAAGAAAACGATAAGGGTATTAAATAATAGCGGTGGCAGATATTTCGGGGAATAAAAATGAGATGACCTTCTGGGAACATCTTGAAGAATTCCGCAAGGTGATATTTCGCTCGGCAATTGTCCTGATCGTACTCATGGTGGTTGTTTTTGTGAATAAAAGCTTTGTGTTTGATGCTGTAATTTTTGCACCCAGATCCTCTGATTTTATTCTCTACCGGTGGATGACGACTCTGGCCGACCTGTTGGGGATTTCTTCCATTTCTCCGGAACCTTTTGTTCTGGAACTGCAAAACATAGAACTATCAGCCCAATTTTTCACCCATATAAGCGTTTCTTTCAGCATAGCCTTTGTGCTGGCCACCCCTTTCATTCTATACCAGTTGTGGATTTTTATCCGGCCAGCTTTATATGATAAAGAAAAAAAAGCGGTGAAAGGTGCTTTTGGCTGGTGTTCCCTATTGTTTTTCCTTGGTGTTTTGACCGGTTATTATTTCGTTTTTCCATTGACCATTAATTTTCTGGGAAGTTACCAGGTAAGTGAATGGGTAAAAAACCAGATATCTCTACAGTCTTACATCCATATGTTCATCTGGCTGGTGATAATCATGGGTATTGTTTTTGAAATGCCCATCCTATTGCGCGTGCTGTCAAAATTAGGCGTTATATCCAAAGAATTACTCAAGAAGTACAGGAAACATGCTGCCATAATTCTGGTGATTCTTGCAGCCATCATTACGCCAAGCGGGGATGCGTTTACCTTGTTTGTGGTAGCATTGCCGTTGTACCTTCTTTACGAGATCAGTATACTTGTAAGTTTCAGTAAGCAGCCCGCAGAAGATGAAAAAGTCCCATCATAAGCTTTTGATCTTTCTGGCAGGGGGAATCTTTCTATTGTGCCTGCTTCTTTTTTTGACTCCATTTTTGTGGAAAAATCCCGTATTTCTGCTCCTGAAAAGCGACAAACTGAACGGTTACCAAAAAGCCAGGCTCATTGCCTTGTATAAACCTGCCCCCGGCCGGACCATCAGGGAATATGTACACCTTTATAACGGAGGTTATAAACCGGTGGATTTCGCGCCCGGCCCTGTCTATGTACCAGAAAAGGGATATAATTACCAGGATTCCCTTGGCCTGCTCCTTACCCTGGATTTTTACCAGGAAGCCCTGCCTTTCCGTAACGGTCTGGGAAGGATCAGGCAAAATACTTATTACGGCATGCTCAATGATAGAGGCAGGCTGATTATTCCCTCTTTGTACGATACACTAGTACCATTACCGGAAGTTGTTGTTCTGGTGCGGGGTAGTGAATACGGTTTGGCAAACAGGCATGGAAACATTATTATCCCATTATTGCCGCGCCGAATAAGTAACATATACCATGGCCGGGCATTGCCTTTTCTCCTGGCTGTGCAATCTGACGGATCTTTTTCTGTTATAGACGGAAAAGGTATTGAAAAAAAAGCTCAACCTTACGACAGCCTTGATTCCGGAAACAACATCTTTTATGTTTGCCGTGACGCCAAATGGGGCGTGCTTGATGAGGAAGGTAATGAAATTATCCCCACTCTGTACGACCATATTGATGTTTGTGACGGGGATTATTATATTGCAAGTAAAGGAGGATTTAAGGGTATACACCGCAAGGGGCAGGCAGTACCGCTGATTCCTCTAGTGTACGACAAAGTGGATGTATGCACGCCCTCAACCTTCATAATATTGCAGAACGGACACTATGGCCTGCTGGACCGTAAAGCAAGCTCTCTAATTGAACCTGTACATGACACTATCTATTTCCACCATCCGCAGGAATGGATTGTGACAGGGGATCATGGCCGGTACGCGCTGCGTAACACCCGAAAACTGGAATATCCCACTGAATTTTACGACTGGATAGGTCCCTGGCGTGAAGGGATGACTGTGGTACGCAATGAAAAAGGTTATGGTGTGCTTTCTTCAGAAGGAAAGACGGTAGTTCCACCTCAATATGATTCCATCCGCAATTACAGCAGCGGAGTTGCTATTGTGATTCATAACCGGCAATACGGTGTCATTGACCGTAACGGTCTTTTTACTGTACCTTTTTCTTTAAGACTGGTGGATATTTATGATTTTCAAGGTGATATGGCACTTTCTGCCCAGTTTAACATGATGGATGCTCGAATAAAAAAGCAGTTTGGTTTTATAGATAAAAAAGGCAATACACTTGTGCCTTTTTTATACCAGGATGGTCACCGGGAATTTTCCAATGGTCTGGCCGGTATGAAGTTCAACGGTTTGTGGGGCTTTATCAATAAACAGGGTGAAATGATAATCCCTTTCCTTTACGATTCGGTATCGGTCTTTTCGCTTGGGATGGCACATGTTGATTACAAAGGTCAAATCATAACCATTGATAACCACGGGAGAACAATTAAATGATCTCTATTTCCAATATAAGCGTTTCGTTTGCCCACAAGGAGCTTTTCCGGGACATATCTCTAACCATTGACCGCCGCGACAGAATCGCACTGGTAGGTAAGAACGGTGCCGGAAAAACCACGTTGATTAAGATCATTGCCGGCCTTGCCGAACCCACCTCGGGGAGGGTGGTGCGTTCTTCCGGCTGCCGGATGGGATACCTGCCCCAGCAAATGGGACATGCCAGGGACAAGTCTGTCCTGGAAGAAGCGCTTACCGTTTTTTCTTACCTGGAAGAGCTGCACAAACGAATAGACATAATTACCATGGAACTTGCCGGGAGGGATGATTTTGAGTCGGAAAGCTATAAAAAACTGATGGTAGAACTGAATGAAGTAACGGATCGCTTGCGTATTCTATCGTCGGACAATCCCAGGGGCAATGCAGAAAAAATCCTTACTGGATTGGGCTTTAAGCAAGACGAACTGGACCGGCCCAGCAGGACTTTCTCAGAAGGGTGGAACATGCGTATAGAACTGGCCAAACTCCTGTTATCGCGTCCCGATATACTATTACTTGATGAGCCCACCAATCACCTGGATATTGAAAGCCTGCGATGGCTGGAACAGTACCTTGAAACATATCCGGGTGCCTTGCTGGTGATTTCTCACGACAGGACCTTCCTGGACACGGTGACCAACAGGACCATAGAGATGTCGCTCAACAGGATATACGATTATAAAGCCCCTTATTCCAGGTTTCTGGAGCTGCGCAGGGAATACCTGGAACAACAGATGGCTGCCTATCAGAACCAGCAGCGAACGATAGAAAAAACACAGGAATTCATTGAGCGTTTCCGATATAAGCCCACCAAGTCCAACCAGGTGCAAAGCCGTATCAGGCAATTGGAAAAAATGGAACTGATAGAAGTAGACCAACTGGACTATTCACAAATCAGGATGAGTTTTCCCGAAGTCCGCAGAAGCGGAAAAGTGGTGTTCAATTGCCGGAATGTATCGGTAGGTTATGATAAAGGGCCCGTTTTTTCCGGAGCTAACCTGGTGGTTGAACGGGGTGAGAAAGTGGCTTTTGCAGGAAGAAACGGAGAGGGGAAAACAACCATGCTAAAATTGCTGACCGGGCAGAAAACTCTCATGAGCGGGGTGTTTGAGACCGGGCACAATGTACAGTTGGGGTATTACGCTCAGAATCAGGACGAACTTCTGGATAACAACCTGACCGTTTACCAGACATTGGATAACATTGCAGTGGGAGAGGTACGCACACGCCTGCGCGATATTCTGGCTTCTTTCCTTTTCCGCGGCGAAGAAGTAGACAAAAAAGCCGGTGTGCTTAGCGGGGGTGAAAGGTCGCGCCTGGCCCTTGCCAAGCTCATGCTGCAACCATACAACGTCCTGGCACTGGACGAACCCACCAACCATATGGACATTCCCTCCAGGGAAGTGATGAAGGAAGCCTTGAAACAGTATACCGGCACCCTGGTTGTAGTATCGCACGACAGAACCTTCCTGGATGGTCTGGTGCATAAGATATATGAATTCCGTGACGGCAAGGTGAAAGAACACCTGGGTGGAATCCGTGAATTCATGGAACGCAGGAAACTGGAAACGCTAAGGGAGTTGGATAAAAGCGATCCTGCAAAGGAAGAGATTATAGCGGAAAGTTCAGGTAAAGATTCCCGTGCGGGAGAACTGTACCGTCAGAAAAAAGAACGGGATAAAACCCTGCGGAAACTTCAACTGAATATCCAGCACCTGGAAAACAGAATTGAACAACACGAAAAAGGCATAGCTCTGATGGATGAGAAAATGCTGACTACGCCCCCGGGAGGGTTTAATGCGGCTTTCTACCAGTTGTACGAAAAAGAAAAAAAAGAACTCGACCAGGCCATGAAAGCCTGGGAATGTGCACATAATGAGCTGGAAACATTTATTGAAACTACTAAAAATGACTGAAGATCGTATTTACGGCATACATCCTGTCAGGGAAGCCCTTATGGGCGCAAAGAAACCTGAAAAAATCCTTATGCGTCAGGGACTGGAAAGCCCCGTGTCGTTACAACTGACAGAACTGGCCAGGCAGTTTGATGTTCCGGTACAGTTTGTACCCCAGGAGAAACTGAATTATCTGACAGCAAACAAAAATCACCAGGGAGTGGTTGCCATGCTGGCCCAGGTGGATTATGTCTCTCTTGAGGAAGCAGTCGCTGCTGCAGGTAGAAAACCGGGATTCCCGACTGTTTTATTGCTGGACGGAGTAAGCGACGTTCGTAATTTCGGAGCCATAGCGCGTACCTGTGAATGCGCAGGGGCGGGAGCGCTTATCCTTCCGGCAAAAGGAGGCGCTGCCGTTAACCAGGACGCCATTAAGGCTTCTGCCGGAGCATTGCTCCGTATTCCCTCATGCAAGGTTCCCAACCTGAGAACAGCCATTTTTTACCTTAGAGAATCCGGATACGTGATCATAGGAACGGTTGCAGGGCAGCGGCAATCCATTTATGACACCGATTTCCGCCGTCCGCTTGCTTTAGTCATGGGTGCCGAGGGAAAAGGTATTTCACGGGGAATTATGGAACTGTGCGATGAGTTGGCCTCCATACCGCAATTGGGTGAAATTGGCTCTCTGAATGTATCGGCTGCTGCAGCCGTTGTCCTTTTTGAAGCGGTAAGACAAAGAATGAATAAATAAGAAAATGGCTATCAGGAATTCAGCCATCAGGCAATTGGCCGGAGAAACTGCAGTGTACGGGATGAGCACGATCCTGGCCAGGATTCTGAATTTTTTGCTTGTTCCCTTGTATACACGTGTGCTGACAGACCAGGCAGCCTATGGTGTGGTTGCCGAATTTATGGCTTATATAGCTGTTCTCCAGGTGGTTCTTGTGATTGGTCTGGAAACGGGTAGCTTCCGCTATGCCTCTCTTGCAGGGCAAAATAACGATAAAGCTTTGGCAGCACGCGTGTTCTCTACCTCACTTGTTACCGTTTCTGCACTGGCGGGTTTGTTTTTTGCTGTGGTGGTCCTGTTGCGTATACCTATTGCTGGAAAACTTGGGTATGCAGACAGTCCTCAATCCATTTTTTATGTAGCCGGAATCCTTTTACTGGACAGTATTACGGCCATACTGTTTGCCCGTTTGCGCTATGAACACAAAGCCTTCCGCTTTGCTACCTTCAAAACCATCAAAATCTGTTGTGAGCTGGGATTCAACCTTCTTTTCTTCCTCTGGGCACCTCGTTATCTTACTGCCAACCCGGGAGCATTCCTGGGTCGTTTTATCACGGCAATTCCCGATTACAATTACGTTCTCTTTTCCATTTTCATTTCGTGCATTGTGGCGTTTCTGCTTTTTTTACCCGATCTGATGAGAAGAAGCAGTTTTGTTATTGACCGCAAACTATGGCCAAAGCTCATGATATATTCCCTGCCTCTGATGATAGCCGGATTGCCCGGTATCCTGAACGATTTCAGCGACAGGATCCTCTTCCGTTTTTTAATACCCGAAGATGTTTCCTGGCGGGCACAGATGGGGATATACCAGGCCGGTATCAAACTGGCTGTACTGATTAACCTCTGTATCCAGATGTTCCGGTATGCAGCGGAGCCATTCTTCTTTGGCCAGTCTGCCAGCAAAGATGCACCACAGACTTATGCCCGGGTGCTGGATTATTTTACTGCGTTTTGTATGCTCGTGTACCTTGGGATTTTGCTGTACATAGACCTGTTCGTTCTGATATTGGGTGAAAATTACCGGGAAGGGATTGTTGTAGTGCCGGTCATGGCACTGGCATATGTTTTTTTGGGAATTTATTTTAACATAAGCATCTGGTTCAAATTGTCCGGTAAAACCGCGAACGCCGTATTAATTACAACGGCCGGGCTTGGAGTCACCCTGTTGATCAATGTGCTGTTTATGCCTCGTTACGGCTATATGGCGGCTGCCTGGGGACACCTGGCAAGTTACCTTTCCATGACGGTGATATGCGCGCTAATGGGGCGCAGACAGTACCCCATTCCCTATAACTGGCTGCGTATTGGCTTCTACCTGGTTGCAGGGACAGGGCTGTACGCTTTCTCCCTGTTGTTTGCACACCTGCCCCTGATACCCAAACTGGCAATCAATACGGGCATTATGCTTATATATCTGGCTGCGTGGGCAGGGGTGGCAGGTTTCTACGGAAAGCTGCGCAAATTATTGCTGCGGCAGTAGCCACATTTAGGGATTCAGACCCCCGGCGATATGCGGGAATATACAATCTGACCGGGATGTGTTCCAGCACCTCATGGCTTATGCCCTGTGATTCATTTCCAAGAACGATCATGCCTTCGCTGGGCAGGTGCGTGTTGTTGATATCTGTCCCTCCAACAAGTACAGACCCTGTTACAGGAAGGGAACAGCCTTCAAGAAGCGGGGCAAGAGGGGTATAATGGACAGGAACACGCAGAATGGCACCCATGGTTGATTGTACGGTTTTTGGATTATACAGTTCCACACAATCAGGGGAGGCATAAACGGCCGCTATGTCAAACCAGTCTGCCAGGCGCAGGATGGTTCCAAAATTGCCCGGATCGCGCACTCCGTCCAGGGCCAGGTATAAATATCCTTTCTGCGGCAGAGCCACCGGTACCTTAGGGATCTCAACAACCGCAAGTGCTCCGGAAGGTGTTGTCTGAGAGGATATCCTTTCCATTTCCTTTGCCGAAATGTATTCCGCTTCGGGGGTCATAGCCGGCCCTGGGAGACCTTCCTCCAGGTAGAGTTTTTTTATGCGGAAGGGACCTGGAGCGTTGATCAGCTCCATTACAATTTTCCGTCCTTCCATGATGAATTCTCCGTACTCCTGGCGAAACTTCTTATGTTCCAGAGATTTAATGTGTTGTATGTTGGCTTTGCTCAACATAATTTCAATACCCCAACAGTTTGAGCATGGATTTGTATGTCTGCTCTTTTGAAAAGAGTTTTGTATAATACTCCCCGTTCTCTTCTCCAATTATGACCATTTTGGGAGCCGGCATCAGGCAATGCTGAACACCCCCGAAACCGGAAATGGACTCCTGGTAAGCACCGGTGTTGAAAAATCCTATATAAAGCGGCTCTCCGTTTTCGTTTTTGGGGAGGAAGACCGCGTTAGCATGGGCCTCGGCGTTGTAATAGTCCTGAGAATCACAGGTCAAACCGCCCAGGAAAACACGCTGGTAAGGTTCATTCCACTTGTTTATGGGAAGGAGTATGAAACGACGTTTGATGCCCCAGGTATCGGGCAAGGTGGTCATGAAAGAGGAATCGATCATGTACCATCTTTCGCGGTCATTTTGTTGCTTTTCGCCTAAAACCTGGTAAATATTTGCGCCGCTTTCACCAACAGTAAAAGATCCGAACTCGGTAAATATGTCGGGTTCCTTAACTTTACGGCTTGTACAGATACTTTTTATCTGGGCTATGATTTCTTCTGTCATGTATTCGTAATCGTAGTCGAACGAAAGGGAATTCCTTACAGGGAGCCCTCCCCCCAGGTTCAGGGAATCCAGGTCGGGACAGAAATTCTTAAGGTCACAATATACATTCACGCATTTGGCCAGTTCGTTCCAGTAGTATGCGTTGTCCTGAATCCCGGTATTGATGAAAAAGTGAAGCATTTTCAGTTTGAACTTCTGGTTGCGCTTGATGTATTTGTGGTAATAGGGGACCACGTCGCTGTAACGGATGCCCAGGCGGCTGGTATAAAATTCAAATTTGGGTTCTTCTTCTGCTGCAATGCGAATACCTATCTTGCATGTGTCTTTGACTGCATTATCCAGGGCTTCTATCTCGGGCATGTTGTCCAAAATGGAAATGGTATTTTCCCACCCCGAATTCACCAGTCTGGCAATATTTTCTATGTATTGTTGTTTCTTATAGCCATTGCAGATCACATACAGATCCTTGTCTACGATCTTTTGTTCGTATAGTGATTCAATCAGGTTGATGTCAAAGGCAGAAGAAGTCTCAATATGTATGTCGTTCTTAAGGGCTTCTTCCATGACAAAAGAAAAATGAGATGATTTTGTACAATAGCAGTAATGATAGTCTGCTTCGTAATCTACCTTGGCCATAGCAACATTAAACAAGCGTTTTGCCTTTTGTATCTGTTTGCTGATATTAGGTAAATAATAGAATTTAAGGGGTGTCCCGTATTGACGGATTAAATCCATGACAGGAATGCTATGGAATAAAAGTTCTCCGTTTTCCACCCTGAATTCTTCCTGCGGAAAGTCAAAACTTTGTTGAATCAGGTCGATATACTTGTTTTTCATTACTATAATGTAAGTGAGTTACTTTGGTAAAAAAACATCAATGTAAGTCAATCAGATTGCAAATATATGAGAATATTCTTTTGCTATATCTTATTAGCCCTTTTTTTTTACTTTTGTATTATGCCTAAAGGTTGGTTTCTGTTAGTCCTGTTTTTATCCGGATGTGCCGGCACACGTTATGTCCCTCAGGGGGAATACCTTTTGCGCAAAAATTCTGTTGAAGTTGTTCCTAAAAAAATTGTATCCACATCCTCACTTGAGTCGTATATCAGGCAGAAACCCAACACCAGCATAGTTTTTGGATGGAAAGCCTTTTTGAATATTTACAGCCTCAGTCCTGAAAAAGACAACGGCTGGAGCCGATTTCTGCGGCGTATGGGTGAGCCGCCCGTAGTCTTTGATCCGGCTTTGATAACCAACAGCAAGCAGAACATAGACAATTACCTGACCTCGCTTGGTTATTATTTCAACACCATTGCCGATTCGGTAACTTACCGGAACAGGAAAGCATCGGTCCATTATACGGTCATTCCCGGAAAAACCTATACTATTGATACCATACGGCTGGGAAAGGCAGATACAAACCTGGCCGGCTTGTATTCCTTGCATCATGAACGCTCTGTGGTGCAACCGGGCAATGTTCTCTCTTCTCTGGCACTGGAAAAGGAAGCCGCCCGCATTAATTCCGTTATGAGGAATAACGGGTATTACAGTTTCAACCGCAGCCACATTTCTTTCCTTGCCGATACCCTTAAACATGACGGAACAGCCACATTGGAAGTACAGCTGCCAGGTCAGGGACTCCACAAGCCTTACACTATAAGGAAAATCAATGTTTACCCGGGTTTTGATCCCATACAGGCGGTAATGGATTCAACATACTATGGATCTATGGATACCCTGGATAATGAAGGCATGACATTTTATTTTCCGGGCAAGTCCACTTTACGGCCGCGTCTGATCCGGAATATGAGTTTTATACGTTCCGGTGAGTTGTACGACGAATCTAAGGTTAAAACCACTTATGACCGTTTTTCTAACATACGCTTGCTAAACAGCGTGACGCTCCTTTTTGACGAAGTGCCTTCTTCGCTGCAGAAAGATACCGCTCAGGTTGACTGCACAATCCGCCTGAGTCCCGGGAATTCACAGGGTTACAAACTGAACCTGGAAGCGTCGAGCAATTCCAACGGGCTGATTGGCATCTCTCCTGCACTATCGTATTATCACAAAAATATTTTCAGGGGAGGGGAGTGGCTGACCTTGGGGCTGATGGGGAATTTTCAATTCAAGATGAGGGATCCCATAAGGGCCACTGAGTTGGGCGCTTCACTCTCGCTGACCTTTCCCAAAATGCTGTTTCCGGTAAGTCAGAGGATTTTCACCAACAGGATACCCCGCACCGATATTACGGCAAGTTACAGTTACCAGTCCCGGCCGGAATACACCAGAAATATTGCTTCCGGTACATTTGGCTATACCTGGAGCATGGGAGAAAAGTATCATTACACGGTCAATCCCGTTAAAATGAAACTGGTCAAACTTTTCAACATGAGCCCCGGTTTTCTTGCCTCGCTCAATGATCCTTTTCTGATTGACACATACCGGGATCACTTTGATTTGGGACTTTCATCCATTTTTTACTATACGAGTGACAATTCAGCGGTACACTACAAAACATGGCATTATGTGCGGGTAGGACTGGAAGCTGCGGGGAACCTGCTGAGCGCATTCAATTTCCTTATGAATACAGATTCAACGGGCAGTCATACCATTGGCAGCATTGCTTATTCCCAGTATGTAAAATTTGACCTGAATTCGGGCTATACCCTGATAAGTAATGGCCATCAGCTTGCCGGCCGCCTATATGCGGGAATAGGGTTGCCTTACGGAAATGCCAGCTCCCTTCCTTTGGAACAAATGTTCTATGCCGGAGGTGCCAACAGCCTCAGGGCCTGGCAGGCAAGAACGGTAGGGCCAGGATCAATGCCTGTAGATTCGACTTTCAGCATCCCAAACCAAGCCGGTGATATTCGGCTGGAATTGAACCTTGAATTCCGTTTCCCGTTATTCTGGAAACTGGAAGGGGCTTTGTTTGCCGATGCAGGCAATATCTGGACTTTGCCCCGGGAAAACGCCGATCCTGCAGGTGTCTTCCGTTTCGGGGATTTTTATAAAAGTATAGCGATAGATGCCGGACTGGGAATAAGGGTTAACCTGAATTTTGTAATCCTGCGGCTGGATTTGGGTATGATTGTCCGGGATCCTGTAAGGCGGGCGTGGATTCCGCCTTCGCAGTGGCTCAGGAAGAATAATTACTCATTCCAGTTTGGGGTGGGTTACCCGTTCTAGATTTTCATTCCTTCTCTTTGCAGCCTGAACATCTCTATGGCCTGGTATTCGGCCATGCCCAATTTGTCATAGAGCACAGCGGTGTTGTGGTTGCGTTCTTCGGCCCTTTTCCAGAACTCCCGTGGATCATTTCCCGGAAACATGGCGGGGTCTTTCTGGCTCTGGTGGCGGAAAATGGCATTACGTTTTATGATGACTTCCTCGGGGCTCAGGGGAACGGCCATATCTACATCGGCCACATCCCATTCCTGCCAGGCACCCCGGTAGAGCCACAGGCGGCAATCTTTAATCCATGGTCTCTGACGGAGTTTTTCCATAGCTTTGAGAATGGCGGTATAGCAAATGCGGTGAGTGCCGTGAGGGTCGCTCAGATCACCGGCAGCAAAAACCTGGTGGGGCTTAATTTCTTCCAGCAGGTTGCAGATAATGTCAATGTCCTGTTCCGATAGTGGATTCTTCTTGATACCACCGGTTTCATAGAAGGGCATTTCCAGAAAATGGACGTTATTCTGATCTATTCCAAGGTAATGGCAGGCTGACTTGGCTTCGCCCCGGCGAATAAGTGCCTTGACCTTCAGGATGGCCTGCGAATCGGGTTCGCCCGGTTTTTTCTGGCTTAAGTCTTTGCTGGCCTGCTCAAAGATAGCACGGGTTTTATCCTTGTCCAGTCCGTAAACGGGAGAAATCTCCTGCAGAAAGTCCAGGAAGCGGGTTACCTCATGGTCAAAGACCGCAATATTTCCCGAAGTATGGTAAGCCAGGTGCAGGATATGGCCCTGCTGTGAGAGGCGGGCAACGGTTCCCCCCATGGATATGACATCGTCATCGGGGTGGGGGCTGAACACTATTATACGTTTAGGATAGGGGAGTGCTCTTTCCGGACGGGTAGTATCGTCAGCATTGGGTTTTCCTCCCGGCCATCCCGTTATGGTATGCTGGAGGCTGTTGAAAGTGTCTATGTTGATTTTGCTGAAAGGCCCCCGTTCGGTGATCAGGTCGCTCATACCGTTGTCGTTGTAATCACGGGCGGTGAGTTTTAAAATGGGCTTATTCAGCTGGCGGCAGAGCCAGAATACAGCTTTCCGCGTTAGTGCTTCGTTCCAGATACAGGGGCCGGTAAGCCAGGGTGAGGCTACACGGGTGAGTTCGGCTGCTGCAGCTCGGTCAATAATGACTTCTGTCTGTGCGTGGTTTTGCAGGAAACTGGCAGGGTGTGTTTCATCTACTTTGCCTTCTACCAGATCTTTAATTGCTTTTGATTCACCTTCTCCCCAGGCCAGGTAGTATATGGTTTTACTCTCCAGGATGGTTTGCACTCCCATAGTTAGCGAGTAATTGGGGACGAAATCTACCCCAAAGAATTCACTGGCAGCCGATATGCGGGTATTCGTATTGAGTGTAATCAAACGCGTACGGGAACTGTAGGGAGAACCTGGTTCGTTGGAACCCATACCAGAGGTGATCATTACGTCTATACCCCCGTATGAGGCGATCTTTTTTTCAAAATCGGCACAGTGACGCGCTACCTGAGAGCGAGGAATATCACCATCCAGGCAATGGATCTGGGCATTGGGGATATCCAGAACATCAAACAGGTATTCCCGCATGAACCGGTAATGAGACTGTATCTCATTTCTGGATAGGGGATAAAATTCGTTTATACCAAATACCACTACATTTTTAAAACTTCTGCCTTTCTCATAAGTGCGGGCAAAGAGTTCATAGAGGGGAATCATGGCAGGGCGTGATGACAAACCCAGAACAAGTTTTTTCCCTTGCGATTCATACAGGCTCAACAGAGTAAGGATATTGTCTACCAAGTAAGTAGAAGCTTCTATCTGATCATCATAAATAAAAACAGGCAGGTTTTCATACCGTCTGCTAAGATCGTGATTGAGTGTCATTTAGGTAGGTTGTTGAATTTCTTTTTCAAATTTGACGTATGCTTCGCGAAAAGCAATAATCCTGCGAATCAATGATTCCATTTTATCCAGTGGAAGCATATTGCTCCCGTCCGAGAGGGCATCGTGCGGCCTGGGGTGGGTTTCCACAAATATGCCGTCTATCCCGCATGCCACTCCGGCAGCAGCCAGAGAGCTTATCATGGAGGGGTCACCACCGGTCACTCCGCAGGTCTGGTTAGGTGATTGAAGGGAATGGGTAACATCCAGAACCACAGGAACGTTCAGACTCTTCATTTTGGGAATGCTGCGCACATCAAAGATCAGGTCTGTATAACCAAACTGCGTGCCTCGCTCGGTCAGGATGATCTTGTCCATTGTGGCACCAAACTGCAATAGTTTTTCCACAACAAACTGCATCTGTTCCGGGGCAAGAAACTGTCCCTTTTTAACATTGATGTTCCTGCCGGTCTGTGCAGCCGCTTTAAGCAGGGAAGTTTGCCGGCAGAGGAATGCGGGGATCTGGATTATATCAATTCCGTATTCTGCAGCCATCAGGGCTTCATCGGGTGTGTGCACGTCTGTCGTAACACGGATGTCAAAATAATGCTGTATGGTTTGCAGTATTTCCAGTCCCTTGTGGTCTCCGATACCCGTAAAGGAATCCACCCTTGTCCTGTTTTCTTTTCGGTAGGAAGCCTTAAAAATAAGAGGCATTCTGTATTTGGAAGTCAGGGTGCAAAGTTTCTCGGCAACTTCCATACACAGTTTTTCAGATTCAATGACGCATGGGCCGGCTATCAGAAAAAAACCATTCATTTCCATACTCCCAAAGTTAGTATATTTTTTCTTACACTTCTGAATATTTGCTACCCCAGCGCTCCAGAAACCTGCTTATCTCTTTTTCGCGCAGATTGTCCTGCGGGCTGTAGAAGCAGCTGCCACTGATCTCCTGCGGCAGGAACTCCTGTGCAACAAAATTGTGTTCAAAATCGTGGGCATATTTGTAATTTTTGGCATACCCCAGTTCTTTCATCAATTCGGTAGGGGCGTTGCGCAAGTGCAGTGGTACGCTCAGGTCTCCGTGCCGTCTGACCGCCTCCAGGGCATCTTCTATGGCCCTGTAAGCCGAGTTGCTTTTGGCGCTTGTGGCCAGATAAATGGCTGTCTGGGATAGGGGAATCCGGCCCTCGGGCATACCTATTTTGTGAACAACATCAAAACAGGCGTTGGCCATGAGAAAGGCATTGGGATTGGCCAGTCCTATGTCTTCCGAGGCCAGGATCACCATTCTGCGGGCTATGAAGAGGGGATCCTCTCCGGCGGCAATCATGCGGGCCATCCAGTAAACTGCCCCGTTGGGATCACTCCCGCGGATGCTTTTAATAAAAGCCGAGATAATATCATAGTGCTGTTCTCCGTTTTTGTCGTAGAGTACGATATTTTTCTGCAACCGTTTCTGAACCTGATCGTTATTGAATACGATAGTTTCTCCCTGTTCATAGCTGGAAATTACTATTTCTATAATATTCAACAGTTTACGGGCATCGCCTCCGGAAAGCCTGAAGAGGGCTTCGGTTTCATCCACCCGGATATCCAGCGAACGTAGGTATTCATCTTCTTTGAGTACCCGTTCTAGTAACGCGCTCAGATCCTTGACTGATAGTGTTTTAAGCACAAATACCTGACAACGTGAAAGCAGGGGAGCAATCACTTCAAAGGAAGGATTTTCAGTGGTAGCACCAATTAATACAATGGTGCCGTCTTCCACAGCACCCAGTAGGGCATCCTGCTGGGATTTGCTGAAACGGTGAATCTCGTCGATAAAAAGAATCGGCCGGTTTTTCTGGAACATTTTTCCGGAGCGGGAACGTTCAATCACTTCGCGTACATCCTTGACACCGGAACTGACCGCAGACAAACTGTAAAAAGTGCGTTCCAGATCATGGGCTATGATTCGGGCCAGGGTAGTTTTCCCGACACCTGGAGGACCCCAGAGAATGAATGATGCCAGGTTGCCGCTTTCAATCATCTTACGCAGAACGGCATCGGGAGATACCAGATGTTCCTGTCCCACAAACTGGTTAAAAGAAGAGGGGCGCATGCGTTCAGCCAGGGGTATGTTGCTGTTCAACATGGATAGGAATATTTAATGTTCAAAAATCTATTTAACATAATATAAATTGTGTGCATTATAAACGTTTACTCATTGATCGTTAGCTATAAGCTGCTCATTAGCGCTGCCGGCGCCTGAGTTGGCGTATGATGCGGGAAATAACGTTTTCTATGGACGATTCAGGTTCAATTATGTTATAATCTTCCCAAAAACCGGGATCCTCAAAATCGGCTACCCTGTATAAGGTGATGTCTGTTGTTTTGACACGGCTCTCCTGCGGGATCTTGTAGGAATCACGGCTGTACTCGGTCATGGCCATTTCAGAGGTAATGGTATAATTCTGACTGAACAGCCTGCGGTCCCACTTGGCGTTGAACTTCAAATCGGTCCGGGAATAACCAAATACCCATTCTCCTTCCGGTAATTGACGGTATTGTGCCATATAGGCGGCATATTCCACCTGCGCCCGCAACCCTGCAGGCTTTCGGCGAATGAAAATGGCCGTTGCCTGCGGGCGGTCTTCAACATTCATATTGAATTCAATGCGCGATATGGCCATGGTTTCCACGTCAATATATACCTTCCCGCGGAACAGGATATCCTCGGAATATGGTATCTGGTTAAATGAAATCACATAATTGATGCGGTCATTCATCTGCACCGGGTTTTCGATTTTAAAATCGTAAAACTGTTCTACCTCTGTCACATTAACACCCATAAAGAGGTTTCTGGCCACATCCAGATCCAGGGCCGAACGTATACCGCCCTGAAATTTTACAAATACGGTATCTATACGTGTCCAGTCAATACTTCCGCGCCCCTTGTAGATGCCTACCTGATCCACAGAAAATGATGGTGAATACGGCGGTTTATGCACATCTATAACAGCTTCTGACAGCGTTACATACGTATTGCCCTTGCGGATCATTTCGCGGTAAAAACCGGTCATCTGCATCGATTCCTGCGGGTAATTGTCCTTTATGCACCGGAAGGCTTCACGCAACAATTCCAGCGGATCCTGTGGCCTGACCGTAGTCATGGGTATAGGCAGAGCCGCCTGAATCAGGCCTATGACCGGCGCCTTTTCCTGCTCCAGGAAATGCTTAATGGGTATCACTGTAGTGTGATATCCTAAATAACTGATAGTTATAGATTTATCTGCATGAGCCCTGGGAAATTTGAGGGTAAAAAATCCTTCTCCATTGGTTACAATGCTTATGCTAACATCCTGTATACTTACCGATGCAAAAACCATCGGACGTTTGGTTTCTGAATCTACTACCTTTCCGGAAACGCTGAGCGTGTTTTCCTGGCCCCGTAGTGAAAACATAGCTCCGGACATAAACAAAACGCTCATTATGAGCATTTTGAATGTATTTTTGGTTATAAAATACGTTTTCATAGTCTGGCTGTTTTATTAATTCCCCTAAAATACGCTTTTTTTTTCTCATTTTTGCCTTCTGGAAAGGAACCGTATGGGAAAAAGAGACCGGGAAATTCTGGAAAACATCTGTATTGAATCTGTGGCCGCAGAAGGTAACTCTCTGGCCCACGTAAACGGTAAGGCACTTTTTGTGCCCATGGCAGTACCGGGTGACATTGTTCATGTACAGGTCACCCACAAGAGACGAAGTTACATGGAAGGCAATATCCTGAAACTGGTAAAGCCTTCGCCTATCCGCCTGGAGCCGTTTTGCAGCCATTTTGGAGATTGCGGGGGTTGCCGCTGGCAGCCCATTCCATACGATAAGCAGTTGGAATTCAAGCAACAGCAAGTTATTGACCAATTGACAAGGATTGGAAAGCTGAACCTTCCTGCTGTCAGTCCCATTATGGGTTCTGAAAAGACAGTTCAGTATCGTAATAAGCTGGAATTCACCTTTTCCAGCAGCCAATGGGTGCCATCTGATGCATTCTGCAAAGAGGGTGACGCCACTGCCACAACTGCTGCAACTGATGCTGTATCTGGGGTTTGCGGGCCTGTCCCTGCAGAAGTATCAGAAACTCCTCCCCTGCCCCTGCCCCTGCCCCTACCCGTCCCTGCTCTGGGTTTTCACGTACGGGGCCGGTTTGACAAGGTGCTGGACATTGAAAAGTGCCATCTGCAGGCAGAACCTTCCAACGCTATACGCCTGGCCGTCAGGGATTATGCCATTGAAAAAGGACTCTCTTTCTTTGACCTGCGGCAACAGACCGGATTCCTGCGCACGTTGATGATCCGCATAACCCTGAGCGGAGAAGTTATGGTGGTAGTGGTTTTTGCACACAATAACCCGGCCGCCGGTGAGGATGAAGCTGCCAGAAGGGCCCTGCTGGATCATTTGCACCAGCAATTTCCGCAAATCGTATCCCTTCATTACGTGATCAATACCAAGCGCAACGACAGCCTATCGGACCAGCAGCCAATCCTTTATGCCGGCAAACCGTACATTCTGGAAACCATGGAAGACCTGCAATTCCGCATCGGTCCCAAATCGTTTTACCAGACCAACAGCGGCCAGGCGCTCCGCATGTACCAAAAGATCCGTGAATTTGCAGATCTTCAGGGAGATGAAAACGTTTATGATCTCTACACAGGCACCGGAACCATAGCCCTGTTCCTGGCCCGGCACTGCCGCAGCGCCACGGGTGTTGAGTATGTTCCGGAGGCTGTTGAAGATGCGCGGGAAAATGCCTCGGCAAACAACATGAAAAATGTCCGGTTTGTTGCCGGAGATATAAAGGATGTGCTGACGGCGGGTTTTGTTGCCTCATGCGGCCATCCCCATGTGGTGGTGCTGGATCCCCCGCGGGCCGGGGTGCACGAAGATGTACTGAAGGTTTTGCTGGAAACGGCCCCGGAGAAGATCATTTATGTGAGCTGCAACCCGGCCACCCAGGCCCGCGATCTGGCCCTGCTGCATTGCCTTTACCGGATTACCCGCGTACAGCCGGTAGATATGTTCCCGCATACGCACCATGTTGAAAATATTGTAGTTGCAGAGAAAATATAAGTAACGGAAGATGAAGTCGCCTGCCGGCTTAATTGCCGGTGCATAGAAATGAATTAGTTACATAGAATAATATATGATCCAAAAAGGCAAAATAACTGACTTCCCGGTCAGCAAGTACATTGAGACAAACACCATCTGTGCACTGGCTACTCCACATGCCACTGGGGCCCTGGCACTTGTCCGCATGAGCGGACCTCAGGCGCTGGAAATCGCAGGGAAAGTATTCCGCACCGCAGCCTGCGCAGATCTGAGGCAAAGCGAGGGTTATCGCACGTATTTCGGACGTGTGAGTGATTCGGAGGGAGAACTGCTGGATGAAGTGCTGCTGAGCGTTTTCCGCGCCCCTCATTCCTTCACGGGAGAAGACAGCGTGGAGATCTCTTGCCATGGATCACTCTACATCCAGGATACTCTGCTGCGCACCCTGGTGGAAAACGGCGCGGTGATGGCCGGCCCCGGTGAATTCTCGCAGCGTGCCTTTCTGAACGGGAAGATGGACCTGGCACAGGCCGAGGCTGTGGCCGACCTTATTGCCTCGGAAAACCGCACCTCCCATAAAATGTCCATGAACCAGATGCGGGGCGTTTTTTCTCAGGAATTATCGGCGTTGCGTTCCCGCTTGTTGGAACTGGCCTCGCTCATGGAATTGGAGCTGGACTTTGCCGGGGAAGACGTGGAATTTGCAGACAAACATGAGCTGCGCTCCCTGGTGGATTCGCTGCTGTTACGCATCGGAAATTTGTGCGATTCTTTCAGGATGGGAAATGCTATGAAGAAAGGCATTCCGGTGGCTATTGCCGGTTTGGTGAACGCAGGAAAATCTACACTGCTGAATGCACTGCTTGGCGAAGAAAAGGCGCTGGTCACTCCGGTGGCAGGAACCACACGCGATACCATAGAAGACGTACTGGTGCTGGATGGAATCCCGTTCCGTTTCATAGATACTGCCGGACTGCGACACATTGGCGATGTGAACGAACTTTCACAGGAACATATTGAGAAGCTGGGCGTCAAACGTTCTATGGAAACCATCCGTTCTGCTGCCGTTCTGATGCTGGTTATAGACGCCTCGCGGCCGGAAACCTATTCAGAGAGCCTGCAATCTGTTGCAGAGTTTAACAATGAACACATCTTATACATTATCAATAAAATAGACTTGGTATATAACAAAGATGTTACATTAGAAGAATTTATGAACACCCTGTGTAACAGATCTGTTACATTTAATAAACCCAACACTTATGTATTGCCGGTTTCTGCGGCTAATAATGTTGGTATTGAGGATGTTAAAAAAATTTTAGGAGCTATGATCCGACCAGAGTTGGACCGGAATACCGTTATGCTCACCAACCTGCGCCACTACCAGGAACTTAGGTCTGCCGGAGAAGCTTTGGAACACGTTCGCGAAGGCCTGGATGCCGGTTTAAGCGGCGATCTGCTCACCCCAGACCTGCGCCAGGCCCTGCATCACGTAGGCAGCATAACAGGTGAAATAACCCCGGACGACATCCTTGGAGAGATCTTTGGGAGATTCTGCATCGGGAAATAATGAAGCTTGAAAATTTCAATTAAGCTTATGATTTCACCTCTCTTATTGCTAACTTTGAAAAGCTATGGGACCACCAGGTACACTTTTCAATTGCTAGATCTGGCAGAAACTACAATGTCCACCCATTTTCACTCTTTAGTGGAAACTGAAGATGAAAAGGCGGTCGCTGGATAAAGGACCTGACAACAGGCTGGTATTGGATAACAATATGATCATTCCCTCTTCATACATAAATTCCGCAAGGATCCGTGCTTTCTGGAACAACAACTTAAAGTCATTTATGTTCGACATCAATAAGAATCAGACAGATGCCAGTAAGGAAATCATAAGTGCCGATAATCAAGAACAAACTCAGGTGAGAGGTTGGGTACCGCCTGCCCCTTACTTCATATACGGATAACGGTAATCGTCGGGGCTGACGAAGGTTTCCTTGATGGTCCGGGGATTGACCCAACGCAACAGGTTGTATTCGCCACCTGCCTTGTCGTTTGTTCCGGAAGCCCTGGAACCACCGAATGGTTGCAATCCGACCACTGCTCCGGTAGGTTTATCGTTAATGTAAAAATTACCGGCTGCATACCTTAACCTTTCACAGATTGCTGCGGCAGCCAGGCGGTCAGTGGAAAAGACCGCCCCGGTTAACCCATAAGGGGAAGTGGAGTCACAAAGATCCAACGCCTCGGCAATGCTCTCATCCTGATAAACATAAACACAGAGTACCGGACCAAATATCTCTTCTTCCATGAGTTTAAAGCGTGGATTGGTGGTTTCTACTATGGTGGGGCGGATAAAGTATCCTGTGGATTTATCGCACTGACCACCGGCTATGATTGTGGCATCGGGCGATTCTTTGGAGTAATCTATGTAAGATTTGATATTGTCAAAGGCCTTCTCATCTATCACGGCGTTCATGAAATTGCCGGTATCTGTGACGTCTCCAAGTGTAATTTCCTGGGCTAGATTGCAAAGACATTTCTTCAGTTCAGGCCATAAAGAACGTGGCACGTACATTCTGGAGGCCGCACTGCATTTCTGTCCCTGATATTCAAAAGCGCCTCGGATTGTGTTGATACAGACATCGTTGATATTTGCCGAGGGGTGCACAAAAATGAAGTTTTTCCCTCCGGTTTCCCCAACCAGGCGGGGGTAGGATTTGTATATGGAAAGATTGGAACTTACCTGCGTCCATAAACCGTTAAAAGTGCTGTTGGATCCGGTAAAATGAATGCCTGCAAGGTCTTTGGAAGCCAGGCATGTGTTTCCAATAACAGATCCCTGTCCGGGTAAAAAGTTTATCACACCGGCGGGCAATCCGGCTTCCATAAAAACTTTCATTAAATAATAGTTGGACAGAATGGCCGTAGAAGCAGGCTTCCAGATTGTTGTATTGCCCATCATTACCGGGGCCATGTTCAGGTTTGAAGCAATAGAAGTAAAGTTGAAGGGACTGACAGCCAGGACGAAACCTTCCAGAGCCCTGTACTCCATTTTATTCAATTGATTAAAAGTGGATTTGGGCTGTTGTTCATAAATACGTCCTGTAAAACTTATGTTGTATTTCAGGAAGTCAATTGTCTCACAAACAGCATCTATCTCTGACTGATAGATATTCTTGCTTTGTCCTAGCATGGTAGCGGCACTGATCACAGAACGGTAGTGTGTAGCTAGGAGTTCGGCGGCCTTAAGCAATATGGAAGCCCTAATGGTCCAAGCCAGATCTGACCAGGTTCTCCGAGCTTCCAGTGCTTCCTTGATGGCCAATTCCACTTCTGACCTTCCGGCTTTATGATACCTGGCAATTACTTTATTATGGTCGTGTGGCATCCGGATCTCTCCAAAATTGCCCGTTAATATTTCTTTTCCGCCTATGATCAGCGGAATTTCCAGAATAGTCTGGGATTGCCTTTTCAGTTCGTTTTCCAATAGTACACGTTCCTTGCTTCCTTTCAGGTAATCCAGGATGGGTTCATTCTCAGGCAAAGGAAAGTTGTAAACTGCATTGTTCATGGTAATATTATTTAAGAACTTATATAGAGCGAATTGCAAAAATATGCAATACGCAGGTAAATTCCCAATAGTCCGTGAACATATGCAGGGTAGTGACTTTTAAGAAAGTTCTACTTTTCGTTTAAATATTCCAATGCCTTTTCAAGAACAGGATCCCTGTTATCCAGATAATCCTGCAATGATCTTTTGACTTCAATATGCGGGGCAATGCCGTAGCCAACAAATTCCCTGCCGTCCTTGAAAACATCCTTTTTTGTGCAAACAATGGCAAATCCCCCTCCCGGGAGATTAAAAACGTACGGCTGCCCTGTACTGCCATAGGTTTTCTCCCCTATTCGTATTATATGTTCCTGATTATCTGCAAATACCAGAAAATCTTCTGCGGCCGAGGCTGTCAAGTGTCCGGTAAGGACTACTGTGGGCTTGACAAATCGATGGGATTTGGGTCCGCAGACCCAGGGTGAATATTCGAATGTATAATACGTTCGGTCCTGATTGTAGAGCAAACATTTCTTTTTCCAGTCATTGCCCGTTGTATCGGCTGGATTTACAGAATTTCCCCAGGCCTTAAAAACGGGTATGTGTTCCCTACTCATGGATACAGGTCCATATAACAGTGAGTCTCTTGTAATGTATTCCAATATGTTAACGCCCACACCGGTATTGCCTCCGCTATTCACACGAAGGTCAATAATCAACCCTTTAGCACGTTTCAGTTGTGGCAATATACCGGCAAACAAGGAATCCAGGCTGTTGCTTCTGAACGAGTTAAGAGCTACATAGACAATCTGGTCATACATTTTGAAATCCATCAGTTTTACAGGCTCCTGGGGTGGATATATCTCTTTTTCGTTGGATCTTTCGTGCTTCAGATCAAATGTTGCCGTACTGCCGTCGGGTTTCATGATCTTGATTGAATACGTCTCTCCAACCGGTCCTTCCAATAACCTCATTACTGCCAGGTCTTTCAAGACATAATCTGTTGAGGATCCTATGTAAGGAGCCACATACCGATCAATATAATCCCACACCGGGATCCGGTTTACTTCCAGGATCCGGGAACCAACCGGCAATACATCTTTCTTACTTTTATTTACCCTTACAATGATCGCTTGACCATCAACGTTTTCAAGAAACAGTCTGTATTCACCAAAATCAGAAATATATATTAGCGTATCTATGCTTTGCGGCAAGTACACATTAGTATGTCCGTCCCCGAGCAGGGCACAGAACTTCTGCAACTCCCTGTAATACTCATAGTCACTTTCTGTATTCATTACTGTCTGAATGGCAGATTGGTAAGACTGATCCCAGGCTTTCCTGTCAACCTTTTCCAGATAAACGAAATTGTAATTCACTTCCTGCCATAATTTTGACAGCCCGAAAATTTTTTCTTCTACAGTCAAATTATCCGGCATTTTGTGATTAGCCGTTATCTGCTCAGCTGTAGCCAAATTAACGGAACAGCATACAATTGAAAAAAGCGCCAAAACCTTCATTGTTCTCATATTCATCCATATTAAATTAATACACTTTCATTGACGCTAATCTGAAATTAATGTTACTAGATTTTTATTAGGTTTGTATTACAAACTTGTTTTATTAACAATACTACAATGAAAAGAGAACCGGATAAATCGGATATAATTGATGAAAATCAATCTCTTAACGTGATCAAAGAAATGATAGAGGTTCCCAGGATCAAGCTCAGGCAGGACGGGATCTTGTTCATAGTCTGGGGGTGGCTGCTCTTTTTTGTCTGCTTTATGGGGTATATTACACGAGCCGTTGTTCTGACTTATCAGATGCAAAAAATTCTCAGCCTGCTGAGGATTATACTGGTTGTTGCGGCGGCGCTTTTTACGATCTTCTATCTGGTAAAGCAGCGAAAAAAAGTGCAGACCTATATAGGCGTATCGCTACGCTATGTTTGGATCTCATTTTTCCTGTCTATGGTGCTTATGAACCTGATCCAGATGAATGTGCTTCACAGCATCAATTTTGAGTTGCAGCACCCTCTGTTCATGGTGCTGATGGCCTTTGCCGTTGTGGTAACCGGGGGTATCCTGCGCCACCGACTAATCGTCATCGGGGGTGCAGTGTTCGGAGCGCTGGCGCTAACTGCCTCCTACCTCGGCCTGAAAGAACAATTGCTTTTGGAAGCCGTTGCCTGGGTGGTCGCATTCATTGTCCCGGGGCATATATTGTTTGCCAAACGTAAAAAGTAACGCTTTGCCTGCCATGTTTAGTGAATTGGATCCCTAGCTGCATTGGAAACTATCCTATGACCACCTGCACCTCACATCCAGTTGACCCTGAGAAACTATATTATGCCATTGTGGCGGTTAAGGGAAAGCCGATTATGACCAACGCCGATCTAAAAATTACAGAGCCCAAAAAAAACGTAGTAGAGATCAGTTTCAAATTTAAAGGCTCAAAGAAATGGGCTGAAATGACACGGAACAACGTAGAGAAAATGATCGCTATTACCATTGATGACCAGGTGTATGCCCTGCCAACGGTCATGTTCGAAATTCGTAACGTAAAAGCAATGATCAGCGGGCTGGATAACGAAGAAACGGCCATCAGCCTCTCCCGTGCCCTAAATGAAAAGCGTTAGTCACTACTAAAAACCGTACCGTTGTTTAAGTATTGATATGCAATTGACGAGAACGGCAGGATCGTTGGCGTTTGCTTTTTGCAGGCTTCGCTGAGCTTACTCAACTCCAAGGTCCGTATTCGTCATCTCATTTTCAATATACCATTCACCATCCTTGCAGAGACGCCACTGTGTAAGATACGTTCCGATCATCTGTCCGGCTTTCCAGACTCCCCTGTCTACCAATATGGAATCTGAGATTACCAGGGCCCTGGAAGTGTTCTCAGTGAAACGGAACCCGGTGGCATACAGGAAGCTGTAATAACCCATTATGTCTTCCCTTCCATGGATCTCCTTGTAATTGGACGGGATCATGCAGGCATTTTCCAGGTGCACAGATCCCAGGGAGTCAATCTGGCCGGCATTGAACCATTCTGCAAATTTGGTATTCTGTATAGCGATCCTGGCGATGATCTTATCATGGTCCTGAGCTTTAGACTCGGTTCCGATGAATAGAAAAAGAAGGATGATGGCAATACAGGGTAACGATAAAATAGTGATCTTTCTCATGGTGTGTGTTTTTAAGTTAAATAAATCCAATACATATTTGTAACATTGTCCGAGGCCTGTTCGTGTCCTGTAGGCCAGTCTGTCAAGTCTGTAGGTGAATTTGCCGAATGAATCGTAGATTTGGTAATCCAGACATTGGAAGATCAGCTTCACGGTATAACTCCTGGGAGTGACCTCTGCCGATTCAATACGCTGGATAGTTCTCAGGCTCAAATTGCATTTCTGTGCAAGTTCACCCTGGGTCAAGCCCTTAGCCAATCGCAATTCGGTGATCTTCTTACCTAAGTCCGGTTGTTTCATAATTCATTCGAATTCGTGACAAGATTATATGTAACTTAAAAACTATTCAAATATTTAGGCTGTATTTAATGCGTCATTTGTACGTCACATTGTGTAACTAATTGGTATGGCTCAGTTTTATCTTTGTTTTTCAAAATCTTCCTTTTAAAAAGTTAAGTCTCTTGCCTTCTTCCATCTTCTCTATAGCGTAGCG
>DHUU01000012.1:0-2403 GCA_002409325.1 Bacteroidales bacterium UBA5226 | reverse complement strand
TCCTTTTTCCAGGCTTCGCGCAGCATCCACCCTACAGCTTTGTGCATCAGGTCCTGGCGATCGGCCAGAAGCAGCTCGGCCAGCCGGAAGGTATGATCCAGCTGTCCTTTCTGAATGAAGAACATGCTGGAAATAATGGCTATGCGCCGTTCCCATAAAATGTCCGAAACCGCCAGCCGGTAAAGGATCGCAACATCCTGAAGACCGTCATAAATGGCCCGTCCCAGGATCTTATGGGCCGAGCAATCCACCAGGTCCCAGTTGTTTACATATTGCCTGTTGCGCAGGTAAAAATCAAGAATGGCCTTGCGCTCCCCACCCTTTTCAAACCGTAGTACCAGGATTGCCAAGGCGCAGCTCCGCTCTTCGTGGATGGGCGAGGCAATGAGTTTCTGCAACTCGGCAAAAGGAAGGTCCCGGAATTTGCGGGAGACACTGCGCATATCGGGTGAGCTCACGCCTATGAAAATGTCTCCATGGCCGTACTGCCCTTTTCCGGTCTTGAAAAACCATTCCAATGCTTTTTTACGTTCTGCCGAGGCATGAGCATTAAGTTCTTTTTGTACGTTTTCTGCGGTCATCATTCAGACTCTCCGGTTTCCTTGAACTGGGCGATGTCGGATTTCAGGCGTGCCCAGTAGCCGTAGGTGCGGTCAATGTTTTCCACGGAAAAAAAGCAAATGCCTGCAGAGCCTCCGGTTCGCGTGTAGAGCATGAATTCCATGATCCTCTCTTGCGGGACGTGCCCCACGAACAAGCCGGAGCAAAGGATTCCGTCATTGCCGGCTTCCCTGAGTTCCTGCACTCCTTCTCGGGTTGCCGTAAGAACCTGGTAATCATCCCAATTGTAGAATTTATGGTAGATCATGGGGAAGAAAATATCCACATTGCGGAAGCGGGGCCAGTCCTGGCGAACCAGCTTGCGGGACTCCTGGGGAGTGGCAAAGACGGCCACCGAGGCCACTTTCCCGTGTTTTTTTATCTCGGCGCATACCTCGCTGGTCACTGCCGAGAGGGCGTCCCAGCGGTATTGCATCCACCGCTCATCGGCTGTAGGATCCTCCAGATCAAGCGGATCCACCCCCGTCAGGGCTTTGAAGCAGGCCCGGCACGTATCGCAATAACAAAAGTCCCACTGCGGGTAAACGCGGTCCTGCACCACATTACGGGATTCGTGCAACCCGTAAGGCAGAATGGCATCGGGGTAACGGATGAAATCCAGGTGGACCCCCGCCAGGCCTTGGATCTGTGCCAGCTCGGCCACCCGTTCCTTAAGGTATTGTGTGGTCTCGGGACGTGACGGGCACAGCCAGCGGTAATGCTCTCTGTTGTAAAGATTTATGTCAAGACAGGACTGGCCCAGCGCGTTCACCTGGTACCAATCGGGATGGGCGTTGCGCAAACTGTGTTCGGTCCGGTTGATGGCCCAGACCCAGGCGTGGAGCTCAATCCCGTATTTCTGTGCAAACGGCAGAGCGTTCTGAATGATCCGGATAGCCGCATGGTCGCGAAAAGCCGGGGCAGCGACTGTAGTGGCCGAATCCTCCGGTACCTGGGGGTAGCCACCGTGGCATTCCAGCAAAATTGCGTTGATTCCCGCTTCTGCTGCTTTTTGAAAATAGTAGTCCCATTGACCATCAGTCATAGTTGTTTTGCCAACCATCCAGGCCCATACTTTCTTTGAGGGATCCACGCGCGGTGTACAGGAAATGAGTGCCATAGCTAGTATCAGGAATAAAGTTTTCATGTTCATATATATTTCTGCTCCATAAAATATTTGAGGTAGACAGGCAGCAGGCGTTTAGTGAGAAAACGTTTTTGAATATCTGTGTTTTTAAGGAAATTGCTCGTGTTGGTCGTGTCGTACCGGGGCTGCAGGGAACCGTAACGCCTTGCCAGGCTGTGCGGGTCTTCGGTATCTTTGTTGAAGAGCGAGGCCAGGATCCGCAGGGGATTCTCCCTGATGTTGGTTTGCAGCAGTTCATTGATCCAGCTTTCATAGGGTATGATCCGGATCCTGTATCCTATGCGGCGGATAGCTTGTACCATCATTTTTATGGTGAAAGATTCCGGATTCAGGATATTAAATGCCAGGCCGCAGGCTCCTTCCTGCCGTGAGATATGGGCTATGGCGTCACTCACATAATCCACCGGCACTGCATAAAGCCGTGTCTTGAGGTCCGGGGCCTTTTGCATTTGGACGCATCCTACAATCAGCCGGCTTAACAAATCCTTCATCTCCCAGATCCCGTGTACGGTATCCCCGGCAATTTCTCCCGGACGGTAGATGCAGGCTCTCAATCCGCGCTCCCGGGCTATCTGGACCAGCTTTTCCGATACCCATTTGGTTTCTGAATACCCCAGGAAATAGCCTTCCCATGAGGTCAAAGGATCGGACTCGTA
>DHUU01000014.1:138189-170873 GCA_002409325.1 Bacteroidales bacterium UBA5226 | reverse complement strand
GTATTCATGCTTGCGGGAGAAGGGCAAAACTACTCCCACGTTACTGCCAAAGGCAAACGCCTTCGCAAACAAATCCACCGTCTGGGCGTTTTGTCCGTATTTGGTCTGGCTGAATACCTGTGTGGCGATTTGTCCCGCAGTCTGAAGCAACGCCTGCTGGCTCATGCGTTCGTTCCCGTGCCGTGCCACAGCATGCCCCATCTCGTGACCTATGACTATGGCCAGGTGATTCGGGTTGTTCGCAAATTGGAGGAGCCCTTCATAGAGTACAATCTTTCCGTTGGGCAGGCAGAAAGCGTTAACCGAAGGATCCTTTACCAGCTGGAACTCCCAGTCCAACCCGCTAAGATAGTCCTCTTGCCCAACCCCGACAAGGTACGATGTAAGGGCCGAAACCATTTTTTCTCCCACCGAGCGAGTCATTTCTTTGTGTTGTTTATCGCCCGAGATCACCGCTGTTTGGAGGAACTCGGCGTACGACTCGTCAGAAAGGGCCGAAACCGATTGGTCTGAATAGACCAGCAATTGTTGCCGGCCTGTAAAAGCTGCCGTGCCGCATGAATTGAGCACGATCATGACAAATAATGAAAGTATTACAAGCTTTTTCATTTGTACAATAATTTGAGTACAAAAAAAGGGATCTGTATATGTCTCAAATATAATGAATTTTTACCTTTGTAGGTACATCAATAATTCAAGCATGAAGCATTTCTTCTTATTGTTTATCGCCTCTGTTTCTTTTTTATCAGTGCCAACAAGCACCCGGGCCCAAAGTCCCGGGGCAATAGGTGCCGGAAAAAGTTCCGGTATGAGCGTTTCTGGCAGCCGTCCCCGCATGCGGGATTACGGGATCCGGACTGGCGTCATGCAACCAGGGCCACTCAATGCCATAACCGATGTAAAAGGGGTGTTTGTGGGGCATGTTACCCTAGTGGAGGGGGACAGTATCCGCACCGGGGTAACAGCCATAATTCCGCATCCGGGCAATGTGTTCAGAGAAAAAGTGCCTGCCGCTTTCTGGGCTGGGAACGGATTCGGCAAACTGGCAGGATCCACTCAGATAAAGGAGCTGGGCAATATCGAAACTCCGGTGATCCTCACCAATACCCTGTCGGTGTCTGCCGGTATTGAAGGTTTGGTCACCTATACGCTGGAGCAACCCGGTAATGGTGATGTACAGTCGGTCAATGCAGTAGTGGGAGAAACCAATGACGGGGAACTGAATGATATCCGGGGGCGCCATATAAAATCGGCACATGTGCTGGATGCTTTGAAAAATGCTGTTTTGGGACCTGTGGCCGAGGGGAATGTGGGTGCCGGAACAGGGACAGTCTGCTTTGGGTTTAAAGGGGGCATCGGTACAGCAAGCCGGGTTTTGCCTCAAAGTCTGGGCGGTTATACTGTGGGGGTATTGGTACAGACCAATTTCGGAGGTGTGCTGCAGATTGCCGGAGTGAATGTGGGAGAGCGTCTCGGCCGGTATTCATACAAAAACCAGATTGAAGAACAAACCCGGGGAAAAAAATCAGGCAAAAACGCAGCGGAACAGAAAGCCCCAGGCAGGCAAGGCCACAGTGCAGGGGAAAATCAAGCAACACTTCAAGACACAGACAACACACCTGCCCCGGAACCGGACGGTTCCTGCATGATAGTCATTATCACGGATGCTCCTGTGAACGAGCGGACCCTGGAGCGCATAGCCAAGCGGGGGATGATGGGACTTGCCCGTACCGGAGGCATTGCCTCTAACGGCAGCGGGGATTATGTGCTTGCGCTGTCCGTCGCTCCGGGGAACCTGATACGGGAATATGCATCTGCAACGGGACCTTATTCACCCACCTATACACCCACATACCTGCACAACAATGAATGCTCGGCGCTGTTCATGGCGGCCATGGAAGCGGTGGAAGAAGCCATCCTCAATTCACTCTTTGCGGCTCAGACCATGACCGGCAAAGACGGCCGTACGGTTGAAGCCCTACCGGTGGAAAAAGTAATTAAGTTGTTCCCCCTTATAACGGATGTGGAATAAGAGTGGCTGACACCACAAGTGGCCAACAGAACTACAAATAAATTATCGGCACCAGTATTAACACTTAATAATCAAGAAATAATGAAAACACGAATAACCTTGTTGCTGCTGTTTTCCCTGCTGACAGTAATGAGTTTTGCCACAGACAGGAATGCACAACAGAAAAAACAGAACCCTGAGGAAGAACAATCCATGAAAGAAGTCTATGATTTTTTAAAAACATGTGGGGTATATTATCTGGCAACGGTTGACAATGACCAGCCCCGGGTACGTCCTTTTGGAACAGCCGTCATCTTTGAGCAGAAACTATACATCCAGACCGGCCGGAAAAAGAATGTGGCCAGGCAGATGATAGCCAATCCCAAGGTGGAGATCTGCGCCTATGACCCCGGCAAGGGAGCATGGCTGCGCATAGAAGCCACAGTAGTCCCGGATGAACGCCTCGAGGCAAAGCAATATATCCTGGACCAGTATCCGCAATTGAAAAGCATGTATCAGGCCGAAGACAACAACACCCTGGTCCTATACCTGAAAAATGCGACAGCCACCTTCAACAGCTTTTCAAGCCCTGTACGGACTGTGCAGTTCTAAGTTGGCCCTTATTGTTTCTGCGCTCAAACTCCCACCAGGATGAGAGAGTACAACCTGTGTACCGGCCTCGGAACCATCGGGTGGTCATTTGGGCAGTCGGTTTTGAGCCTGGTAGTTACGGTGGCCGGTAGCTAAGAAGAACTCAAATTAAGCTTGCGGGCTAAAGTTTCACAAATTCCACCCGGCGGTTTTTGGCGCGACCTTCGTCGGTGGAGTTGTCGGCTATGGGGGTATTCTGGCCGAAGCCTCTGGCGCTCAGGCGGCTGCGGTCAATGCCCATTTCCACCAGGCGGGCTACGACGGCCTCGGCCCGGGCCTCGGAAAGCTTCTGGTTAACAGGGGCCGAACCGGTGGCATCGGTGTGGCCTTCCACACTGAAGCGCAGGGACGGGTTTTCCTGCATCAATTGCACAATACGGTTCAGTTCTCCGGCCGATTCGGGCTTGATGATGCTTTTTGCCACATCAAAGGTGATCCCGTAACTGATGAATTTTCCGTCCTGCATCATGCGGTCGTACAGGGGCACGGCTCCTTTGGCGAGTCGGATGTTCCGGATATACCAGGTGTTTTCTATTCCCCAGCCCTGGCCAATCTCGAACCGTAGCGGAGCCGCCACGTTGGGCAGGTTGATGACCCGTACACCATCCAGGTATACTTTCAATGCCCGTTTATTAAAAGAAAGCGCAAAATGGACCCACCCGCCATAATGGTAGTCTATATGATCCAGGCTGGCATCACGGTGGTCGTAACTTCCGGAATGGTAGAAGAATAAAAGGTTTTGTGCGCGGGGATCCATGGCCATTTCCACAACCTGCATGGTAACCGTGTCCCATTCTCCGCCATAATCGCTGAACATATTGAGGATGTAGTCACTAAAGGGATATTCCCCTGTTTCCTCAAACGCCTCTTCCCAGGGTGCCAGGTAGAAATCGAATTCCAGTGTAAAGTCTTCGGGAAGGTATCTTTGCTGGTCGCTCATAAAAGGAGCAATGCGGGCATCGTTCAGCAGCATGATGGCGTTTTCCCCGTCAACGCGAACGATCTCGGCATTTCCCTCAATAACGTCCCACCGGGAAGGGTATTCACCCAGTTTTTCGCCTGCCAGGTTGTCTTCGAAGAAGATAACATCGCCCGCCACAAAGTCAGATTTTGCCCATTCCATCGCAGCCCGCCTGCTTTGGGGACTTGCCGAAGCCGGAGCCTGGCCTGAAGTTACCATTTCTTTATCCTGATCTTCCAGGTCCCAGTCGTCGAATTCCAGGTTCTGGTTATCGGCTGCCCTGCGCGATGAAGAGCGGTCAGGTTTGTCCTTGTCTGATTTTCCGGTTGTTACTGCCTTGTTTTCCTCTTCATTCTCTTTCTCTTCAATAGCCTTTTCTACGGCTTTGGAAACGCCTTCTTCCACTTTTTCCTCTACTTTGCGTTCCACTGTTCTTTCAGCTGCTGTCCTGGCTGTTCTTTCAAGCCTGTGGAGGATGGATTGCGCCTGGCTTGTTGCAGGTACCAGGCCCAGGATCGTTACTATCATCAGTACTTGCTTCATGGTCAGTCGATATTAATTAGTAATTGAGAACTTGTCCTATTGCCTTTATCGTCATAGGTTTCCGATTTAACACTGCCTATGCCCCTGGAATACCATTGCCTGGTACTGGTAACGGATTGCTGCATCAAGACATTGGTCCGTGTGACCATTTCCACGATATAGCATTTAAAAGTTCCGGCAGGGGTTGTGAGTTCCTCCCGGTCAATGACTTTGTGTGAGAGGACTTCGGATGTGAAATTCAAACCCATAGCACTGATTTTCATTAATCCGCCGTCCAGTTCCTGTCCCACTGCAAGACGTGAGGGGATCAGCGGAACTTCTCCGCTGACTTCCATAAGCGACACAGAACCAAACATCGCAGACATGGCCCCGTCCTTTATGGCCACGGTCATTTCCACAGGATCAAAGGAGGGAGTATGGTCCGGATTGAAGGGATACATCATGTAGGTAACTGTGTAATTACCATCTGTCCCGTTAACTTCCCGGATATGCATCCGGAAATATCCGTCAACATTTTCTGTTTGCCCGTAGTTTTCATATTCCAGGGTAGCCCCTTCTGTTATGCAGAAATAAGGTCGCTGCGCCAGCAGGGATAATGTAGAAAAAAGTAAGAATGTTAAAGTGCAGACACGTTTCATTTTATATGGATTGGGTGTGAGATAACAAAGATAAAAAAATTGTTTTTTAGAATGATTATATTTGTGTTATGAAAAAAATACTGGTCATAACGGGCATTTGCATGCTGGCAGCCTGCAGTGCTGATACTGAAAAACAAATCCGGGATCTGACGGCGCAAATGACACTTGAAGAAAAAGTGGATATGCTGCACGGCCAGACTATGTTTACTTCTGCCGGCGTGGAACGCCTGGGTATATCTTCCATAAAATATGCAGACGGACCGTTTGGTATACGGGAAGAACTGGAGCCCCGTTCCTGGACACCGCTGGGCCTGACCACCGACTCGGCCACTTTCTTTCCCACGGGATCGGCCCTGGCCGCGACCTGGAGCGAAGAGATGGCTTACCTTTACGGAAAAGGGATGGCAGAAGAAGCCAGAACCCGGGGCAAGGACATGATCCTGGGGCCTGCCATCAATATACAGCGCATTCCAACTGGTGGCAGGACGTATGAATATCTTAGCGAAGACCCGCTTCTGAGTTCCCGCCTGGCCGTGGGTTACGTGCGTGGAGTCCAGGATAACGGTGCAGCCGCCTGTATAAAGCATTATGCACTGAACAACCAGGAAAACAACCGGGGCATGGTGGATGTGATTGTCAGCGACCGGGCCATGCGCGAGATATACCTGCCTCCTTTCCGCGCAGCCGTTGAAGAAGCAGGGGCACTTGGGGTCATGGCCGCGTACAACAAGGTGGGCGGTATCTGGTGTGCCGAAAATGACATCCTCCTGGACAAAATATTGCGGCAGGAATGGGGTTTCCGCGGTATGGTTATTTCAGACTGGTACGGGACACACAGTACTGTACAGTCAGCCCTGGCGGGACTGGACGTGGAAATGCCGGGAGACTGGTTCTTTGGCAGAGCCCTGCTGGATTCTGTACGCTGCGGTGCGGTTCCTGAAGAAATCATAGATCAGAAAGTGGGTAATATTCTGCGGGTACGCCTGGCCATTGACCCGGTTGAGGAAACATCGCATCTTCAGGCTGTGAGCACTCCCGAACACAGCCGTATGGTTTACCGGATTGCATCGCAGTCCATTGTATTGCTCAAGAACGAAGGATCCCTGCTGCCTCTGAACCTGGAAAAGAAACCGGTTATTGCAGTTATAGGGGACAATGCCACGCAGAAAAATGCGACCGGCGGGATAGGGGCCGGGGTAAAGGCCCGCCACGAAGTAACTCCCCTGGAAGCGCTGGAGCAGAAGATTGGTGACCGCGCCACGTTGGTTTTTGCACGCGGCTACAAAGGATATTCCCGACAGGACAGGGAGCGGGGGGGCATTCTGGGTGGTGTAATGCTTACCGGCACCGGAGGCATGCTAGAAGGCAGTGCAGTTGCAGGTAACGGGTTGGATCAGGAAATGCTCGCCCAGGCGCTGGAAGCGGCAACCGGCGCAGATATTGTATTGTTTTTTGCAGGAAATAACCGGGAGGTGGAAACCGAAGGAGCCGACAGGATGAACATCATTCTGCCTTCCCTGCAGGACGAGTTGGTCCGGGAGGTTGCCCGTGTCAATCCAAACATAGTGACCGTAGTGGTAACGGGGGCACCTGTTGATCTTTCCACTGTGGCTTCCTGTTCCGGGGCAGTGCTTGTGTCATGGTTCAACGGATCCGAGGCCGGCAATGCCCTGGCCGATGTGCTTCTGGGTACGGTCGTCCCATCTGGGAAACTTCCGTTTACATTCCCGGTGCGCCTGGAAGATTCTCCGGCCTACGCCCTGCAGACATATCCGAATTTTGACAAGGCACATTATACAGAAGATATTTATGTAGGTTACCGCTGGTTTGATGCCCGGAAAATTGATCCCCTGTTTCCTTTCGGACATGGACTCTCCTATACGACATTTGAATATGATTCACCAAGAACGGGAAAAGAAACATACCATAGCTCAGATGTGGTGACGGTAACCTTCAATCTGGTCAATGCCGGAAAATACCCAGCCCGCGAGGTAGTACAGCTATATGTGCACCGTCCCGGATCTAACGTGGAATTCCCTGAAAACGAACTGAAAGCATTTAAGGACGTGGAACTGAAACCCGGGAAATCTGCCCAAATTACCCTGAAGCTGCCGGTAAGCCAGCTAATGTACTGGAATGAAGCCGCGGGGGATTGGGCACTGGAGCCGGGTGAAGTGGAAATGCGCATAGGATCCTCTTCGCGTGATATAAGACTCAAAAAAAACATAACAATCCTCCTTTAATGGATGCATTTTTCTAACTTTGCCCGATTTTGAACACGGCATGATGAGCAAAGCACGAATTATCCTGGAAGACGGATCTGTTTTTGAAGGACGGTCATTTGGCTGTAAAAAATCCGTTTCAGGAGAAGTGGTTTTTAATACAGCCATGACGGGATATCCCGAATCTTTGACCGATCCATCCTATGTTGGACAAATCCTGGTAATGACCTATCCCCTGGTGGGAAATTACGGGGTTCCGGAAAGGACAACAGACAGTCAGGGTCTTTCCCTATACATGGAAAGCGAAAAGATTCAGATCCGGGGGCTTGTCGTGTTTGATTACAGTCGGCTTTTCAGCCATTGGAATGCCAGGGAAAGCCTTGAACAATGGCTGATTGAAGAGCAGGTTCCCGGGATTTACGATGTAGATACGCGAGCCCTGGTCAAATTGCTCAGGGACAAGGGTTCCATCAATGGAAAGATCGTTGTCCAGGGAGATGATCCCGGGACGGTTCCCTTGTCCGATCCTGCCCATGCTAACATGGCAGGTTATGTTTCATGCAGGGAAGTGATTACCTACCAGGGCAATCCGGGAATAAAAAAAGTGGTTTTGATTGACTGTGGCGTCAAACACAACATAATCAGATGCCTGCTGAACCGGGGTGTCACCGTAATCAGGGTTCCCTGGGATTATGATTTCAGGAGGCTTGAATACGACGGTATCTTCATAAGCAACGGACCGGGCGATCCCAATATGTGCAAGACCACCATCGCCCACTTAAAGTATGCTCTGGAAGGAGACAAGCCCATCTGTGGGGTGTGCCTGGGCAATCAATTGCTGGGACTGGCCGCGGGAGGCAAAATATCCAAAATGAAACACGGCCACCGGGGCCACAACCTGCCGGTACAGGATCTGATAACAGGAAGGTGTTACATTACTTCCCAGAATCACGGATATGTGGTGGATCCGGAAAGTCTGGGCAAAGACTGGAACCCGTTGTACATTAACCTGAACGACGGGACAAACGAGGGCATACACCACAGGAGCAAACCCTTCTTTGCCCTGCAATTCCATCCGGAAGCTGCCAGCGGGCCTACCGATACAGTGCCCGTTTTTGACCAATTCACAGAAATCCTTTAAGCATGAAGATTGAAAAGATATTGGTCCTGGGGTCGGGAGCCCTCAAAATCGGTGAAGCCGGTGAATTTGATTATTCCGGATCCCAGGCCCTCAAAGCGATTAGTGAAGAAGGTATCCGTACCGTTTTGATCAATCCCAATATAGCGACCGTACAGACATCGGAAGGCGTGGCAGACACCGTATATTTTCTGCCGGTTACCCCGTTTTTTGTAGAGCAGGTCATTAAAAAGGAAAAACCCGATGGCATATTGCTGGCTTTCGGAGGCCAGACAGCGCTCAATTGCGGGGTGGAGCTTTACCGCCAGGGTGTCTTTGAAAAATACGGAGTGCAGGTACTGGGGACTCCCATACAGGCTATAATGGAAACAGAAGACAGGGAACTGTTTGTGCGCAAGCTGGACCAAATCAGCATCAAAACCATTCAGAGCGAGGCGGTCAGTTCCATTGAAGAAGCCTTAGGTGCTGCCAGGAAACTGGGTTATCCCGTGATCCTGCGGGCTGCCTATGCCCTGGGCGGACTCGGCTCGGGTTTTTGTGACAACGAGGAAGAGCTGGTGGTCCTGGCCGAGAAATCTTTTTCATTTGCCCCCCAGGTGCTGGTGGAAAAAAGCCTCAAAGGTTGGAAGGAGATTGAATATGAGGTGGTGCGCGACAAGTACGACAATTGCATTACCGTATGCAATATGGAGAACTTTGATCCGCTGGGAATTCATACCGGGGAAAGCATTGTGGTGGCACCCACCCAGACACTCAACAACAGGGAATGCCAGTACCTGAGGGAAATGGCCATCATGATCATCCGTCATATAGGGATTGTTGGAGAATGTAATATTCAGTATGCCTTAGATGTGGCCAGTGAAGAGTACCGGGTCATTGAGGTCAATGCCCGTTTAAGCCGCTCATCGGCTCTGGCATCCAAGGCTACG
The DNA here is from genome assembly GCA_002409325.1 of Bacteroidales bacterium UBA5226. GTDB lineage: Bacteria > Bacteroidota > Bacteroidia > Bacteroidales > UBA932 > DMER64. The sequence goes on along the minus strand of DHUU01000014.1, from coordinate 161,780 downwards.
GGATATCCGCTGGCCTTTGTGGCTGCCAAGCTGGCGCTGGGTTACGGATTGCACGAGCTCAAAAATTCGATAACAAAGACAACTCCCGCTTTTTTTGAACCGGCACTGGATTATGTGGTCTGCAAGATCCCGCGCTGGGACCTGGGCAAATTCCGTGGCATAGCCCGGGAGATTGGCAGCAGCATGAAATCTGTAGGAGAAGTTATGGCCATAGGGCGCACCTTTGAAGAAACCATTCAGAAGGGTTTGCGCATGATAGGACAGGGAATGCACGGGTTTGTAGAAAACCGCGATCTGGTAATCGAAGATATAGACAAAGCGCTGCGCGAACCTACCGACATGCGCATCTTTGTGATAAGCATAGCCATGCAGGCCGGCTACACGGTGGATCAGATATACGATCTGACCCGGATAGACCGTTGGTTTTTGTACAAACTCATGGAGATTGTTCATACCGGCAAGAAGCTGGAAAAGATAAGACCGCCGGAAGATCCCAACGGCAGCGACTGGGGTGGGGACGAACGGGAATTGTTGTACCAGGCTAAAAGACAGGGATTTTCCGACTTCCAGATAGCACGGGCCTTGTGGAAAAAGAAAATGACCCAGGATAGCCCGTTGCAGATCCGCCGGTTACGGAAAGCCCTGGGCCTAACTCCCGTGGTGAGGCAAATAGATACCCTCGCAGGCGTTTATCCAGCCAAGGCTAATTACCTGTACCTGACCTACGGGGGCAGGGAGCATGATATTGAGTATGAACAGGACGGTCGCTCCATAGTGGTGCTGGGCTCGGGAGCCTATCGCATAGGCAGTTCTGTGGAATTTGACTGGTGCGGAGTGCAGGCCCTGATGACCATCCGCAAAGAAGGCTGGCGTTCTGTGATGATCAACTACAATCCAGAGACTGTTTCTACCGATTACGACATATGCGACCGGCTGTATTTTGACGAGCTCACCAATGAGCGGGTCATGGATATTGTGGAACTTGAAACGCCCAAAGGGGTCATTCTTTCCACGGGGGGACAGATCCCCAACAACCTGGCCGTGATTCTGGACAAACAGCAGGTGCCTATTCTGGGAACGCCTGCACGGTATATTGATATGGCCGAGGACCGGCACAAGTTCTCGGCCATGCTCGATTGCATTGGGGTTGACCAGCCCCGCTGGAAAGAACTTTCTTCTCTGAAGGATATCACAGCTTTTGTAAGGGAGGTGGGCTTCCCTGTCCTGGTAAGGCCAAGTTACGTGCTCAGCGGGGCAGCCATGAATGTGTGTTCCAACTTTGAGGAAATGGAGCGCTTTTTAAAGCTGGCGGCCAACGTGAGCAAGCAGCACCCGGTTGTGGTAAGCCAGTTTATTGAAAACGCCAAGGAAGTGGAAATAGATGCCGTGGCCCGTGATGGTGAAATCTTGGCCTACGCCATAAGCGAACATGTGGAATTTGCAGGGGTGCACAGCGGCGATGCTACCATCCAGTTTCCCCCACAGAAGCTTTATGTGGAGACCGTTCGCCGTATCAAAAAAATCAGCAGGCACATAGCGCGGGAATTGCATATTTCGGGTCCTTTCAATATCCAGTATCTGGCCAAGGGAAACGAGATCAAGGTCATTGAATGCAACCTCAGGGCATCGCGTAGCTTTCCCTTTGTCAGCAAAGTGCTCAAGATCAACTTCATTGGAATGGCTACCCGTATCATGCTGGGGCTTCCGGTGGAACTTCCCGGCCAGAACGAATTTGATCTGGATTATGTAGGGATCAAAGCGTCCCAGTTCTCATTCAGCCGCCTGCAAAAGGCAGACCCTGTTCTGGGTGTGGATATGGCCTCCACAGGCGAGGTGGGATGCATTGCGGAAGACACCCTGGAAGCTGTTCTGATAAGCATGTTGGCCGTAGGTTACAGGATTCCTGCACGGAACATCTTGCTCTCCACAGGGACACCGCGCCAGAAGGTGGATATGCTCAATGCAGCACTGCTTATGCATCAGAAGGGATACCAGCTCTTTGCCACCGGGGGAACATACCGTTTCCTGAAAGAAAACGGAATTCCCAGCCACCGCGTATATTGGCCCAGCGAGAAGGAAAAGCAGCCGCAGGCACTGGATATGCTGCACAGCAGGAAGATTGATCTGGTAGTGAATATTCCCCGGGATCTGACTTCGGGCGAACTGGATAACGGCTACAAAATCCGTCGCGCAGCCATTGACCTGAATATCCCGTTACTGACCAACGCCCGGCTGGCCGATGCCTTTATCACTGCTTTCTGCTCGCTTTCTGTTGAAGATATTCAAATAAAGAGCTGGCAGGAGTATTGATTTTTTTGCTTTTTCCAAAATTACGCCTAACTTTGCAGCCCGCAATTTTCTGCGGAATTCGTTCATTTTATTGATAAACACCAAATTAACAACCAATGCCTGGATTAATTGGAAAGAAAATCGGAATGACTTCGATTTTCGACAGTAACGGGAAGAATATTCCCTGCACTGTTATTGAGGCTGGTCCGTGTGTAGTTACGCAGGTGCGTACGGAAGAGAAAGATGGTTATGCCGCCGTACAACTTGCCTATGACGAGAAAAAAGAAAAGCACACCAGCGCGGCCCTTAAGGGCCATTTCAAAAAGGCAAATACCACACCCAAGCGTAAATTGGCGGAATTCCCCAATGATTACGACAAAGAATTGCGCCTGGGCGACACCGTGACCGTTAACGACATTTTTGACCCCAGCCTAATTGACTGGGTAGACGTGACCGGCATTACAAAAGGAAAAGGATTTCAGGGGGTCGTCAGACGCTATGGCTTTTCCGGAGTAGGAGGTCAGACACACGGTCAGCACAACCGTCTCCGCGCCCTGGGTTCTCTGGGAGCATCTTCGTGGCCATCCCGCGTTTTTAAAGGCAAAAGCATGGCCGGACGTATGGGCGGGGATAAAGTTAAAATTATAAATCTCAGGGTAATGAAGATCGTTCCCGAGAACAACCTGGTCATAGTGAAAGGTTCGGTTCCCGGCGCCAACGGTTCTTACGTAATTATGGAGGTATAGCCGTATGGAAATTGCAGTTTATAAAATTGACGGTCAGGATTCCGGAAAGAAAGTAATCCTTGACGATACCGTTTTTGGAATAGAACCGAACAACCACGCGCTTTACCTGGACATCAAGCAGTATCTGGCAAATCAGCGGCAGGGTACCCACAAAACAAAGGAACGTTGGGAGATCGCACACAGTACCAAGAAGATTGTGCGCCAGAAAGGCTCCGGAGGAGCACGTCACGGCAGCCTGAAAGCCGGGATATTCGTAGGGGGCGGCAGGATTTTTGGCCCGCAACCAAGGGATTACCGCTTCAAGCTCAATAAGAAGCTCAAACAACTGGCACGACGTTCTGCTTTGACTTACAAAGCACAGGAACAAGCCATCATCGTTCTAGAGCCCTTTAGCATGGACGCACCCAAAACCAAAGATTTTCTTGCCATTTGCAGGAACCTGAAAGTGGATGGGAAAAAAATCCTGATGGTGCTTCCCGATAACAACAACACTATTTACCTCTCGTCCCGTAACGTAGAAAGGGCTAAAGTGGTTACAGTCAACGAACTGAACACCTATGACATTGTCAATGCCCAGAACCTCATTCTCATTGAAGGAGTAGAGGCTATGATCAACCAACAATTAGGGACAACTCAATCTGCCTGACGATGAATATTCTGATAAAGCCTTTAATTACCGAAAAGATGACGATTCAGGGCGAAAAATTGAATCGTTACGGATTTCTTGTTGACCGCAGAGCCAACAAATTGCAGATTAAGCAAGCGGTTGAAAGCATGTACGGGGTTACCGTGGTGGATGTCAATACCATCAATTACCATGGAAAACGTAAAAGCCGTTATACAAGGGCAGGGGTCCTGAGCGGACGTGCCAATCACTTCAAAAAAGCTTATATTACGCTTGGGGGTGAAGACAAAATTGATTTCTACAGCAATATTTAAGTTATGGCAGTACGTAAATTTAAACCGGTAACGCCCGGTCAAAGACATAAACTGATCAGCGCATTTGACGACATCACCTGTTTAGTTCCGGAAAAATCCCTCCTGGCTCCCAAGAAGAGTTCGGGCGGAAGGAACAACCAGGGAAGGATGACTATGCGCTACCTTGGTGGCGGTCATAAGCGCCAGTACCGTATCATTGATTTCTTACGGGACAAAGACAGCTTTTCCGCCACGGTAAAGACTATTGAATACGACCCCAACCGCAGTGCCCGCATAGCCCTGGTGGCTTATGCAGACGGTGAAAAACGCTACATCATTGCTCCAAGCGGTCTGCAGGTAGGACAGAAAATTGAATCCGGTCCCGGTGTTCCTCCCGAAATCGGGAATACGTTGCTTTTATCCGAGATTCCGCTCGGAACACTGGTTCACAATGTGGAGTTACATCCTGGCCGGGGTGCCGCCATGGCACGCAGTGCCGGTTCCTATGCACAACTTACCGCAAGGGAAGGCAACCATGCCATTCTGCGTTTGCCTTCGGGTGAAACACGCATGGTCCTGGTTACCTGCCGCGCTACCATAGGAACCGTTTCCAACCCCGACCACAGTCTTGAAAAACATGGCAAAGCCGGAAGAAAAAGATGGCTCGGCCGCCGTCCCCGCAACCGCGGGGTATCTATGAACCCCGTTGACCACCCCATGGGTGGTGGGGAAGGCCGCGCTTCCGGCGGACATCCGCGCTCACGCAAAGGGGTACCTGCCAAAGGTTACAAGACACGTAATCCAAAAAAGAATTCCAAGAAATTCATTATTGAAGACAGAAGGAAAAAATAACCGGATAAAATTTGCATTATGAGTCGTTCATTAAAAAAAGGTCCTTTCATTGAATCAAGCCTCGAAAAAAGAGTGATTGATATGAATGAAGGCAAAATAAAGAAAGAAGTCCTGAAGACCTGGTCTCGTGCCAGTGTGATTTCTCCCGACTTTGTAGGCCATACGGTTGCCGTGCATAACGGAAACAAATTCATTCCGGTATATGTAACCGAGAATATGGTCGGTCATAAATTTGGTGAATTTGCGCCCACCCGTACATTTAAGGGTCACTCGGGCAATCGTTAACAGCTAAAAAGAGAACACTAATGGGAGCTCGAAAAAGAAAAATGGCCGAACGCCAGAAAGAAATAAGGAAACAGACAGCTTATGCCAAGCTGAATAATGTTCCTTCATCCCCCCGTAAGATGCGTCTTGTCGCTGACCTGGTCCGGGGAGTGGAAGTAAACCGTGCTTTGGATATTTTAAAATATACAAAAAACGAACCCTCGATCCATCTTGAAAAACTTCTCAAATCGGCTATTGCCAACTGGGAGGTGAAGAACGAAGGAGAAAGGAAAGAGCTTGAAAGCGGTAACGTAATTGTAAAGAGCATCACCGTTGACGGTGGTCGGATTTTGAAAAGGATCCGCACAGCTCCCCAGGGACGTGCCGCAAGGATACGCAAGCGCTCAAACCACGTGACTATAGTATTGGATAAAAAACAACAAACAGTAAAAGAAGCATAATATGGGACAAAAAACTAATCCTATCAGTAACCGTGTAGGTATCATCCGTGGTTGGGATTCAAGCTGGTGCGGTAATTATGCAGAAAGGCTTGCAGAAGATTCTCGTATAAGGGAATACCTGACCGCCCGTCTGGCAAAAGCCAGTCTGTCCCGCATAGTGATAGAACGAACCCTTAAGCTTATTACTGTTACCATCCACACCGCCCGTCCCGGTATTATCATTGGTAAAGGCGGCCAAGAGGTTGACAAGCTGAAAGAGGAGCTGAAGAAAATTTCCAATAAAGAAGTCCAGATCAACATCTTTGAAGTGAAACGCCCGGAACTGGATGCCACCATTGTTGCCAACAACATTGCCAGGCAGATAGAAGGCCGTGTGTCCTACCGCCGTGCCATTAAAATGGCTATGGCTTCTACCATCCGGATGGGAGCAGAAGGTATAAAGGTGTTGATAGGAGGCCGTTTGGGTGGTGCCGAAATGGCCCGCCGGGAGATGTTCAAGGAAGGCCGTACGCCCTTACATACATTTCGCGCCGATATAGATTACTCATTGGCCGAGGCCCATACCAAGGTAGGCGTTCTTGGCATCAAGGTGTGGATTTGCAACGGTGAAGTCTATGGCAAACGTGACCTTTCCCCCAACGTGGGAACGGCAGCAACAGCCGCAGGAGCCGCCAAAATGCCCGGTGAAAACCGCGGCGGAAGGGGCGTAAGAGACCGCCGTGGAGGTGATCGCCGCGATGGAAGAGGTGGAGACCGCCGTGATGGAAGGGGCGGAGACCGCAGGGAAGGAGATCGCCGCGACGGAGGCAGAAGGGATCGCGCACCCCGTCGCTAAACAACTGAACAAAACCAGAATCAGGCCCTCCGGTTGCGGAGGGCCTTTTTTGTTGTTTATACTCCAAATTTGCTAATTTTGCAATGTATGAAAATCGCTTATTTATCTGTCTTTTATCCTTACCGGGGCGGGATAGCACAATTCAACGCCAACCTGTTCAGAGAACTGGATAAAAACCACAGTGTAAAAGCGTATAATTTCACAAGGCAATACCCATCGTTGCTGTTCCCCGGGAAAACACAATATGTGCCGGCAGAAGATCGGGCGGCCTCTGTCCCGTCAAAAGCTCTTCTGGATTCTGTAAATCCTTTTTCTTACCAAAAGACGGCCGGCATCATTGCCCGGGAAAAACCTGACCTGCTGCTGATGAGGTACTGGATGCCTTTTTTTGCACCTTCCCTGGGGTGGGTAGCCCGCCAACTGAAAAAAAAGGGCTGCACGGTTGTTTCTGTGATAGACAATCTGATCCCCCATGAGAGAATGTTTATGGACAAGCCGCTTTCCCGCTGGTTCCTTGCGCAGAACCATGGTTGTGTGGCCATGAGCAGCGCCGTAAGGGATGATATTCTGTCCCTGAATCCGGGAATGCCCTTTATCCTTAAGAGCCACCCGTTGTATGACCATTTCGGGCAACCGGAAGATCCCGCCGGTGCCAAAGCCAGGCTGGGGCTTGCCCCCAACCGTAAAACATTGCTATTTTTCGGTTTTATCAGGGATTATAAAGGACTGGACCTGTTGCTGGATGCTTTCCGGGATCTGGGAGACACCTACCAGCTGGTGATTGCAGGTGAAAGTTATGGTAGTTTTGACAAGTACGAACAGATTATACAAACTTTGCCGGATCGTTCCGCTGTGAAGGTTTTCAATCGGTATATTGCCGATGCAGAGGTCCCGGCTTTCTTTTCCTGTGCCGATGTCTGCATACTGCCCTACCGTACGGCCACCCAAAGCGGCATCTCGGCCATGGCTTATCATTTTGAGGTTCCGGTAATAGTCACCCCTGCCGGAGGGCTCGCAGAAGCGGTGGAAGGGCCCGGGACCGGACTGGTTGCTTCGGGGACCGACGCCAACTCCCTGAACAGGGCCATCCGGAAATTCTATACCATGGACAGGGATATATTTGTGGCCAATATACGGAAAGAGAAAGTGGCTCTTACCTGGGAACGGTTTGCAAACGATTTGGGTGATTTTGCAGACCATCTAAAAAATTTGTCACATACCTAAAACACAATATATTATGCAAAAAACACTGTTGTTATTATTAATGGGCTTACTTATAGCCTGTACATCTGATCCCATGAAAAACAATCCTTTATTACAGGAGTACGATACTCCTTTCCAGACACCTCCCTTTGACAAGATCAAGACAGAGCATTACATGCCTGCTATAAGGGAGGCTATGGCACAACACCGGGCCGAAATTGATGCCATTGTAAATAATCAGGAAGAGCCCACTTTCGATAATACCGTTGCCGCCTATGACCGAGCAGGGGAACTCCTAAGCAGGGTAAATGCCGCATTTTACACAAAAAACAGCGCCGACACCGATGAGCAGTTACAGGCCCTGGCCCGTGAAATAACCCCTGAACTGACCAGCCACCGCAATGAAATCCAGCTGAATCCCGTTCTCTTTGAAAGGATCAGTACCCTGTACCAGAAACGCAGTGAACTGAACCTGAATCCGCAACAGATGCGGACACTGGAAAAGTATTACGATGATTTTATCCGGAGTGGGGCCGCTTTATCAGAACAGGATAAGGAAATACTCAAAGACATCAACACGCAGTTGTCTAACCTGAGCCTTCAGTTCAGTCAGAATCTGCTGGCCGAGACCAATGCGTTTAAGATGGTAGTGGATAACGAAGAAGACCTGGCCGGACTTCCCGAAAGCAATATTCGCGCTGCCGCAAGCCTTGCAACATCGCTTGGCATGGACGGGAAGTACGTTTTTACACCCAACAAACCCTCCTGGATTCCGTTCCTGCAATACGTTCAAAACCGGGACCTGAGGGAAAAACTGTACAAGGGGTATATCATGCGGGGAGATAACAACAACACAAACGACAACAAAGAGATCGTCGGCCAGATTGTCAACCTGAGGGTACGCAGGGCCAAAATCCTTGGATTCGACACCTATGCCGATTTTGTGCTGGTAAACAATATGGCCAAAACACCGGAAACAGTGGTTTCCTTCCTGCAGAGGGTCTGGGAACCTGCCTTGAAAGTGGCCAAAGAGGAACTGGCTGCCATGCAGAAAATTGCCGATGCAGAAGGTGCCGGATTCAAGCTGGAAAGCTGGGATTGGTGGTATTATGCCGAAAAATTGCGCAAGGAAAAATACGACCTCGACGAACAACAGATCAAACCGTATTTGAAGTTGGAAAACGTAAGGGACGGACTGTTTTATGTTGCCAACAAGTTGTATGGACTAACCTTTGAAAAGCAGACCGACATTCCCGTGTACAACACAGCAGTGGAAACTTATCAGGTAAAGGACAGGGACAGCAGCCACCTGGCCATTCTGTACCTGGATTACCCCACTCGTGAAGGCAAAAATGCCGGGGCATGGTGTTCCGGTTTGCGCGGTTACAAAAAACTGCCCGATGGCAGCGAACAATTCCCGCTGGTAACGGTAACAACCAATTTCCCCGAACCGGTTGACGATCAGCCGGTCTTACTGAGCTGGGACGAAGCCGAGACCCTGTTCCATGAATTCGGACATGCCCTGGACGGATTCTTTGGCCGGGGCGATTATGACCGGATATGCGGGGCCCTGCCGCGCGATATGGTGGAATTGCCTTCCCAGATTAATGAGCATTGGGCCATACAGCCCGAAGTACTCCAGGTGTATGCCCGCCATTACCAAAGCGGTGAACCCATGCCGGAAGATATGATTCAAAAGCTGGTGAACAGCAGCCATTTCAACCAGGGCTTCATGACCGTTGAATTCATAGCCGCTGCCCTGCTCGATATGCAATGGCATGCTGCAGCAGAGGAACAGTCATACGACGTAAATGAATTTGAGAAGAATGCCATGCAGAAATACGGACTCATGGACGAGATCATACCCAGGTACCGTTCCACGTATTTCTCCCATATTTTCAGCGGAGGATATGCTGTGGGGTATTATGTTTATCTGTGGGCCGAGATCCTGGATGCAGATGCCTTTGATACCTTTAAGGAGGCGGGGGATATCTTTGATCAGGAAACCGCTGGTAAGTTCCGCAAACACATCCTTACCGAAGGCGGATGGGGTGAGCCCATGGATCAGTACCTGCTTTTCCGAGGGAAACAACCGACCGAGATCCCGTTGCTGCGCAACCGGGGTTTACTGAAATAAAGCCATGAAATTTAAAATCATTTTTTTGGTGCTGGGGGTGTGGGCTGTTGCAGCCTGCACCCAAACAGCAACCCATACGGACATACCGGCTGCAACGCCCCGGTCCGTAGGGCTTGACCCGGAACGTCTGGCGCTTGTTGACGGGGTGATATGGGATGCCATAAAAGCAGAAGACATTCCCGGGGCTGTTCTTGCCGTTGTACGGCATGACAGGATCGCCTACCTGAAAGCCTATGGCAACCGGCAGCTGATCCCCGATACGCTTCCCATGACACTGGAGACGGTCTTTGACCTGGCTTCTGTCAGCAAATGCGTGGGTACGACCTTAAGCATTATGCAACTGGTTGAAACCGGCCGGTTGCGTCTCATGGACCAGGTAGATCAGTACCTGCCGGGTTTTCAACCCTGGACAGATCCTGAAACAGGCTCCCGTGTGGCCATAACCATAGAAGACCTGATGACCCATACCTCGGGACTGCCACCGTATGGACCTACGCAGGAATTGATAGAGCGTTACGGATCTCCCAATCCTCAAGGGCTTATGGAATATATTTGCCAATGCCCCAGGGATTTCAAACCAAAAACAGGGTATCAGTACAGTTGTTTGAATTTCATCACATTACAAAATGTACTGGAAAAGATCACCGGAGAGACGCTGGCCGGTTATGCCCAGGAAAATGTTTTTGACCGACTCGGCTTAGAGCATACCACCTACATGCCCAAGGGAGAGACGCTGGCTTTATGCGCTCCCACAGAGTTGCAGGAAGACGGGCTGCCTTTGGTGGGAAAGGTGCATGATCCGCTGGCGCGGTTACTCAACGGGGGGAATTCCGGTAACGCCGGGGTATTCTCCAATGCAGAGGATCTGGCGGTCATTGCCGTGGCCCTGCTCAACGGCGGACAAGTGAACGGCAAACGCATCCTGGGACCCATGACGGTGAAAGCCATGGAACGGGTTCCTGAGGCAGTGGCTGCTTATGGGCGTACGCTGGGCTGGGGACGGGCAGGCTCCTGGAACGGGAATCTTTTTAATCCCCAAACGGTTTACGGACACACCGGTTACACAGGAACCTGTATGGTAATTGATCCCGAGTCCGATACGGCTGTCATTTTGCTGGCCAACAGGGTTCATCCCTACGATGACGGGGCCGCAGTAAGCATGCGTACACGTGTGGCCAATATTATTGCCGGGGCAATCATGGAATGAAATGAAAGCGTTTTCTGCTTTATTGGGATTGCTGTTGGGGACCTTTACTGCGGTTCAGGCCCAGGGAGTGTTCCTGGTCATAGATCACACCAGGCCATATACCGAGCTTTATATGTTTCCGGCCTATATGTCCGGTACCATCCAGTTTGTAGACGGTACAACCTATAAAGGACAGTTAAACATCCTGCTGGCTTCTTCTACGCTTTGTTTCCTGGATGAAGAAGGGCAGCCCGATCTGTTCACAGATAAAAGCCAGATATCTGCTGTACTTATTGGCAGGAATTATTTCATTCCGCTGCTGGGCCATTACATTCAGATACTAGATACAGACGGCCACGTGATGTTTGGCGTAGAACAATATCTGGAGCTGGAAGCAGAAAAACGTTATGGAGCATTCGGCCGGGAAGAAAAATCCCCGAATGTGCCTATCGAGAAACGAAATCTCAGGAGTGAGGGTTTCAATGTGGAGACAGGAGGACGAATGCTGGCTGTTGAATCCACGCCCTATACGGTACATCAGAATGCTTACCTGATCAGGAACAAGAAAGCGTATGCTTTGAACCATAAAAATTTCAAACGTTTCTTTCCTGCAAAAAAAGCATTGATTGAACAATTTGTAGCCGAGAACACCGTTGATTACTCCGATCCTGACAAATCACTGTTGTTGTTCAAATTCCTTACATCCGGACAATAACACGGAGCTGCTGCACAGCCTATTATAAGCGCCTATGAAGCTGAAGGGTCTTGTTTAACAATGACAGCCGGGAATTAGCAGTTTTCAGAAGCAAACAGATTGAACATCGGTGCGCTGCATGTAAAAAGACCGGCTAAATTGATTTAGCCGGTCTTTTTTTGTTGGGATATTAAGCTTTATTCAGCTTTGTCCCACCATACGGGATCGCTCCATATTGGTCCGTTTTCAAAAGTCAGGGCCAGAGGATTGGATGCAGCCGTGTTGTCTTTGTTGTAATTGGTCTCATGAGAGCATTGGCTGTAACGGCGGAACCAGTAATTCTCCTGTGTGGGGGATGTGCCGGGGATTTTATTGGTGGCTTTGAATTCTGCAGGTCTTACATAATTCAGGTAAACCTGTCCGAAATTGCCGATGTTGCCTGCACCATAATTGAACCGTCGCATATCATTCCATGTTTCCAGATTGACACCCATGGCAATGACTTTTTGGAGCATAATATCGGCCATGGTAAGCTGGGCTGCATTCTGAACAACAGCAGCGCTGGCTAAATAGGCGTTAATTTCTGCCTGGATCATGGGTTTCTGGTCCGGATTGGCGGTGCCTGATGAAGCCCAGTCCTGGAGCTTGATCTGCATACGGTTGAAACTGGCTTTTATACCATCCATGTAAGCTGTATATGCAGCGGCAGCATTTCCCATGCGCATGTTAACTTCTGCTTTAATAAAGCACATTTCATAGTAGGTAAGAATATCCGAGTCGGAATCGGGACGAGTCCAGAAAGATCCTGTGCCCGCAACAGCATTGGAGGTGGTAGCGGGGTAGAAATAGGAATCATTTTCTGCCCGTCCGCCCGTCTGTGAAACGGCCAAAGCCCTCAAATTTACGTAATTAAGGTCCATAATCTGGTTATAGTCGTTGGTGTTGATATACAAACAACCTTTAGGATAAGTAACTTTAACAACATCACCTTCTACCGTGTACGGAAATCCTTCCTTGTCAAAAAATCCCAGGATGGCAGTTTTATGAGAGGAATTGGTTATAGTGTAGCTTTTTGCCACGTTGGCAGTAGCCACGGTGGCATTTAGCAGGGCTCCATATATTCTGCGCGTTCCGTACATTACATCCACTCCCTGATCACGGGACCATTGGTAATCGACAATGGCTCCTGCATCATTGATTTTTATGTTGCTCATTCGGGCAGGGAACACCTTATCCAGCCGGGGATCAATTATACCCGAGCCTCTGAGGTTTGTGTGAAGGTCAACATACCATTTGTTATAACGCTGTGTGGCACCCCAGGCTGCACAGTCCCAGATAACACTGGTTTGGTAGGGGTCACCCACAGTGAAGTTGGTATCCTGGTCACCTGCGTTGCTGTGCTTCATAATGGTGTTGTCGTTATTGGACTGCGGGGCTTTGGCCAGCGCATCCAGTACGGCCTGAGGATCGTACAGTGCAGATTTTTTAGAAAGCTTGTTCAGCCACCGGGCTTTAAGTCCGTAGCATAATTTCAGCCATTTCTGCACATCACCCTGGTTCCAGCTGTCACCAGCGGCCAGCGGTGTAGCGCCATCTTCCTGGGCCTTGTTGAATAAATCAATAGCCAGGTCAAGGCGCTCCATACAGCCATTAAATATAGTCTTGCCATCATCATAAATTGGCGTCGGATTACTTCCCAGGGGTTCAGAGTAAGGCATTTCACCATACAAATCGGCCATGAGCATAAAACCCATGGCATGAATGGCATGGGCAGCAGCTATGTAATGATAGGCTCCTTCTTTTTCTGCGGCAGCTATCATATCGTCAATATTACAGGCTGCGCCAATAAACCAGTTCTGATAGGATGTCGTAGTGGAAGATTGCAAAGGATCCCAGGCAGAGAGTTTCCCATTGCCAGAAGTAGGAGATGTCTGAGTCATCAGACCTGCTATTGTAACGCCACGCATAGAGGCACTACCCCATGCATACATATAATAGTGCTGAATCCAGGGAAGACGGCTTTCCACCGTAGCGCTGGAGTTGTTGGGATTATCAGGGTCTACGTTCACATCCAGCCAGTCATTACAACCGGAAATTCCAAGGATAAGCAACAGACTTAAAGCTATATAAAGTATTTTTTTCATAATCTGAGTTTTTAAATCCGTTAGTTATTAAAAAGATATATTTAGACCAAAAGACAAGCCTGCTGTGGCAGGAACACCGCAATAGTCTATACCGGATGATCCGGATCCGCCCGTTCCAGAACCGGAAACACTGACTTCAGGATCCATCCCCTTATAATTACTCCACAAGAAGAGGTTTGTACCTGTTACCGATGCGGTAAGGCCTTTAATAAAGCTTTGTTTTTTGAACAAGCCCTTGAAATCATAAGAGAGCGATATTGCACGTAAACGCAGCCAGTTTGTATCTGTTAGCAGGTTATAGGAATTGGTGGCATAATTGCTCCAGTAGCTTTGGATCATATAGTCACCGCTCTTTTGGGCATTGTTCACCATGTACATTTGTCCGGCTTTGTATGTATAGGCAACAGGTTCACCTGTGACGCTCGATACACCTTCAACGGTAACGGATTCGCGATCCAGCGTCTTAGGTGACAAACCGTTGTTGAGCAGCAGGTATTCAGTCCCATTGTAAATCAGACCGCCTTTACGAATATCCAGAAGAATGGAGAAGCTCAGGTTTTTGTAGGTAAAGGTGTTCCCAAATCCCCCGATTAGCTTGGGTTCACGATTGCCGAGTAAGTTGGTGGCCACACCAGTGGTTTTGTACAAACCGGTGGTTTCGTCAATTACATAACGGCCATCGGGTTTTTCAACCTCTTTTCCGGTATCGTCTTTTACAACATTGCCATCTCCATCTTTCATGGTTTCACGTTTCCAGTAGTCCCCTGTAATACCAAGGAAATAACCTCCGTTAGGAACAGCTGCTGCTTTAACGCCGCCAATCTGAACATCGGTCACATAGAACAGGTCCACTCCCTTCATAAACTCACCCAGGGTACCCCGGTTTCCTGAAAGGTTCAGAGTCAGGTCCCAGCTGAAGTTTTTGGTCTCAATGGGGGTGGCGGTGATCATCAGCTCCATACCCTTATTGGATACAGAACCCGAGTTTATGGACATGAAAATATAACCAGTGGACTGTCCCAGGCGGGGAGCTGCGATCTGGTTGGTTGTTAAGCTATTGTAATAAGTATAATCAATGCCGAGGCGTCCTCCGAAGAAGCGGAATTCGCCACCCACTTCCCAGGAAGTCTGGATTTCGGGTTTAAGGAAGGGATTTCCCCGTGTCCAGTTGTTCCCGATACCAACAAATCCGGGACTTACTGCACCCGGAGACCACATATAGGTGTTGGTGGCATAAGCTTCAGCATCTTTCCCCACTTGTGCCCATGAGGCACGGATCTTTCCAAAAGAAAGGATGTCATTCTTGGGTATCAGCTCGGTGAAAACCAGACTACCACTCACGGACGGGTAAAAATAAGAACGGTTTTCTACAGGAAGTGTGGAAGACCAGTCATTACGCCCGGTAACAGTCAGGTAAGCAATGTTCTTATAGGCGGCGCGAAACTCACCATACACCCCGATCAGACGTCTCCGGATGGTTGATTCGGTGAAGAATTTGTTTTCATTGGCGATATTGGCAAAGCTGATGGTCCCGGCTGTTACGAAATCGTATCCCCAGTGGTTTTGCCTGATATTTTTTGTGTCTTCAGAAGTTTGTCCCAAAAGCAGGTTAAAGTCAAAGTCTCCGAATGTCTTGTGGAAATTCAGCATAAGATTCGAAGAAAGGTATTGGTAGGACCTGTCGCTTTTAGACAAACGGCCGTTCTGGTATCTTTCAGAAACAGCCCCTCCGGGAGCTATGTAGGTGTATTCATCATAAGTATACGTATCAAGACCAACACGGTAGACAATGTTGAACCAGTCGGTAACATCCAGGCTGGCGTTTACTGATCCCGTCCAGCGCCGGGTTTGATCGGATAATTTGTTCTTGTTGATTATCCAGAAAGGATTTTCACGGTCCGAGGCAAGATCCTGATATTGGGGGAACATACGGTATTTAGAGCCATCCTCGTTCAGGTAATAGGTCATGTCGTCACTACGTGACCATCCGTATACGGCCGTCATGGCACCGTTACCACCGCCTCCGTATAGACCGCCTGTGGTCAGGGTCTTCCGCGTATTGGAAATGGAATAGGCCACATTGGCGCCCACGGTTAGTTTTCCATATTTCTGTTCACCGTTGAAACGCAGCGTGGTCTTATCGTACCCGGTCATGGGAACAATACCTTGCTGATCGTAACGTGATGCAGAGAGGTAGAAACTGCCATTTTTGCTGCCACCGGAAACACTTACACTGTTATCCCAGATATTTCCTCCACGGAAGAAATTGCCCACGTTGTCGTAAACCGTGCCTGTGTTTTTCTGGCCCCAGGAATTGTAGGTGTAATCGCTGAACACACCGGCCTGGTTGTAATAACCCCTACCATAAACACCTTGAAGTTCAGGAAGTGAGTTGGCCCATGAGTAGATGTATTTTGAACCCACATTAACTTTAACGGTTCCGTCTGTGGATCCTTTCTTTGTCGTGATTACAATAACCCCGTCTGCTGCACGTGATCCGTATAAGGCGGCAGCTGCTGCCCCTTTGAGCACAGACATAGACTCGATGTCCTCGGGGTTGATGTCCATAACACGGTTACCAAAGGTGGAAGCAGTTTTGGTCATACCGTCCGTCCCGGAATTACCTCCTATGACGGTGGAGTTATCATATATAATACCATCTACCACAAATAGGGGCTGGTTGTCACGACCTTCACTAGCCGAGTTCCCTCCACGAATGATAATGGTAGAACCTGAACCGGCAGAACCGCCGGATTGGGTAACATTGACACCGGCCACTTTACCTGCAAGCGAGTTGATAACGTTGGTCTGTTTATTTTTCAACAATTCCTCAGCTCCTACTTCAGTTACAGAGAATCCGAGGGCTTTTCTGTCCTTCTTGATTCCAAGGGCGGTAACCACCAGCTCTTCCAGTGCAACAGAAGATACGGTCATGGAAACATCAATGATGGAACGCCTGTTAATTTGTTCGGCAACATTCTCAAATCCCATAAATGAAAACATCAGGGTTCCGTCTGCAGGTGCATTGATGGCGTATGTACCATCAATGTCTGTAGAGACACCCCGTGAAGTGCCCTGGACCAACACATAAACGCCCATCAAAGGTGCCCCGTTATTGTCGGAAACCTTTCCGGTAACATTTACGTTTTGAGCCCGTAAAGGTCCTGCAATCATTGCAGCGACCAAGGTCACCAGACAAAATAAGGTCAGGCGACCGCTTTTTTTGTAAACATCCATAAGTAATTATTTTAGGTTTGATTAAAAAGTTTCTGTTCGTTATTTATGACGGGCAATAGTTGACAAATGTAACTAAAATATACTGTCGGTATTCATTTATGAAAGATATTTTCTTATATTCGCAAATGGGATAACTCACGTTCCATCACATTGCCCTTTAGATTTTTCCACTTTTTGTGTTTGCTCTTTGCTCCTGTGACTTTTAGAACCCTGCTGCCGCGGACGGAGTATTATCCGTCGTTCCTGTTTCCTGTTAATGATTTTCTAACCTAAAAACTTAACCTATGCTTTTACGAAAAACTAGCCTCATGGTTTGCGTATTGCTGGTTTCGGCTTATGCAAGCGCTCAGAACATTACCATTACCGGTAATGTTTCGGACAACACCGGCCCCGTTGTGGGAGTAACCGTTGTTGTGCGGGGAACGGTGTCAATTGCCACTACAGATCTGGATGGAAATTATTCCATCACGGCACCTTCTACTGCGACACTTACTTTTTCCTCTCTTGGTTATAAAACCGTTGAAGTACCTGTCAACGGAAGGACCAGACTTGATGTTTCTATGGAGGAAGAAGCTTTTATTTTGGAAGATTTAGTAGTTGTCGGATTCGGCACCCAGAAAAAAGTGAATCTGACAGGAGCTGTATCTTCTGTAAACGTTCAGGAAGCACTGACATCACGTCCCATTGCAGACGTGGGGCGTGCACTACAGGGGTCTACTCCCGGACTTACCATCCAGGTAGGTAGCGGTGAAGTCGGCTCCGAGGCCATAATGAAGATCCGTGGTCATGTTGGGTCTGCTGCCGGCTCCGTATCGCCTCTGATCTTGCTGGACAACGTGGAAATCCCCAGTATACAGCTGGTCAATCCCGATGATATTGAATCTATCTCTGTATTGAAAGACGCTGCTTCTGCCTCGATCTACGGCTCCAAGGCTGCTTTCGGGGTTATTTTGATCACCACCAAAAAGGGAGCCAAAACGGAAAGCGTCTCGGTGAACTATTCGGGGAATGTCTCCTTTCAGAATATGTCCAAGAAATTTGAGATGGCCGGTGTAGATGCCCTGCATTATACGGTTGAAGCTGCAGAGCGTATTGGTACAACCACCCCGGTTGGGGCCTTTTGGCTTATTGACAGGGCTGGTTACAATGCTGCTGTCGCCTGGGACAAAAAGTACGGTAACTCAATGGATCCGTACGAACCCATGGTCTATGGCCGTGACTGGTATGTAGATGCCAGCAACCGGAAGATTGGGGTCAGGACGTACGACCCGTACAATTACCTGATCCGGGAATGGGCTCCTACACAAAACCACAATTTATCGGTCACCGGCAAATCAGGAAAGACCAATTTCAATATCGGGGTGGGATACCTTGATCAGAACGGCATGATGAAAACTGCCAAACAAGATGACTTCCAACGCTGGAATGCTTCGGCAAGGGTCAGCTCACAGATCAATAAATTCCTTTCTGTACACGCCGGCCTAATGTATTCAAAAACCCAGAAACGTTGGGCTTATGCCACTTCCTCTACCACTGCGGATATCTGGTACTATATGTACAGATGGGGGCCAACTTTCCCTATGGCAGCATCCGATGAAAGCGGCAATCCGCTTCGCAATGCCACTTATGAGACTGCTGTGGCCAATACAGCTTCTATTACCAACAACTACACCAGTGCTAATGCAGGCCTGACGATAACTCCGGTGAAAGATTGGAACATCAATCTGGACTATACCTATTCCAATCAGGAAAGCATTGAACTTAATCCCGGTACAAGTTTCATGGCCGGTGACACCTGGGTTTCTGCTGTTCCTTTGAATAATCAGGACGGAACGCGAATTTACAGGGACAACGAATGGAACCAGCATAATTCATTGGGAGCTTCCATTCCGGCCTATATGCTCAATTATTCCAGGTATACGGCTCCAGGTTCGAATCCGGACCACATTTACAGGTCTGCAGCCAACCGTACCCGCAGCACACTGAACCTGACCACCACCTATGATCTGAACATCAACGATGCCCACATCTTCAATTTCATGTTGGGGATGAACGCTGTGGCGTATGATTATAATTATTTCGTGGTCCCAGAAGCTACAGTTATTGGATTACACTAATCCGCAATTTGATCTGGCTTCCGGAACACAAACCTCTGGTGGTAATTCGCTCTGGGATTCGCAGCTTGGTTTCTTTGGGCGTATAAACTATAATTTTAAGGAAAGATATCTTTTCGAAGCCAATCTTCGTTACGATGGCACATCCAAGTTCCCCAAAGACTTACAATGGCGGTGGTATCCTTCTTTCTCGTTTGGATGGCGTGTGATGGAAGAACCCTGGATGGCTTTTGCCAAACCTGCTCTGACAAGCCTGAAGTTACGCGGATCGTGGGGTTCTATTGGTGACCAGTCGGTTAGCAACACCCTGTATGTGCCCACCATGAGCGGAGCCAATTCGTACTGGCTACACGGAGGGGCAAGAGATACTTATTTTGGCACTCCTGCTGCTGTATCCTCCATCATTACATGGCAGGATATTGTTACACTCAACGTGGGGATTGATGTCAGTTTATTTAACGGCGCATTGAGTGCTTCGTTTGACTGGTATCAAAGAGATACTAAAAACATGATCGTTCCCGGGGAGGGATTTTCTTACACATTCGGAACAACCGCTCCTCAGGGCAACTTTGGTTCTTTACGGACAAACGGCTGGGAAGTATCCCTGAATTTCGGGCATCAGTTTGCCAGCGGATTCCGGATCACTGCCAGTGCCGCATTATCAGACGCCCTTACTCATATTACAAAATACGGAAGCACCACCAGCATAAATGCCTGGTACGAAGGGAAAGAGTATGGAGAGATCTGGGGTTACCAGGTTGACAGGCTATATCAGAACGATGATTTTGTGTATGAAAATGGTAAACTGGTAACCATGAAAACCTCTGATGGATATACAGTCAACCAATTGTCAGATCCCAACGCCCCCACACAGGGTAAGTTGCAGACAAGCTCCAACTTCAAATTTGGCCCTGGAGACGTCAAATTCAAGGACCTTAACGGTGACGGCGTGATCAACAACGGGAGCCAGCTGATTGACGACTACGGAGATTTATCGGTGATTGGGAACACAACTCCCCGTTATGAATACAGTTTCCGTATTGGCATGGAATACAAGGGCGTTGACTTCTCGGTATTCTTCCAGGGTGTTGGCAAACGTGATATGTGGGGAGCCAGCCCTCTGGCCATTCCCGGTTTCAACTCTTCAGACGGAGCAATGTCCAAAGTCATAGCCCAGGACTTCTGGTACGAAACGTATGATGCCAGCGGTGATGTGATCGACAGCAATTACGATGCGTTCTATCCCCGTGCATACAACCTGGGGGCCAGCAGTACCGGGAACAACATGCAGGTATCTGACAGGTATCTGCTGAATATGGCCTATCTCAGAATGAAGAACCTGACCATAGGCTATACCATGCCCAGGCAATTAACCCGAAAGGCTATGATAAACAATGTTCGTATTTATGTTTCCCTGGAAAATTTCCTAACATTTGACAAACTTCGCGGACTTCCCATAGATCCGGAGGAAATTGCCGGGTATTCCTTACTAAATAGGGATAATTACAATTCCTCCCGCACAGGTGTTGGTGTTCCAACCTTTAAGAGCGCATCTGTCGGCCTTCAGTTAACTTTCTAAAATCAGACACTATGAATAAAATAATACTAGCCTTAGGCTTATTAGTGGCTTTAACCCTGACGGGGTGCGGCGATTTTCTGGATCGTCCCCAGAAAACAGCTATGGACGATTCAAACTACTGGACCAACGAATCCAATGTACGTCTGTTTGTAAATGGAGGTTATCCCAATTATTTCAACGGATATGACAGAACATGGGGAACCGCCTACGTTCCATACAGGGGCGCAAATTTCAACGACGATATGACTTCGGCCGGCAAACAATCATCATTTCTTGCTGCCGTTCCTGCCGATAACTGGTACCGCTCGGAATCGGCAACGACCATTTACTGGCTAACTCAAAGCGGAGCATCTGCCTGGAACTTTGGATGGGTCCGGAAATGGAATACACTCATCCAACGTCTGGCCACTATGAAAGAGAACGGTTATCTGTCAGATGAACAATTCAACCACTGGAACGGTGTTGCCAGGCTTTTCAGGGGCATGGAATACAGCCGCCTGGTACAATCATTCGGGGATGTCCCATACTACGATAAACCCGTAAGTGACACCGACATGGACGAACAATACAAGGACAGAGACCCCAGGACTTTGGTCATGGATAAAGTCTATGAAGATTTTGTCTATGCCATATCCAATATCAGAGCAAACGACGGAGTAAACTATGTCAACAAATATGTTGCAGCGGCACTGGCTTCGCGTTATATGCTCTTTGAAGGCACCTGGTACAAGTATCATCCCGGCTCGGGTACTAACGACCTGGCAAAAAAATTCCTTCAATTGGTGGTATCCGCAGGTGATTTGGTCATTAATTCGGGGCAATATGCGTTTAACACGGATTTCCGTTCGCTTTTCGGCTCAGACACAAAGCAAGGCAAAGAAATTCTATTGTATAGGGAATACAGCGCAGAACTATCTTCGACCCACTGTATAGCCTCGTATTCCAACCTTACAGAATCACAGGCTCCGGCTGCCAACCTGGCCCTTGCCAAATCGTTCATATGTAACGACGGGAAACCCTGGCAGAGTTCAACGGTAGCGGATGCCGATAACTTTGATCTTAAAAAAATGGCTCTTACACGAGATCCGCGTTTTGAGGCCACATTCTGGGGAGCCCCGTTGCAATCTTCATCAACGCTTCTCTATGTATGCAAGTTTATTGATCGTGTGGGGGTAACGTACTCTTTTGATAACACTACGGCCTCCCGGCCCCCAAAATACGGATCCAGTACCAATACAAACGGATATCCGGTTGTTCGTCTTGCAGAAGTAGTGCTGAACTGGATCGAGGCCAAACAGGAATTGGCCCTTTCCTATGGAGGGGCTGCCGTTACACAGGCCGATCTTGACAAATCCATCAATGCCATACGCAATCGGCCTTTGGACGAACATGCCATTGCCGAGGGAGTAAAGAAGACAGCGCCCCTGATGCTTGCTGCCATACCGGATGACCCGGTCCGTATATCTTCCGCAGAAGCCAACACCCTTGCAGGTGTTGTCAACAGCCCACTTCTTTGGGAAATCCGTCGTGAACGCCGCATGGAATTTGTGTTTGAGAACAACCGCATCCTGGATCTTCGCAGATGGGGAAAATTGGAATTAATGAATGGCGCCAGCAATCCCGACCTGTTATTAGGAATATGGTGTGATTTCAACACCACCCAATCAGGAAATGACATCAATTTCGATTACCTGATCCCGGGAAAACAGATAGATAAGGGTGATGCCAAAGCACTGAAAGTCATGAAGCCTAATGGCACTGTTGTGGCTTATACCGGAGCCAACAAAGCCGATATGGTAGGCTTCTATGTCCCTCAGGGTATTCAGAACCGCGATGCTTTTACCCAGAGAAGTTACCTGATGCCAATCTGTACAGACGTTATTGAGATGTACAAGGATAAAGGATACACCATTACCCAAAATCCGGGCTGGTAATATGTAGCCGTTAACCGAGGGAAAAAAAAGGCTGGCCAATAATTTTGGCCAGCCTTATTAGTGTAACGGCGTGCTAGTCATTCAGGGAATAGCGCGAAAATGCGGTTACCCTGACTTGGGAATCCACTGTTTTCAGGTATTCCTTCACAGTGATCTTTCCGTCTTTAACAAAAATCTGGTCTTCCAGGGTATATTCCTTAAAGAATTTGTTGAGTTTACCCAGGGCTATCTTCTCTACCATCTCTTCCGGCTTGCCTTCCATACGGATCTGCTCACGGTAAATGTGTAGTTCCTTTTCTATAATCTCTTTGGGGCAGTTTTCGCGGTTAACCGAAACAGGAACCATGGCAGTGATCTGCATGGCGATTTCTTTGGCGGCTTCTGCCGGGATGGGTTTGGTGAAACCTACAATGGTGGCCACTTTGTTGTTCATATGAATGTATGAACCCATATACGGAGCTTCCAGTCTGCTATAAAAAGTCAACACATGCTTTTCTCCACTTTTGCCGGCTTGTTGGGTTACGGCATCGGCAATAGTGCCCTCTTCATAAGAAAGGTTGAGCAGGGCTTCAAGGTTCTCAGGAAAATGTTCCAGGGCCTTATGAGCGATGCCCATGGCCAGTTGCTGAAAACCAGAGTTCTTGGCCACAAAATCGGTTTCGCAACCCAGGCACACCAGGATTCCGCGGTCTTTCTTTTCATTGGTGATGGCTATAACCGATCCTTCGGTCGCTTCACGATCGGCCCGCTTTGCGGCAACCAGTTTCCCTTTTTCTCTTATGATTTCCTGTGCCCGTTCAAAATCTCCGTTGGATTCAACAAGAGCGTTCTTGCAATCCATCATACCGGCACCGGTCATTTTACGTAGTTTTGCTACATCGGCTGCTTTGATTTCCATATAGAATTGTTTCTTATTCGGGTTTGTTTTCTTCAGTTTTCTCTTCGGGAGCAGCTTCTTCCTTAATAGGAGCGGCTTCTTCCTTTACGGGAGCAGCTTC
>DHUU01000014.1:0-138030 GCA_002409325.1 Bacteroidales bacterium UBA5226 | reverse complement strand
GGGAGCAGCTTCGTGCTTCACGGGTTCCATCTCCTTAACTTTTACAGGAGTCTCTTCTTTCCTGCTTTCATCAATACGCTGCCTGCGGCTGCGGATGCGTTTTGCAGGGGCATCCGAGTCTTCTTCTTCCGACAGATCGAAGCTAACTTCCTTGTCCTTTTCCAATTTGCGTTCGTCAAGGCCTTCACTTATAGCCTGTCGGAAAAGATTGACAATCAGGGAAATGGATTTGGCTGCATCGTCGTTTGCCGGGATCACAAAATCAATGGGTGTGGGATCGCAGCAAGTATCAACCATGGCGATAATCGGTATATTCAAACGGGATGCCTCTTTTACGGCGTTGATCTCTTTCTGGATATCCACCACAAAAAGGGCAGCAGGCAAACGGTTCAGGTCGGCGATAGACCCCAGGTTTTTCTCCAGCTTGGCACGCTGGCGGGTAACCTGCAGGCGCTCGCGCTTTGCAAGGGTTTCAAAGGTGCCGTCTGTCATCATTTTATCAATGGTGTTCATTTTTTTGACGGCTTTGCGAATGGTGGGAAAGTTGGTGAGCATTCCGCCCGGCCAGCGTTCCGTGACATAAGGCATGTTCACTTCTTTAGCGGCTTCTGCCACAATGTCTTTGGCTTGTTTCTTGGTGGCGACAAACAGGATTTTCCGGCCGGCTTTGGCCAGCTGTTTTGCTACAGTGCTGGCTTCTTCTATCTTAACAATGGTTTTGTGCAGGTCAATGATATGGATCCCGTTTTTCTCCATGAATATATAAGGAGCCATCTTAGGATTCCACTTACGTTTGAGGTGGCCAAAATGTACTCCTGCATCAAGAAGTTCCTGGAAATTTGTTCTTGGCATTTTTTTGTGTTTTTAATATTTGTTTTTACTCTTTTTAGCAATTAAAGGGTAGTGTCTCTGACAGTCCGCTTTAATTTTCCGCGGCAACCGAAACATCTGGCAGCAAATAATTGATCACAGTTGTTTTGACAATTGCCGTGCATTGGTTATCAGCGGTTAACGTTTGCTGAACTGGAAGCGTCTGCGTGCGCCGGGTTGTCCGGGTTTTTTGCGCTCTACCTCGCGGGCATCGCGGGTAAGCATCCCGTTGGTTTTGAGGACACCACGATAAGCTTCGGAATCGATCTTGCATAAGGCGCGGGCAATGGCCAGACGCAAAGCTTCTGCCTGTCCCTTGACACCGCCTCCGTCCAGGTTGACCTTGATGTCAAACTGGGAGGAGGTCCCTGTCAGTTCCAGGGCCTGCCTGGCAATGTACTGGAGGGTGCCTTCCTTAAAATAGTCTTCCAAAGAACGATCATTGATAGTGATGTTTCCTTTTCCGGTTTGAACGTAAACGCGAGCAACAGCTGATTTTCTTCTTCCAAGGGCGTTGATGACTTCCATGCTCTGTTTAGTTTTCGTTTAAAGTGATTTGTTTGGGTTGCTGCGCCTGGTGAGGATGTTCCGGACCCTGATATACATACAGGTTACGGAAAAGCTCAGAGCCGAGGCGAGTTTTGGGGAGCATGCCTTTAATGGCGTGTTCCACAAGGGCAAGCGGTTTACGTTTGAGCAGCTCTTTGGCTGTTTCGCTGCGTTGACCGCCAGGGTATCCGGAGTGCCGGACATACGTTTTTTCGTCCAGTTTATTCCCGGTCAGGCGGACTTTGTCTGCATTGATGATAATGACGTTATCACCACAGTCCACGTGAGGGGTATAATTGGGTTTGTGCTTGCCTCTGAGCATAGTAGCAGCTTTTACGGCAAGACGTCCCAACACCTGATCGGTAGCATCCAGCAACACCCACTCTTTGGTAACGGTGGCTTTGTTGGCGCTTACGGTCTTGTAGGATAATGTGTTCACCTGGTTGATTTTTAGAATAATTATGTAATTAAATTGCGATCCCCCAATTTAAAGGGGCTGCAAAGATACTACTTTTTTCCAGAAATCAAAGCGAAAGAATGTAGGCGATATCCACCCAGCGTTTGTTTATTTCACTATGCCGGGAGCAGGCTTCATGGAATGGTGTGAATACCGTCTGGTTGTTCACCTGCCCTGCCATCATCCCTGTCTTGCCCTCCAGTAGTGCCACTACCGCATCGTGTCCCAGTATACTGGCCAGAATACGGTCGTTGGCGGTAGGAGCACCGCCACGCTGAATGTGCCCCAGTGTGGTGACGCGGGTCTCGTAGCCGGGCAGCCGTTCTTTGACTTTGGCGGCCACTGTAGTTGCGTTTCCCTGTTCCTGCCCCTCGGCCACAATGATTATGCCCGAAGTTTTGTTTTTGCGCCGCTCCAGTTCCAGGTATTCACAAAGTTTGCCGATATCGGTCTGGGTCTCGGGGATAAGGGTTGCCTCGGCCCCGGTCGAAATGGAAGTGTTTAGCGCTATGAATCCTGCATCGCGGCCCATGACCTCTACAAAGAACACCATGTTGTGGGAATCGGCCGTGTCGCGCAATTTATCCACTGCCTGTACGGCTGTGTTGACTGCGGTATCGAATCCTATGGTGTAATCGGTGCCATATATGTCGTTGTCTATGGTGCCGGGGATACCTATGACCTGAAGTTCGAATTCCTTTACCAGCAGGTCGGCAGCCCGGAAGGATCCGTCACCGCCTATGACTACCAGGGCATCGATTCCCTGTTGCTGCATATTCTGCCAGGCGGCAGAACGGGCCTCCCTGGTCTTGAACTCGGGACAGCGCGAAGATTTGAGGAACGTGCCCCCCAGTGATATCTTCTGTGCAACCGAATGATTCTGCAAGGGTATGAACAGGTTTTGTATAAGGCCGGTGAACCCCCGCTGTATCCCAACAACACTGCACCCGTGATATGTGGATGTCCTGACAACAGCCCGGATTGCGGCATTCATTCCGGGAGCATCTCCACCTGAAGTGAGAACTCCGATTGTTTTGATCTTTTTCATACGACTGCAAAAGTAGAAAAAATTATCTTTGTCGTATGAAGATTGCGACTATTGACCTGGGAAAAGAACCGTTGTTCCTTGCCCCCATGGAAGATGTGACAGATGCCTCGTTCCGTTTTATCTGTAAGGAATACGGAGCAGACATGATGTATACAGAATTTGTGTCGGCAGACGGCCTGATACGTGACGCATACAAAAGCCGGGACAAGCTATTAATTTCTGACAGTGAAAGACCAATAGGGATTCAGATTTACGGGCATATTCCGGAGGTATTGCTCCAGGCAGCGCGCATAGCGGAAGAAGTGGCCCCGGATGTGATAGATATCAATTTTGGCTGCCCCAAGCACAAGATTGCCAGGCGGGGGGCGGGTTGCGGCTGGTTGCGCGATCCTCAGGGGATGGTGGAGATCACAAGGCGCCTGGTGCAGTCGGTACGTGTTCCCGTCACAGTAAAGACCCGCCTGGGGTGGGACTATGAATCTGTGATTATCGGGGACCTTGCCCTGGCATTGCAGGATACGGGGATCGCCGCCCTGACCATTCATGGCAGAACCGGGACACAGATGTACAAGGGGGTGGCCGACTGGGCACCCATTGCAGCCGTTAAGGCCAATCCGCGCATTCATATACCCATAATCGGGAACGGGGATATCTGCACACCGCAGCAGGCGCGGGAAGCCTTTGACAGGTATGGTGTGGATGGCATTATGATTGGCAGGGCAAGTTTTGGTCATCCATGGCTGTTCCGCGAGATACGCCATTATCTGCAGACCGGGGAACTGCTTCTGCCCATGGGTGTGGCAGAACGCGTGGAACTGGCCAAAAGGCATCTTGCCAGGTCGCTGGAAGTGAAGGGAGAAAGGGTTGGTATCCTGGAGATGCGGCGGCATCTGAGTTGTTACTTCAAGGGACTTGCAGACTTTAAATCCGTCCGGTTAAAACTGGTAACGGAAAATGACCCGCAGGTGTTGTATGGCATTCTTGATTTGATTGCAGAAAAATGGGGATGAAAACGTCTTTCCTTCAATGGCTTTCGCCATATACATGGGCATTGACCCTAAGGCGCCTGCTATACGACCGGGGATTCTTCAGATCGTATGATTTTAAGGTCCCGGTGATCTGTGTGGGAAATATCACCGTTGGAGGGACCGGAAAAACACCCATGACGGAATACCTCGCAGGCCGTTTGTTGGAATCGGGTAAAAACCCCATGGTACTATCCAGGGGTTATGGCCGTATAACCAGGGGTTTCAGGTATGTAGCCCTTACCGATACCGCCTCTGATTCGGGCGATGAGCCGCTCCAGATCAAAAGACATTTTCCCGAAACGGTAGTGGCCGTATGTGAAGACCGGGTAAGGGGGGTACGCCGCCTGATTGAAGATTACCCACAGGACCCCTGGATTATCCTGGATGATGCCTTCCAGCACAGGCAGGTACGGGCCGGAAAAAACATCCTTATGGCAGATCATAACAGGCCTTTTACCAAAGATACCCTGCTGCCTTTTGGCCGGTTACGGGACCTGCCTTCTGCAGCACGCAGGGCTGACTGCATAGTCTATACACGCTGTCCCGAATCTATGACCGATTGCAAAATAGCAGGGGAACGATATACAGATATTCCTGTTTTTTACACCTTTATGTCCTATGGCCCATTGCTTCCCCTGCATGATCCTGCCGCACTGCCCGGCACGGGAGCCCCTGTCTTGCTGGTAACAGGCATAGCCAATGCCCGGCCCCTTAAAGAGTATTTACAGAAGCACTATCTTGTGGAATACCATATGGAATTTCCGGATCACCACCGCTTTACCGACAAGGACTTTGCCCGTATGCGGGGGTTGCTGGAAAAGAATCCTGACTGGCAATTGATCACCACGGCCAAGGATGCCGTCCGTCTGACCGGGAGCGGCATTCCGGGATGGATTATTCCTGTACAGATATCTTTTTTTCCCGGGGAAAGCGAAGACGCTTTTTTTCACCTGGTGACAGGGTTACCGTAAAGTGCCGGTCATTGGCCTGTACCAGATAAGTCCCACCCGGGGATGATTCGAGTATCACTTTTTTCACTTTTCCGTTTTTCCACCAGCACGATACCAGTGTATTTCCCTGTACTTTCATACCCCGGAAAAAACCTCCGGACCAGGCTCCGGGCAGCGCCGGCAAAAGGGTAATACTTCCATCTTGGCTTTGCAGCAGCATTTCTGTGATCCCCGACGCTCCGCCAAAATTGCCATCGATCTGGAAGGGTGGATGGGCACAGAAAAGATTGGGATAGGTACTTTCAGGAGCCAGCAGGTTCCTGAGAAGTCGATGGGCCCGGTCTCCGTCACCAAGGCGGGCCCAGAAATTGATTTTCCAGGCACGTGACCAGCCCGTTCCCCCGTCCCCGCGCCGCTCCAGGGTTGCCCTGCAGGCATCGGCCAGATCAGGAGTGCTCTCAGGGGTGATCTGGTTTCCAGGATGCAGTCCGTATAGGTGCGATACGTGACGGTGTTGCGGCTCGGCTTCCCTGTAATCTTCCAGCCATTCCTGCAGGTATCCCTCCGGGCTGATCCTGTGAGGGGGCAGGTCTTCCACGGCTTCCCGGAGCTTTTCCCGGAATTCCTTGTCAAGATCCAGCACTTCCGAAGCCTTGATGGTGTTGGTGTACAGCTCCCTTACCAGCTGGTTGTCCATAGTGGAGCCCATGCAAACGCTTGCCCTGGTGATCCCGTCGGGCATGAAAAATTCATTCTCGGGCGAGGTGGTGGGGGCAGTGACCAGCCATCCGTGCGAAGGTTCGCGGATCATGGAAGAGAGAAAAAATTCGCAGGCTCCCTTCATTACCGGATAGACCTGCTTAAGATATTCTGGATCGGGATTGTATAAGTAATGTGTCCACAGGTGCTGGCATAACCAGGCCCCGCCGGTATTTGTTGCTCCCCAGGAAGGATGTTCCCCCGGGGCGGTGAAATGCCAGGGATTGCAGATCACATGCGCCGTCCAGCCATTGGCCCCATAAAACGACCGTGCGGTGGTCTGACCCGAAGGCACCAGGGCTTTGGTAAAGGCTATCAGCGGCAGGTGGAGTTCGGCAAGGTTCCCCGGCTCGGCCAGCCAGTGGTTCATTTGAAGGTTGATGTTCAGGTGGTAGTCCCCGTTCCAGGGAGTCTGTATGGAATTGGCCCAGAGGCCTTGCAGGTTTGGGGGAAGCTGTCCCGCACGGGTAGAAGATATGAGCAGGTAACGGCCATATTGGTAATAGAGGGCATCCAGGCTCGGATCGGGATTGTTCTGATAGGCGGCTAATCTCAGATCTGTGGGCAGGGCAGAGGCGTTTTTCTGCGGCCCTAGATGCAGGTTCACGCGTTTAAAAAGAGACTGGTAAGCACTTATGTGGTCTTTACGTAAATGCTTGTATTTGATTTTCAGGGCTTTTTTCAGCAGGGTGTCGCAGTGTATTTCCGGATCAGAATGAAAATAACTGGTGGCTGCAGACAGAATCAGGGTGGCTTTACGTACGCCATCCAAAACAATACTATCCCCGGCATAGATCACACGCCCCCCCGAATGGTTCACGCCCACTTTGACCAGGTAACGCATGCCATCCTGGCCTTCCACCCCGCTACTGAGGGTGCCCCGCATGACCAGGCGGTCGTTTTCGACGGTGGTGGCAAATCGTTCGGGACGGTCCAGGCGGATGACTGTATGTGATTTTTTCCCGGGTTTGAGCCGAATCACACCCACGTCATGGGTAAAAGAAGTGAAATATTCCCGCTTGTGTTCTTTATACCGGGTGTAGGCAACGGCTTTTTCCAGGTCCAGATTTCTGCGGTAATTCTTCTCCGGTTTGCTTTGATCATTATATTCCAGCCGGAGGTTTCCCAGCACCTGGTAACAGCCAAAAGGCACACCCGCTCCCCCTAAGCGTCCGGATCCTGCCCCGCCGCATATAAATGTTTCATACATCAGTTCCTGTGCCAGGTTGTTTTTCCCTTCCAGGAGCAATGCGCGAATGCGCGGCAGGCTTTCAACTGCTGCCGGATTGGTGGCGTCCTGCTCTGAACCGGACCACAAAGTGATTTCGTTGAGCACAATGTTTTCCTGTAAGGGGTTGCCGTCCGGCATCATGCCTAGGCGCCCGTTGCCCAGAGGCAGGGTGGCTTCCCAGATCCCGGCCGGACTGTCATACCATAACTGCAGACGGGATTTACCGTTGCAGCCTGTAAGAATCACAAGCCATAAAAGCAGCGACGCTTTATTCGTCATAATTGAATCCCGACAGTGCTACACAAGGTTTTTCACCCCTTGTGTCCTGGTTTTTTAATGTCATGGTAATGGTTCTGGTTTGGCCGGGCATCAGTGATATATAATTGTCGCTGAAGAACACGGGAAGGATCCTTTCCCCGCTCTTGTTCCCCGTCACCTTCAGGCGAACCATAAGGCAGGGGGTCTCAGATTCGTTGACAAGGGTGGTGGTCAGTTTCCACTGGTCACCGTCTTTTTGACTTTTTGTTTTAGTGGTCAGACTGACTTTGGGAAGGTTTTTCAGGGCTCGCAGGTTCCCCTCTTCCAGTCCCCTCCAGTAAAAGTTTTCTGAAAGGATGCGGTCATTCTCAGACAGGGTAAGCTTTATGAAATGTACATCGCTCAGGGTCTCTGGAAATTCCAGACGGAAACATTTTACGGTGCTGTCCTCATTGCTGTTCACCAGAGTGTCTTTTTCCCATTGAACGGAACCATCGGTGTTGATGATTTGTGCGTGCGCCCGGAGTCCTTCACAAGAACCCGAGTGCAGGTTAACCACTTCTATGTCGTGGTAAACGGGATTCCACTGTATGTGAAGAGATTCGTTCGCTTTCTTACAGCCAAAATAGGCTGCCGTGGGGTCAAAGAAATAATCGTAAGTCTGCCATACCATGGAAGGCCATGCCGGATGGCTCATCCACAATAACATCCCGTGTCTGAATTCACTTCTTCCCTCAAAGATTCCCCGGTACCCGTCGTAATTGATCCACTGGGCGTATTGGCTGAACTGTTCTGCATTTTCTGCCGGGCCAAATGCTTTTTCCACCATTTCCAGGAAAGATGCGGCTCCCTGGGCGCCTTCCAGGCAAAAATCGTGAAGTCCCCACATATCGTTGTGAGGCCACAGGTGTTCCTGTGGGATGGTCTGCAGGATGCTTTCGTAGTTCATCACATTGGGCATTCCCCGCTCGCTGTGCATGCGGTCTTTTCCGTATAACAGGTAATAATCCCTTACCGGAAGCGCCCGGTAGGGCCCTCCTCCGCTGACCACTCCTGCTGCAGAATGGGATATGTAATGGATCCCTGGATGCAGGCGCGGGATCATTTCTCGAAGGGCATCATCCAGTTCTTTGGGAGGAAATCCTTCGTTCCGGCCCACATATATGGCAATGCAGGGATGGTTGCGGATGCGGCATACCATATCGTTGGCATTCTGCATGAACATTCTTGTGTTGACAGGGTCGGGTCCGTCCCAGGGATTGGCCAGCCAGAAATCCTGCCAGACCATGATGCCGTGACGGTCACAGGCTTCATAGAATTCATTGTCTCCTATCTGTCCCACCCAGTTGCGGATCATCGTGAAATTCATATCGGCATGGTAAGCCACGGCAATATCGTATTCCCTGCCCCTGTAATTGAGGTTTGATTCGGAAAAACCCCAGTTGCCCCCACGTCCTATAAAACGGCGCCCGTTGATGTACAGGGAGAGGATCCCGTTGTTTTCATCAAAGTCTACCTGTCTGACTCCGGAAAGGAATGAAAGGCTGTCTGATACCATATCCCGGATATTGAAAGTCATAGTAACAGGGTACAGGTTTGGGGCTCCGTACCCTTTGGGCCACCACAACAGGGGGTTTTCAAGGTTAATTTCTGTAGATACTGTGCGGATTTCTCCTGGTTCCAGGCCTACTTCCAGCTTGAAGGGCACATCTCCATATGATCCTTCCAGATTGCCGAGGATAAACTCGTCCCGGTGGTTTGTTAGTGTGGCTTCCATACGGATGGTAGCCCGGGTTGTGTCGGGCAGGGGCAGGAACGTTTGGACAAAGGGGTCTTCAAGGCTTACCGCTCCTGTTGTAGTCAGGAACACATCGTTCCAGATTCCCATGTTTCTTCCGCGGATGGTCGGAATCCAGTCCCAGCCCACAGAGGCATGGAATGTGGGATTGTCAGCTCCCAGGATGCCGCCGTTCTGGTCCGGGCTCACGGCGTTCTGTTCCTTGACCGCTCCAAAGTTTCTGTTTTCTATTATTCTCACAGCCAGCACGTTGTGTACTCCCGGAATGATCGCTTTTGTGACATTGAATTTTGCCCGTGTAAAGGCACCGCTTATCCTTCCAATGCGTACCCCGTTCAAAAAGACTACTGCTACCCAGTTAATCCCGTCAAAATTCAGGAAAAGCTCTCCCCTGTTGAAATTCTCAGGAATAAAAAACTGGGTCCTGTACCAGAAGCCGGAACGGAAAAAAGACTCGGAAATCTGAAGCTGGTTGTCACCAAAGTTTGGATCTGGCAGGGCCCCCATGTTCAGGTAGCTTGAAAGCACTGTCCCCGGTACGGTGGCAATGGGCCACGTTTCCATTCCCTGGTAATCTTGCCGTGAAATGACGTAACCTTTTTCCGGAACAAGGGACAGGCGCTGCAACCTCCAGTCACCTCCATTGAGGGTGATGCGGTTTGCGGTGGGGAGTTCCCTGGGTTTGGGCACTGCTTTGAGAGCCCCCGTTCCAAAAGCTTCCAATTCGCTCATTATGTATCGTTTCCCTTTTGCAGATGCCTCCATGTTCACTTTCAGATACCGGCCCCGGGCAGAAGGATCCAGAGTGATGATATCCACGGGATCGTCTGTACCCGGCAATTGGGCAACCACATTCCAGTTTGCGGCATCATCGGACACCTCAACAGTCCCGGCAATAGCTTTATTGATCCAATGCAGGGCTACGCTGTCTATGGTGGAAGTGGCTCCAAAATCCACCATTAGCCATTCCTTGCCGGTTCCGGCACTCATCCAGACGCTTTTAAAGTCAGCAGAAGGGGTGATGGTTACCAGATTATCATTAAAATAAAAATTCCAGTCCGATAAAGCCCATTGCTCTGCTCCCGGCACATGGAATGCCACCTTATAGAACCGGTATTGCACCGGCTCCTTAAATTGACAAGACTGCATGATGATGCGTTCCGGTTTGGGTGGAGCAAAAGTAAAGGAGAATGAGGGCTGTGGACCCTGGGGCACAGGCGGTTTGGGCATATTGGCCCATTGGGCATAGGGATTGGGCTTTTCAGTTCCGGGGAAACCCCGTCCCTGTTCTTTTTTAATCAGCTCCCATTGTTCCCCGTCCATTGAAGCATAACAGGTTACCTGGTAACTTGAAGCCTTTGTCCGGTCGTATGTCAGGGATCCTAACAGTTCTATAGAGGTGACAACCGGTACACGCCCCGATAGTTCCAGTTGAATGTACACATCTTCTCCCGTCATCCTGTATTTGGAATCTGGCTTGCCGTCAAAGAACCACTCCTTTTCCCGCTTTTCCAGATCACCCATGTGACTGCTCACGTTGATCAGGGAAGGTACGGAATCCGATGGTATGCCGTCGGTGACAAGCTGTCCGGTAAGGTTGTAGTCGTAGCTGGAGGAATGGATTGTAATACGGTTAAGGGCAATGTTCCGGTGGTTTTCAGCATCAACTCTCAGAATAGGAGCAAAGTCCTGTGCGGGATCTCCCGGATAATTGCCGGGCTTTTTTGTAAAGATGGTATTTGAATCACATCCGGCCATAACAAAAACTAAAAAACCCATGAGGGAGGAAATGCATTTCTTCATGATTTATGAAAAATTAATGAAAAATAGTCATGTAAAGTTATTTAAAAATGAAGAAAGACAAAATTCTTACCTTAGAGGAAATATTATTACTATGAGAAAGGCACTTCTTCTGGCAGCCACCGTCCTGGCCGGCGCCATTGTTTTTACCTGCTCCTGCACCACATCCTTCACGCAATATGTCAATCCACTGATTGGAAGCGGCGGACATGGCCACGTGTTTGTGGGCGCCAGCGTTCCTTTTGGCATGGTCCAGGCCGGCCCTGTGCAGTTCAACACAGGATGGGACTGGTGTTCCGGTTACCACTATTCAGATTCCACCATCATTGGATTTGCACAGATGCATCTGAGCGGCACTGGCATAGGGGATCTTGGGGACATTTCCCTGATGCCCGTGGCAGGAGAGGTGGAAACAACTCGCAACGGTTTGGTTTCCAAATTTATACATGAACGCGAAACAGTTCGTCCGGGGTATTATTCCGTCGTGCTGGACGAAAGCGGTATCCTGGCCGAGATGACATCAACCCCAAGAGTCGCCTTTCACCGCTATACCTATCCTGACAGCACCCTGCGCAAAGGCGTGGTAATAGACCTGGAACACGGCATAGGCTGGGACAGCCCTGTGGAAGGGTATCTGGAGTGGGACGGGGACCGTGTGGTAAAGGGGTACAGAATATCAACAGGCTGGGCGCGCCACCAGGAAATCTTTTTCCAGACAGAGTTTTCTGTGCCGATACTGGAAGTGGAGCTCTTTAACGGGGTGGAACCTTCCGGCGGGAACAGCCTTACAGCACGCAAAGCGTATGCAAAGATATGGCTGGATGTGCCACCCAAAGACCAGGTAATGGTAAAAGTTGCCCTGTCACCGGTTTCCATGGAAAAAGCGTCTGAAAACATGGACCATGAACTGCCGGGGTGGCATTTTAACGCTGTTGTAAAGACAGCCGATCAAGCCTGGAACCGGGAGTTGTCCAAAATAGATTACCAAACCGGCAATCCGGAGGAGAAAGTGATTTTTTATACAGCCCTGTACCATACCATGATGGCCCCGTCATTGTTCTGTGATGTCGGACTGCCCAAGGGCTATACAAAGTATACGACATTCTCGCTCTGGGACACCTACCGGGCGACCCATCCGCTGGCCACAATCATTCATCCGGAAAAAATGGAGGATTACGTGCAGACCATGCTGGATATCTACCATAAGCAGGGGAAATTGCCGGTCTGGCATCTGGTAGGCAACGAAACAGATTGCATGGTGGGAAATCCAGGGATCCCAGTCCTGGCAGACATGGTATTGAAAGGATACGGGACCGACCCCCTGCAGGCCCTTGAAGCCATGAAACAATCTGCCATGAGGGACGAACGCGGTATGGATCTTTACAGGGAATTCGGGTATATTCCCTATGACATGGATCCAGATCACGAAACGGTTGCAAAAACCCTGGAATATGCCCTGGCAGACTGGTGTGTGGCGCAGGTAGCGGAGATGGCTGGAGACACCCTGTCAGAGAAAGAGTTTACCCAACGCAGCAAAGCCTACGGATTTCTGTTTGATCCGCTCACTGGTTTTATGCGCGCCCGCTCGGCAGCCGGAGTGTTGCGGGAGCCCTTTTCGCCCTTCCGCTCTTCCCACCGGGAAGATGATTATACCGAGGGCAACGCCTGGCAGTACACCTGGCTGGTGCCTCACGACATTCCGGGATTGATCAGCCTTATGTCGGGTCCGGAAGCGTTTGTCAACAAACTTGACTCACTGTTCGTGGCCGAAGGCGACCTGGGAGAAGACGCTTCTCCCGATATCTCGGGACTGATAGGGCAATATGCCCACGGTAATGAGCCGGGGCACCACATTGCCTATATGTATGCCTTTGCCGGAAAGGGAGATAAGACGGCCGCCCGGGTCCGTCAAATCCTCAAAACGATGTACCGCAATGCACCGGACGGTCTTTGCGGCAACGAGGATGCAGGACAAATGTCGGCCTGGTATGTTCTCTCGGCCCTGGGCTTTTATCAGGTGGAACCAGCCGGGGGCCGCTATGTTTTTGGCTCTCCCCTGATGGATAAGGCGGTAATCCTGGTTGGAGGGGGTAAAACCTTTACCGTAGTGGCACATAACAACAGCCCGGATAATTACCTGATCAAAAGCATACGTCTAAACGGACAGCCATACGATAAATTTTATATAGACTATAAAGACATTATGGCCGGCGGCCTCCTAGAATTCGGGATGTGAGATAACCGCCTGCCAGGTCCCGGCCTGAAAGTGGTATGGCAGCGGTCTGAAAAAAGACCGGCTTTGTGCTCTTATGGATCAGCAGCAAAGCCAGTCTTGAGAATATAGCTCCTATAGAAAATTATCTGCGGTGCTCTCCGCCCCGGCCACGCGAGTTGCCGCGGTCATTGCCACGGGAGAAACCCCTGTTGTTGCGGTCCCGGTCACCTCCCGCAGGACGGGGTTTGCGTTCCGGTTCAACATAGCCCTCGGGTTTTTCAATCAGGGCTTTACGTGAAAGGCGCATTTTGCCGGACCTTTCGTCTACCTCTAAAAGTTTGACGGTAACTTCTTCACCCACTTTCACAACATCTTCTACCTTCTCTACTTTTTTCCAATCCAGTTCAGAAATGTGCAACAGACCTTCCTTACCCGGAAGGATCTCTATGAAAGCACCGAATTCCAGGATTGAGACTACTTTGCCGGTGTACACCTCTCCAACTTCGGGAACGGTAGTAATGGCTTTAATAGTGGCAAGGGCGGCATCCATGCCTTCCTTGTTTTCTCCAAAGATATCCACAATGCCAAATTCGCCTTCTTCTGTTATGGTAATGGTGGTTCCGGTGGTTTTCTGGATTTCCTGGATCACCTTGCCGCCGGTCCCGATGACCGCTCCAATAAATGTATTTGGAATGGTTATCTGGACAATGCGCGGGACGTGGGGCTTGTATTCGGCACGGGGTTCGGAAATGGTCTTCATCATCTCGTTCATGATGTGCAACCTTCCCTGGCGGGCTTGTTCCAGGGCCTGCTCCAGCACCTTGTAAGGCAGACCATCCACTTTGATGTCCATCTGGGTGGCGGTGATGCCGTCACGTGTGCCGGTTACTTTGAAGTCCATGTCTCCCAGATGGTCTTCATCTCCCAGGATATCGGACAGGACCGCAAATTTCTTATTGCCCTGGTCGGTGATCAGACCCATGGCAATCCCGGATACCGGCTTTTTAATTTTAATCCCGGCATCCATCAGGGCCAGTGTCCCTGCACAAACGGTTGCCATGGATGAGGAACCGTTTGATTCCAGGATATCGGACACTACCCTTATGGCATAAGGATTTTCCTGCCCTACAGGGACCATGGATTTTAGGGCGCGGTGTGCCAGGTTGCCGTGGCCGATCTCGCGGCGTCCTATGCCGCGACTGGGCCTGGCTTCCCCGGTAGAGAAGGGGGGAAAGTTATAATGCAGGACAAATTGTTCGGTGCCCTGGATGAGCACTTCGTCCATTTCTTTCATATCGAGTTTGGTGCCCATTGTTACCGTGGTAAGAGACTGGGTCTCACCCCGTGTAAAGATGGCAGAACCATGGGCCATAGGCAGGTAGTCGATTTCGCACCAGATGGGGCGGATATCGCTTGTGGAACGGCCATCCAGACGAATCCCCTCGTCCAGGATCATGCGGCGCATGGCGCGTTTTTCCACGTCGTGGTAATACCGGGATACCATCATGGCTTTTTCCTCGCGCTCCGCTTCCGGTATGGTTTGCATGAATTCTTCTTTCAGCGCTTCAAAAGCGTCTGAACGGGTGTGTTTGTCTTCACCGGAACGGGCAATGGCGTAGCAACGTTCGTAGCAGAAGGATTCAACGGCTTTGCGGATTTCTTCGTCGTTTTCTTCGTGGCTGTATTCGCGTTTTACGGTTTTTCCGGATTCTTCCATCAGTTCCATTTGCACTTTGCAATGCTTTTTGATTTCCTTGTGGGCGAACTTGATGGCATCGAGCATGACTGTTTCGCTGACTTCCTTCATTTCTCCTTCCACCATCATGATATTGTCGTAAGTTGCTCCGACCATGATATCAAGGTCGGCTTCTTCCAGCTGGCTGAACGAAGGATTGATGACAAATTCTCCATTTACCCGGCCCACGCGTACTTCCGATATGGGACCGTTGAAGGGAATGTCGCTCACGGCCAGTGCTGCCGAAGCTGCCAGTCCGGCCAGGGCATCGGGCATGATGTCTTTCTCGGCCGAGATAAGAAATACATTTACAAATACTTCTGCGTGAAAATCGTCGGGGAACAGGGGACGAAGAGCGCGGTCAATGAGACGTGAAACAAGGATCTCGTAATCGGAAGGACGTCCTTCGCGTTTTAGAAAACCTCCGGGATACCTTCCGGCAGCGGCAAATTTTTCTTTGTAGTCTACCGACAGGGGCATAAAGTCCGCTTCGGGCTTGGCTTCTTTTGCACAGGTGACAGCTGCCAGCAGCATGGTGCCACCCATTTTTACTACCACGGAACCATCGGCCTGCTTGGCCAGCTTCCCGGTTTCGATCTCAATCGTACGGCCATCGTTTAAAGAAATGACCTTGTTAATAATATTCATGAATTTTTTCTTCTGCAATCCGCCCCTTCCTGTAAGGGGTTGTTAAACTTATCCATTCCGCTTATCCCGGTTCCCGGATTGCTTTAATTTGAACCGGAATAATCAAGAAATTCTAAAAAAAAAGGCTGTTCTCCATTCAGAGAGTGCAGCCTTCGTTGGGTTTGCGAGGGATACAAAGTGTTTCCATCGACTTGTAAGCTATTTCCGGAGATTGAGCGTTTTAAGGATATTACGGTACCGCTCAATGTCGTTAGCCTTAAGGTAATCCAGCAGGCGGCGACGTTTACCTACCAAACGGAGCAAGGCACGCTGTGTGCCGTAGTCCTTCCTGTTGGACTTCATGTGTTCGGTAAGATGGGCGATACGGTAAGAAAATAAGGCAATCTGGCTTTCGGCAGATCCTGTATCCTTATTAGACGTTCCGTACTGTCCGAAAATCTCTTGCTTTTTAAGGGCATCTAAATAAGTGGCCATGCGTTAGCAATTGATTTTTAGTGGTTAATAATAATAGTATTCCCAAATGGGGCAGCAAAGATATGCAAATTTTCCAATAATTTCTTTATTTTAACTATTATTCTTTGACAAGCAGCTTATTCCCCGCAGAGAAGCCCCCGTATTGCGGGGCAAACAGACTCTGCACCTTCATGCTGCCCTGATTGAAAGTTCCTTCCCGGGTCACGTAAAAGAGTTCTTCTATTACATGCAACCCGGCCGGCAGGTTTTGGAAAAAGTATTGAGTAGAGGCCTGTTTCACTTCCCGGAACCAGGAGCTGTTAATGCTCCAATGATATCCCGAAGTTTCCGACTCCGGCATCAGGCAGGAAGCCCTGGAAGCCTTCAGGTGTACGAAACTGCGGTCTTTATCGTTGCCCAGGTGGTATCGCGCCAGGATTCGTTCTCCCGGGCGGAGGGTATCTCCCTCGTAGATGGGGGAATTGTCCGTTGCACGGTGCCATGTACGGGTAATTCCAAGGCCGTTGGCATAAGGAGCTACTGCCGAAAGGTCTTCTGTGGTATGCTCATAAAGACTTACGTACAGCAGAGCCTCTGTTCGGTTCCTTACGGTGTAGGTAGTTCCGTGCTGCCGGATTTCGTATTGGGCGTGGCTTTGGGCAACCTGGCCTCCGTAATGAAGCAGGGCATGGATCACGTCTGTGGTGCCCGGCCGGGAAGTCCAGATGTTGTTTTGTTTCCTGTCGAGGATCCAGCGGGTGATTCCTTCGCGAAGTAAGGGATCCTGGCTAAAGACCCTGAGCAACAGGGCATGAGCCTTCATCTGGGAGCTCATGGGTCCATCGTATGGTATTGCATTAGGAAAAAAACAGCCCGCCTCTTTGTCACAGACGGCAAACTCCCTTAAGGAAGCGAGCAGTGGTTTAAGTGCCTGCTTTTCTCCCCATCTTTCCAAAGTCACAGCCAGATATGCTTTTTCCATAACCGATGCTCCTTTCCAGGCCTTGCCGGAATTCAGGGCCAGTAGGGCTGCAATGTTAGCTATTTCCTGTCCATAGGGAATCTGCGTGAAAGCAGACCGGACATAGAAGTACATTTTCACCTCCGATCCCAGGTCGCCGAGCTCTTCCTTTGCTGTGTTTTTCAAAAACAGACTATCTGCATACCGGATTGCTTTGCTGAGCAGGGGATATAAACGTTCATTGTCGTATGACAGAACGTTTTTTTCTATCATGTCCCCGATTTTTTCCAGGAAATAAAGTGTCAGCTGGTAGGAACTCTCCATTCCCGGGAACCACGAAAAGCCACCGTCCTGTTTCTGCAATTTCCTGAACTGTTCCAGCGCTTTTTCATTGAATGAGCGGACATAGGCGGGATCTGCCAGACGCAGCAATCGCTGTATCCTTTGAGCTTCTTGTTCCGGATAACCAAACCAGGGTGTTTCTTCCAGGAGCAGCGCTCCGGTACGGTCATTTTTTTCAAAGTTAGCTGCTTGTCCCAAACTGTCTGCACGGAGGGTGTCTGCAATATATGGAAACTGTTCCAGGATCCGGGCTCCCGTGTTGTTAGCAAAATAAGCGGCTACCCAGCTTGTCAGGTTATTACTTTCCGGTTCGCAAAGAACGGGGAGTGCTTTTAAAGCCGAGGATAGCGGGGTGCTTACTTCCAGATGCGCCTGTGATGACTTGTCTTTTTTCAATAGCGTCACCACGCCGTTGCCTTGTAATGTTTTTGTCTGAGCACGGGTAACCTGTTCCCTGAGAGAAAGAACAGGGATGGTGTGAGTTTCGGCATCGCTGTGGGAAGGGCTTTCAAAACCGGCTGTCAGGGTAAGCAGGGGTACTTGCGCAGTATCTGAGACGGGGACCGGGTAGTTCCAGCGGAACAGCACCCTGACCGAGGGGAGCAGCGTGGCCGGCTGGTATACCGGCCGGTTGTTTCCTATAGTCAGGAAGGCCTTGCCATGAATTGTGCCCGGTGTGAGGTTGACCACACTGCAGGTCAGGGAAGTACTGTCTCCTGACCGTAAAAAGGCCGGGAAATAAGGCAATGCCATCACCTCTTTTCTGACCGTAATGGTCTCTTCTGCAGTGGCGCTCTTCCCATCTGTTGTATGGGCCAGGGCCAGCATGCGGAAAGTGCTTAGCAGCCCGTTTGTACGGAAGCTGACCGGGACATACCCGGTACTGTCCGGTACAAGGTGTGGCAGGAAAGCCAGGGTTTCTTCAAAATCACTTCGGACCAAAGGTGCTTCTTCCTGATGCAACGGAGAAATGGTTTCGGCCAGGGTGCTTTCCTGATTCTCCTCCGTTTGGACAACTGCTGTTTCTTTGCCTGCG
The DNA here is from genome assembly GCA_002409325.1 of Bacteroidales bacterium UBA5226. GTDB lineage: Bacteria > Bacteroidota > Bacteroidia > Bacteroidales > UBA932 > DMER64. Next base: position 119,892 of record DHUU01000014.1, on the reverse strand, counting down.
GCCATATCACTGCCTGCAGCCATGTTCCGGCTTTCCGCCATGTACATAACAGGTCCTTTTGTACGCCCGGCGTATCCGGTGGTTGTCTGCATAAAATGTTGCCGGACGTAGGGAATGGGAGTATAAGGGGCACGAGCCGGCTGATAAAAGAAGCTGTTGGGCAAGAATCGGTCGGTACTCTTGTTGAAAATACCTACCAGCACCTCGGCTTTTTCCTTTACAGGCAATTTCAGTCCAAAAGTTTCGCGGGAATACGGTCCGACCACCTTGCGCAGGGATACAAATTGCATGACAAGTTCCAGCCCTGGCGGTTCTTCCCAGCGGTGTCTGAATTCATAAAAAATCCCGTCCCGGATAGCGATAAGCCTTAATTCCAGGGGATAAACATTACGGGAAGCATCTCCATAAGAGAAGGTGCGCATTCCGGGCTGCAGGACAAGATGGTCCTTTTTGAGAAGCGAATCGGCAATATACCATTCGGCCAGGGCGTAAAGCGGCTGGTCAATAGTGCCCAGCAGGAAGGAAGGATCGGTTGAATCAAGGGGGCAGAAAAAGGCGGTGGTATCTGCCGGACTGAGTGTGTCCCGCACACTTACCAGCCAGAACGATTCTTTATGGGGTGCGGCTCCGGGCAGGTCCCAGGAGAGTTCCCACTGGCCCGATTCCAGCGCAGACCAGGGCGGTTGCAAAGTTTCTTTTCCGGTAAAGGAACCGGAGAATTTGTTTATCCCGTTCCTGGACAGATAGTAGGTGCCGGACACTTCCTGGTCAAAACCCGTACCGTTCTTCACTTCAAATGCAAGAGACGGCCCGTTTTCCTTTACCAGGATCCGGTCCGATACCGTTGACACTTTGTAACCAAGGCGGGAATGGATGGTATAGCGGTAATCGCTCACAGGAAGAAAGGTTTGCTGCTGGCGGGTTTCTCCCGTAGGGTCCACTGCAGAAAAGCATACCTTGAAGACCGATCCCAGGGGAGTGTCGTCACTACTTTTGTTTGCAGGGATAGCCGCGCGAAACCAGCCATTGCTGCCGGTGTGCAAAGTGTCGGTCCAAAAGGGTTGTCCCTCTGCCGGGAATAATCGCCGGTCCCTGTAATAGGGGCGGTATACGGATTCCCTGTATATCTGGCATATCAGGGCCACCCCGGCCAGGGGAAAATCGGCGTAATTACTCACAATGCCTTCCTGGATGATGGTATCGCCAAAAGCATAAGCCTGTTTGACCGGCTGCAGGTCAATAGAGAAGGAGGGCCTGGTATATTCTTCAATCCGGATCTGGGCCGAAGCTCCCGCAATGGTGATGCTGTGTTCTCCGTTGACCCTGACTATGCCGGGAGGAATAAACCCGCTGAAAGATCCGTACTGGTTTGTCACTACATCTGCGGAATAGAGGGTGTCGCGGTAACTGACATTGTTGCGCAAGACGACCGTATAACTTTTTCCTTTCTCCGGTTCACACTTTTTGTTGCTGTAACGGGTTACAATGCCCTTGAAAAAGAGGGTGTCTTCTTTCCTGTATAGCTTCCGGTCAGTAAAAATGGCCGCCGATGTAGTGATATCGGAAGGGCTCCCGTAACTCAAATCCCAGGGATGTATGGTGAGCGGGACCGAAAAAGTATCCGGTACCGCTTTCAGGGCGGTAGGAGGGGATAAGCGGAAAGATTCGCCGGTACGGACATCCACGGGAGTGAATCCATCCATGTCTAAGGAAAAGGATGGTCTGAGGTCCTTGACAAACCTGACCTCTGTCTTGTCCAGAGGTTTCCCGGTTTTCAGATCGGTCGCATACACGTATCCCGTATTGCGTAACGCGCGGAACATAGAGGCCACCGTACCACTGTAAAAGAAGGTTTCAATTTTTGTCCTGCCCTTTTTAACACGCAGACGATATGACCCCGGAGCAGGTGCCTGCCATAGGGTCAGTGTGTCGGTAACCGGTTCATAAACAGGAGCAGCCATCCCGCTCTTTCTTACACCCGGGATGCGTTTCCCTCGCTCTTCCCTGATTTCCAGTCTGTAACCGGAAATGTTCCTGCGGGTAATCATGACCTGCATTGGGGCATATGGGTAAACTTGTTTATTTACCACGATCAGAAGGGAGGGTTCTGTAAGATAATCAACATGTTCTTTCAGGGATTGCCTTGCCGGGCTTTTTGGAAACTGCCGGATAGTTTGGCGGCTTAGCAGCAGGGCTTCCCCGTACTGTTGCTTTTCTGTCAGAAGCCGGACCTTCTCCAGGTAAACGTACGGGATGGGTTCTGTCAGGGGAAATTCCAGGATCAGGCTGTCCAGCCCCGCCATTTTTTCTTCCGGTTGTAAAGGCTTTGACAATGTGCGCAAAAAACGGGCGGCTATCAAATTATGCGGCAGGTTGCCCCGGCCACCTTCCAGCAGGCTGACCAATGCATCGTAATCCTCCAGGACAAATAGCGCCAGCTCATAAAGATCATTGCAGGGATATACGATACCCCGGTCCAGCAACAATTCCTGGTAAGGTGCTGCCGGCACTCCCGTCATAACCCGGCCTGAGCAAGGGAGGATCATACCGTAAGTATCCCGGCTTTCGGGAAACCGGGTGTGCATGTACAAGTGATGTACAACCTGCCCTTCCGGGCTCTTTCCAAAGAGCGGGGCATAATCTGTATATGTCTTGAGCAGGCGGGGACGGGCTTTGCGGTCTATGGCTGTTTCCATAGTGATCATGCTGTCCATCAGGGAGATCATCTGCTTATAATCCGTCTTTGAGGCTTCCACGCGGAAAGCCTCTTGCATGCGGGCCAGCGATGTGGCAGGATGGTCTGTATCCTGTCCCGTAGCTTGGAACGGGATGAACAGAATAAGCCAGAAAAACCGTTTTATCATACCAGTCAGGTAATAAGATCTGCGGGGTGATTCAAGTAATGTTCAGCAGGAATGTCTTTTCCGTTGCGACTCCCCCAGGTAGCCAGTGCAAAAGAAGTGCCGGCTGTGTGAGCGCATTGCTGATCGTAATACGTATCGCCCACGAATAATACACCGCAGGGGTCGGCTCCCGTCCGGGAAATGAATGCCAGCATGGGATCGGGAGCAGGCTTGTGTGCGGGGGTATCTTCTGCACAGACGGTCACTGTGAAGAAGTGTTTCCAACGGGCCAGATAACGGTCAGATTCAAATTCTGCGCGATTTCGCGAAGTGACCACCCCCAGGACGATGCCCTTTTTGTGCAGCCTTTCCAGTGTCTGCTCAATACCGGGGAAAGGAACCGTCAGATGTACCAGCTCCTGGAAATGATCCTCCCAGACTATTGCCGCGTTGTGGGGATCCTCAAATCCAAGCTTAATCACGGCTTCCCAGCTGGGGATGCCAAAATAGGGATATAATTCCTCCAGCGACATTTCCCGGCCCAGTAACTGCCGCACAGTTTGCTGCAGGGATATCATCCCTGTCTTTTCTGTATCCAGCAGGGTGCCGTCTACATCAAATACAATATGAGTATAGTTCACTACAGGTTTTCTATGGTTTTAAGCAGGTAATTGTAATGAGCGCGGGAGCGGTCGTCTCCCCGGCCGCGTTTGAGTTTTTTTGCAATGGTTTCCAGCTCGGCCGAGACCAGGGCTTTCACATCGTTGTTTTCTATGGAAACAGTCATTCTACGCATGGCCGGGAGCAAGTCACTGCCCGTTTCTTCATCCGGTTTGATGATCTTGCACAGTGTATTGACATAGATGTTCTGAAGGCTCCTTCGGTAGATGTCTGTCTGCCCGTAATCGCCAAAAACATACCCGTTCATGTCCTCAAAGAACTCTGTTGCACTGTAGGTGGAGGTGCCCAGCTGTTCTTCAGCCCGGAGCATGCGTACCAGCACATTGACGTTGAGCAGGCCGTTAATGGCACCTTTCTGTATGTTCTCCATAACGGTCAGACGGCTTGAGGGAAGAAGTTCCGAGAGGTAGTCCGGAAGCAGCCATAGCGGGGTTGTGAAAATATGGCGGTTCAGAAACGCCATGGCCTCTTTCTGCCTGTTTTTGGGAACAGGTACATAAACGGGGCCTTCCTGTTCCACCGTTTTGGCGTCTGTATAGACACCGGCCACCCAACTGGAAACATGGCCTAAATAGCGGCTGAACTGTGAAGTTATCTGGGGGTATAATGTGGAGAGTCCCCGGTAATTCTCATTGGGGACTTTGGTCCATTCAGGCAGGTTCTGCACAATGACCTTCAGGTTCCTGATCCCCAGTTCGCATGTTTCCATCTGGTTCTCTCCCAGATCTTCCGCCTGGGCGCGTGGATCGTTAAGGCCCGATTCGGCACCGCCGTTGAACCTAAGGTAGGGATCCCCGGTTTTTTCAATAACCCACTGGTTCAGATAGGGGATTTCCTGCTGTGCCTGGGCAAACTGGTAAAAACGCCTGTAACCCCATTCAATGGCCCAGTAGTCGTAATGGCTTAAGCGGGGATACAACAGATCGGTCGGAATATTGTCCCCGGGCTGAACAACAAAATTGAACCGGGAATAATCCATGATGGAGGTGGTATGCCCGTTGGCGCGCAGGAATTCGGGGTTTCTGAGTTGTTCTGTGGAATAATAGGATGTTGCCCCAAAATTGTGACGCAATCCCAGCGTGTGTCCCACCTCGTGTGAAGATACAAACCGAATGAGTTGTCCCATCAATTCGGAGGGGAAGGTCATGGAACGTGCCTGCGGATCCACAGCGGAACACTGCACAAAATACCAGTTGTGCACCAGGCTCATTACGTTGTGGTACCAGTTGATGTGGCTTTCGATGATCTCTCCCGAGCGGGGATCGCTCACGTGGGGCCCGCTGGCATTGGCTATGGTGGATGGTTTGTAGACAATGGCCGAGTTGCGGGCATCTTCCAGGCTCCAGGAAGGATCTTCTTCCGGGGAGGGTGCTTCCAGTGCATAGATGGCATTCTTGAAGCCTGCTTTTTCAAAGACGGGCTGCCAGTCGTTCACGCCCTGGATCAGATAAGGTACCCATTCTTTTGGCGTGGTGGGATCTATGTAGAACACGATAGGTTTTGCGGGTTCCACCAATTCCCCCTTTTTATATTTTTCCAGGTCTTCCGGTTTTGGTTCCAGGCGCCAGCGGGCTATCATGCGCACTGGTTTTATTCCCTGCGGATTTTTATCAAAATCGGTATAATTGGAAGTAAAATAGCCTACACGTTCATCAAAATACCGGGGCTGCATAGGTTCTTTGGGCAACAGTACCAGGGAACAGTTGAGCTCGAAAGTGAGCGGATCGTCGTTGTCCTGATGGGTAAATGATTTAATACTGCGCAATTCGGTATTGATGGGAAAAGTTTTGACACTTTTTACATAGGATTTATCGTTCTGAAGGTTGGTCATTTTGGAAGATTTCTTCTGCCTTTTGCTGAAATATAGGCTTTCGTTGTCGCCTTTCACCAGATCTGTAACATCAATAAGGGAAAGGGTGCTGTCTGCATTCAGGGCTTTGATGTCAAAGGAAGCAATGATGGCCGGCCTGTTAGAGCGTACCACGTTATAATACATGGCCTGGGTGGAGTCCATGGATTGTTCGCGGGCAAGTACTTTGGTAAGAAAAATATTGTTATTGGGGCCCATTTCAAAACGCAACATGCCGCTGTTGATCTGGTCACCGGCATATCCGAAGAAATTAGCACGGAATCCGGCAGGTGTTTCTGCCATGCGGGTTACCATAAGGATATCCCTGCCTATAAGAGAGTCGGGAATCCCGATGAAATATTTATTATCCTGAATATAAACCGGGGTCATTCCTTCCATTACAGCAGTTTCTGCCTTAATGAATTCTTCCAGCCTGGCGGGGTCTTTGGACTCTGTCTTTGAGTCGGATTTGTTCTCGGTCTGGTTGTTGTTCTGTTCCTGGGGACGGCGCTGTGCCGTTACCGGTTGCAGGGAAAAGGCCAGAATGGCCAGCATAAGGAGGGTCTTGGGGGATTTCATAATTTACAGGTTATTTAGAAAGTATTGATTTTTTCATCGAGTGTCTGGATGCGTTCAATCAGTATATTGCGCATGCGTTCCACGGCCGAGGAATAGGATAAATATTCGTCACCGTTTATAAGTTGCCCCCCGTTCATATTCCGGGACTCGGCAGGGTCCCACATTTTGAAGTTCAATTCTGCCGAAAGGGCAAGGCGCTCGTATTCACTATCCAGGAATGCCGGGATCTGGTCAAATTTTCCTTTGAGTGCATTCCAGCGTTCTTTAGCCAGGGCACGGAATTCAGGGTCTTTGAAAAGCTGTTTGTACCAGATAGCTTCTGTCATGAAGAGTTTGCCTTTGGCCTGGGGAGAAGCCTGGAAAGAGAAGGTTCCCCAGTCAAAATCCCAGGTGGGACCTGCAAATAGCTTGGTATCCCCGTCTTTGTACATATAGACACTGCCAGGGTTGGCCAGTTCATGGTTGATACACAATTCAAAGACCAGCCAGTAATCCACAAAAGACTGCGTGTCCAGGAATTTGCGGTAACCGTTCTGGGGATCTGTAAAGCCGGGCCCGTAAATGGCCTGTCCGGTCTGGTCTATGTAGTTTTTTATCCAGTCCACCTGTGCCGGCGTTATTTCCTCTTCATCGGGGAATTTGACCGCAAAGGGGATTCCGCCCTGCTGTATGCTCTCCCCGTGCGGGGATATCCACTGAACCAGATTGTCAAAATGAAAATCCAGCTCCAGGATGTATCCGTCATCTCCAATGTCCACCCGGTTCTTGTCTTCCTTGATTTGTTCAATCAGCATGTAATTGCCCTGGTGGCGGCCGTTGAATATAAGTTCCACTATTTCGTTGCGGGGAGTCCAGGCCAGAGAAGTAGACTGGGCTATCCTGTAAGCAATGCGGTTGCGCAGCATGGTACGGTCCATGAAATTGGCCAGCAAGACCCACCGTTTGTGTTTAGGCATGCCCAGTAGCGATGTTTTACTCTCAAGTTTCAGGGCGTAGGGTTTTTTTGGCCAGTACCAGGTGGTGTTTCCGCGACCCCTGATTTCGGTCACCATTTCGGGAAGGTCTTCAAACAGCTGTATCCCCTGGATACGTATGGTTGCATTCATCCAGTCCTCTTTGGAAGTCACAGGCTGTCCACCCTCTGTGTTTATAATCACTACAGGCAGCCCGGTAAAAAGGTCCACTTCCACCGTATAGGTAAGCAGGATACCTTCATTGGTCAGCAACGAATATTCCACCGGTTTGGAAAAATCATTGACCGTCTTCCCGCTTTCCTGAACAACCCCGTTTACCTTGACAGGATTTCCGCTGGTAAAGGTTGCAGTCAGATTCAGATTATCCAGCCAGCAGGGAATATTGCCTTCGATTTTGTTAACATACACTTTTTCAGTAGAAATGATCTTCAGCTCCACATCTGCATCCAGAGCGGGATTCTGTGATTTTGTAAAGGAAAAGGCCGAGATCCCAGCCTGGCTAAGGGAACTGATCACTTCAAAGGCCCTTGTTGTAATCATGGTCTTTCCATAACCGGCCCGGGAGGTAATCAGGCACAGGACCACCTGTTCTTTGTAGGTCAGGCGAATCCCCTTATCCTTCAGATGGATTTGGTAAGAGCCTATATTTTGCCCCGGCACAATGCTTTGAATGGCGTAGCACTCGGGCTGACTGGTTGTGCCCTGGACACGCAATTCTACCTGACATTGCGTAGAGGTGATATCATAATTGAAAACAAAACCGGGTTCATCTACCTGCAAAAGGAGGATGGCAGTACCTTGTGCCGGTAAGATAACCTGCTGTTTGTCAACAGATATGCCCAGGAGTTCAGGATCTTTTTCTTCTTCGGGAGGATCAGGGATCCTGGTGCAGGCAGATACCAGTAGGGTAGCGGCTAAAAACAGGCACTGGAGGGGTGTTTGAAAATTCTTCATATACTTTGGCTTGCAAGATATAAAATTTTACCTTTACCAATAGATAAAAAGCTAGCACAAATATGATTAAAAGGTTTTTCCTGTATGGATTGGCGCTGTTGATGTTCAGCTGCAACGCCCCAAAAAAGTATGTTTCTTATGAGGATTTTATAAAAATTGACGGTCCCGACCTGCTGCTGCACGGGGAGCGTTTTTTTATAAAGGGCACCAACCTGGGAAACTGGCTCAATCCGGAGGGATATATGTTCGGTTTCAGGAAAACCAACTCGGCAGGATGGATAGACAGGATGTTCTGTGAGCTGGCAGGCCCGGATTTTACTGCTGAATTCTGGAAGACCTTCAAGGACCGGTACATAACACATGCAGACATTGCACACATAGCTTCCACCGGGGCCAACACAATTCGACTGCCCTTTCATTACAAATTGTTTACAGATGAAGATTATATGGGGCTTACCTCTGCACAGGACGGGTTTGACCGCATTGACAGCGTTGTGGCCTGGTGCCGCAGGGAAGGATTGCATGTGATCCTGGATATGCATGATGCCCCTGGAGGACAAACCGGAGACAATATTGACGACAGCCACGGGTATCCCTGGCTTTTTGGAAGTGAAACCAGTCAGCAACTTTTTTGTGAAATCTGGGTCAGGATAGCCGAAAAATACAAAAACGAACCGGTCATCCTGGGTTATGACCTGCTGAACGAGCCCATAGCCCCGTACTTCGACAACAAGGATTCTTTAAACACCATGTTGGAACCTTTGTACAAAAGGGCAGTGGCCGAAATCCGCAAAGCAGATACCAACCACATTGTGATCCTGGGGGCCCCGCAATGGAACAGCAACTTTGATCCGTTTACCGACTGGACATTCGATAAAAAGATCATGTACTCCTGCCACCGTTATGGCGGTGATGCTACAGCAGAAGCTATAACGCATTTTATTGATTTCAGAGACAAAACAGGCCTGCCCATGTACATGGGCGAAATTGGCCACAACACTCTGGAGTGGATGGAAGAGTTATGCAAAGTAATGGAAGACAACAATATCGGATATACCTTCTGGCCCTATAAAAAAATGGAAGGATCCTGTTTCGTCTCTATTGGCACACCCGAAAACTGGGACCAGATTGTTGCCTTTTCTGAAGCCCCCAGGGATACGTATGCCGCAATACGGGAAGCCAGACCACACCAGGAACTGAGCCGCCTTGCCATGACCCGGTTTCTGGAGCTATGTTTATTTGAGAATTGCAACAGCCAGGAAGATTACACAGGGGCACTGCGCCTGGATAAAGAAAGGACAGACAACTAGAAGCGTTATCTGTCCTGACCCATTTAACCTAAAACCTAATAGATGAAAAAAACTATCTGTCCTATAAGATTGCAAACAGTGTGCCAAACTTAATTATAAAAAGTAAACAATATTTTTGTTTATTTCAAAGTTTTAATATCTTTGTGATATCAAAATAATATCAATAAAAAATTTTGGAAAATGAAAAACATTCAGGAAAAATACATTCAGCCGGGGAATGGATGGCTGATGCTTGTACTGTCAATTCTCGGTTTTGCAGCAGGGATCGCCCTGCCCATTATATTTACAGAGTCACTGGGGTGGACCCCGGCCTGGTATCTTCTGTTGACCATAACACTGGCTTCTTTTATTTCCATGTTTGGTCTTATGGTTATCAATCCCAATGAAAGCAAGGTACTCACGTTTTTCGGGAAATACATAGGGACTGTGGTGGATAACGGCTTTTTTATGATCAATCCTTTCATAGTAAGAAAAAACATATCCCTCAAAGCCCGCAACCTGAACAGCGACCCCATAAAGGTCAACGACAAAATGGGCAATCCCATCATGATTGGGGTTGTTTTAGTATGGCGGGTCAAAGACACCTTCAAGGCCTGTTTTGCTGTAGACAATTATGAAAAGTTTGTGGACATACAATCGGAAGCAGCCATCAGGAGTCTGGCCGGTTCATACCCTTATGATGACCTGGAGGATGAGAGTGCAGATATAACCCTTCGTTCCGGAGGGGAAGAGGTAAATGATCTTCTTGAGGTGTCACTTTCCGACAGATTGAATATCGCCGGCATTGAAATAATAGAGGCAAGAATTAGTTACCTGGCCTATGCACCCGAAATCGCCAGCGCCATGCTGCAACGTCAGCAGGCAACGGCCATTGTTGCTGCCCGCCACAAGATCGTGGAAGGAGCCGTAAGTATGGTGGAAATGGCCCTGCAGCAGTTGTCAGAAAAAGATATCATAGAACTGGACGAGGACAAAAAAGCAGCCATGGTCAGCAACCTGATGGTTGTGTTGACTTCTGACCGGGCGGCCAGTCCGGTCATCAATACAGGAAGCCTTTACCAGTAAATGAAAAAATCGTTTGTGTTACGCATTGATGCAGAGACATGGGCCGCACTTGAAAAATGGGCGGCAGATGATTTCCGTAGCATTAACGGCCAACTGGAATATATTATCAGCGAGGCATTGAGGAAAAATAAAAGATTACCAGAGAAAGAAAACAAGTAAATGGATTTTTTGCTGGAATGGGGCTACCTGGGGTTGTTTATCGGGTCATTTCTGGCCTCGACCATCATCCCGTTCAGTTCTGAATTTCTTTTGATAGCAATGCTCCTGGCCGGAGGCAATCCCTGGATTTGTTTTGCTCTGGCAACCACCAGCAACAGTCTGGGGAGTTTTACCTGTTATGGTCTGGGGTATCTGGGTAAATGGGAATGGATAGAAAAATGGCTTCGTATAAAAAGAGAAAAACTGGAAAAACAGCAACGGATGATCCTCAAATGGAGCAACCTGGTGGCCCTGTTGTGCTGGCTGCCTGTAGTTGGAGATGTCTTTGCCGTTGGATTGGGCTTTTACAAAATCCCGTTCTGGAGAACGGCCATTCTCATGTTTATTGGTAAAGCGCTCAGGTTCCTCTTCTGGATAGGACTCTGGTTTCTGATGCCTGAAAAACTGCTTTAGTCCTGACGTTCTCCCTCACATAGTGTTTTTTTGGCTCAAAGTCGCTTCCGCCACATGGAAAGGAGCGCTTTTTCTTTTTACCGAGGCTCTCAGTTCCATGTGGCTTTAGCAGCACGCACGAGGCTCCACCTCTTCCTATTTCATCAGTTCTTCAAAGGCAATATCCCTGAGCGGATAGGAACGTGCATTGGTAAAATTGTAATGCCACCATTCCGGTTCATAGATATGGAACCCGTAGGCTTCCATGATTCCCCGCAACAGGGCCCTGTTTTCCAGAACATTTTCCGGAAGGTCCGTGAATGTGTGGGATGCCGTATCCGAAAACGAATCGAACAAAGTAGGCATTTCCAGTTCCTGACCGGTATCCAGCCGTATAAGTGTCAGATCTACGGCAGCTCCGCGGTTGTGAATGGAACCGCTGAGGGGACTGGCAACAAAAGTGGTGTCGGGATAGACCTTATAGAAATAAAGAGTGCCCGCATAAGGACGGTAGGCATCCAGGACCTTGAAACCCATACCGATACTTTTCAGGGAATCCTGTGCTGCAGCTAGTGCCATGGCCACCGGGCGACAAAGAAAGGCCTTGGGTGAGGTATAGATAGGTACTCCGGTAAAGTTATTTTCAGTTGCATAAGCTATATACAAGGCAATCCCTGGTATGATCTCTTCCAGGTCTACCAATTGGGTGTCCGGATTTTCAGCTACCTGTTCCAGGTACATTTCCATTGTGTTGGCAATAGGAAGGTTGTAGGGATTACGAGAATGTCTCTGGTTCCGGCAGCAGCCAACAACCAGGAAAAATGCCAGTAAAACGGGAAAAAGACGCTTCATAAATCAAAGATAGGAAATTAAATATTTTATTTACCTTTGCAGCCTTGATGATTCGGGGTGTAGCGCAGTTGGCTAGCGCGCCACGTTCGGGACGTGGAGGCCGAAGGTTCGAGTCCTTTCACCCCGACAAATTGTTTTTGTCCAGAGCTTCCATTAGGCTCTGTTTTTTTGTTTTAAGGAGTGCAGATTCCAACTCCCTTGTTCCGGACGGCTCTTCAATAGCCATATGGGTTAAAACCCGGGCCGGAGCCTGACTCAGAACTACTACCCGGTCTCCGAGCAGCAGCGCTTCCTCTACATCGTGGGTTACAAATATGACCGTTCGTCTGTCTGCTTTCCAGATATCCAGAAACCATTTGATCAGGTTTTTTTTCAGGGAAACATCCAGCCCCTTGAGGGGTTCGTCCATAAGTATGATGTCCGAGGGAATGGCAAAGGCCCGGGCAATGGAAACCCTTTGACGCATGCCTCCGCTCAGCTGGGAGGGATAATAACCGGCAAAACCGTGCAACTCCACTTGCCGAATCAGGTCTTCGGCCTGTTTTTGCCGCTCTCGGGCATGCAATTCTCGCTTGAGCACAAACTCAATGTTTTCGGTCACCGTTTTCCAGGGCAGTAGGCGGGGCTCCTGGAACACGTAGGAAAACGCTTTATTGTCAAAGCCTTCAAGCGAGCCACTATCGGGTGGGATGATCCCCCCAATGATGTTGAGCAGGGTGGTTTTTCCGCAACCCGACGGTCCCAGCAGGCAGGTGATGGTGTCTTCCGGAAATGAAATGGAAAAATCCCGGAAGACAGGCTGTTTATAACTCTTGCTCAGATTATTTATATACAGGCTCATGATCCGGTTTGCCAAGCAGTAATATGATGTTCTCCCCAGCGTATCAGTTTTTCAAATATAAAACTGATTACCACGGCAATCAATGTCCAGGCAATAACCGCCTCGACGTTCAGAAATGACTGGGCGGTCTGAAGTCTGGTTCCTATGCCGTACTGCGGCTGGCTCAGGACTTCGCCAATGATAATGGCGCGCCAGCCGATCCCCATGGCACTCGACGCCCCGGAAATGATAAAAGGAATAACCGCAGGAATATACACCCCGGTAAGGATCCTTCCTTTGTCCACTCTATAGAACCGGGCCATTTCCACCAGTCCGGGATCCACGCTTCTGATACCGTCAGAAACATTGGTGCAGATGAACGGGAACATGGTCAGGAAAGCGATGAAAACCGGGACCGCACCAGCGCTGAACCAGATCAAAGCAAGCAGGATAAGTGAGATAACGGGGATGGAACGTACAGAGACCAGCATAGGGGTTATGAAGGTGTTGAATCCGGGGCTGATCCCTGCCAGAATTCCGGCCAGGATGCCCAGGATACCCGAGATGACAAAGCCGGTTAGCCCCCGGAGTACGGTGCTCCCTGCAACGGCCAGAAAGCCCGGCTCGGCAAAAATCCTGATAACGGCCAGAAAGGTAGTTTCCGGGTGGGGAATTATGGAAGGAGCGTTGAAAGCAAGTGCCAGCACTTTCCATGCAACCAGCATCATGGCGATTGAAGCTACGGTCAGAATCTTTTTTTTAGTAATAAAAGCCTTCATCCGGCATTTTTCCTCCTGTGATCTGGGGGTTCATTTGATAAAAAATCCAGAGATAATCCGTTATCTGAGAACTTATGGCGGCCGCCCTGACCAGCTTAAGTCCCGATCTGGGGATGGCCTGATACGCAATCCGGGGATCGTCCAGTATCCGGTGTCTGGCTATTAGCACAGCGGCGCTGTCGGGGTGACCGTTTACCCATTCCACAGACCTTTCATAGGCATCCAGAACCTCTTCCACCAGAGCGGGATTGTTCCGGATAACAGAAGCTTTGACCATCAGGGCTGTCTGTGGGATGGGGAACCCTTGTGCTGAAAGCCATTCCTGGTTGAGGTCGAACAGCATCTTTACCTTGTTATTGCGGTGCATCACCTGGCTAACCATGGGTTCCGAGATCACGCCCAGGGAGGCCTGGTCCGAGGCTACGGCGTTGGCCAGATCAATATGGGAGGGAAACCGGTAATCCAGTATAATGTCCTTCAGGGGATCTATCCCGTTTTTTTGCAGCAGGTAGCGGAACAGCACATCGGGAGTCATTCCGCGCGCCATCACGTACACTGTCTTATGCCTGAGATCTTCCCAGGATGTTATGGATGTGTCCCGGCCAAAGAGATAGAGCGTTCCCCAGACAGGGATGGCTGACAGTTTGTAATCAAGCCCCTTATTATAGACTATGGCCGCCATGGTTGTGGGCAGCAGGGCAAAGTCTGCTGTGCCGTCAAGCATCATTTTCCTCACCTGCAGGGGCTCGTTTACGATCCTGACCTTGATTCCGGCGTCTGCAAGAAGATCCAGGCTGTCTATGAGCCGTATCATGCCCATGGAAGAAGGTCCCTTAAGCGTGGCGATGGTGAAAGGGGCAGCCTTTTTTTCCCCGCCGGAAGGATTTCCACAACCTCCTATAAGTAAAAAACATATGCATATAATTGCCGGCAATCGCATGATGTAAAATTTTAACAAAAATACAACATTTTAAGGCAGATGGAAAAATTGTCTTATCTTTGTGGCACAAATAGTGAAAATCGTGCGCGTACTGAGAACAGGATGTTCCTTTTCAAGGACGGCACAAAACTCAAATAATAACCAATCTGATTCGGAGGTATTCTGATGGAAAAGAGAGTAGGTACAGTAATCATTCAAATCAACTGCCACGAGGAGGTCGCCCATCTAAACGACATCCTTTCGCAACATGGAGGCATCATTCTGGGAAGGCAAGGCCTTCCGCGGAGTAATGGCATAAATCTCATCTCCCTGATTCTTGAAGGTACCACAGATCAGATAGGTGCACTGACCGGCCAGCTGGGCCGGTTGAGCGGCATTCAGGTCAAGTCGGTATTATTGAAGAATTAATAAAATGAGAAAAATTGCACTCCCTTTTGCTGCAGCCCTTTTAATGGCTGCCTTATTCCCGGTGGCTGCCTTTGGGCAGGAACAGAAAGACACCATGCCGGTTCCACTGGGTGAGATTGTGGTGACCAGCCTGCGGATTGACAGACAAATCAGGAACCTGCCAACATCCATGGTTGTGGTGGATTCTTCGTTATATCAAAAACGTTCGGCATTTACAATAGCCAATGTCCTGGAGGAAGAACCGGGTGTTTCGCGGGGAGGAGACGGGGTCTGGGCGACGAACATCAATGTCCGCGGTTTTAATGAAGAACGGCTGGTTATCCTCATTGACGGGAACCGGGTAGAGACGGCCACCGATCTGACCGCCTCGCTAAGCATGGTAGACGTTAATGACATAGAGCGGGTGGAGGTCATCAAGGGGGGCCAATCGTCCCTTTACGGAACGGGAGCCATGGGCGGCATAGTGAATATCATAACCAAACAGGGGCATTTTGGAAGGGAACCTTATGTTACGGCCGATGTTATCTCGGGGTATGCCTCTGTCAACCATTTGTTTTCAAATCATGCTTCGGTCAGCGCGGGTTCACGCAAATGGTATCTGAACCTGGGCGGCACCTATGCAAAGGCAGGAAATCTGCGCACCCCGGACGGCATATTGCCAAACAGCCAGTATAACACAAGCAACATCTCGGCAAAACTGGGTGTCAAGCCTCTTGCTAACCATATGTTTAAAATCCAGTACCAGCGCAACTGGTCCTGGGATGTGGGCGTTCCCGGAGGGGATGCCTTTCCGGGGCCTGCAAAAGCCACCTATACCGACATAGGCCGTCATTTATTGTCGGCCAGTTACAGGATATCCAACATTACCCAAAAATGGACCGCCCTGGAGTTGAAGTATTTCACCCAATACATCGCCCGCGAGGTAATGATGGAACCAAACACGGTAACTCAGGCCAGCCTGCCCAACGGGAATGTCCAGCGTACCACTCCGGAAGTGTTTTACCCTACGGGATATCACCTGACCAACGGGGTTCAGCTGCAGGGGATCTGGGATCTGTCTGAGCGCAATACGCTCATTGCCGGTGTGGATGTATGGGGCCGCAAGCTGCGTACCGGAAGGGAAAAGCACATCCGGATTGACATCCTGAATCCGGCCGGCAATATAATTAAGACCAACAATGTGGTTCGTGGTGAAACGCCCATACCTGAATCAAGCTTCAGCAGTGCCGGGTTGTTTTTCCAGAATGAGACACGCTTGATGGACAACCGGCTGACTATGATCCTGGGCGGCCGTTTTGACGGGATCCGGATTAAAAACCAGGAGGGATATGATGTGGATTACATCATCATGAACGGAGAAAGGAATGACAATCCCCCCACCCAGCGTATTACATTTGAAAAAGGGACGGAATACAATTTATCCTGGAGCGCCAATGCTGGTTTTCTCTATAAATTGTCCGGGAACACAGATTTGTCACTCAACCTTGCCCGGGCTTTCAGGGCGCCTTCTCTGGAAGAGAGGTTCAAATATATAGACCTGGGTAATTTTGTCCGCCTGGGAGATCCAACCCTCAAACCGGAAAAATCCTATTCGGCAGACCTGGGGATCAGGGTGTGGAAATCAAAATTCAACCTGCAGGCAGGAATTTTCATCAACCACCTTAACAATATGATAGTGGAGACACCGGGTGAGTTTGTCTTCAGGCTTACGGCCGATTCAAAGCCCGATACCATTCCTGCGCTTGTCAATGCCAACGTAAGAAAGGCCCTTCTTTACGGTGTGGACTTAAAATTTGCCTACAATTTCAGCCATGATTTTGTGTTTTTCGGATCCGGGGCTTACGTACGCGGGATGGCACTCGAAACAGAAGGCAACCTTCCTCTCATACCCCCTTTAAACGGAAGGGCCGGACTCCGCTATACTTATTCCGGGTTGGGTTCTGTTGAATTTTCCGTATTTGGCGCAGCAACACAGAATAAGATCGCAGAAGGAGAAAAAGAAACGGCAGGATACTACCGGCTGGATTTTGCTTTAAACACAAAATTCTTTGATCTGGGTTTTATGAAAATACAAGGCTTTGCCGGTATTGACAATATCACCAATAACCGTTACACCAACCACCTTTCTACCAACCGGGGAGACGTTAGCGTGGAACCGGGGCGTAATATTTTTATTAGACTCAAACTCTCTTTCTGATCCAGGGAGAATGGAAGCATACCGGGATCAGGTGAAACAGTTGTTAACACCTGAACAGAAAAGGGTATATGAAACATTGCCTTACAGAGGCAACGAAGGCCGATATCCTGTAAACCATTCCCGCAACAACGACAGAATTTACCGTTGTAGATAAAAATTTTGCCATAACCGTAAAAACTTATATCTTTGCGGACCTTTTCTCGGGAAGATAAGGAAGTTAACACAATTCATTAACTTAAAAACAAATTTATGGCAGTAAAAATTCGTCTTGCACGCCATGGCAAAAAGAACTACGCTTATTATCACATTGTAGTTGCCGATTCAAGGGCTCCCCGTAACGGCCGGTTGATAGAAACCCTGGGAACCTATGATCCCAACACTAACCCGGCAAAGATCCAGCTGGATGCCGAAAAGGCCCTTACCTGGCTCAATAATGGGGCACAACCCACACTTACAGCCCGCAGGCTTCTTTCCTATAAAGGAGTATTGTTGAAAAAACATTTGAAGGAAGGTGTGACCAAAGGAGCTTTGACACAGGAGCAGGCAGATACAAAATGGGATGCCTGGATGCAGGAAAAAGAAGCCAAGGTTGCCGCAAAGAAAGGCAAACTTGAACAAGAGACACGCACGGAAATGAAAAAACGCCTGGAAGCAGAAGCCGGCGTTAATAAGGAACGTGCCGCTGCATTATTGGCAAAGCGTGAAGAAGCAGCCGCCAGGCTGGCTGCCGCAGCAGCTGCAGCCGCTGCCAAAGCAGAAGTAACTATTGCTGAAATTGAAGGAACAGCAGTTCCTGAAGCAGAGGAAGATAAAGACCAGGCTGCAACCGAATAATGACATGGGAAAAAAAGAAAGGTTTCTGCCACTGGCAACAGTGAGGAAAACCTTCGGCAGGGGAGGAGAACTTATAATAAAATTCCGACCTGATGTTCCCCAAAACATTATTGACCAATTGAACAAAGAAGAACCGGTATTCATCCATCTGGATGGGATACCGGTTCCTTTTTATTTTACATCCATTGCTTATCGCGGAAACGATCAGGCAATGGTCTGTTTTGAGAATTTTCTGTCCGAAAACCTGGCAGCTGAATGGGTGGGGAAGACCATCCTGTACAAGACACGTGAGGAAGAGCCCCTGAGCGGAGGATCCGTGCTGGTCGGGTATGCATTCCAGGCAATAACCACAGGAGAGGAAAAACGCAGGGGAACCGTTTCCGGATTCTTTGATTATCCGGGGAATCCCTGCCTGGAGCTGGAATTCGAAGACGGAACGCGTACCTTGTTACCTTTTCACGGAGATTTCATCCGTAAAATCAATCACAGCAATACATCCATTGAGTTTGTTTTGCCGGAGGGATTGTAATACTTTATTTTAAATTAAAGAACCTTACGTCTGTCTGTCCCGATACGCCGGATTCAAATAACTGGACATACCGCCAGTAGTCACCTATTCTGTTCGGGCTCATATAAGATACGATCTCCTTATTTTCCTCCTTCTTGTATCCTTTTTTCTTGATCGTGTTAATATATTTATCGACATCACTGGTCCTGGCCCTGATCTTGACTTCTTCATAAAACAGGTTGTCAGTGGTGTAATCCAGGAACGTCAATGATCCTGAAAATGCAGGATATGCATTCAAAACGGGATACTGTGCTACCAATGCGGTCCAGTCGGTAAAGTCATCTTTAGTTTCTTCTTCAGAATCTTCAGCTGGGGGCGTTGTTGTCAGTGTTACCACTAGGACATCCCCTGCCGGGACGTCCACCTGGCGGGTGGATTTGTTCCCGTCCGGATCTACGGCCGTGATCAGCCATTTACCTTTGTTCAATATGCTATAGATGAATTGCCTGCCCTCATCAACGATATTGCCAATACTCACATAGATCGAGGCTATGGAAGTAGAAGCGCTTTCGGGATTCTGGGCGATCACAATGTCGGCTTTTTTCCCGGCATCGTCATCTTCCACAAAGACAAAGGACCGGTTTGTTCCAGAAACGTTTTCCGTGTCTGTTTTGGCCACATCCACGACTTCCTTGATGATGGTGGCCATTTTAGTGGCATATCCCGCGCCCATTTCCTTTACTGTAGGATCCGCGGGATCCATGGAGTTGACCGCTGCGGTAAGCTCTTGTGCGATCTGTGTAGGGTCGGCCTCTGAGTTGGAATTGTAAATATCCAGGGTCATTTCCCCCACATCTAAGGCACTCAGCCCGCCTGAAGTTGAAGTCTGCATGGCATCTACCATAAACTCGGCTCCGGTTTCCACACCTTTGGCTCCTTCGGCCACAAAGATCTTCTGGATGGTAAGACCGCTCTCCGCCGAAGTGGTCCCGAATTCCTCGTTGTCCTGCTGGAAATCGTTGAACATCTGGGGGGCCTGGTGATCGAAATCCCCCTTTTCCAGTTTTTTCCAAAAATCACTTTCACTGGAAGTTTTTGCTTTCCAATCGGGACGGAGTTTGTTATAAAGTTCTGTGCGGTCGGAAGGTGGTATATTCGAAGCCACTTTCAGAACACGTTCCCGGCTCCTTTCCCCGCTGCCGGTGACCCATGATAAGAATTTGGTGCTTGAGCCTATGAAGCCTTTGGTGTTGACCCTGGTCAGGATCCCGGATTTCTCCAGGTTACTGATCGCCTTTTCGTATTCCTTGATGTAAGGTGCCATTTCGGCAACCATCCCAAAGAATTCGTCGTATTCCGACTGGCTGACGGTTCCCTTCAGAATATCCCGGGTAAATCCGTCGGAAGTGGCCTTCAGGTAGTATAGGGTGAGGGATTGTTTGCGTACAGCAAAATCGGCAAAAACAGCCACATCTTCCCTGAACTGCTCCGAACCTTCGTAGTTCCTGAAGTTCCCCTGGCAACCGGTAGCTGTAATTCCGGCCAACACAATAAGCAATGAATCTCTAATTTTTTTCATAGACAGGTTGTTATAAATCCAGCCGAAGATAGAGAAAATAATATTCCCACAATACTTTTATCCCAGACTTTCTTTGATCAGGTGAGCTGCCAGCAGGGCACAATTGTCAATTCCCAGAAGGCCTGCGTCCAGGGAAAAATGGTACGAATCGGCCTTTCCCCATTCCTTGTTGGTAAAATAATTGTAATAAGCAGCCCTTTTCTTTTCCTCTTTTATGATGAATGCTTCTGCCTGTTCCGGAGAAATGCCCCTGCGTTCAGCCACATTGGCTATGCGTAAGGGAAGTGATGCGTGTATGAAGACACTTCGCATGCGGGGATGATCCCTGAGGATATAATCGGCACAGCGTCCTACGATAAGGCAGGACTGTTGATTAACGATTTTGCGGATCACCGCGGACTGAATACTGAATATCCTGTCTCTGGAGAGGGTTGCGTTCAGAGGGTCAAAAAAAGCTCCCCCCAGAAAATCATGGGCATTCAGAACACGAGAAAGGCCCCGGGTAACTTTTTCATCGGCATTTTCAAAAATCTCTTCACAAATGCCACTCTCTTTAGCTGCATAGTAAAGAAGTTCCTTATCATAAAAGATAAGGCCCAGGGCCGAGGCGATCATCTTTCCTGCCAGATAACCGCCACTTCCAATCTGGCGGCCAAGAGAAACAACTATGTTATCCGTTGAGTTCATAATCTTTCCTGAATTCTTTCAATTGTTTTGCTATGAGTATTGCAGCCACTATAAACGAGGCTGTATCAGATACGGGCATACTGGCCCATACACCGGTTACACCAAAAAATCGTGGAAGAATGAGCAGGGAGGGGATCAGGAATATAACCTGACGTGTGAGTGAAAGGAAAATGGCCTTACCGGGCTTACGGATGGACTGGAAAAAAGTGGATGTGACCATGGGAAGTGATACCAAAGGAAAAACAGCCAGATCAATGCGCAGTCCTTCCACCGTAAGACGGGCCAGTGTCGGATCATTCGTAAACAGGCTCACGGCCACAACCGGGAAGAATTGCGCTATGATAAATGCCAGAACACTCACACAAAAAGAACAGAGCAGTGTGAGTTTAAAAATTTCGCTCACCCGTTTGTATTGGCGTGCCCCGTAGTTGAACCCCACCAGAGGTTGCATTCCCTGGTTAAAACCAAACATGATCATGATAAAGAAGGATATCATGCGGTTGGCAATTCCATAGGCCCCAACCGCATAATCACCCCCGAAACGAAAAAATGAACGGTTTATGATAATGATTACCAGGCTGCTGACAACGTTCATCAAAAAAGGGGCAAGCCCAACGGAAATGATATTGCGCGGCATACCTTTTCGTATGATGAAAATGCCTTTTTTAAAATGAAGCAGGGATTGTTTCCTGGTATAATGGTTCAGCAGAATGCCAAGAGCAACGATCTGCGCCAGTACAGTAGCCACGGCAGCTCCACGGATTCCCCAGCCGAATCCGAATATAAAGAGCGGGTCCAGGATGATATTGATGGCCACAGCGGTAAGGGTCGCAACCATGGCTTTTTTGGGATATCCGCTGGCCCTCAGGTTATCGTTCAGACCATAATATATATGAGTGATCACATTGCCCGCCAGGATAATCTGCATGTATTCCCTGGCAAAAGGTACAGTCTGTTCGCTGGCTCCGAAAAAATACAACACGGGGTCCAGGAAAATGAGCGCGACGATAGTGTAAATGATTCCAATAATAGAATTAAGTGTTACAGCATTACCCAAAGCTATCTCTGCTGTTTGAACGTCTTTCTGACCAAGTTTGACAGAGATCAGGGTCGAGGCGCCCACACCAATTAACGAACCAAAGGCCGCTGAAATATTCATCAGGGGGAGTGTCAGAGAAAGACCTGCAATAGCCATGGCATTGACTCCCCGTCCTATGAAGATGACGTCTGCCAGGTTGAAAAGGCTGGCAGCGGTCATTGAAATGATGGCCGGGGCGGCATAACGGAAAAGGAGCTTAGGGATGCGTTCCTTATCCAGGGAAAGTGTTTTTATCTGCTCAGGCACGCCAGTAAATCCTTTTTTTAGAGACCAGGGAAACCAGCCACATAGTAAAGAGCACCAGCAGAAACGCACTCAGGGTGCCAATCCATGGGTAATCTGCAGGTCTTGCCCAACGATACAATACTTCTATATACGTAATCCTCATAAGAGGTGTAACAAACATGCCGTGTGCTACATAGCTCATGAGCGGATTGGCTCCTGCTCCCGAAAATATTCCGGAAAGGAATCCGCGGGGGAGGAATTCCGACAGGTAATGTAGCCACATAAGCATAAGGATAGCAACGCCGCCGCTCACAAAACAATAGGAAAAAGAGCAGGGAACTTTTGTAAGCCCCGGTTCAAAACGTTCTATCCACAGACCGAAAAAAATAAGCAAACCCGACAGATAGAGCAGGGGAAGGTATCGGGGTGCCTTTTTTTTCATCAGCCAGACGAGTAATAGCAGGGTAAAAAAAGAAAACCATTTGCCATCTGAAAGCCACCGGTTATAGCTGTTTATGCATATCCACACAACCAAAAGGAACATACCCCAGAATAGAAGGTGGGTAAGAAGGCCTCCCCGGGGGATTTCCGTTGTTTGTTCTTCCTGCATGTGAAGCAACCGGTCCCCGACCCAGGTGGCCGGCAGCAGTATCATCAAAAAATTGATCTCCTCCATGTTCAGCAGCCATGAAAGGTTTTTGTTGTCATAAAGAACATGGTCAAATCCCAGCAAACGCGATACAAGACTTACGGCTACAACACCCAGGAAAGCAACAAACCGCCACTTTTCAGAATCACGGGTGACATACCAAATAAGGGCCCCGAACAAGTATAAGAAGGCCAGCAGCAAAATAATGATATTCCGGCTGAAAAGCGTCATCTGCACATCAAACACAAAAGCATAGAGCGCCAGCAGACCAAGGGCTACTGCCCATCCGGCAAGACGTAATTTGAATGATGAGCCTTTCACGTAAATGAACCACAATGCCGCAAAACCTGCAAGGATCAGGACTTTTGACCAGTATCCCGGCAAAGAGGGTTGCAACAGGTTACATAAATATGAAAAAGCCAGCAGCATAAGAAACCGTTCCGCGATGTCTTTCATGTCACGGTGCACATCCAGGCCCGAACGTTTCCATTTTGCCCTGAAAGCAAACGGTATTGCAGCTCCCATACAAAAGATAAAAATGGGAAAAACAAGATCTACCCATCCCAGGCCGTAACTGGCCGTATCCAGGAAATGATCCGGGGGTGGTGTCTGAATGTGATACATCCAGGCCGGAAGGACGCCATAGGGAATGATGGCCGAAAATACCATTCCGAAAATGGACAATCCGCGCAAAATATCCAGAGTAACAAACCTTTTCATTGCAATTTACAAATAAGGTTTCAGGATCGATTGCATTTCGCCGAGTTTTTTTTGCAACAGCTCCCCGTTTGTCGCTTCTGCGATAAAACGCAGGTAAGGTTCGGTGTTGGAAGGCCTGACATTAAACCACCATTGGGGAAATTCAATGCGATACCCGTCAAAATCAAAAAAAGCTGTGGGGATTTCCTGCGCCGTAAAATGTGTTTTGAGTGCATCCATGGCTTCCTGTTTGTGTGCTATGCGGAAGTTGAGCTCACCGGAATTCTCGTATTTTCTGATGCTACGGATGATCTCCGAAATTGGTTTTCCCAGTTTCACCAGAACGTCCAATACCAGTAGCGCAGCCAGCAGTCCGCTGTCAGAGTAAAAGAAGTCCCTGAAATAGTAATGACCGGCCAATTCCCCGCCGTACAACCCGTCAATCTCTTTGAGCCTTGGCGCAGCAAAAGCCCTTCCCACACGCCAGGTGTGCATCTGGGCACCCATAGGGGAAAGGTATTCTCCAACAGCCTTGGAGGAACGAATGTCCTGCAGTACCCTGGCCGGTTTGCCGTCCAGGAAATGATGGCCCAGCAGGGCTATGATCAGATCGGGAGAAATGAATGCTCCGTTCTCATCGGTGAACATTACCCTGTCTGCATCTCCGTCAAAGATGACACCCACGTCGCATTGTTTGTTCCTGACCAGTTCCTGCAACTGCTTTATGTTTTCCGGAACTAGCGGGTTGGGGGCATGGTTGGGAAACCGCCCGTCCAGTTCCTGGTTGATATAAAATACGTTGTCTGTTCCCAGGAGCCTTTTTACAAACAGGCCGGCCATCCCGTTGGAAACATCAATACCCGCGCGTAATCCCTTCAGTTGCGGCACATAAGAGGAGAGAAATGTGAAATACTCCTCTTTAAGATCCAGCGGCGTAACGAGTCCCTTTTTTTCAGCCTTCACGGGTTTTTTATGAAGGACAAACTCTTCCAGCACGTTCAGCCCGTTATCATATCCCACCGGCATGGCCCCGCGTCCCGATACCTTAAGTCCGTTGTATTCTGCCCCGTTGTGGGATGCCGTAATCTGAACGGACCCGTCAAAATGATGTCTGGCCGTGGCATAATACACCATGGGGGTAGTGGCCAGACCCAGGTCAGAAACGTGGGCTCCTGCATCGCACAACCCGCGGACCAGGAACTGAAAAGCTTCAGGAGAAGACTCCCTGCAGTCTTGCCCTACCGCAATTCTTTTTGTGTTCAGGACAGTGGGCAGGAAGAAGCCCATTTTGTAGATATCTTCAGGGAGCAGGTCTTTGCCGTAAACACCCCGGATGTCATAAGCGTGGAATACCCCCATATTATTTTACTATTTTGGTTTTGTAAAATGTTTTGACTTCGCCCCTTGCTATAGCCTGCAATTTGCTTTGGAGCATTTTTTTGCGGATGGCAGGGGCCAGATCTGTAAAGAGTTCTCCTTCCAGATGCGAGTATTCGTGTTGAACCATCCGGGAAGCCATCCCGTGAAACCACTCTTCCACCGGTTTAAAATCCAGCCCCACATAAGCCAGTTTTACACTTTGAGGACGTTCAATGTCTGCCCATAGTTTGGGCAAGCTAAGGCAACCTTCCTGGTGGACAACCGTCTGTTCGCTTACTTCCAGAATGCGGGGATTGATGATCAGTCGTTTTAAATCCTTTAATTCGGGCCGTTCTTCCGATAATTCACTTCCATCTACCATGAATAACCGTATGGAAAGACCTGTCTGGGGAGCGGCCAGGCCCACACCGTCTGCATAATACAAAGTTTCCCACATATCCTCTATCAGTTTGTCCAGATTTGGATAATCGGGGGTAATGTCCTGTGCTTTTTGTCTTAGAACGGAGGACCCGTATATATATATGGGCAATATCATGGTTTATTGTTTTGAAGGTATTCCTGCAATATGATGACTGCGCTTACTTTATCAATAGTGGCCTTATCCCTGCGGTCTTTCTTTTTCAACCCCCCGTCAATCATAGCCTGAAATGCCATTTTTGATGTGAAACGCTCATCGGCCAACTTTACGGGAATTTGTGGAAAGGTCCTTTTTAAATGGGTTACAAAGGCCGTTACGCGGGAGGCGTTTTGAGCCGGTGTATTGTCCAGGTGTCTGGGATAACCAACCACAAACAAATCAATAGGCTGGTCCTCATAGTATTTTTTAAGGAAATCGGTCACTTTGTCTACGGTAACTGTTTCCAGGGGGATGGCAAAGATTCTGAGCGGATCACTTACTGCCAGACCTACCCGTTTCTGACCATAGTCAATACCCATAATCCTTCCCATGATGCAAAGGTAACACAAATTGGAAAATGATTCTTACATTTGCCCGACAAAGCGAATCTATGACATCTGGTCATCCCAAGAAGAAAGTCCTCAGGGACAGGTATGTTTTCGGAGTTTTTGATATTGAATCCCACAAACAGGTTCTTAATCTAAAATTTTCGATCCTGCAGTTGCTTCTGGGCCTGTTCGGGATCATTGCTATCCTGGTGACGAGCGTAGTACTGCTGATTATCTATACCCCGCTGAGGGAGGTCGTTCCCGGTTACCCCAACGCCCAAACCCGTGAAGTCATGATGCACAATGCCCTCAGGGCCGATTCCCTTGAAAAAGTGATTCATTTATGGGAAATACACCTGACCAACCTGCAGCGTATCCTTGCAAACGAAGATCCTATGGCTCCCGGCCAGATTCTTCCCAAGGGGCAGGCGGCCGATATCCCTGAATTTGCAGTGGGAGGAAGATCCCAGGAAGATTCCCTGCTCAGGGCCGGGGCCGAATTGAAAGAGCAGCAAAACAGGAGCAGTATCAGTGGGGGGAATCTGCAAATAGAGGGATTGCATTTTTTCCCGCCGGTCAAAGGCCTGATTTCTTCAGGCTTTAGTCCGGTCAACAACCATTTTGCTGTTGATTTAGTGGCCCCCGAGAACTCGGTAATCTATGCCGTGCTCGACGGCACCGTCAACTTCGCCTCCTGGACGGATGAGTTTGGGTATGTATTGCAGATACAACACGAAAACAACCTGTTGTCAATATATAAACACTGTTCGCAATTGTTCAGCAAAGTAGGGGATCCTGTAACGGCAGGTTCGGTGGTTGCCATAATTGGCAGTCATGGGACGTACTCCACCGGGTTCCACCTGCATTTTGAACTCTGGCATAAAGGGGTCCCGCTGAATCCGGCAGATTACATCAATTTCTGATATGGCTTACCAAAAACGCATAGCTGTTCTGGGTTCAACGGGTTCGATCGGAATTCAGGCCCTGGACGTGATTCGCAGGTATCCCGGACTTTTTAAGGCACAGGTACTAACCGCCCGCAGGTCTTCTGATTTGTTGATCCGGCAGGCCCTGGAGTTCCTGCCGGAGGCCGTGGTGGTTACCTGCAGGGATGCCTGGCAGACGGCCAGGGATGCCTTGAAGGAAACTCCTGTACAGGTTTTGTATGGAAACGACTCCATAGCCGAGGTGCTGGCCTGGGATTCTATAGACCTTGTTTTAAATGCGCTGGTCGGGTTCGTGGGGCTCGAGCCTTCCCTTGCCGCTCTAAAAAACAACAAGACATTAGCCCTGGCAAATAAGGAAAGCCTGGTGGCAGGAGGTCACCTGGTTATGCGGGAAGCGGCAGCGGGTAAGGGATCCATTTTACCGGTGGATAGTGAACATTCCGCAATTTTCCAATGTTTACGGGGAGAACAGGGCCCCATAGAAAAAATTATTCTAACAGCCTCGGGAGGTCCTTTCTTCAGGCACAGTTCTCAGGAGTTGGAATCCATAACTAAAGCAGAGGCACTGGACCATCCCACCTGGAATATGGGGGAAAAGGTCACTGTAGACTCGGCCACCCTGATGAACAAAGGCCTGGAGGTGATAGAGGCTTTCTGGCTTTTTGGACAACCCCTGTCCAGGATAGAGGTAATGATCCATCCCCAGTCCCTGATTCATTCCATGGTTCAGTTTTCGGACGGTACAATCAAAGCCCAGATGAGCTGCCCCGATATGCACCTGCCGATTCTCTACGCGTTGTCTTATCCGCGTCGTCTGGATTACCCCGAGGCACGCAGAATGGACCTTTCTCATTTCCGCTCCATGGAATTTCACAAACCGCCGGAAGAGAGGTTCCCTTGCCTTGGAATGGCCTATCAGGCCATGAAAAAAGGCGGCAACATTCCCTGTGCCCTTAATGCGGCAAACGAAGTAGCCGTAGATGCTTTTTTAAATGAAAGCCTGAAATTCAATTCTATACCAAAACTGATCTCGCGAACCCTGGAAAAAGTCTCTTTTATGGCTGATCCCACATTATCTGAATTGAAGGACACGCACCAGGAAGCTCAGAGGGTGGCACAAATTTTGTTGGCAAGTTGTTGATTATATGGAAGTATTGATAAAAATCGTCCAGGTGATCCTGGCTTTGTCTTTTTTGGTTCTTGTACACGAATCGGGGCATTTTCTTTTTGCCCGGCTTTTCAAGATACGGGTGGATAAGTTTTACCTTTTTTTTGATCCGTGGTTTAGCCTGGTGAAATTCAAACCAAAGAATTCCCATACCGAATACGGGATTGGATGGCTGCCTCTTGGAGGGTATTGCAAAATATCCGGAATGATTGATGAGTCCATGGACAAAAACCAGATGAAAGAGGACCCCAAACCATGGGAATTCCGCAGCAAACCGGCCTGGCAACGTTTCTTTGTTATGTTTGGAGGTGTACTCTTTAACATGATACTGGCCATTATCCTCTACGGGCTCATTCTCTTTACCTGGGGGGAGGAATATATCCGCACCGAAGATGCGGCCTATGGTATACAATGCAGCTCCCTGGCCCGCGAGATAGGATTTCAAGACGGAGACAGGATCCTTGCTTTTGATGACCGTGTAGTGGACGATGTACCCTTTCATACGTTACAGGTTGACCTTATAAGGACAAGGCCCGCCGTGATCACGGTACTCAGAGGCGCCGATACTGTCCGTTTTAACTTTGATCAGAACTTGATTGCCCAAATGCTGAGTGCAAGGGATATGTTTGCGTTGCGCTATCCTTTTGTGGTTTCTTCTGTACCGGACACTTCGCTCAATGTGGCCTCGGGATTGATGGCCGGTGACAGGATAGTGAGCTTGAACGACATTCCAACCCCTGCCATCCAGGATGCCCGGCAAATCCTGGCACAACACAGCGAAGGGATTGTATATGCCGGTGTGCAAAGAAACCTCACGGTCATGCAAATCCCCCTGAAGGTGAACAAACAGGGCATGCTCGTGGTGGGGGTGACCAACCCCCTGGAATTCATACCGGCCACTGTAAAAGAGTATTCTTTTTTCAGTGCCTTTCCCGCTGGGATTAAGAAAGCATATCAAACGGGTGCCAATTACATACAAGAGCTGGGATTGATATTCACACCCAAAACCAAGGCGTATAAATCTGTGGGAAGTTTCATTGCTATAGGGAGTATCTTCCCCGGATCATGGAACTGGGAAATCTTCTGGAACATTACCGCCTGGCTCTCCATCATGCTTGCCATCCTGAATTTGCTGCCCATACCCGCACTGGACGGTGGTCACTTGGTTATCGTGCTGTACGAGATGATTACCAGGAGAAAGCCCTCCGACAAATTCCTGGAATATTCCCAGATCGTGGGCATGATACTGCTGCTTGGGCTTGTGTTCCTGGCTTTCGGCAATGACATTTTTAGATTATTTACCTGACACAATCAAGGAAAACAGATATGAAGATTAAATCATTACTTATTACCGGATGCATTGCTATAATGGCAACAGCCTGTACAGACGGTCCGCAGATGAAACAGAATGTCAGCGGAAAAGCAGGAGAAATTCTGGTGGTTATGAATAAAAACATATGGGAGTCCGGCCCCGGACAGTCTTTGCGCTCCATACTGGCTGTTGATTTTCCTTTCCTGCCCCAGCAAGAACCCCTTTTCTCCCTGTTCACCATTAATGAAAACGCCTTTTCCACCATCTTTCAGGTACATCGCAACATAATTATATGCAACACCAATCCCGAACTTACTGAGTCCACAATGGTCATTCAAAAAGACATCTGGGCAGCTCCGCAGATTGTGGTCACGCTGTCAGGTCCCAATGCGGAAAGCATCCGGGAGTGCATTGACAGCAACAGCGATCTGCTCCTCAATGCCATGGAACAGGCAGAAAGAAACAGGGTGATACAAAATTCCAAAAAATTTGAAGAAAAAAACATCCGGGATTATGTGACAAAAATGCTTGGAGGATCTCCTTTTTTCCCTACCGGTTACAGAATTAAGAAACGTACCGACAATTTTACATGGATAGCTTACGAGACGACCTATACAACGCAAGGGATTTTTATATATACATATCCCTACAGGAACGAAGAAGACCTTACCTTGTCCCGGATCCTTGCAGAACGAAATCTGAAACTTGAAAAAGAAGTGCCCGGACCTCTGGACAATACCTATATGACAACCAACAGCCTTATAGAACCATCTTACCGGTGGGTCAATTACAACAACCGCCAATTTGTGGAAATCCGCGGATTATGGGATGTGAAAAACGATTTTATGGGAGGGCCTTTTGTCTCTCATTGCTTCTACGATAAAGCAAATCAGAATATTATTGTTCTGGAAGCTTTCGTTTATGCACCAAAGTATCCCAAGCGCAATTATTTACGACAAGTAGAGTCTATCATCTACTCCTTCCAATGGCAAAATGAATAAAATAATTTGTGGGAAAGAAAATTCGTTATACCTTTGCGCTCCCAAATTGGCCAGTTCGTCTAACGGTTAGGACTCAAGATTTTCATTCTTGCAATAGGGGTTCGATTCCCCTACTGGCTACAAAACTATAAACAAGAACAATGGCACATCACGCATCAGCAGAAAAACGCGACCGTCAGAATATTAAAAGACGTCTTCACAACAGGTATTATGCCCGGACAA
Organism: Bacteroidales bacterium UBA5226; assembly: GCA_002409325.1. Lineage (GTDB taxonomy): Bacteria > Bacteroidota > Bacteroidia > Bacteroidales > UBA932 > DMER64. The sequence continues at coordinate 89,795 of DHUU01000014.1, read as the reverse complement.
CACGTAACGCTATCAAAGCCGTTCGTAACACCACAGATAAAGCAACGGCCGTTGCCATGTTGCCCGAGGTGTTCTCTATGATAGACAAATTGGCCAAGATCAATGTTATCCATGATAATAAGGCCAGCAACCTGAAGAGTGGCCTGAATGCTTATGTAAACAAACTGGCCTGATTTACCCTTTTTGTCCTGATTTTTACGGAATGCTTTCCAATTTTTGGAAAGCATTTTTGTTTTTAGCATGGAAGGGAATTTGAAGATCACAGATTGGGCAAAAGAGGAAAGGCCAAGGGAAAGACTTATGGACAATGGTCCGGCGTCACTTACAAACGCCGAGTTGCTGGCGATCCTCCTGAGAACGGGTACCGGCAAGGCAAATGTTTTGGATCTGGCCAGGAACCTTTTAGCCGGGCATGGAAACCAATTGTATGAGCTGGTGCGTTCTCCGGTGGAAAAAATGACCAGGATCAAGGGTATCGGCACTACCAAAGCAGTGACACTTTGCGCTGCTTTTGAGCTGGGAAGAAGGGCGCAGTTGCCGGTTGAAAGGCCCAGCTCCATTACCTCGGCCGGTGAAGTGGCCCAGATCATGATTCCCATGCTCAGGGACCTTACGCACGAAACGTGCTGGGTGCTGTTCTTTGACGGAGGGAGGAAACTCATTGGAAAAGAACAGATCAGCAGCGGGGGCCTGAACGCGACCATAGTGGATGTAAGGATGATCCTTAAAAAGGCCCTGGACAAACTTTCCTGTGAGCTGATCCTGGTTCACAACCACCCTTCGGGCAGCAACAAGCCCGGCCGTCAGGACAAAATCCTGACCCAAACCCTGAAAGAAGCGGCCAGGATGGTGGACCTTCATCTGATAGATCACATTGTAATAGGGGGGAACGGGTACTTCAGTTTTGCCGAGGAAGGACTCTTGTAATTCCGGGGACTTTTGTACCTTTGACAAAAATAATCCCCTTATGATAACGCATATTCTTACGGAAAAGGACTCCTTTTTCAATGTCGTTCTGGCACAATTGCGTGATGTAAACATTCAAAAAGATTCCATGAGATTCCGTTACAACCTGGAACGCCTGGGTTACATGTTTGCCTATGAGATTAGCAAAACACTTTCCTACAGGGAAGAAGAGGTGCAAACCCCTTTGGGGATCGCTAAAAGCAGGGTCCTGAACGACCAGGTTGTCCTGGCAACCGTACTGCGCGCGGGATTGCCAATTCATGAGGGAATGCTGAAAATGTTTGATAATGCCCAGAATGCGTTTATAGCTGCGTACCGCAAATACGGCAGAAATTATAAATTCAACATACAGCTTGAATACCTGACCAGTCCTTCCCTTGACGGGAAGGTGCTGATTCTTTCGGATCCCATGCTGGCCACAGGTTCTACCATCCTGTTGACGTATCAGGAACTGGTTCAGCAGAAAGGAACGCCCAAACACTGCCACATAGTATCTCCCATTGCTTCCCGGGAAGGACACGAGTACCTATGCCGGAAACTGCCGCAAAAGGGCATAACAATCTGGCTGGGGGCCATTGACGAGGAACTGACTACCAAATCTTATATAGTTCCGGGCCTGGGAGATGCCGGAGACCTGGCTTACGGCGAAAAATAAATCAGGGATAAACCTGTTCCCCTGCGATAAATGTCATGCTGCATACTGTCCCGGGAATCTCTTCTGCCGGCAGGGTCATCAGATCGTCACTCCATACTACAAAATCTGCCCATTTACCGGGCTCCAGGGATCCTTTTTCTTTTTCCCGGAACGATCCCCGGGCAGCCCAGATGGTCATTCCCCTGAGGGTGTTTTCCCGGGAGACGGCATTTTCAATCTGCCAGCCGCCCTTTGGGCTGAAATTACGGTCCATTCTTGAAATGGCAGCAAAAAAGGTATAAAGCGGGTTTATGCTTTCCACAGGGGCATCGGTGCCAAAGGGTGCCCAGCCGGAAGCACAGATCAGGTCCCGGAAGGCGTAGGCGCCTTTTACCCTATGAGGACCAAGACGCGCGGCAGCCCATCTCATGTCGGAAGTGGCGTGTGTGGGCTGCACAGAAGGAACAATGTTAAGCGCACCAAAGCGTTTGAAATCGTCGGGTGCCACAACCTGCGCATGTTCTATGCGCCAGCGCAGGTCATTGCCCGGTTCAAGAAACTGGGCGTAAAAATCCAGTACTTTTCCCACGCCTTTGTCTCCAATGGCATGGGTAGCTACCTGAAACCCCCTATCATGAGCCTTTTGGCAGTTTGCCATAAAAGCAGCGTCTGTGATTACCTGGATTCCCGTGTTGCCGGGATTGTCCGAATAGGGTTCATATAGCAGGGCCCCGCTTGATCCCAGGGCTCCGTCTATATATAATTTTACGGCACTCACATCTACCCTTTCGGAGCGGTAGGGACGTGCAAAGTGTGAGAAATTTTCTTCGGAAGGGTCCATCCAGATATCGGTCCGGAGTCTGAGACTGCCCGTTTTCTGTAGCGAATCCAGTAATTGAATACGACTCAGGGACAATCCTGCATCTGTTACAGAGCCCAGACCAGAGGAAAAGCAAAGGTCCTGTGCCTCTAGGATGCATGCTGCCAATTCCAGGTCATTCATGGGGGGTATGGTTGCGTTGATCCGTTCACAGGTATTCTCCAGGAATATACCGGTAAAGAGGCCCGAGGCGGTCATCAGGGCTTCTCCCCTGGGGATGGAAGGATCTTTGGGGTGCAAGCCTGCCCGTTCTATGGCCAGATTATTTACCCATAGGGCATGATAGTCAACCCTGCGCAGGTAAACCGGAATATTGGGGAAAGCCTTGCTCAGTTTCTCATTATCCGGGAGGTTTTTGTCTTCCCACAATGTCTGGTCCCAGCCATCTCCTACCAGGAAACCGGGATGGTACAGATCACAGTGTTTTTGCAGGCGGGCAATTACTTCATCAACAGAAGCGGCACCCCGCAGGTCAACGTAACGCAGTCCCTGCGCTACCTGGAATAAATGGCTGTGGGCATCATTAAAAGCCGGGTATACCGGAGCCCCGTCCAGGTCGATTTCCCTGCGGCCTTTGAACTGGTCCCGGATATGTTCTGTGGTACCGGTGGCCACAAAAACGCCTTCATCCACTGCAAAAGCCTGGCATATGGCAAAGGAGCTGTCTACAGTATAAGCCCTGGCATTGTAAACAACCAGGTCTACCGGTCTGCGTGAGGAGCAGGAGGCGGGAACAATGAATGTCATTCCTGTTAAGATGAGTGTAAAAAGATGGGTTTTCATGTCAGATCTGTTTCCTCAGACGGGCGATGGGGATATTGAGCTGTTCGCGGTATTTGGCAACTGTTCTGCGGGCTACCTTATATCCTTTTTCATTCAGGCAGCTAACCAGTTCTTCATCGGTCAGCGGTTTGCGTTTATCCTCCAGGTCTATACTTTGCGCCAGGATATTCTTGATTTCACGTGTAGAAACTTCTTCTCCGGATTCTGTCATCAGACCTTCGGAGAAAAAGTATTTAAGGGAATAAATGCCAAAGTGTGTCTGAATGTACTTGGAATTAACGACCCTGGATATGGTGGATATGTCCAGTCCGGTTTTCTCGGCAATATTTTTGAGTACCATGGGCTTAAGCTTGGTCTCATTCCCTTCTGCAAAGTATTCTTTCTGGAATTCCAGGATGGCATTCATGGTGTTGAGCAGCGTGTGTTGACGTTGCTTAAGGGCTTCAATAAACCATTTGGCAGAATCCAGCTTCTGTTTTACAAAGGTTGCGGCTTCCTTGCTTTCCCTTGAACTCTGACCGGCGGCCTTGAGGAGCATGTCGGCATACCGTTTGTTTATACGAAGGTCGGGGACTGAAAACCGGGGCAGCGTTAAAAGGGGTTCCCCGTCCTTCATTTCGAGAATAAAATCCGGGACGACCTGCTGCGCGCGGTCTGTATACGAGTCGTCAACGTTACCGCCTGGCTTGGGATTCAGCCGCAGGATTTCCTCAATGGCGTCCTTAAGCTCTTCTTCTGAAATACCCAGCCGGGCGATGATCTTGTCGTAATGCTTTTTTGTGAATTCACCAAAATGTTTTTCCAGGATGGCACGCGCTGTATCCACAGAAGGTTTTTTCTCTTTGTTGCGCAACTGGATGAGCAGGCATTCCTGCAGGTTTCGGGCTCCTACGCCGGGAGGATCAAATTCCTGGATTACAGACAAGGCCTGTTCAATTTCTCCGGGGCCGGCTTTCAGTCCCTGGCGAAAAGCCATGTCGTCACTCAGGGTTTCGAAATCCCTTCTCAGATAGCCGTCATCGTCCAGACTCCCGATAACGAAAATGGCAATGTCCCGTTCCTTGTCTGTAAGTGTGCGGAATCCCAGCTGGGCCTCCAGATGCTGGTGAAAGCTTTCCCTAACCGAAAAAGTGGGGAATTCCTTTTTAATATCCCGGGATTGGTTGTTGACATATAATTTATAGGAAGGAATGGAATCGTCCTGTGAGCTGTAATCACTTAAGGATAACTCTTTGTTGTTATCTGTTTCTTCCTCGGCCTCTTTTGTTTCCAATACAGGATTCTCTTCGAGTTCTTTCCTGACCCTCTGATCCAGTTCCAGCGTTGGCAATTCCAACAGCTTTATGGTCTGTATCTGCAGCGGTGATAACTTTTGTTTGAGCTGCAGCCTTTGTTGTAGTGACTGAGATAACATTTACATTCAGTTGCTTGCTGCAAAGATACACAATTGCATTCTTTTTGATAACTTTGTGTGCATAAAACTTGTCCCCGACTTATGGAGCCAATCATTCCGCCTGTCTCCAGGCATTTGTTGGAAGAAGAACTGAACAGGGAACGTTTTGTCAGATATTCTTCCCGCGGAGAGAACAAATTGTATGACTTTAACGCCCATGAAGCTCCCAACACTATGAGGGAAGTTGGACGTCTTCGCGAGATTGCATTCAGGGCAGCCGGAGGCGGTACGGGCCTTGCCTCGGACATTGATCCCTACGATGTCAGCCCCGAGGCGCCCTACAGGCAGCTGGTGGTGTGGGATCCCCAAAAAAAAGAAATCCTGGGCGGATACCGTTATATCATCGGGGCGGGAATAAGACCTCAGAACCTGGCCACGTATCCCATTTTCAGTTTTTCCGATTCCTTTATCAGCGATTACCTCCCTTATACCATTGAACTGGGCAGGTCGTTTGTACAACCCAATTACCAGAATTCCAACGAAAACCGCTCCGGTTTGTATGCCCTGGACAATTTATGGGACGGTTTGGGAGCCCTGATTGTACGTTATCCGTGCATGCGCTATTTTTTTGGAAAAGTGACCATGTACCGTACTTATAACCAACAGGCCAGGAATTGCCTGCTGTATTTTTTAAATAAGCATTTTCCCGATTCCCAAGCGCTGGCAAGTGCCATTAAACCTCTGGATTATAACGCGTGTAATCCTTATTATATGGATCTTTTCCGGTCCGGTAATTATGATGAAGATTATAAGACCCTGGTCCGTGAAATCCGGGCATACGGGGAAAGGATACCTCCGCTGATCAACTCTTACATGAGAGTTTCTCCCAACATGCGTGTTTTTGGCACTACGCTTAACGAGCATTTCGGGGGGGTGGAAGAAACCGGTATCCTGATCACCATCAAGGACATGTATCCCGACAGGGTAGGGCGCCACATGCATTCACTCAGGAATTTTGCCGAGAGGGTCAGGCTCAGGTGGTGGAACAAAGACGCGTCAAAAAACGCCCCCTGTGATTAAAGCGGGGGATAAGAAATGGCTTCCCGGGTAATGAAAGCCTGGGGATACGTTCTGCGGACCTCGAGCATAAAACGCATGGCTTCGCTTCGTGTGCGGAAATCACCCACAGTCACCTTAAAGTAAGGATTTTCATAGATTCTGTAGACCGCGGTTTGCGGGTACAGGGCCATAAAGGACATGGCTATGGCTTCTGATTCGGCCCGGGCCGTTTGCTTGTTGTCAAAAAAGATCCGAATCCGGAAACCCTGCATCTTTTGAGAAGATAGCCTGTTGTTTTCTGCCTGCCAGTTGACTTTATACAAGATTGAATCTGACTGAACGATCCTGAGACGGTTCCCATTGGGTCCGGGTTTCCGAAAGTACTCAAACACATCGGTCAATAGGCTCAGGGTATCGGGTTCCTGTGCCCGAAGATTTTCTGAAAAGAAACCGGCTGCCAGCAGGATCATTGTGGATGAAAGGAGTATTCTTTTCATAAGTCCAGTAATTGTTTGGCGGGAATGTCGCTTAAATGCAATTTGCGCTTTATGCCCCCACTTTTAACCGTGGCATCTATATCCAGCCGTATCTGTTGAAGCAGTGTTTCATCCAGGTCTACGGCACCCGAGAAGAGAACAGACATATCATTGATTTTCATTGACACAACCCCTTCGTTTGTGGAAGTGCTGCGGGCATCAAATACCATGGCAGAATCCATTGAAAACAGGGCTATCTGCTTGCCTTTAAGCCTTAAGGCACCGCTCATCTGTGTAAGCCGTATCCTGCCTCCGGTAGGGTTGTTCAGCGTGGCGCGGATTTTAATGCGGGCCGATGACAAACTGGTCATGTTAAACTGGCTGACGGCAATGTTTTCAATTGTGATATCCCGGTTGCGGGAACATCCGGCGGCCATCAGAATGGCCAGAATACAAAGGATAAGGCTTTTCCTGTTCATGATGCAAAGGTATACATTTAGGGTGAATATGCTATATTTGTGCCATGATTCCCTTTTATATCGAGACTTATGGGTGTCAGATGAATGTGAGTGATTCCCAGGTAGTTGCCAGAATTTTGTCTGACAACGGATACGAACCGTGTAACTGCTGGGAAGATGCCCGTATCGTGCTGATCAACACCTGTTCCATAAGAGAAAATGCCGAAAAACGCGTGATGTCACGGCTCGATTTTTTTGCCCGGGCCAAGCGCAAAGATCCGCAACTGAAAGTTGGTGTACTGGGTTGTATGGCCACCAGGCTCATGAATTCGCTGCTAAACCACCCGGCGGTTGATTGTGTTGCAGGCCCAGACAGCTACAGGCTACTGCCCGGGATGCTGGAAGCACCAGATCCCAAAAGTTACACACTCCTGCCCGGAATGTCCCTCAAGCCTCCGGCTTTACCGGTGAACGTGGAGCTTTCCGTATCGGAAACATATGCCGAAATAAGGCCTTTACGAGAGACAAACCCAGGAGTTACTTCCTTTGTTACCATCATGCGCGGATGCAATAACATGTGTGCTTACTGCGTGGTGCCTTATGTACGGGGCAGGGAAAGAAGCCGGGACCCGTATTCCATTCTGGAAGAGGTCAGGAGCCTGGTAAAGACCGGTTACCGTGAAGTGACACTCCTGGGACAGAATGTTGATTCCTATTTGTGGCAGCCACAGAATGGCTCTGAGACTGTTTCGTTCGCCAGACTGCTGGAACAGGTGGCTTTGGTGTCCCCCCTGATGAGGGTTCGTTTTACCACATCGCATCCAAAAGACATGCAGGACGATGTGCTGCTGACCATGGCCCGTTATCCCAATATATGCAAACACATTCATCTTCCGGTACAAAGCGGCAGTGACAAGGTCTTGCAGAAAATGAACCGCAAATACACCCGTGAGAGTTATCTGGAAAGGATTGCCCGTATACGGGAAATCCTTCCCGGATGTGCCATCTCTTCAGATATGATTGCCGGATTCTGTTCGGAAACCGAAGAAGATCATGCCCTGACACTCAGCCTGATGGAAGCAGTCCGTTATGACCAGGCCTTTATGTTCCAGTATTCTCAACGTCCGGGCACCCTGGCAGCGCGTCATTACCCGGACGATGTCCCGGAAGAGGTCAAGACACGCAGGCTTGCCGAGATTATTGCCTTGCAGAACCGGCTTTCCCTGCAAAGTAACCAGGCCGATGTAGGAAAAGTCTTTGAAGTGCTTGCCGAGGGTATCTCCAAGCGCTCTTCCCGTGCATTTTTCGGCCGCACCACTACAAACAAGGTTTGTGTATTCCCTAGAGAAAACAGGGCCATAGGGGATTATGTCCGGGTGCTGGTAAAATCATGTACCGCTGCAACGCTTAAAGGTGAAATAGTTAACGAAAACCAATAAATCATGACAAAAATCAAAGCCACATACCTGGGAGACCTCCATATAGAGGCCGTCCACCTGCATTCAGGATCCCGTATTCAAACAGACGCCCCGGTTGACAATCAGGGAAAAGGCGAGCTCTTCTCACCCACCGACCTCTTTGCCGCCTCCCTGGCCGCCTGCATGATGACAATCATGGGCATCTCGGCCCGCAGTTATGGCTTTGCCCTGGAAGGGGCCTATGCCGAGGTAGAAAAAATCATGGCATCTTCTCCCCGCCGGGTGGGTGAAATCGTCATAGACCTGTTTTTCCCCGACGGCAAAACCTACGGCGAACGCGAAAAGAGACTCATAGAAACTGCTACTAAAACCTGTCCTGTAGCTAATTCTATTCATCCGGAAGTGAAAAAGACAATACGGTTTCATTACTAAGAAAAATTAACTACATTTGCTCCCCCCGTTTACCAAAAATGCCCGGATGGCGGAATCGGTAGACGCGCTGGTCTCAAACACCAGTGGCCGCAAGGCTGTGCCGGTTCGATCCCGGCTCCGGGTACGCGTCACAAAAGCAGGTAAGTATGCCTGCTTTTTTTTATAGCCGGTCGTTTGCCGGGGCTTCTCCTTGCTTTTACTGCCTGCTGTGGGCGCTTCCACCACTTGGAACGGAGAGCTTTTTTCTTTTTGCCGAGGCTCTCCGTTCCAAGTGGTGGAAGCGACGGCCCTCCAGGAGCAGTGCCTGCCAGTAGTGCCCGTCAGCAACGCCCCCCGGACAGGCAACAGGAGGAACCTCCTGCGCCATTTTTGACGTAGATAATTCGTATAAAGCTGTTTTACAGCAAATTAAAAAATTATATAAAAATCAACTGCCAGAAGAAACCGGGGGATTTTTTGCTAACCAGTTGGCTCAAAAGCCGTTGCAAATAAGAGTGGTGCTGCGGAGCAGCCTATTATATGCGCCAAAGGACTTTGGCGCACCGCCTTGAAAAACCACCGGGCTGTATTTGAGCAGGAACATTCATCAATAGCAAGCTCGCTTCAGCATTAAGAAACTGCAGCCTCGGCAAACCAAAAAAAGCTGCAGGTTCTTTATGGCGCAGCAACCGCCCGGGTTGATATCCAAGAGAACTTTACGTTCCGCTGATTGCTAAAAATAACTACTTTTGTCCGGATATTAAGAGCGTAGGAATGAAAAGAAAACCTTTGCAAAATTTTTTGTATCTCTCCATTGCTGCGGCAGTGGTCACCATCCTGCTAAAATTTTATGCGTACCATGTAACCCGGTCCATAGGATTCATGTCCGATGCCCTGGAGTCGCTGGTGAACCTGTTCGCTGCCGTCTTTGCACTCATTATGCTTCATCTTTCCAGAAAACCGGCCGATGAAGGTCATGCATTTGGCCACAGCAAGGCCGAATATTTTTCCAGTGCAACTGAAGGATCACTTATTCTTATAGCAGCATTCAGCATCATCCGCTCAGCCATTGCCCGTTTGATTGAACCAGTGCCGCTGGAGAATATCAATACCGGATTGTTGTTTTCTCTGTTGGCTTCTTTGGTTAACCTGGCAGTTGGTGTTGTGCTGATAAAAAACGGAAAGAAGCACAAATCACTCATCCTTGAAGCTGATGGCAGGCACCTGATGACCGATGTATGGACGTCGGCAGGTGTGATTGCCGGTATTATTGTGGTTAAATTTACCGGGTGGGTTGTAATTGACCCGATTATAGCCATCCTGGTGGCACTCAATATTATTTACACCGGATACAAACTCATTAGCCGTTCTGCCAGCGGCCTTATGGATGCGGCCATACCCGATGAAGACATACAAAAAATTACGATCTACCTTAATTCTCTGAAAGAGCAGGATATAGAATACCACTCCTTACTGACCCGGTCTGCGGGACAACGCAAGTTCATATCCCTGCATCTGCTCGTGCCGGGTGGCTGGAGTGTACAGAAAGGACATGACTATGCCGACCAGATTGAACAAGCCATTGGGAGCCTGTTTGACGAGCCGGTGACCGTATCTACCCATATTGAACCGGTGGAAGATCCGGCCTCGATGAACGACATCGGTCTGGACCGCAAATAAAATAACAGGCCGGAAGATACTCCCGGCCCGGAAGACACACCCGGTTACGATGAGAATGTCTGCAAAAACCGTATTATTCCCGGCAGAGTTCGCCGACCCCCTTTTTCCCCTTGCAGGCTTGCACCAGGGAATTAATTATCAGCAGGGCCAGCAGGCCAATAGCTATCCAGGCAGTAATAATTATATCCTTATGTACTATTACGTCTGCAGAACGCTTAACAATAATCCCGTAATATGCCCAAACAAAGACCAGGGGATAAAAAATAACGTGGTTTTTTAGCGTTACCAGTACGGCTATGATCAGGCCAACAACCATGACGATGATGGTCCATACGTTTTCCGGCAGGCCGAATCCGTTCCAATTCCAGGAAACAAGCAGTGCCGACATATTGGCAATGATGGCAACCGATATCCAACCCAGGTAAACATTCATGGTCACCCTGTATGCAATTCTGGCTGGTACCTTTTGGATCTTTGCGTTAAAAACGCCGTTATACAACGAAATCAGGCACAGCAGCAGTCCAATCATAACAATTACAGACAGGAGCACCTTCTGGTAATGCCACGTCAGTATCCAGGCCGCATTTAAAACACAGGTAAGGGCAAATACAAGACCCTGGTTTTTGCTCAGTGCAAAACGCTCCTTTTTACCGGAAACTGCAACCATTTGGTAGATAACCATGAAAAGTAACAAAGCGTATATCACGCCCCAGATGGAGAAGGTCATTCCAGAGGGCACAAACAGGTTGGGATAGAAGTCAGACAGTTCTCCTGTTTTCATTCCGTTTATGGGAAGGATATTGGCCAGTGCGTTGACTACAATCATTCCCAAATAAAGTAAGATGTTAATAAATGATAAAGATTTGTTATTCATATTATTAGGTATTGTTGTTATAATCAAAGATACAAAAATCAGAGCAAAAAAATGAGACTTACCAAAACGTTTTGGTAAGTCTCATACCTTAAACGGAGGCTATAAGTCTGTTACAACCGGCGCGGTGTGTACTTAGTGTGCAATAAGTGATGGGATACTTCGCTCAGGGGGTGGCCCAGGAAATCGTTGTAAATCTTAATGATCTCGGGGTTCTCGTGCGATTTTCTCAAGGTCATTCCTTCGTCCTCGGCATAAATCGCGATGGCCCTGCGCTGACGGATATCGGGATTTGTCGGGATAGGCTGGCCGCCTCCTCCAAGGCACCCTCCGGGACAGGCCATAAATTCAACGAAATGGTAATCGGCTTTTCCCGCTTTTACCTTGTCCATAATGTATTTGGCATTCACCAGCCCATGGGCAACGGCACATTTTAGTTCCACCCCGTCAAGGAAAGCCCACTCTTTCTTTGGCTTTTCAATTTTGACCCTGGCTTCACGAATCCCTTCCGTACCACGCACGGGTGTAATGTTCAGTTTGTCAAAGGGAACCTCCCTGCCTGTGACCAGTTCGTAGGCGGTCCTGAGTGCGGCTTCCATAACACCCCCTGTGGAACCGAAAATAACACCCGCTCCGGTGGACTCTCCCATAAGCCTGTCAAAATGCATTTCCTCAAGCCTGGTGAAATCAATACCGGCCTGTTTGATCATGATGGCCAGCTCACGGGTTGTGAGTACATAATCCACATCGCGGTATCCGCTGTCGTGCATTTCAGGTCTGGCTGCCTCAAATTTTTTGGCTGTACAAGGCATCACAGACACTGAAACAATTCTCTCCGGATCCAGTTTTCTGGCTTTTGCATAATAAGTCTTGACCAGGGCACCGAACATTTGCTGGGGCGATTTGCAGGTGGATAGGTGGTCCAGGAATTCAGGATACAGGTGCTCAATGAACTTGATCCATCCTGGAGAGCAGGAGGTGGCCATTGGAAGTTTTATTGTCCTGTCGTTTTCTGCGAGTGCTTTTCTCAGGCGGGACAGCAATTCAGAGCCTTCCTCCATGATGGTCAGGTCTGCCGTGAAATCGGTGTCCATAACCGCATCAAATCCCAGACGCTTCAGGGCGGCTACCATTTTACCGGTGACACGGGTTCCTGGGTCGAAACCCAATTCCTCACCCAGGCCCACACGTACTGCAGGTGCAGTCTGGATTACAACATATTTGCTTTTGTCCGAGATGGCAGCCCAAACTTCTTCAATGTAGTTCTTTTCCACCAGGGCCCCGGTGGGACAGTGGTTCACGCATTGGCCGCAGTTGGTGCAAATCACATCGTTCATTGATTTTTCAAAGAACGTGGTGACCTGGGCGTATTCGCCCTTGTGGGCCATGGTCAGGGCATTGACGCTTTGCAGCTCGGCACATGTCCTGACGCACCGCTGGCAACGGATGCATTTGCTGTCATCCTTGATGATGGATGGAGAGTAATCGTCTATAGTGTAATTGCGGAATGGCACAAGATGAATGAAATCCTGGTTCATGATCTTGAATTCCGAGGCAAGTAACTGCAATTCACAGTTGCCGTTCTTGTAGCAGCTGGTGCAATCTGCGTTGTGTTCCGAGAGGAGGAGCTCTATGATGTGTTTGCGCGAGTTCCTTACCTTGTGGGTGTTTGTCAGCACGTCCATCCCTTCTTCACAGGGTGTGGCACAGGCTGGTGCCAGGCGTTTCTGACCGGCAATTTCCACAATACATACCCGGCAATTCCCTGCCACACACAAGTCTTTGTGGTAACACAGTGTGGGGATGATTACTCCAATCTGCTTGGCCGCATCCAGTATGGATGTCCCTTTGTCAATTTCTACGGGTTGGCCGTTTATGGTAATTTTAACTTTCTTTCCCATGGTTGTCTGTTTTCTGCTTTAGTAAATCATCTCCTCTCTGAAATTCTCCACAATAGAAGTGAATGAATTGGCAACGGATTGCCCCAGACCGCACTTAGCAGTATACTGCATGGTCTCGGCAAGGCTAAGTAATTTGTCCAGATATGAAGCCGGTTTCTCCCCCCTTTTCACTGCTTTGATACCTTTGAGCAATTGTTGACAGCCAACCCGGCAGGGTGTACACTGGCCACAGGACTCTTCTGCAAAAAAGTTCAGATAATTGTCCAGGACATTGAACATAGAACGGGAACTATTGAAGAGCATCATGGAGCCTCCCGTGGGCAGGGATATTCCCACCAGTTTTCCTTCATATCCTATACTGGTAGCGGAAAACTTTTTTCTTGGCACCAGAAATCCGGATGCCCCGCCAACCTGAACCGCCTTGGTGTCGTCATCGCCAAAATCATCGACAAAGTCGGACAGGCTCATTCCCAGCTCCAGCTCGTAGATCCCGGGCTTTGGGGTATCGCCCGAAACAGAGAAAAGTTTTGTGCCCCGGGAAAACTGCACTCCAAGATCGTAAAAGCGTTTTGCCCCATATTTGAAGATGGTAAAGGTGTGGGCCAGGGTCTCCACATTGTTGATTACGGTGGGTTTTCCCTGGTATCCGTAAGCAGTGGGATAGGGTGGCTTGTTGCGGGGTTCTCCCCGTTTTCCTTCCATAGATTCAAAAAGGGCAGTCTCTTCTCCGCATATGTACGCACCCGAGCCCATGAAGATATTTATTTTGAAATCATATTTGATTTCTTTACAGAAAAATTCAAATTCGCTGATCGCTTTTTTCAATTCCTGTTGCAGGAAGAAATACTCGCCCCTTAGGTAGATAAAACCTTGTTTTGCGCCAATCACATAACCACAGAGGGCAATGGCCGTCAAAACTTTAAAAGGAACCCTGGAGAGGATCTCCCGGTCCTTGAAGGTGCCAGGTTCTCCTTCATCGGCATTGCATATGACGAATTTGTCGTCCGATTTTAGTTCAGAAGTAAGTTTCCATTTCAATCCGGTAGGGAATCCGGCACCGCCCCTTCCCTTGAGCTCGGAACTTATCAGTTCGTTGATCAGTTCGTTGGGGGTGCGTGCCAGGCTCTTGGTGAGCACTTCTTCCCAATCATTTTCATTTTTGAAAATAAAATCCGCTCTTTTAACAATATCATTATCCGACATGTTCACCTCCTATTATTTTATCATGCAGATAGCTGCTGAGAATTTCCCGGATTTTTTCGGGAGTAAGTTCTGTATAAACCTCATTATTAATGAGCATGGCAGGGGCTTTATGGCAAAACCCCAGACAGTTGGTTTCCAGAAGGGTGAATTTCCCGTCCTGTGTGGTTTCTCCGATTTTGATCTTCAGCATATCCTGGATAGCCATCAGTATCTGACGTTCTCCTTTCATGGAGCAAGTAATGGTTTTGCATACACGGATAATGTATTTACCCATTTTCTTGCACTCCAGAAAAGAATAGAAAGTAGCCGTGCCATAGACTTCCGTCACAGGAAGGTCCAGTTCACGCGCTATTTCAAACATAGAATACTCTGAAAGATACTTTTCCTGCTCTACGACTCCCTGCAGGATAGGCAAAAGGTTACACCTCTGTCTGCCGTATCGGTCGGCAAGGTCCTTTACGAGTTCGGCAATTGGTTTCATCCAATATCAATTAGGTTAATAAATCTGGAACTAATAATATATTATAGTATAGATTTTACTAATTAACTCTGTGGATTCAACTTGGTTCTGAACGTTTTGGATATTGTAATCTGTAAATATAAAGTAAAAATGATCATAATAAACAATAGTACATTTGGAAAGTACGAAAAAAATATTAATAAGCATGTGGCATTTCATATAACAACATGATAATAAGGGAATAAAGTAACAACTGTGCGATTAACAGGAATTATTCATAACTTTGTGAACTTGAAGATCATTATGGAGTGTTCCCGAAAAATAGTGTCTCAGGGAGAAGCACTGTTAAAATACCTTCCCCACAGGCCGCCCGTACTATTGGTGGACACTTTTTTTGGACGTGAGCCCGATGCTTCCTATACAGGGTATACGCCACGGAGGGGATCTCTTTTTTGTCCCGGTGATTATTTTCTTGAAGAAGGCCTGATAGAACATGCGGCACAGTCCATAGCCCTGGCCGCCGGATTGGAAAGGCTGGAAAATCAAAGGCAGGTAGAACCCGGCTTTGTTGGATCGGTCAACTCTTTTATAACATATGGAACGGTTCCTTCCGGAAGCCCGATCTTTACGGTAATACGGGAACTCTATAAATATCCAGGCTTTTCTGTCCTGCAGGCAGAAATATTTTGTAAGGACATGCTTGTTGCCAGGGGTGAACTGAAAGTGGTAAAAATATCCGGATCTGGAGCATGAAAAATATTCTGATTTTTTTTACACTAATCCTGACAGCCTGCGGAACTGCCGGCAGAATTCCCTGGGAAGGCGTAAACCCCCTGCTCAAAACAGAAGACAGTGTGCTGCTTTATGATTTTCAAATGAAACACATGAACGGGGTCGTGGAAGGCCTGCTTCTGGTTAATAAAAATGCCGTCAACAGGCCGCGCCTATTGCTGACTTCCTACATCAGCCTTTCCCTGTTTGACCTGGAAGGCACAGCTGAAGGTTATAAGGTAAACTACGTAATTAATGTTTTAGACCGCAGGAGGGTCCTTGATCTTCTGTGGGACGACTTTTCCATACTGTTTGAACCTTCTTCCCGGAAAGGCTTTCCCCCCGTTCGCGATGATGATGGGAACATTGTATTGCTGACAACAGGAATCGGTATCCGAAGCATTGTAATCAAGGCTTCAGATTATGACAAAGGCTACCCTGTAACCATAGTGATTGACCACCCTGCCTTAGGTTTATCTGTTTATCTTAAAGCGTTGCAAGATGCTCAGGGATCTCTTTACTATTGAATCTGTTACGGCTGAAAACAGGTGTGCTTTCCTGGCCAAGGCATCTGTTGATGCCAACCATCCTGTTTTTCATGGACACTTTCCCGGGATTCCTGTGTTGCCCGGGGTTTGTTCACTGTATCTGATCCGTACCTGTACAGAACATTTCCTGGGATGCAATATGCGTTATAACACGGTGGATTCCTGTAAATTTACGGCTATGATAGATCCGTTGCGCAATGAAAAGATTTCGGTGCAGGTGAATATCAAACAGGGTGAAGAAGGAATTCAGATAAGGGCACTGATGCTGTACGGAAACAGGACGGTATTAAAATTACATGCCACAATGAAAGAAATCACGTTATGAAGATAAAGCTTTTTGTGCTGGTAATCGCATTGACATGCTCCCTTACAGGGAGGGCCCAGGGCTCGGAAGAGCAATTTTATAAAGAGCTTGCCCTGAAATCCTTGGAAATTGAAACCTTGAGCGGCTCATTCACCCAGACAAAAGAGTTCCGGTCACTGGATGTGAAAGTTGTGTCAAAGGGCACGTTCCGTTACGCCAGGAACCGAGAAATGCATTTTGATTATACGGTTCCTTATGAAATGGGCATAGTGGTGAATGATCTTACGGTGAAGATCACCAGCCGGGGAAAAACGAATACTTACCCTTTAAGGGATCAAAGGAACGCCATGGTGGAAATGGCCCTGATCATGAATTATTGCATGAAAGGTCTTCTGCACGAGCTTAAAGCACGTTATAATCTGGCATATGCCAGCGAAGGTCCTGATCACCGGGTTACAGTGTCTCATCTGAAGGATGATCCCACAAGCGCATTTGATCGGATAGACCTGAAATTTGCCCGGGAACATTTTGCTCTGGAAGAAATGGTGATCAGTGAAAAATCAGGATACGTCACAACCTATGTTTTCAGCGGGTTAGCCGTAAATATTGTGCGGTAAGCATACCTGGTAAAAAAATATTATATTTGTGCCAAATATCCGGAGCAATGAAAGTCAAAGATGTTCCCCAGGAAGATCCCTTTGTTCACCCTGACCAAAATATAAGCTTATGTGGTCGTCTTTTTGCATTGGATGACGACGGAAAATACCAGGAAATTCCCAGTGTGGGCTGGAGCCCAAGAAATGAAGCTCTCAAGTTTGCCTGGAATTGTCGGGGAGAAGAAGCAGGCCAGGAGCGGGAGAAAGTTCTTGCCGGCAAATGCAGCCCTTTGGCCTTTCATATGGCGCGGGCGATGATGACACCCGCTATGATGGCCGGCTGTACCGGTTTTTCCCGTAAAAAAATAAATAAATTCTGTAAACCAAAACACTTTGCCTCACTCGATTCCGGAGCCCTTGCAAGGTTGGCGGAGGCGTTGAATATGAGTGTAGAAGAACTCGTCTCTATAGATTGAATATGGAAATCAACTTTGAACATGGCCACGCCGCGCATTGTGAGAGCGGTGTTGTAAGGAATTTGCTAAATTTTTATGGGGTCAGGCTAAGTGAGCCGATGGTCCTGGGACTGGGAGCAGGGATTTTTTTCTGCCATTTGCCTTTCTTCAAGGTTAACGGATATGCCATGACCTCTTTCAGGTATATATCGGGGAGAATATTCTCCGATGTCACAAAAACGCTCGGTGTAGAGTACTGTAAACACACCTTCAAAGACCCTGATCAGGCAATGGCCAAACTGGATGAGGTGCTGTTCAGCGGGACTCCGGTTGGATTACGCGTTGGAGTTTATAACCTTACTTATTTTCCAAAAGAATTCAGAGTCCATTTCAATGGCCATAATTTGTGTGTGATAGGCAAGGAAGGGGACGAGTATATTATATCAGATCCCATTGGACAGAAAAAAAACAGACTGTCATCTGCAGATCTGAAGAAAGTGCGCTTTGCCTGTGGCGCGATACCACCCAGGGGTAGCATGTACTACATAACCAGCATGGAACACAGCAAACCACTGGATGCCCACATGATAGAAAAGTCAATTATAAGAACATGCAACAATATGTTACACATCCCCCTGCCCATGTTCGGAGCCAAAGGAATCGCTTACCTTGCCCGAAGGATGCGTAAGTGGGAAAAGCTTTTTGGCAAACAGGGAGCAGCTCTCAATCTGGCACAGATCATCCGCATGCTGGAAGAGATCGGAACCGGAGGTGCCGGATTCCGTTTCATGTATGCTGCTTTTCTGCAGGAAGTTTCTCAACTGCTCAACCGGCCTGAATGGAACCAATTATCCATGGATCTGACAGAAGTAGGGGATCTGTGGAGGGATTTCTCATACAACGCCGCTCGCTTTTTTAAGCAACGTGACCCCGTGGCACTTTCCTATGAAGATCTTGCAGTAAAACTGGAAGTTATTTCGGCACGCGAATGCGATATTTTTAAACGACTGGAAAACACCATCAGGCGTGGATAATCAGTTCGCCATAGAGACAAGAGCACTTAAGAAGACTTACAAAGGCAAGTCTGATCCCACCCTTGACGGTTTTTCACTCAGGATACCGTATGGTTCGCTTTTTGGACTGCTTGCCCCAAATGGAGCGGGAAAAACGACAGCGATCAATATCATATGCGGTTTGCGCCGCTACGACAGCGGAGAAATCTTTATCGACGGGCACGATGTGTCGGACGGAATGCAGCATATTAAACCTCTTCTGGGCCTGGTTCCTCAGGAAATTGCCCTTTTTCCCTCCCTTACTGCCTATGAAAACCTGAAAATTTTCGGGGGCCTGTATGGATTGCCAAAAAAGTTACAGGAAGAGCGGATAGATCAATTGCTGGAGCTTTTTGACCTGTCGGCAAGCCGAAATTCTTATATCAACCGCTTTTCGGGAGGTATGAAACGCAGGGTCAATGTGATAGCAGGGATGCTGCATGCACCAAAAATCCTGATACTTGATGAACCCACTGTGGGCGTAGATGCCCAGTCGCGCAGGCTGATCCTTGAAAAACTGACCAGTATCAACAACGCTGGTACCACCATACTGTTCATATCCCATTATCTTGAAGAAGCCGAACAGATCTGTAACCAGGTGGCTTTTATGGATAACGGGACTATCGTATGCCAGGGAAACCCGGCAGAGCTGATAGCCGGAAAAAGTGAATGCAACTGCCTGGAATCCTTATACCTGTTGTTAACAGGAAAAAAGATGAGGGATAGCCAATGAGAAAATTCCGTTTTTTACTATATAAAGATTACCTGTTGCTGAAAAGGGATACAGCCGGATTGCTGCTCATGTTCCTGATGCCAGCCATTCTTGTTGTGCTCATGGCGCTGCTTCAGGACAGTACTTACAAATCATTAACAGAGGCTTCTGTCCCGCTGCTGCTGGTGAACAGAGATCAGGGGGAATTGGGAGAAGCCATAGACAAACAGATTGCGGCCTCAAGTATATTCAAGATTGACAGGAAAATAAATGAGGCAATTCCCACCCTGGAAGAACTTGAACAGGAAGTGGCCTCGGGCCATTACACACTGGGAATTTATATTCCTGAAAATACAACCGAGAGCATTCGCAAGAATGTGGCCAGGTACGTGCTGGCAGCATTCAGCGGAACCATGGAAAAGCCCTCCCCCGACATGGTGAATTTTGTCATTTTTATTGACCCCACCACGAAAATTTCCTTTTATACTGCCCTTATGAGTACATTAAAGGAACGGACGCAGAAGATTGAATTTGAATACGTTCTGAACGAAATCTCCCGGCAGGTAAACGAGTTCAGCCCCATTCCCATTTCTACAGACGGTTTCTCCACAGAACAGGTTCACATTGATATCCGTGACGCCCGCCTGGAGGGACGGGATCTGAATCCCAATCCCGTGCAGCACAACGTGCCATCCTGGACTTTGTTTGCGGTCTTTTTCATTGTTATATCCCTATCGGGAAGCATCATACGGGAACGGCAGGACGGGAGTTTCTCCAGAATGATGACCATGCCCTGTTCCTATACGGAATACCTGTTAAGCAAAGCCGTGGTTTTTACCATAATCTCGTTAATACAGTGTGTTCTGATGTTACTCATCGGGGTTTACCTGCTGCCTCTTTTTGGCATGGAATCGCTTAATCTTGGCACTTCCCCCGCAGCTTTGATTTTGCTGGCCCTGTCGGCAGCGGTTGCGGCTATCGGTTATGGGATTGCCATAGGAAACATTGCTAATACCATACACCAGTCTGCCATTTTTGGAGCAATATCTGTAGTGATCATGGCGGCCATTGGAGGCGCCTGGATCCCGACTTCTATCATGACCGAACCTATGCGCAGCCTAAGCAGGATCTCTCCCATATACTGGGGCCTTTCAGGTTTTATGGATGTGTTTATGCTCAATGCCGGAGTAAAGGCTGTTCTAAAAGAATGCGGCGTGATGCTCCTGTTTGGGCTGGTTTGTTTTGCGGTGGCCGTCATGTTCAATTACCGGCGCAGACTGGACGTCTGAATCCATTGTTGATCGCAAATGCGGGGTTGAGGATACACGTAAGTATGATCTCATACCATTTGAAGCCGTTCCTGCCCATGGCAAGGGCCGCTCTGTGTGTCAGTTCCCCCACTATGATCCCCCCCAAAGGAGTAACGATCAGGTCCTGTATGCTGGGTTGTTCCAAACCGCCTTCCCATACATATTCCCACAGTAGAGAATGAATAAGGGTGAAGACCGATGACTGCCATATGGGGGCTCCCTGCGATCTTACGGCGTTGTAATAAAAACTACCCTGGTAGGGATGCCCTACGTAATTGACAAGGAACAGGTCATGGTCTTTTACCGGCGGGGTAGTGAAAGTAAGCAGGTACTGCTCCTTCATGGCAGCTCCTTTGAACACTTCCTTTCTGTCCCACTGGCTTATGGATTCCGGGGACAGGATCAGGGTTGTCATGATCACGGCGTTGTAACCTAGTGAATAGGCACTGCCGCGGATCAGTTTGTTCCCGAACGATTTCTCACTGTGGTGTACCAAATGATTCGGATCCCTGAAATATTGTGCATTAACAGGTAAAGCTGGGAACAGGATCAATGCCAGCAAGACACTTTGCCTGGTACTCATTTCCTTTCAGCATTTTCGTTTTTCAAATATAAAAAGTTTTTTTACTTAACTTGCAGTGTGTTTGAAATTAAGGAAGAAATATGCGCTTCTTTTGTGTGTCTACTGCCTGTGGGACGCTTGGATACCATACAGGCTGCTTTTTTTGACAAAACGGTACAAGATTACGCTAAAAGAGGAACTTTTTTAGTGATCAATTTTTCTGAATGTTCTTACCTCTCAAGCAGCGGAATACGCGTTTTACTTAGTACTTCCCGGGAACTTGCCTCTACGGGAGGGCAACTGGTTCTTGCGGGCCTTTCCGGGGAGATGTTTCAGGTTTTGCAGATTGCAGGACTGGATTCGGTTTTTGAAATTTGCACAGATGTCGCCCATGCGGTTACCTGCATTGAGCAATTTAAAAAAAGGAAGATTACCTGGGCGAATATATTCCCCGGGAAAGCCCCGTGTGAAACAGAGAGCGTAAAGGATGCCACGAACACCATACTTTATAAATGGAAAAATCCACAGCTGACCGGTTTTGATTCTTTACACATAGCAGCGGGAAAAGGGGCCTTTGGAGAAATGCTCCTCAGGGAAGATGCCGTGACAGGCTCTTTTTTCACCCTGTTTCACTGCACCGGTTTTATACCCGATGATCTGGCGTATGCCCCCGATTTTCGCATCGTCAATGATCCGGTTCAGGGGACGCTGTTTGTGGACAAAGCGTTATCTGTACAGGGATCTTTCCGGGTTCGTGTAACGGTGAGCGATCCGGAACCTGTAAGAATTACAGAACTGATACAATACAAAGGTTTTTCCCCTCCGCTGACAGAGACTCCCCCGTGCACCATACTTTGTCTGGACCGGAATGCACGTAAGCCCTCCCTGTCTGTCGTTTTCAGGCAGGAAAACGGGATCTGGGAAGGAGGGACCTTTCTTTTACAACAGGATAAGGAAATGCAACGGGGGGAATCCCCTGAACAATACCTGCGTGGTTTATTGACCTGGGAAAACGTTGTGGGAGTTACCAGACATGACAGGGATGCGTTGCTTATCAGGCCGGTATTCTGGTTATTTTTTGCCGGCAAGGCACAGGATCCCTCCGTTTTTCAGACACAGGTGGTCTGTGAAAGTGAAGAGATGGCCGGGGATGATCTTATCTTTCTGGCCAGGAGACTATACACAGATTCAGTAAAAGCTGAGCTTAAGAGACTTCACGGCGGATATTCTGCCAGCACTTTTCGTGTCCGTTCTTATGACCATCAGGGCAGGGTACTAAGACCCACAGTACTTAAAACCGGGGATCGTCCCATGATCCAGAGGGAAGCCGAACGTTGTAAACAATATGCCATGCCGTATATATTGAACAACAGTGCGATTGTTCTGGGAACTTCCTATTATTGCAGCAGGGGAGCATTACGATACAACTTTGTGGGTATAGGAGGGGAAGGGTCCGAATTGAGATGGCTCACCCATTATTTCCACAATTGGCCTGTCAGGGACCTGGAACCTTTGTTTGACAAGATCTTTCTGAACATACTCAAACCCTGGTACGGACAGGCCATAGATGAAGTCATCTATCCTTACGCAGACCACGACCCAACAAAAACCTTTTTTCCCCACGTATTCAGACAGGCCGAAGAGGAGCTCCGTATTCCACTCCAGGACCGCTACTTTACCATTGGCGGTACAGGGAAGAACTATCTGAACCCATACCGTTTTCTAAAAGAAGAATACCCCAAAAGGCGGGAACAGGGAATGGCTTATTATACTTCCATTTGCCATGGCGATTTAAACATGCAGAATATCCTGCTGGACAACGATATGAATGTTTACCTTATAGACTTTTCTGAAACCAGGCCCCGTTCGGTAGTATCGGATTTTGCCCGGCTTGAAGCCATTTTCCTGACAGAATCCTTTCCCATGGAAAACGAAGAGGATTTTCAACAGGTGCTGGAATTTCTGACAGATTTTTATAAAAAGCCGGTTTTCCTGGATAAAAAAATCCAGACCTCCTGGTCTGGCAGGTTGCCCGGATTGATGCACAGAAATATGGCACTAACCTTGAAAATGAGGGAGTATGCACTAGTTGCCGCCAAAGGGAATAAAACATTCACTCCCTATGCTCTTGCCCTCCTTGAATGGATTTTACCGATTGTCTGTTATTCAAGCGCGACTGTATGGCAAAAACGCCTCTCGGCTTGTGTGGCCTCTCTCCTGTGCCAGTCTCTGGACTGAGACGGCTAGGGATGCCGGAAATAATCCGTATCTTTATCAACAAATCCATTCGTTTATGAAAACAATAATTATTATTTATATCATGTTAACATCTTTATTTTCAGACAAAGGGAAGCAAAACACAGGACAGGTTGTGGAACCGGCAGAGGATTTTTATTCCCTCTCCTTCAAGACCATCCGGGGAGAGGCATTTTCTTTTGAACAACTTCGGGGAAAAAAGGTTTTACTGGTCAACACCGCTTCCAAATGTGGCTTTACACCTCAATTCAAGGAACTGGAAGCCATATACAAGGAATATGCACCGAATCTGGTCATCCTGGGTTTCCCATCCAATGATTTCATGAAGCAGGATCCGGGAACCAATGAAGAAATCCTTGAATTTTGCGAAATCAATTACGGGGTGACATTCCAAATGATGGAGAAATCCTCGGTTAAAGGTAAAAATCAGAATCCGGTATTTCGCTGGCTGTCGGATAAATCAAAAAATGGCTGGAATACCAGCGCCCCGGGTTGGAATTTTGCCAAGTATCTGGTAGATGAGCAAGGCAGGCTTATAGGGTTCTGGCCTTCCAAGGTCAAACCCAACGACCCACAGATACTCGGATTACTTTAATACTAGCGGTTCAGACTTCCGGAATCCAGACCAGGAGCCTGAGTGGGGCCCCGCTTCCTCCCTTGATTTTCATGGGAGCGGCTACCACATAAAAATTGCGAGTAGGTACCGACTCCAGGTTCGCCACATTTTCATAAGCGGTTACATTGTGGCTGAACAGGGTGCGGTGGGTAAGAAAATCTGCGGACTGTCCATAGTCGATACTCGGCGTGTCTATACCTACAGCCTTTACATTCCTTTCATCTATGAGCCACAGGGCGGCTGCGGGATCCAGCCCGGGAAAATGCAATTCTCCGACACCCTCTGCTCCCGATTTGAGGGTTCCGGTGTATTGCAGTGGATCGTTCCAATATTGGCCCCAACCGGTGCGCAACAACACAATTGCATGAGCGGGGATCTTACCTTTCATTTTTTCCCATCCCACAAAGTCTTCGGTAGTGATAAGGTAATCCCTGTCTGCCAGAGCCTTTTCCGATACATCCACACAAATTCCTTCTCCCGTGAATTCTTCTGGAAGGATCTGTTCAATGGACCTTCCGTTTTCCGAGAAATGCAACGGGGCGTCAAAATGGGTACCCCCGTGCTCTTCTGCCGCATATAGAAATGAGGAATAAAAATAGCCTTTGTCATTGATCCCGTATGTCACGGTATCATGGCTGAAAGTCACGTTAGTTGGCCAGTAGACAGTGCTTTTTTCAAAATCCCGTGTCAGATCCAGCCATTGCCCGCGGTCCCAGCAGATTTGTTCGCCGGAAATATTCCTGCATCCCGCGGTGACCAGTAATAATATGATCATGTAATGTTTTGTCATAGGTAACCTGGTTTTATTACTTCAAATATAACATGATTTGAAGTACATTTGTAAAGTATAAAAATGTTTGCATGAAGAAGATGACCCTTCTGACGGCTGCCTTTCCGGGTTGTGTCTTGCAGGTTGGTTTAATATAGTTTATAGCAATGATTGATTCTGTAATATTTGATCTTGGCGGCGTAATTGTAGACATTGACCGTGACCGTTCGGTAAAAGCTTTTGAAGCCTTGGGGCTGAAAGATGCCGGATCTTACCTGGATCCTTACCACCAGAGCGGCTTCTTCCTTGAACTGGAAAATGGCAGGCTGGATGTTGCCGGATTTTGTGAACAGCTTGGTCTGCTGTGTGGCAGGCCGATTTCCTTCCTGCAGGCGCAGGAAGCCTGGATGGGATTCATTTCCGGTGTGCCCCGGGAGAGACTCGCTTATGTGGACAGTCTGAGAAAAGACTACCGGGTTTGCCTGTTGAGCAACACCAATCCTTTTATTATGGAATGGGCACGCAGTCCGCGTTTTACCCCCGCAGGCCGTGCATTGGATGATTATTTTGATCAATTATTCCTTTCCTATATAATGAAATGCGTTAAGCCGCACAAGAAGATCTTCCGGGATATGATAGATACCCTGGGAACTTCACCGGAAAACACCCTCTTTATTGATGACGGGCCATCCAACATCGCCACAGCACAAACAATGGGCTTTATCACGTTTATGCCCGAAAACGGGACCAACTGGATCCCAGATATTCAGAAAGTGCTTGCAAATTCAGTGACAAGCCGGAACAGGGAAAGGTAACGGCTGGTAAATATGTGATCGTAATCATCCAGGGGGGTATGGTACACATCATACGCGTCCCCGTCAACCATTATGTATAGTGCAGGAACCTCTTTCATGGCAAAAGGGTAATGATCGCTGTCATTGGATAGCGGATCGTGCTCTATGGTACCAAACAGGTCCAGGCTGTCGTTGATCTGCAGGAAACGTTGCAGGGTTTCCTCTCCCCCGGGCCCGGTTTCCACAAAAAGGCGGTCTCCGTTATCGGCCACCATGTCCGGATCAATTACCTGCAGCGTCCTGTCAAGGGGCACAACCGGATGGTTGGTGTAATACGTTGATCCGAGCAGGTTGTTTTCTTCTGCAGCCGCTGCAATGAAAATATAGGTGAGTTCCGGACTGTTCTCGGGCAGGGCATAGTGACGGGCAAGGGTCAGGATAAAAGCCACTCCCGAGGCATTATCATGGGCCCCCGGATAATACACATCTTTGCCAAAATGTCCCAGGTGGTCATAATGCGCAATAAACACGATGCATGAATCTGCCCTGGAAGAACCGGGGATATGTGCAATCACATTGGAAGAAGTATAGCCTTCTATCATCCTGCTTTCAAAACGGACACGTATGTGTTTTCCGTCACGCGGAAAACCAGGTCCTGCCCATATGACCGGGATGGGTTGCACGAAACCGCTACGCGACTTAAAAAAGGACGGTTGTTTGTCCTGGACCAGGATCAGGCCCGAAACAGGCATTTTATACAGTGTTGCCGGGGCTATGCCCAGGTATTTGTATATAAGATCGTATTGCAGTACAACGTATGAATTGCGGAAATCACCGCTTTCCAGTAAAGGAAGCAACCGCTCCGGATCATGATCTTCCGGGCTGATGTACTTCAGAGGCCAGGTTCCTTTTTGTGAGGGGGAGAATTCCCTGGCAATAAAATCCCTGCCCGGTTCCAGGGTAATTCCATCTACCGACATTTCCATTCTCTTGTGGAAGACGTTTACATTGTAAGAAAATGGCTGCAGGTATCTTCCACCCACAGAGGGTTCCACCCCGGGGATCTGTCTGAATTGCAGGGCAATGTATTTTGCCGCTTTCCGGTCACCTTTTTTAAAGTCGGAACGCCCCTCGAATTTTTTTGAGGACAATTCCCTGATGATTTCTTTATAATAGGTGGTATCCTGTGCTTGTGACAAAGAAAAAAAACCAAGGAAAATTCCTGTAATGATAAAAAATCGCTGTTTCATGACAGCAAAGATATATTTTTTCTACATTTGTGACTATGAAACGATTGGCATTGATCGTGCTGGCAATCGCAGCGTTTGCCTGTACGGAAAAACACACCCGGACCATTTCTCCGGAAGCAGATGTTGTTATGGACCGGTTGCAGCAGGCTGCCGGCAACAACCAATTTTTCTTTGGACAGGAAGACTTCCCGTTTTACGGTCATTCCTGGGAGTATGAAGAAGGCCGCAGTGATGTTAAAGAGGTATGCGGTGATTATCCGGCCGTTCTGGGCAGCGATCTGGGCCACATAGAACTGGGAGATGAAAAGAATCTGGACGGTGTCCCTTTTGATGTTATGCGCAAAGCCATAACAGACCATTACAAGGCTGGCGGGATAGTCACAATAAGCTGGCATGCCCGCAACCCGCTGACCTCTTCCAATGCCTGGGATGTTTCAGATAACACCGTTGTAGCCTCCATTCTGGAAGGCGGCTCACATTATGATTTGTTCCAGACCTGGCTTGACAAAGTGGCTGTTTTTCTGGATTCTCTCAGAATGGAAGACGGAACACGGATTCCCGTTATCTTCCGGCCATGGCATGAACATACAGGCTCCTGGTTCTGGTGGGGCAGAAAACTATGCTCCAGCCAGGAGTACATTGCCTTGTGGAAGATGACGGTGGACTACATGAGAAACAGGGAACTGGACAATCTGATCTTAGCCTATTCCCCCAATTACGGAGGCCTGGACCGGGAGGTATATATGGAACGGTATCCGGGTGACGACTATGTGGATCTACTGGGGCTGGACGCGTACGGTGACGGGCAGGAATTTCTGGACGTACTGCGCAATGAGCTTTCCGTGGTGGCACAATTGGGTAAAGAGCACCATAAACCCATCGCCCTTACAGAGTGTGGCATGGGAGGCCTTGGTAATCCCCTGTGGTTTACACAAACCCTGCTCAAAGCCTCGGAGGGACTTCCGGTAACCTACGCCCTGGTCTGGCGCAATGCACCGGACTATCTCATGCCCATGCATATTTTCGCACCTTACCCCGGACATGCATCGGAACAAGACTTTATCGCATTCTACCAGGATTCCCGCACCCTGTTCCTGAACGACTGATGCAGCGACCATGAAAAAGCTGTTCTTTATCTTATTAGTTCTGTCTCTTGCCGCTTCTATGCCTGCAAGGTCGCAGAATGTGCAGTTGCATTACAGGACAGGGCAGTGGCTTTATCCGGACACCCTGGGAAAAGATGCCCGTATTCTCAGCACCGTGGAAATGTTCCGGATGGACCCCTGGGGGGATACTTTTTTCTTTGTCGACATGACATATACCCCGCAGGGGGTTAACTACGCTTATTGGGAAATTGCACGCAACCTCAAATTCTGGGATGCCCCTTTTGCTGCACACCTTGAATACAATGGCGGACTGCTGGGATCAATATTGTTTAATCATTCCTGGCTGGCGGGCGTTAACTACGCCATTGCCACCCCGGACGGATCAAAATCGTTTTCTATTTCGGCCATGTACAAATACATTCAGGGATTAGCCAGACCGTCAAACTTTCAGTTGACCGCCATCTGGAACATGAACCTGGCCGGGGGGAAATGTACTTTTTCCGGTTTTGTGGACTGGTGGAGACAGGGTGATAAGTTCATATTCCTTTCTCAGCCACAATTCTGGGTTAACCTGAACGCTTTTGAAGGCATCAGCGATTCCTTCTGTCTGAGTGTGGGAACCGAGGTGGAACTGAACAGCAACCTTTTTTACAAAGGTTTTTATGTGATTCCGACCCTGGCCGTGAAATGGACCTTCCGGTAAGCGGAGCGCTACTGCATCACTTCCCGGATCTGCTGCGCGGTTACCGGTAACCGTTTGCTGCCCATAAGCCGGTGCCCGTCAGGGGTGATGAGCACATCGTCTTCTATGCGGATCCCTCCAAAACCATACAGCGCCTTGCATTTTTCAAAATTGATGAATGCAGCGTTATGTCCGCTGGCTTTCCACATTTCCAGCAATGCAGGAATGACATAAAATCCCGGTTCCACGGTCATTACGTTGCCGGCCTCCAGGGAGCGGGCCATGCGCAAGGATTTGAGCCCGAACTGAGGGCTTCGGGAAACGCTTTTGTCATAGCCTACAAACTGCTCGCCCAGGTCTTCCATGTCGTGAACATCCAGACCCATGTTGTGTCCAAGTCCGGTAGGGAAAAAGGCAGCGTGAGCCCCTGCAGCCACAGCTTCCGTGGTATCCCCCTTCATCAGGCCGAGGTCTTTGAGTCCGTCAGTAATAATGCCGGCAGCCGCCAGGTGAATATCCCTGAAGTGTACTCCCGGGGCACAAAGGCCGATACAGTGGTTGTTGGCCCTGAGGACCAGGTTGTACAGGTCGGCGGCAATCCCCTGAAAGACTCCGCCCACAGGGATGGTGCGGGTAAAATCGCTGCAATAATGACTTTGCAGTTCCGCCCCGGCATCCATGAGCAACAAACGGCCCTGGCTCAGGAGCTGGTTATGTGCGTGGCCGTGCATGACTTCTCCGTTCTGTGTCAGGATGATAGGGAAGGAGGGCATGTATCCGCCACTGACCGCAATACCTTCCATAATCCCGGCCAGTTCCTGTTCAACCATCCCGGGTTTTGCCAGTTTCATAGCCGTATAGTGCATGGCATAACCCAAATTGCACGCCAGGTCAATCTGCTCAATTTCTTCCGGTTGTTTGATCATACGCATGCCCACAATGGCACGGATGAATTCCTCCGAGGCTTTTTCCTTTTGCTCCTTTGGGTGGATATCCAGCATATCCATCAGTTCAATCATGTTGTCGCCCCGGTAGGGAGGCAGAAAATGAACGGCTCGCCCTTTCCTTTTCTCTTCCCGGATATAGGTTACAAGGTTTTTTCGCGGTAAAGTATGTGAGAGACCAATCTTTTCTGCTTTTTCCTGCATGGCAGGAAGCGGGCCTGTCCAGACTATGTCGTCCAGACTTACATCGTCTGCAAAAAGAACTTCCTTTCCGGTTTCAAAATCAATGATAGCTGCCAGATCGGGCTCGTCCAAACCAAAAAAATACAGGAAACTGCTATCCTGCCGGAAATGGTATGTGTTGCCGCTATAATTGCAGGGGGCTTCACGGTTGCCCATGAACAGACCTATTCCTTTACTCAGTTTTGATTTGAGTGTCTGACGGCGTTGCGTGTATATCTGTTTAGAAAACATAATGATTTATTTTTATCAAAGGTAGCAAAAAGTCATGTACCTTTGCCTTATGCTGCCTACTTCTCGCAAGGAACTGGACCGTCTTGGCTACGGGAATGTCGATATCATCCTTTTTTCCGGAGACGCATACGTGGACCACCCTTCTTTTGGGGCCGCGGTCATTGGCAGGGTGCTCCAGGCCAGCGGATACCGGGTGGCAGTAGTTCCACAACCCAACTGGAGGGACGATCTGAGGGATTTTAAAAAACTGGGTGTGCCGAGGCTTTTTTTCGCTGTTACCTCGGGCAACATGGATTCCATGGTAAACCATTATACAGCGGCCAGACGTTTGCGCAGTAACGATGCCTATACCCCCGGCGGCCGGGCCGGTATGAGGCCCGATTATGCCGTTACCGTTTATACCAGGATCCTGAAGCAGCTCTATCCCCACATACCGGTAGTATTGGGGGGCATAGAAGCATCCCTGCGCCGGCTCACGCATTACGATTATTGGTCAGACGCACTCAAACCGTCCGTGTTGATTGAATCGGGAGCAGATTACCTGGTATATGGCATGGGAGAACGGCCCATTACCGAGTTGGCCCTCAAACTTAGGGGTCATGCTCCAGTAGAGGTGATTCGCAACATACCCCAGATCGCATA
Source organism: Bacteroidales bacterium UBA5226 (assembly GCA_002409325.1). Taxonomy (GTDB): domain Bacteria; phylum Bacteroidota; class Bacteroidia; order Bacteroidales; family UBA932; genus DMER64. The sequence goes on along the minus strand of DHUU01000014.1, from coordinate 59,359 downwards.
CATTGCCAACGATGCAGGCGAGATACCACACAATCCCGATAAGGTGTTGTACCTTCCCTCACATACGGAATGCCTTAATAGCAAAAAAAAGTTTGCAGAACATTTCCGGGTATTTGAACAACAGGCCAATGCCTCTGATTCGCCTGTCCTGGCAGAACCCTTGGAACGTAAGGAAGGCAAGACTGTGATTGTCAACCCTCCTTATCCTCTGATGACCACCGCCCAGCTGGATCAGGTTTATGACCTGCCTTTTACTTACCAGGCCCACCCGCGATATAAAGGAAAGAGCATCCCTGCACTGGAAATGATCCGGTTTTCTGTATGCCTTCACCGGGGATGTTTTGGTGGATGCAGCTTCTGTACTATTGCGGCCCACCAGGGAAAGGGGATTTCTTCGCGCTCTCTGGAATCGGTCACCGCCGAAGTAGCCAGACTTACCGCCCGGGAAGAATTCAGGGGCCATCTTTCAGACCTTGGCGGCCCAACGGCCAATATGTACCGCATGCAGGGCAGAAACCTGGCAAAATGCGATGCCTGCAATAGGACCTCCTGTCTTTTTCCGGTTGTATGCAAAAACCTGGATACATCCCATAAACCGTTGCTGGAACTGTACAGGGCAGTCAGAAATATTCCCGGTGTGAAAAAAGCTACCATAGGAAGCGGGATCCGTTACGATCTGTTTTTGAACGAAAAAGGATTTCTCAATGATGAGGGAAAACAATATTTCAGGGAATTGCTTCAATATCACGTCTCGGGAAGGTTGAAAGTGGCCCCTGAACACACGCAGGACAACGTGCTCAACATCATGCATAAGCCTTCCTTTGCATTGTACAGGGCCTTAAAACGTGAATTCTTAAGTGAATCAAAAAGGACTGGATCCCGTAAGCAGTTGATTCCTTATTTCATTTCTTCCCACCCTGGATGCACGCAAAGGGACATGAACCTGCTGGCCGGAACCTTTAAAAGTGAAAAGATCCGGGTGGAACAGGTTCAGGATTTCACCCCCACCCCCATGACCAAATCTTCTGTAATGTACTATACAGGACTTGTTCCCGAGACAGGCAAAGTGGTTTTTGCAGAGCATGATCTGCAAAAAAAAGCCCTCCAGAAGGAAGGCTTTTTTCCAGAAAAATATTAACTCCTAATAGCCTGGATTCTGTTGTGAGCGAATGGCTTCATTGGCATTCATCTCATCAATAGAAATGGGCAGGATGGTTTTGTGTTTTTGTTTCCCTTAACTGATCAATATCATTAAAGGCCATAATAGAGGATAAAATATTATCCTTTTTTTGCTGTATTAATTGTTTTATTAATCGTTCAGGTTTATTGTTATACTGAGGTATTAAAAAATCTATGTCATGGTCAAACCCACTTTTCCCTGATGATTTTAGATCTTTTCAAAAGATTATGCCATTACATCAAATACCTGATATTACACAAGACGATGGATTTCGTGAAGAAGCTGAGCGTTTTGTCGAACAACGGCAAAATAAATACGCAGACATATATGTGTGTCTGAAAAATGCTGCCCGCGATGCCTTCATGAGAGGGCTACTGTCAGGCTTTCAATGTGGCTATCGAATAGGCTACTTAAAAGCCGAAAAAGATTTATCACATTCATGATCATGGAAAAAGTCTGCAATAGCTGTAAACTGAAAGACCGTTGTAAGAAATACCAGGAATTCTCTGAAGAAGAACGGGACGATATTTCTTGTGGAAGATATGCGCCTATGCCGATTGATGAGTATATCATCTGGAGAAAGGAGTATTTTTCAAATTACATGATCAATACTGAGGGAGCGAAAAAACACATGAAAGAACAATCTTAAAGCAAGAAGAAATGTCGTTTTCAAAATTACCTGAAAATATATTGCAGTCGGAGAAGTGGTTAAGATTCAGAAACGATAAATAACCTATACAACATTATTATTCAATAGAATTTATTATTTCTGTTTGTTCTTCTCTTTTCTTTCTTTATGACGATCAAATAAGTAAAACACTAAGACCATAAGAAGTGAAACTAGGGCCGCAAAAATCACATCACGCCAAGCAGGTCTATCGAAAAAGAATATATTCAGTGTTAGAAACACAGAATAAAAGATAAAAAAAAAGAGGTTATATTTAATTTTTTTCATTTTAATTGTGTTTTTTTTGAATTTAATAATGATGTAGCATAGTCTCTAAAGATTTAAATTGTTAATAAATGTTGTATAGGTTAAGATGTCAGTATAAACATATTTTACTTGTGCCCTTTAGGAAAGAAAAGACGTATAACGCCATGTTAAAAGAAATATTCCTTACCACTCTTCTCCACACATCCCACATTTATGTTTGCCGTCATGACCAGCATCCTTTTTGCAACTGCCACTACAACTATTCGTTGCTGAACCACGCCATGCATTACATTTTGGCTTTTTGCCGGGTGTTTCATTGATGGCTTTTTTCCCTTTCTTCGTTGTTTCCATTAGATAATGATATTGACGTTTTATCCTACTCGTAATGCTTTTCGGTTACGCCCTGTTTTTAGTATGGTTTCTGGGCTCCATAACAATAACATGAATCAAATCATCAGGTAGATGAGTTTCAGAGGCACAATATTCTGTGAGCTATTAAGGAAGCAAATTGGGTCGTTTGGAACATCAGATGGAACGTATTTGGAAACGATACAAGAACTAATTTTAAAGATAAATAAAATTTCTATTGTTACACCTCAGAATCATTATGAGCATCAGAAAACCGTTGTTTCTTTTGCCCGTTTTTCTTATTACCCAACCAATGTTTTGTTGGAATTGATATTCCTGTTGAGACGGAGACTTCATTTCCTGACCAGGAGCAGATGACTCTAATGGCAGAAATTTTCTCTTTTGGAGTCTTAAGATTGAATCGGATTTTCATTGTCTCAGGGATTAAATTACCAGTCCTTTTTCAAAATGGACTGTTTTTGCTTTACACTAAGGTAAAAAAGCGGAAAATGATATGCAAGGAATCCCTTTAAAAACAGGCTAAAACAAAAGCCGGCTTTACGTTTCCGTAAAAAACCGGCTAAAAAAAGTGATCCGGGTGGAACAGGTTCAGGATTTCACCCCCACCCCCATGACCAAATCTTCTGTAATGTACTATACAGGACTTGTTCCCGAGACAGGCAAAGTGGTTTTTGCAGAGCATGATCTGCAAAAAAAAGCCCTCCAGAAGGAAGGCTTTTTTCCAGAAAAATTTTAACTCCTAATAGCCTGGATTCTGTTGTGAGCGAATGGCTTCATTGGCATTCATCTCATCAATAGAAATGGGCAGGATGGTTTTGTGGAATGTCCGGTTAATGGTTTTTTCACGGTGTGTGATCACTACCATTGGGAAAATAAAGTCGTCGTTAAAGGTGATGGTCTTGTTCAGGCGTATCATGTCAAAAAAGCGATGACCTTCTGCGAACAGTTCCTTGCTTCTTTCATCCAGTATCAAGTCTGTGGTTATGTTCGCAGCAGTTACCGGAGCCAGGTTGGGAGAGCGTTTGCGGATGGCGTTCAGATAAGTGGCAGCCTTATCCTTGCTGTTTGAAGCCAGGGCAGCCTCTGCTGCTATCAGGTATACCTCGGACAAACGGATCACCTTGATGTTCACAGCCGTAGCAGAGCCTTTGCCATCACCGGCAAAAGTGGTGCTTCCGCTGTATTTGTAGCAGGAACCGTTACGATATACGCCCGTATCTTTATATGATTCATCGTAGTCCATAATGGCCCAGCGAATATCATCGGGATCCTGTTTCATCCGTTCAAGCCAGTAATCGCTGGCCATGAACCAGCCCATGGCCGAGGTAGAACCGTGACCATGGCGGCGCAGGTAAAAGCTTAGCGATCCGGATCCCAGGTCGGATTCTCCCTGCAGCATAGCCAGTTCAAATATTGATTCGGTATTGAACTGGGCAGTCCATGAACTGACCCAATTAGCATTGGTGTACAGAGTGTATACCTTGGAATTGATGATCTCTTCTGCAGCAGTCAGGGCTGCGCCCCAGTTTTCCATATACAGGTATGCACGGGCCAGGATAGCTCTGTTGGCATAATAGTTAATGTACCCGTTGGTTTTTGTTTTGTTCAACAGGGGGGCTCCGTCAGTAAGGTCTTTCACGATCTGGGTGTATACCTGTTCCACGGTGGCCCGTGTGGGCTGCGATGAAGCGTCCAGGGGCTCCAGTGCAATGGGAACGCCCAGTGCTGTTTTCTCCATGTTGTAGGGTTTACCATACAGGCGAACCAGGTCAAAATACATCAGGGCGCGGAGGGTAAGAGCCTGTCCTTTATAAACCAGCAAAGCACTGGTGGAATTGCCTTCCTCCTCTATTTTCTGGATGTTGACAAGCAGATTGTTTACCTGGGCCAGACAGTGGTAGATCTGGCTCCAATATCCGGAATAGGAATTGGATGAGGGGGAGTGATTGAAAGTATATAAAGCGTCCAGACCTCTGCCCTGGGAACGAATCGCAAAATCACCACCCTTGGCATCTCCGTACATGATGAAGTTACGTCCGTAGTAGCTCGAGGATGTCATCTTGCTCATAATTCCGTTCATGATCACTTTGGCATCAGCCGCTGTGGTAATGGACGTTTCGGCTGCGGCTGAATTGCTGGGTTTTACATCCAGGAATCCGTCACAAGACATGGTCAGAACAACGCAAATTGCTGCTAGTAATATATTTATCTTTTTCATAGTGTTGTTCATTTAATCGTTAAAAACTAAATTCCAGACCGAAGGTGAAGGTCTTGCCCAAGGGGATTTCCCATCCCCTGGATCCAAATGCGTTCACTTCGGGGTCGTATTCCTTATGAGCTGCGAGTGTCCACAGATTGGTACCGTTGAAGAATATCCTGGCGTTCTGGATACTGAGCTTGTTGGTCCAGGCACGGGGCAGGGTGTAGGAAAGCGTCACATTCTTCAGTCTCAGGTAGTCGGCAGGGTTCATATGGCGGCTGCTCTTCTGGTTCACATCTTCCATGTCAATGGCCACGCGCTGCGCATACTTTGCTGTTTTATTTTCAGGGGTCCAGCGGTTGTCGTAGGAATACTGTGACATGATACGCTCCCAGTAGTAACCATCGTCATTAACGTCACGACCAACGGCATTGTAGGTGTATCCTCCGATCTTGTATACAAAATTAAACGCTATGCTGAGTCCTTTCCAGCTCAGATCGGTGGCAAATCCACCAAAGAAATCAGGATGGGCGTCGCCCAGGATCACTTCATCGGCTTTGGAGTAGTTGTAGGTTGCAGGACGGCCGTCAACCGTAAGATCGCCCTGCGAATCGTTGTTCAGGAACCAGACATTTTTCCCGGTCTCATCTTCAACTCCGGCCCACTCAAGTCCGTACATTGCGAGGGTGGATTCTCCTTCACGGTAAATAAACTTGGCTCGTGCATCGCCTCCGGTGGGGTCGTACCAGATAATGTCCTGACCATCATAAAGCTTGGTTACAGTAGAGCGGATCCAGGATCCGGTCAGACCGGCACTCCAGCGCAAGCTTCCGGTGCGGATGATATCGCCGCTCAATTCAACTTCAATACCATGGTTATTGATTTCGCCAATATTCTTAAGGGTGGATCCGAACCCGGTAACCGTAGAGATGGGAACGCTTTGAAGCAGGTCTTTGGAGTCCCTGTTGAAGTACTCAACGGTCCCGTTCAGGCGGTTGTTAAACAAACCGAACTCCAGGGCAACGTTCCAGGTATAACTGGTTTCCCAGGATAGATTGGCATCGGCAATGTTGGCTACGCCACCACCCGGATCTTCCATGTACTTGTTGCCATAGGAGGTAAGGGCACGCCATCCGTAGTTGGAAGAGGGAAGCGTTCCGTTTACACCGTATGAAGCCCTCAGACGCAGATTGCTGATCTGGGTTATATCTTTAATGAAAGCTTCGTTGTTGATCCTCCAGGAACCGGCAACTGACCAGAAGTTCCCCCAGCGGGTGTTGGAGCCCAGGCGTGAAGAACCGTCACGACGGAATGAGCCGGACAGGTAATAACGTCCGTCATAACTGTATTCGGCACGTGAGAGGAGGGATAGCATGGTACTGCCCCAATAGTAGGCATTGGCATCCAGAACCCCGGCTGTGGCAACCGTATGCAGGGCGCTGGTAGGCAGGTTGGTCCCGGAGGAACGCTGGAAATCAGTTTTGTTTTCTTCTGCTTCCCATCCTACGAGTAAATTGACAACGTGTTTGTCTGCAAATTCCTTGTCGTAATTCAACGTGGTGGATGAAACAATCTTCTGGAAATTGGTAAACATTTCGTGTACCTGCCCCTTCACGCTGGAAGCATTAAAGTGGTTTGCGCTGTAATAGATGTGGTCCCTGGTCTGTGTGTTGTCAAATGAAAGGACGGATTTCAATACCAGTTCCGGCATGAACTTCACGGTCAGTGTTTCATTGGCAGACAAACGAAGCACATTGGATTCGTTTTCCCATTCATTGTTGTAATATACCTGATTGTAGGCATAACTTCCGTAACGGGCGGTCCAGGGGGCACCTGTCTTGTAGTCTGTGGGCCAGTAAAGGGGCCACAACAGGTTGCGTGACTGCATGAAGTAGTTGGCTCCGGTGCTGCGGGTATCGTTAAAACCGTGCTGCACGTTTTTGGCTATGTTCACATTAGTGCTGAATTCAACGAGCCTGCCCACCTTCTGATTCACGTTCACGCGGCCGGCTATACGGCTGAAGTCGTTGACCGAGCTGCGTCCCTGTTCCTTGGTATATGACAGGGATGAATAGTAGCTGGTTCTGTCGCTGGCACCGCTCACGGAAAGGTCGTATGTCTGGTAAATAGCCGTGCGGAACAGGACATCGTCCCAGTTATAGTATTTGCCTTCCCTGTTTTCCTGTCCGTCTGTCATCCCCAGGATCTGGAGTGAATTGACCGTGTTGTCGTCAGCAGTGAAACGGTAGCCGTGTTTGTTGAAACGTTTATTCAACTGGGCAAGAGCCGAAGCACTGGAGGCGGCGTCTGTTTTGCCGTCGTATTTTCCAGCGTTCCAGAAGTTTTCATAATAAAGTTCTACTTGTTGCTCGGGGCTGGCAATGTCAAAGTTAACGGTGGCAAAGGAGGGAGTGAGCCCCACAGATGCTTTGAAATTGACCACAGGTCTTCCCAGGCGTCCGGTTTTGGTTGTTACCAGAATAACACCGTTGGCAGCGCGGGAACCGTATAGTGCAGAAGCGGCAGCGTCTTTTAGCACGGTGATTGATTCAATGTCCTGGGGATTGAGTGTACTCATCACGTTGTTGGTGGAATAAAGGTAGTCACTCATTTGCCCGGTACTCCCTGAAGTTACGGGAACCCCATCAATAACGTAAAGCGGTTCATTGGAGGCGTTCATGGATCCAATACCGCGTACACGAATGCTTGAAACGGCACCGGCCTGACCTGAATTGGTCGTAATTTGCATACCGGCAACTTTCCCACTCAGGGCATTTTCGAAGGAAAGGGTGGGAACGTCTTTTATGGCGTCGGATTTAACCACAGAGGCGGCACCCGTATAGGTCCCTTTTCTGGCTGTTCCGTATGCCACCACCATGACCTCTTCCAATGCCAGGGCATCCGGAGTCATGGTGATATTTAGGACACTCCTTCCTTCTACAGGTACCTGGATGGTGGTAAAACCCACATAGGATAAGACAAGAATTGCATTCGAAGGGCATCTTTCGATCACAAAATTCCCATCTATATCGGTGTTAGCTCCGAGGCCTCTTTCCCCCTGGATCAGAATGGTCACAAAGGGAAGGGGAGAACCGTCTTCTGAAGACGTTACCTTACCGGTAACCCGCGATTGCGCAAAAGCAGCGGTTGTAATCAACACTGCCAGCACAAAAAATAATGATTTCTTCATGAAAATTTGGTTAGGTTAGTAATTATGGTTTAAAGTTAAGTAACGATGCTTAACGAACAAAGATAAGAAACTAAATTTTTCCTGCAATGGACAGATTCCTTTTAAATCTTGGTAAAATAAGGTAATTTTGTTGCGAAATATAAATAAAAAGCCTCATGAACATCCATACTGTCAGTCCTTCCCCTATAAAAACCGGGATCCCGGAAAAAGTCATCGATGGGGAAATCCGTTTGGAGTTATCTGAAGAATCACGCCAATTAATTGAACAATGCCGCCAATACCTTGACAAGAAGGTGCGCAATTCAGCAGAATTGATTTATGGTGTCAATACAGGATTTGGGGGATTGCACAATGTTGCCATAGGAAATAAAGACCTGGAGCGGTTACAGAACAACCTGGTCATGTCCCATGCCTGTGGAATGGGTCCCCAGGTTCCTGAAGTGATTGTACGCCTTATGCTCTTTCTCAAAATCAAATCTCTCTCATACGGTTATTCGGGGGTACAGCTCAAAACGGTGGAACGTCTGGTAGACTTTTTCAACCTGGGGGTAACCCCGGTTGTTTATGAACAGGGATCATTGGGGGCTTCCGGAGACCTGGCTCCTCTGGCCCACCTGGCGCTGCCTCTGATAGGGTTGGGAGAGGTAGACTTCAGGGGGAAGAGGATCTCTGGCAGCGAGCTGAACAGACAGATGGGCTGGGAGCCTATTGCCCTGCAATCCAAAGAAGGGCTTGCCCTGCTTAACGGAACTCAATTTATGTGTGCCTTAGGATTGTGGTGTCTTGTGCAGGCACACAGACTTGCAGACCAGGCAGACATGATCTGCGCCCTGTCTTTGGACGCATATGATGGAAGGACCGAGCCTTTTACAAAAGAAGTGCATCAGATCAGACCCCATGCCGGGCAGGCGGCATCGGCCGCGTTGGTAAAGAAATACCTGGAGGGGAGCGAACTTGCACAAAGGCAAAAGGAGCACGTCCAGGATCCGTATTCGTTCCGTTGTGCGCCGCAGGTGCACGGAGCCACCAGGGATTGTATTGAATATGTATCCCGGGTGATGACCACAGAGATGAACTCGGCCACAGACAATCCCACCATATTTCCTGCGCTGGACAAGATCATCTCGGCGGGAAATTTTCACGGACAACCCCTTGCCCTGGCTCTGGATTTTCTGGCTATTGCCGTGGCCGAACTGGGAAGCATATCTGAACGCAGGATCAACCAGCTGGTTCTGGGAAAAAGAGGGTTGCCCCCATTTCTGGTGGCAAGGCCCGGACTCAACAGCGGATTCATGATCCCACAGTATACCGCAGCCTCCATTGTCAGCCGGAACAAACAGTTGTGTACGCCCTGCTGTGTGGATTCCATAGATTCCTCACAGGCCCAGGAAGACCATGTAAGCATGGGAGCCAACTCGGCACTCAAGTGTTACACTATGGTTAACAATGTGCGACAAGTGCTGGCAATAGAACTATTTAATGCCTCTCAGGCCCTGGAATTCAGAAGACCGTCACGAACCTCTGCCCGGCTGGAACAGCTGGTAAGCGAATTCCGCGAACACGTACCCTTTATTCAAGACGATACTACCATGTACCCGCACATGCACAAGGCAGATAATTTTTTAAAAAATGAATGGCATTTTAATTGAAAACATACGGCAGCTGGTGCAGGTCAGGGAGAGGACGAACGACAACCCCTCTTTTTGCACTGGACAGATAATGAACCGCCTGCCGTACATAGAAAATGCCTGGTTGTTCATCCGGGATGATGTGATTGACGGGTTCGGGTCTATGGATCATTGTCCCTACAGTGAGGATATCCCTCTTGGGACAAAGATCATAGATGCGGCAGGAAAGTGCGTTTTTCCCTCGTTTTGTGATTGTCATACCCACATTGTCTATGCAGGAAGCCGGGAAAAAGAGTTTACAGACAAAATCCGCGGTATGTCTTACCGCGAAATTGCGGCACGAGGGGGTGGCATACTCAATTCGGCCCGTTTGCTAGGTGAAACTTCGGAAGAAGAACTATTCCAACAAAGCCTTGTAAGGGCAAAGGAACTGATCCGCTTTGGCACCGGCGCCGTTGAAATTAAAAGCGGCTACGGCCTAACGGTGCAGGACGAACTGAAAATGCTGCGTGTCATCAGACGGATAGGACAGGAAACCCCCCTGACAGTCAGGGCAACCTTTCTGGGCGCGCATGCCGTTCCGGACCGGTATAAGGGGAATCAGTCCGGATATGTAGATCAGATCATAGAGGAAATGATCCCCAGGGTAGCTGGGGAAAAATTGGCCCGATATGTGGATGTTTTTTGTGAAACAGGCTTCTTTACGGTAGAAGAAACGAAAAGAATCTTTACGGCAGCCCTCAGGCACGGATTGCGGCCCAGGATCCACGCCAACCAGATGGATTTTTCCGGCGGAGTGCAGGTCGCCGTGGATTACGGTGCCATATCGGCAGATCACCTGGAACACACAGGTCCTCAGGAATGGGACGCTTTGGCCGGCTCTGACACCATGCCGGTACTCCTTCCCGGGGCTACCTTTTTCCTGGAAATGGAATATGCCCGGGCCAGGGAAATGATTGACCGCGGGCTTCCCATTGCCCTGGCTACCAACTACAATCCCGGGTCCTGTCCGGCCGGCAACATGCAGTTTATGATGACTCTGGCCTGCCTGAAAATGAAAATGTCACCCGAGGAAGCCATCAATGCGGCCACCATGAACGGGGCGCATGCCATGGATCTGTCGGATTCACTGGGATCCATAACGGTGGGCAAGAAGGCCAATGTGTTCATCACGGCCCCCATGCCTTCGTATGAATACTTTGCCTATGCCTTTACCAGTCCTTTGGTGGAGACGATCATTCTAAATGGAAAAATTACTGAGACATGATTTTTACAGCATCACAACAATTTTCAACTTTATTGGGTTTGCTTACCATAGTCCCTGCCGGCCACGGAGCCGTGTGCTTTAAACTGGAAGAAAAGATCATTTATGTTGACCCGTATTCCCAGACCACCGATTACAGAGGGTATCCCAAGGCCGATATCGTTATCTTTACCCATGACCATTTTGACCATTACGATACAAAGGCCCTGGAACACCTGGTAACCGGAAAAACCGTGTTTGTAGGACCGCCTTGCATGGAACAACATCTGAAATTGGAAAAGACCATGAAAAACGGAGATACATACAGGTGGGATAACATTGAAATCCTGGCTGTTCCCGCATATAACATCTTGAATAAAAGGCCCGATGGCCAGCCATTCCATCCCAGGGGATATGGGAACGGCTATGTGTTTTCTTTCGGGGATTTCAAGGTATATGTTGCGGGGGATACTGAATTAATTCCGGAAATGAAGGAACTGGGCCCCATAGACGTAGCCCTGTTGCCCAAGAATTTGCCCTATACCATGAGTGACGACCAGTTCTTACAGGCCGTCCGGCAGATTGGAGCCCCTGTGGTCTACCCGGTACATTATTTTGAACTTGATAAGACATCATTGGAAAAAGCCCTTGGTGAGAAAGTGAAACTTATATACAAATAACCATATGGAACGAATCATTGAATGTGTCCCCAATTTTTCTGAAGGGAGGGATAAGCAGGTCATTTCGGCTATAGCCGATTCAATTTCCCGGGTAGAAGGTGTCACCCTGCTAAATGTAGATCCGGGTCAGGCAACAAACCGAACGGTCATGACGTTCGCTGGTGCACCCGAAGCCGTTGTGGAGGCTGCATTCAGGGCCATTAAAACAGCGGCCGGGCTCATTGACATGCGAAAGCACCACGGTGAACATCCCCGCATAGGGGCAACAGATGTGTGCCCGCTCATCCCTGTCTCGGGCCTTACCATGGAGCAGGTTGTAGCCTATGCCAGGGACTTGGCACGCAAGGTGGGGGAAGAACTGGAAATTCCCGTTTATTGTTACGAATCAGCCGCTTTCTCTGAAAAACGGAAAAACCTGGCTGTATGCAGGGCCGGGGAATATGAGGGATTGGAGGAAAAACTGAAAGATCCGCTGTGGAAACCCGATTTCGGGCCCGGCCGGTATACGGAAAAGACGGCCTCTACGGGACTAACGGTGATAGGAGCCAGGGATTTTCTGATAGCCGTGAATTTCAACCTGAACACAACTTCTGTCCGCAGGGCCAATGCCATCGCCTTTGATGTAAGGGAAAAAGGCAGGAAAGTAATGGTCAACGGGCAGGAAACCTGGGAACCGGGGACGTTGAAAGACTGTAAGGCCATTGGATGGTATATCAAAGAGTACGGAATCGCCCAGGTGTCCATGAACATTACAAATATTGCGGTCACCCCGCTTCATGTGGCTTTTGACCAGGTTTGCGACAAGGCTTACAGCCGCGGCATCAGGGTTACGGGAACGGAATTGGTGGGTCTGGTGCCAAAAAGAACCTTACTGGATGCCGGCAAATATTTTCTGCACAAGCAGCAACGTTCCTCAGGACTTCCGGAAGAGGAAATTATCAGGATAGCCATTAAGTCCATGGGACTGGACGAGTTGAAGCCTTTTGACCCGAAGACCAGGGTCCTGGAATATCTGCTGGAAGACAAATCTTCTGAAATAGGTCTGTGCAGCATGACATGCCGCGCATTTGCCCTGGAGACTGCCAGCGAGTCTGCCGCGCCCGGAGGGGGCTCCGTTGCGGCTTATATGGGTGCCCTTGGGGCCTCCCTGGGAACGATGGTGGCCAATCTGTCTTCGCATAAACGCGGCTGGGACGACCAATGGGAGTATTTTTCGCAATGGGCAGAAAAGGGACAGGCACTGATTGCCGAATTGCTTCATCTGGTGGAAGAAGACACGCTTTCTTACAATAAAGTGATGGAAGCATTCGCCTCACCATGCGAAGATGACCTGGAAAAGGCCACCCTGTATGCGGCACAGGTTCCTTTGCAGACGATGAAAACATCTCTCAGGGTTTTTGATATCCTGGAGGCGATGATTGAAAAAGGGAATCCCAATTCGGTAACCGATGCCGGGGTAGGAGCCCCTGCCGTCCTTGGGGCTGTCAAGGGGGGATACCTGAATGTGCTCATCAACATTGGCGGTCTTAAGGATAAGGCAAAGGCCCGTTCGTTGAAGGAAGAAGCGCAGACACTGCTGGATCTTGCAACAGAGCGGGAACAAATTCTATGGGAAAAAGTAAGAAATAAAGTAAATCAATAGGATAATGAAAAAACTGGTTTTATCATTGGCATTTTTATTTGCATTAAAAATTATGTATGCACAGGACATCACGCTTCCCACACCTAAGAAGGATGGAGGAAAACCGTTGATGGAAGCTTTAAACAGCAGGCGCAGTGTCCGTGAAATATCGGAAACACCCCTTTCGCAGCAGACACTCTCGGATCTGTTATGGGCTGCCAACGGAGTAAACCGCGCCGATGGCAGACGTACGGCCCCCTCGGCAATGAACATGCAGGAGATTGATATTTATGTCTATACAGCGGAGGCTGTTTACCTTTACCTCCCGCAGGACCATATACTGAAGCACCTTCAGACCGGTGATTTCAGGAGTGAGACCGTGAAACAGCCTTTTGCTCAGCAAGCACCTGTTGTGCTACTGTATGTGGCCAATTACCAAAGAATGAAACGGCTGGACCAGCAGCAGAAAGACTTTTACGGGGCAACCGATACCGGTTTCATAAGTCAGAACGTGTACCTTTTTTGTGCCCAGGAAGGGCTGAGCACCGTGGTGTTGGGTATGATTGACCGGGACGCGGCTAAAAACAGGCTGGGATTTGACGGGAAAGCACAGTTAGGACAGCCCGTGGGGTATCCTAAACACCGCTGAACGAACTGAATCCCCCGTCTATAGGGAGTACAATGCCGGTTATGAAACTGGCGGCCTCTGAGCAGAGAAACTGAACGGCACCGTTCAATTCTGTAATGTTCCCAAAGCGTTTCATGGGTGTTCTGGCCAGCACTTTCCGGCTCCGGTCGGTTAGGCTGCCGTCCGGGTTTAGCAAGACAGCCCTGTTCTGATCTCCTATGAAAAATCCCGGGGCTATGGCGTTTACGCGAATTTTTTCACCAAACTTGAGCGCCATTTCCATGGCCATCCATTGGGTAAAACTGATGATGCCCGTCTTGGCTGCCGAATACCCCGGAACCCTTGTAATGGCTGAATAGGCGGCCATGGAAGATATGTTTATGATGGATCCTGTTCCCCTGTCGGCCATGACTCTGCCCATGGCCAGGGAAGGGTACACGGTCCCGTTCAGGTTCAGATCGGTCACTTTCTTCCAGTCTTCAATCTTCATGTCAAAAACACTCTGATCTTCCCCCAGAGTGGCTCCCGGCAGGTTCCCTCCCGCCACATTGATCAGGATATCTATGGTACCCCAAAGGTCTGTGATCTGTTGCGCAGTCTTACGGAGCTCCATGCAATCCAGCACGTCACTTACAAATCCTGCTGCCTGGCCCCCCTTTGACCGCAGAATCTCAACGACCGAATCAAGCTGCTCTTTCCGGATATCCAGGGCGGCTACACGGGCCCCCTGTGCTACAAAATGTCTGGCAAGGCTTCCTCCCAGAACGCCTCCTGCTCCTGTTATCACTGCGACTTTGTCCTTAACACTGAAATTAGTTCTCATAATGATTTGATTATTTTTGATCCAGATAGTGAATGGCGGCCATCATGCCTGAAAGCTCGGCCAGAGCCTTCATCCTGCCATAAAAAGAATATCCCGGATTGTATTGATTATTTTCAATATCGGAGAGCATAAGCGAACCGTGATCGGGCCGCATGGGCAGGCGCCAGTTCTTCCACCCTTCTTTTTTTCTCCTTTCCTGTTCTTTCAGAAATATCCGGATGACCTCCGCCAGGTGGCCCCTTCCGGAAAGATGATCCGTCTCGCCAAAATTTCTGTTTTCCCTCACCTCGGTGCTCCGCAGGTGTACAAAATGTGTCCTGGCAGCAAAACGTCTTGCCAGTTCGGGGACGTCGTTATGAAGACCCGAGCTTAATGAACCGGCACAAAATGTAAGGCCGTTCACCGGACTGTCCACGGCAGAGAGCAGCCACTCCACATCTTCTTTCCCTGTTACAATGCGCGGCAGTCCAAGAACCGGAAAGGGAGGGTCATCGGGGTGAATGCACAGGCGAACATCCAATCTTTCGGCTACCGGGGCCACAGCCGACATAAATTGTCTGAAGTTATCCCTGAGCCGGGTTTTGTCCACACCCTGGTAACGGGCAAGCAGTTTTTTGAACAAGGTAACCGGCTGCTTGTCTTTATCCGTTATGTTCCCGCTCACAAAACCCTGTGTTTTGACTATTATGTTCTCCACAAGTGCCCGCTTCTCTTCTCCGGGCATGGTCTTGTACAACTGTTTTGCCTGCTCCCGGATTTCTTCAGGATAATCGTTCCCGGCCCCTTCTCTTTTGAGTATGTACAGATCAAAACATGCAAACCGGGCATAATCAAAATAGAGTGATTGTGTTCCGTCCGGGTTAGGTTTGTACAGATCGGTCCGGATCCAGTCAATAACAGGCATGAAATTATAGCATACCGTATGAATACCTTCCAGACCCAGGTTTTCAAGTGATAGCAAATAATTCTCCAGGTGCCTGTCCCGCAAAGGACTGGCCAGTTTGATCTCTTCTGTTACCGGAAGGCTTTCCACCACAGACCACCTGAGGCCCTGAGCTTCTATGTACTCCCGTCTTTTTCTTATTTCCTCCCTTGTCCAGATTTCCCCGTTGGGGATGTGATGCAGCGCAGTAACAATGCCTTCCACCCCTATCTGCCGCAAGGCTTTAAGGGATATCACATCGGACGGGCCAAACCACCTCCACGTTTTTTCCATATTGCTTAAGTTGATTGTTCGTTTCCGTAATCGCGGGGAGAAACCCCATAGTAATTCTTAAACGCAGCTGAAAAGTGGGACAGGTTGGCAAAGCCTGTAGCGTAGGCCACTTCTGAAACATTCATTTTCCTGCTGCTGATCAGTTCGGCTGCCCGTTTAAGGCGGACAGAGCGGATGTAATCGCTGGCCGGGAGTTGCGTCAGTTCTTTGAGTTTCCGGTGAAGGTGCACCCTGCTGATCCCTACAATACCGGCCAGTGTTTCAACACGGAAGTTGTTGTCGGCCATTCGTTCCTGAATGGCCTTGTTGATTTTTTCCAGCAGTTGTTCATCGGGCGATCTGAGCCATTCAAAATTGTCTTCGGGCCCTTCGGCAGCAGGATGTGCAAGAAAGGTCCGGGTTCGTTCCCTGTTTTCCATGATTGACTGCAGGGTCGATATCAGCTGTTTGATAATGAAAGGCTTGACAACATAAGCCTCGGCGCCGCTTTGGGTACCCATCAGCACATCTTCTTCTTTGGAACAGGCACTCACCAGAACAATGGGAATGTGATGTACATTGCTGTTGGATTTAATTTTACGGCACAGTGTGATTCCGTCCATATGTGGCATGATGATGTCTGCCAGTACCAGATCGGGTTTGCGGGTGAGGATGAATTTATGGGCCTCGGCCCCATCGGAACAGGTCTCTACATGATAATAAGGTTCCAGTTCCTGCCTGAGGTATTTTCTGATCTCAGGATCGTCATCTACGATGAGCAATTGATATTTCGTCCTGGAACGAGGCTTTTTGTACGTGTCTTCCGACGCATCCCCCAGTTCATGTTCTGCTTTTCTGTCTTTGGCAAAAGCATACAGCTGGTCCTGTGGGACAAAGTGGGTGTCTATTTCTTCTTCCCTTAGGTGCACTTTGCCAAGCGGGAAAGTCATGATAAAGGATGTTCCTATTCCGTCTTCATTGGCCTGTACCTCAATGGTTCCGTGAAGCAATGTGATCAGGGCGCGTGAAAGGTGCAGCCCGATTCCTGTTCCGTAATTTTTCCTGGTAAGCGGATTATCTGCCTGGTAGAAACGTTCGAATATTTTTTCTATCTGGGATTTCTCTATGCCGATACCGGTATCCCGGACAATGATCCTGACTTTTTGGCGATCTTCCATCAATTCGGCTTTTACCCGGATCTGTCCGCCATCCGGGGTAAATTTGAAGGCATTGGAGAACAGATTCATCAGGACCTTGTCAAAGTTTTCAAGATCCAGCCAGATTTTCAGCTGTGGCATATCATGCTCAAAACAGACCGTCATATTCCGTTTTTCGGCCTGGTACCCGAATGTCTGTATGATATCATAGATAAATCCAATCAGGTCTGTTTCCCTGAATTTGAGCACCATTTGTCCCTTGTCGATTTTGCGGATGTCCATCATCTGGTTTATCAGGCGCAGGATGCGCTGGGCATTGCGGTACATGAGCCGGTAGGTTTCCAGCCGCGGATCCTGTGCCGGTTCCCTTAAAAATTTTTCCAGGGGGTTCAGGATCAGGGTAATGGGAGTGCGCACCTCGTGAGACATATTCATAAAGAACTGCAACCGGGCTTCGTTGATCTCCTCCATGCGTGATTTCTGTTCCATTTCCTGTTTATGCCTGTTTTGCATCATAATGTAGGACGTGACAAGAAATACCAGTATCATGCCGCTGATCAGATAAACGGCATACATCCACTGGCTCTGGTGCCAGGGAGGCGAGATACCCAGTCTTATTTCACTGACCGGGCTGGTGTATTGGTTTTCAACAGCTCGTACCTGGAACCGGTATTGCCCTGGATTCAGGTTGGTAAAATGGATTATATTGCTCCCTTCGGGGGTGCGGATCCATTCATTGATGATGGGTTCCAGCCGGTATTCGTAACGGATGTGTTCCGGGTGAAGGTATTTGAAGCAGGTCACCTCAAATCCCACCATATTGTCTTTATAGGAGACTTCCAGTGTCCCGTCTTCCAGGGTAGAAGAGGTGAAGGCAACCTGGTTGTTGAAGATACGGTAGTTGATCAGGTGTACCTGCAGACTGGTGGCTTTCTCTTTGATTTCTTGCGGATAAAATCCAGTCACTCCTGCAATGTTGCCAAAAAACAGACACCCTCTGGAGGTTTGTGCCAATGCGTTCCTTGAAAACTCATTTTCCTCTATGCCATCAGAATCTGTAAAAATGCTGAAATTTGACTGACCAGGTATAAAGCGGGCGATTCCCGAATGGGTGCTCATCCAGATATTACCTTCAAAATCTGTCTGTAAACCGCAGATGACGTTGGAAGGGAGACCGTCGGATGTCCTGAAAGAGGTGAATTCGCGGGTTGTTTTATCGTACCGTACCAGCCCGTCTATGGTTCCAGCCCAGATTCTTCCGTCAGTAGCCTCGGTTACGGTATAAACAACGGAACTCAGAAAATTTTCCGCTTTTTTGCTCACAGGGTCAATACAGGTAAGCCCCTTAAAGGTCCCTGCCCACATCAGACCAAAACTGTCTGTAAACAACGTGTTGATCCAGTTGTTGTTGATTTCATCGGGGACAGGGGTGCCATCCGTAGAGGAAAAATAATGATGCAGCAAAGCCCCCGAGGAGGGGTCCACGTGGTATATGCCGTTGCCCCAGGTTCCTATCCAGAGCGTTTTGTCCTTTCCCTCCACTATGGCTCCTACAGACAGGTTATACCCTTCTGATCTGTAGCCCAGCAGGTCGTTCCTGTAGGTAAATTTTTTGGTTTTTACATTTAGAACCCCAATGCCGTTAATGTACGATCCAATCCAGAGGTTCTGTCCGTTGTCCCGGCACAGGCTCATAATGGTAGCGGGAAAAGGATACCCGGGATTGTCAGAAGGGGCAAGGTGAAGCAACCGGTTCCCTTCCGGGTCCACCTGGTAAAGTCCGTCGCCATCTGTGCCCACCCACAGATTGTCCTTCTCATCGCATGCCAGTGACATGACGCAGGCAGAACCAATATTGTTGTATCTGTAAGAACGCGATCCGTAGTAAGTGAAACCGGAAGGGTTGGAAGGGCTTACATATACACCCCGCTGGAACAGGCCCATCCACAGGTTGCCGTCCCGGTCTTCCATAAGACAATGTACTTTGGTCCTGGAAAGGTCCATGAGTGTTGAATAGGAAGGGTAATCCACCACCTGCTGCAAATCCCTGTCATAATACTTCAGCCCTTTGCCATCTGTCCCGACCAGGACCCTGTTGTTGGCATCGGCCAGGAGGGATTTTACCGGCAGGCTCCTGATCCCGTTATAATAAGGTATATGAATCAATGACTCCGTTACTGCATCATACCGGAAAAGACCTTCGGACAGGGACCCTAGAAAAACGTTACCCTGTTTGTCTGTACAGTAAGCGGGAACTTCTCCCGGTTTTTCAAAACCTGGGGGAAAAGGGATCTTTTGAATAACCCCGTTAATGCTGTTGTACCTCCAGACAGAGCCCTCTCGCATACTAAGCCACAGGTTTCCTTTGGGATCTTCGTATAGGGTGGTCAGAAAATCACTGTCAAGGGAATCTGTCAGACGCCGGTAGAATCGTGTCCTCTCGCCGCTTGTCCCGGGACGAACAAAACAACCTTGCCCCGAGGTAGCAATCCAGAGGTCCCCGTTACGTGTTTCTAGGATCTGCATGATGTGGGGAAAGACCCGCGCATCGCCCACATTGAGGGATATTTCTTCAAAACTGTCTGTATAGGGGAGGTATCGCTGCAACCCGTTCAGGCAACCTACCCACAAAGTCCCCCCGCTGTCCTGATAGACACAATGTACGTAGTTGTTTTTCAAAGAACTGCTATCACCGGGGATATAATGGTATTTCCGGAGGCTGTGCCCGTCTATGCGGTTCAGCCCGTTTTCGGTGGCGACCCATACAAAGCCTGTACTGTCCTGGAAGACCTGGTTTATGAGGCTATTGGAAAGCTCATTTCCGGAGGAATAAAACCGGCCTGCCTGGGCACAGGCAATGTCCTCAAATCCCAGGATACAGACAAGTAAGGTAACACAGGGGAAAAATAAACGGGTTTTCATTTGTTACAAAAATAACAAAAACGGTATATAAAAAAGGCCGAAAACAAAATGTGTAACATAACGGATATTTATTGTAACATTTTTTAGAGGCGCGTTACGTGGTAAACTCATTACGAAACATAATATAAAACAGCCTGCGATGGTAAGAGATAACTTTACAATTAGTCGTTAACCTAAATACTTAAATTAAATAAAATCATTATGAGAAGAAAAACCATCCTATTTGCACTGATGATGTGTCTTGCTTACGCTTTGTGGGCACAACCGCGCGAGGTAAGCGGGACAGTCAGTGATTCCAGGGGTCCGCTCGTTGGGGTCAGCGTAAAGGTAATGGGTGCCAATACGGTATCTGTTACCGACGCTAACGGTGAGTTCCGGATTATGGCCACAGCGGGGGACCAGCTGGAGTTTTCATATATCGGGTACCAGACCATTATTATGGAACCGGGTCAACGGCGGATTCTTGATATCCGCATGGAAGAAGACTCACTGGTACTGGAGGAAGTGGTTGTGGTGGGTTACGGGACCATGCGTAAAAGCGACGTCACCGGGGCCATCAGCTCCATAAGGGAGAATGAAATAAAGGAAGTGCCAGTGGCCAACATCAACCAGGCCCTCCAGGGGCGCCTGGCAGGAGTCCAGGTCAACCAGACTTCTACCAGGCCGGGTCAAACCGGACAGATCCGTATCCGGGGTTCGCGTTCACTCAATGCCAGTAACGATCCCCTGATTGTTGTCGACGGTATTCCCTTTGACGGCAGCATGAATGACCTGAACACAGGGGATATCACGGGCGTTGACGTATTGAAGGACGCTTCTGCAACGGCCATTTATGGAGCCCGAGGGGCCAACGGTGTCATTCTGATCACTACCGACCGCGGCAAAGCCGGTAAACCCAGGTTATCCTATAACGGATTCGGGGGTGTTAAGGAAGTGGCCCGGATATACCAGGTGTTTGATGCAGAGGAATTTATCAAGATCAGACAGATTGCCGGAGCGTTTACCAACATGCCCCAGGAAAATGCTTTTTATGAGTCCAAAGGGGAGACCAACTGGCAGGACCTGATGTACAAGCAAGGTTATATTACGCAACATGACCTGAATATTTCAGGAGGTACGGAAAATGCCATTTATTCTGCAGGAGGCGGGTATTACAGGGAAACAACCATTCTTCCGGGACAGGATTTTTCACGTATTTCCCTGCGCGCCTCGGTCGAGACAAAACTGGGCAAGTATATCCGTGTCGGGTTAAGTACGCAAAACGGTTATACTGTTACAAACGGTGAAAGCGCATCTTTCATGTATCAACTCATAACCTTGTCGCCCATAGCCCCGGCATATAACGAAGACGGAACGCCTGTAAAACAGCCAGTTTATCCCAACGATAATTATTACAATCCGCTGCTGGTGCTCAATGAGAACAGCTGGGCTCAGCAGCGCATACGGTTCAACAGTTTCAACACGTTGTACGGAGAGATAAACTTTACGCCCGATTTGCAATACCGTCTGAATGTGGGTTTAAACTACAGGCAGGATAATTACGGACACTTCTACGGATCCGACACACCCTTCAAGGACGGGGAGAGTTCCGAAGCCGTGGTAAGAAACGGGCTTGGTCTGGGATGGACTATGGAACACCTGCTTTATTACAACAAGACCTTTGCCGACAAGCATAGGCTGAACCTCACAGGATTGTTCTCCATGCAGGAAAACACATCGTTCCATTCTTATATGAAAGCATTGGACATGGTAGCCGATTATGTACAATACTATAACCTGGGTCTTTACAATGCAGATAATGGATCCATTCAGATTCCCTCTGACAGCCAGGGATACTACCGTACGGCCTTGATGTCGGGAATGTTCCGCTTAAATTACGGGTTTGACAACCGGTATATGCTTACGGCTACCATCCGCGCAGACGGCGCCTCGGTACTTTCTGAAGGGCGCAAATTCCATTATTATCCGGCCGTGTCGGTTGCCTGGAATATTGCCAACGAGTCCTTCATGAAAAATATTGAAACCTTCTCTATGTTAAAGATCAGGGCAGGTTACGGCCAGACCGCCAATCAGTCCATAAATGCCTACAGCACGCTGGGAGGCCTGTCACAGAACAAGTACAACTTTGGAGATGCCTTTGCCTTTGGTTATTACGTTTCGTCACTGGCCAACAGCGACCTGGGCTGGGAATACACCAACACGTTTAATGTAGGCCTTGATTTTGGCCTCTTCACAGACCGGATCACAGGCAGCATTGAATGGTACAGGCAGCACACTTACGACCTGCTGCTAAGCCAGTCCCTACCTCCCACAAGCGGGGTTCCCGGTTCCATCATGAAGAACGTGGGCGAGACACAGAACACAGGAATGGAATTCACCCTGTCCGGAAAGATTGTCGATAGCCCGGGAACGGGATTCAACTGGACTGTTGATGCCAACGTTTTCTTCAACCGCAACAAGATAGTGGCACTCAATCAGGTTGAAAAAGATGAAGGGAACGGCTGGTTTGTGGGATATCCCATAGATGTAATCTACGATTACAAGAAGGTTGGTATCTGGCAGATAAAGGAGGCAGACGAGGCAGCCACTTTCGGGGCAAAACCCGGAGAGGTTAAAATACTGGATTACAACCAGGACGGCAAGATATCCACAGAGGACCGCCATATTTACGGCACCTTTGAGCCAAAATTTGAAGGCGGCTTCACCAGCCGTATGAGCTATAAGAATTTTGATTTGTCCATAGTGGGATTTTTCCGTGTCGGGGGCACCCTGGTCAGCACCATATACCAGGGCCAGAGTTATCTGAACATGCTGCAGGGGAGAAGGAACAATATCTGGGTGGATTACTGGACGCCCACCAATCCGACCAATGAGTATCCCATGCCCGATGCTACAGACCACCCCTCACAGGGAACATACAACAGCGTTTTCGGGTATTTCGACGCATCTTTTCTGAAAATCAGAACTATAACCCTGGGCTATACCCTACCGGCTTCCTGGCTCAGGAAGATGAGTGCTTCACAGATCAGGATCTATCTGACGGCGCAAAATCCTTTTACCCTGTTCTCCCCGTACCTCAAGGCAGGAGGGGTTGACCCCGAAGCCACCGGCACGGGCAACCAGGGATTTGGATACTCCGGGCCCATTCAGTCACGTCAGCTGACTATAGGTCTGAATACGCCGCCTACCCGCAACTTTTTGATTGGACTTAATATCGGATTCTAACCATGAAAAAGATCAATATACTCGGAATTATCGCACTGACTGCCATCATGATGGCAGCGTGCTCGGATTTCCTGAAAGAGCAACCCCGCTCTTCCCTCACTCCGGACTATTTCACGTCTGATGCCGGTATCGAGGCCGGTCTGACTGCCGCCTACTCTGCGCTCCGTTACCAGTACGGGCCGGAAGGAGCCATGTCCATCACCCTGGTGGGAACAGATGAATTTACCTACGGAGGGGACGGCTCTTCCATAGAAATCAACAACTACGGCAGCGCCCTGTTCAACAACGGCCACCTTCAGACGCCCTGGAACAGGAACTTTACCTATATCAATACGTGCAACGGTATTATTGAGTTCGGCTCCGAAGGCGGAGATCCCGGACTCATTGCCGAAGCAAAATTTCTTCGTGCACAATATTACTACAATCTGGTGACCACCTTTGGCGGTGTGCCGCTTGATTTGGGCTCCGGAGAACTGAAGTTCAATACAACCCCCAGCACCACCTCGGCCAGGAACACGGAAGAACAAGTGTATGCCGCCATGTTGCAGGATTTCAAAGATGCTTTTGAAAACCTGCCCTATACCCCCTCCCGTACCGGGGCGGTAACCAAATCGGCCGCATTGCATTACATTGCCAAAACATACCTGGCACTGAAGGACTACCAGAATGCGCTTGTCTATGCCAAGATGCTCATTGACGATGCCGAGGGATCACGCACTTACGGAGCATACCTTCTGCAGGATTTCAGGGATGTCAACCGCGATGGCAACGAACACAATCCCGAAGTGCTTTTCCTTGTGGAACATACCGGGGCCAGTTATGAATTCGACGAAAGCGGCGAGGGTGCCACGGGCGGCCCCGAAAGTGGGCTGAAAGAAAACAGGGCCAATTTCATGATGTGTCCCTATTATGAAAACCAGAGCCTTGTCAACGGCAAGAAGCCCCTTACAAGGACCATAGAATACGGCCGTGGATGGCGGCGTTTTATGCCTACACCCTGGTTGCTCAATGTGGCCTTTGCGGAAAAATTGCACGATTCCCGTTACGATGCTTCTTTCCAGAAAGTATGGTATGCCTCCGTTGAGGTGGAAGGAGACCATGGCAAGACACTCTCTGTGGGTGACACAGCTTTCTATATGCCGGGGTATGAAATGAGTGTCGCAGAAAAAACAGCGTTTGTCAAACGCACCGGGGCCCGGGTCTACCTGCCGTCGGATTATGAGCCCGATGCCGACGGGGGTACCAAGAAACGCCAGATGTTTCCGGCCAACCTCAAGATGGCAGCCCCTTCACGCAATGGGGTCAATGACGCTTCCAACCGTCCTTTCCTGGTAGCGAAACTCTCTGAAACCTATCTAATAGCTGCCGAAGCAGCCTTGCTTTCAGGTGGAGACCCCACACCGTATATCAACACGCTGCGACGCAGGGCCGCTTACAGAAATCCTGATGATTACAGGGGATATGAGAACGCAAAGGACGGTGTGGCAAACCTGGCCAAAATGGGATACAATTATCAGGTGGCACTTGCAGCCATGACCGTTAAAAGGGATCAGATAGACCTTGATTTTATCCTGGATGAAAAGTCCAGGGAACTCTGCGGGGAACAGCTTCGTTTCTTTGACCTTGCCCGCACGGGAAAACTTGTGGAACGTGTACAGCTGTACAATCCCGAACAACCGGCAAAGGCAAATGTGAGGGATTTTCACAGGCTGCGTCCTATTCCCCAGTCTCAGATAGACCTGATGACCAATGAGGATAAGGCCAATTACCAGAATCCGGGTTACAATTAACAGTAAATAATCCTACTATGAAGAACATATTATCCATATCATTATTAGTGGCAGGAGTGCTGTTTGTATGCAGTTGCCATCCGGAAGAGCCGTTCCACAAGGGAAGTGCTTTTCCCAGGACAAGTGATGCAATCACCCTGGCCTCGGCAGGTGAAGCCAAAGGCGTGAACATGGGGGTTGGTATCAGTTACCAGACCTTCATGAACACCGCAACTTATGCCGATGTTGCGTCAAAAGAATTTAAAAACGTTACCTTTGGTTATCATATGAAACATGGTGCCATTGTGGGAGATGACGGAAACCTGAACTTTGGGGTTACAGACGGATTGGTTGCGGCAGTTCAGGCAAAAGGTTTGGGCATTTACGGCCACACCCTTGTCTGGCACCATAACAACAATGGCAATTACCTGCGCGGGATTGCCGGTGGGGGAGGACAGCAGGAGTTCACCAATATCATCAGCAATGGCGATTTTGAAACAGATGCTTCCGGATGGTCCATCTGGAACGGAGACAAGACACAAAGCCTGCATTGCACCAACCTGGCCTATGTTTACCAGGGCAACGGGTGTATGCAGTTTGTCAATGCCTCGGACAATCCCGGCGGCCAGTGGAAGGGACAGATTAACAAACAATTCGATATCCCTGTGGTAGAAGGCCATGTTTACCAGGTTACCTTTTTTATACGTTGCCTGAGCGGATCCGGTTCCGGGCGTTGTTCCACCAGCGGGACAGCCCATTACCAGGGAGATTTTGATGTATCAGCCGATTATAAAAAGATCACCTGGGAGTTCACAGCAGCAGGCGGGGAAACCGGATTATGCTTTGACATGGGAGCAAGGGCAAACACCTATTTCGTTGACAATGTTAAAGTTATAGACACTCAAGAAGAATTCGAGGACCCGAATGCTCCGGTGGAGCTGATACCCAACGGAAGTTTTGAAAAAGATGCCACAGGTTGGACCATCCTGAACGGAGACAAGACACAGAGCCTGTATTGCACCGATGTAGCTTTCGTATATAAAGGGAAAGGGTCCATGCAGTTTGTCAACGCAACCGACAATCCTGGCAGCCAATGGAAAGGCCAGATAAAAACGAGTTTCAACGGACCTATTATTGCAGGGGACACTTACCAGCTTTCCTTCTATATCCGTTGCGCAACCGGAACCGGTTCGGGACGTTGTTCCACCACTGGCAACGCACAGTATCAGGGTGATTTTGAGGTAACTACAGAGTACAGGAAAATCACATGGGAGATTGTGGGAAAAGCAGGGGAAGACGGCTTGTGCTTTGACATGGGAGCCAGGGCCAATACGTATTATATTGACGAGATCAAACTGGTGAATCAGACTGATCCCTCTAACGGCACCATTATCAACAACGAGATTCCCAACGGGACATTCGAGGTGGATGCAGGCGGCTGGGCCATCTTTAACGGAGATAAAACACAGAACCTGTTTTGTGCAGATCCGGCTTATATATACGAAGGAAACGGCAGTCTGCAATTTGTCAATGCTACCGACAATCCGGGAAGTCAGTGGAAAGGACAGATTAACACGCCTTTTGTAAGCAGTACCCTTACTGAAGGGGAAGATTACATTCTTTCTTTCTATATAAGATGCAAGAACGGTTCAGGATCGGGACGTTGTTCCACTACCGGCAGTGCCCACTATCAGGGTGATTTTGATGTTTCAACTGATTATAAAAAGATTTCCTGGGAATTTAGTGCAGACGGTGGAGAAACCGGGTTGTGTTTTGACCTGGGCGCAAAAGCCAATACCTATTACATTGATAATGTGGTACTTAAGCTCAAATCCCTTGACCAGGGAGATGACGGGGAAATTGGAGAAGATGTGATAGAATCTCTGGATGCCGCCTTGAACGAATGGATTACTTCCATGGTAACCAAATATAAAGGAGTTGTTGCTGCCTGGGATGTTGTTAACGAACCCATGGCAGACGGGAACAGCGGAGTGCGTACCAGCGTGACCGATGATCAGGCTTCTGAAGGAGATATTTTCTACTGGCAGGATTACCTGGGCAGGGATTATGCCGTGAAAGCATTTGAATATGCCCATGCAGCCAATCCGGATGCCCTGCTGTTCATTAACGATTACAACCTGGAATACAATCCGGTCAAGCTCGACTCACTGCTGGCATTCGTTCAGGAAGTGCAGGCCAAACTGGATGCAAACGGCAACGGTGCCCGCATTCACGGGATTGGCACCCAGATGCACACCTCCTATATGGCCTATGCCGGTATTGCCCCCATGTTTGAAAAACTGGCTGCCACGGGTCTGCTCATCAAGGTGAGTGAATTGGAAGTCAAACTCAATACCGGTAAAAATACAGGATATGTTCTGACCGAACACGACAAGGATTTCCAGGGTGCCATGTATGAGTACATTATGGATTGTTATCTGAAGTATGTTCCCCAGGAACAGCGTTACGGATTCACCATCTGGGGAATCAACGACGGTGAAAGCTGGGTTAACGAACCCCAGAAGGGACTTTATTATTATCCGTTATTGTGGGACGATGAATTTAAAAAGAAACCAGCCTATTACGCCCTGATGAAAGCGTTGGGCGCAGAGCCGGAAAATCCAAGTATTGAATAGATAAAAATAAAGCTTTATGAAGAAAGCCTGTTTTGTTGTTTTGTGTGTCTTGTTAGTTTTAGGGAGTTGTAAACCGGCATACCGGAGGGAAAACCTGTCATTCCGGGAACGTGCTGATGACCTGGTTTCGCGGATGACCCTCGAGGAGAAAGTATCCCAGATGACCCACCAGTCGTCTGCTATAGAAAGGTTGGGTGTGCCAGAATACAACTGGTGGAATGAGTGCCTGCACGGGGTGGCCCGTGCAGGTCAGGCCACCGTTTTTCCCCAGGCCATAGGCATGGCCGCCATGTGGGATAAGGAAATGATGTTAAGGATAGCCACGGCAGTCAGTGACGAGGCCAGGGCCAAACACCATGACTTCCTGCGGCAGGGCAAGCGGGGAATTTACCAGGGCCTGACCTACTGGACACCAAACATCAATATTTTCAGAGACCCAAGATGGGGAAGGGGTATGGAGACTTACGGGGAAGACCCTTACCTGACAGGTGAATTGGCCGTGAAATATATCAAAGGTTTACAGGGAGACGATCCCAAATACCTGAAACTGGTTGCCACGGCAAAGCACTTTGCGGTACACAGTGGTCCTGAATCTACCAGGCACAGTGCCAATGTACATCCCAACCAGCGTGATTTTTACGAAACGTATGCTCCACACTTTAAAAAAGTGGTGCAGGAAGGCGGGGTATGGTCCGTCATGGGTGCCTATCAGCGCCTTTGGGGAGAACCCTGCTGCGGCAGTTTTTTCCTGAGCTCCTTGCTCAGGGACAGGTGGGGCTTCCAGGGCTATATTGTTTCTGACTGCTGGGCCATCAAGGATTTCTACGACAAAGGAATGCATGAAGTTGTAGAAACACCGGCAGAAGCCGCCGCCCTGGGGGTCAGGGCAGGCACTGACCTGAATTGCGGGGTTACGTATCCTTACCTGGTGGAAGCCGTGAAAAAGGGATATATTGAAGAAGCCCTCATAGACACGGCCGTACAACGCCTGATGCTGGCCCGTTTCAGGCTGGGAATGTTTGATAAGCCACGGAACGTCCCGTACAGCAAAATACCAATAGAGGTGGTTGAAAGTCCGCAACACGTTTCCCTTGCCAGGGAGGCAGCCCGCAAATCAATCGTTCTGCTGGAAAACGACGGAACCCTCCCCTTTACCAAAGAGGTTAATAAAGTGGCGGTCATCGGGCCCAATGCAGATGACCTGGAAGTGCTTCTGGGCAATTACAACGGGTATTCCAAACATCCGGTCACCCCGCTGCAGGGAATAAGGGGAAAATTGCCACAGGCCGAGGTCGTTTTTGCGCAGGGATGCACCCTGGCCGCTGACCTTCCTTATTTCAAGCCTGTTCCCTCCGGGGTGCTTTTCACAGACCATCAGATGACACAACCGGGCCTTACAGGACATTATTACAACAACTCCCTGTGGGAAGGAAATCCGGTGCACGAGCGCACAGACCAGGTTATAGATTTCATGTGGTGGGACAAGGCTCCTTTTGAGGACATGGATGCCCGCAATTTTTCGGTGGAATGGTCCGGAGTGCTCTGTGTCCCCAAATCGGGAAGGTACGCCCTGGGTGCAGAAGCCTTCAGTGGTTTCACCCTTGCTCTTGACGGAGAGGTGCTAGTGGAAAGGATTGACGATCACCACCCCAGAAAAGAATATGAATATGTGGCACTGGAAGCCGGCAAACCTTACACCATTACGTTGCGATATGTGCAGGACAGAACAGAATACGCCATCATGAGGCTGCTTTGGGAAGCCCCTCATGGGGATTTGCTGGAAGAAGCACTGGGTGTTGCCGCACAGAGCGACCTGGTAATCCTTTGTCTGGGGCTCAGCCCGCTGCTTGAAGGAGAAGATATGAAAGTCAAAGTGGATGGATTCAACCAGGGAGACCGTGTTGACATCGTACTTCCCGCAACACAGCTGGAACTGATAAAAGCAGTGAAAAGACTCGGCAAGCCGACGGTCCTGGTTTTGTTGAACGGCAGTGCGGTTAGTTTTGACAAGGAAGTCAAATCGCTGCCGGCCATCATAGAAGCCTGGTATCCGGGACAGGAGGGAGGAAATGCCATAGCCGATGTGATCTTTGGAGACTACAATCCCTCAGGAAAACTCCCTGTCACTTTTTACCAATCCATTGACCAGATCCCCGCGTTTGAGGAATACAGTATGGATGGAAAAACTTACCGGTTCTTCCGCAAAGATCCGCTCTATCCTTTCGGCTATGGCCTGAGTTATACAACCTTTGCCTATGAACCGGTCAGGATGCCCGAAAGCGTACCCTGCGGTGTGCCGGTGGATATTTCATTCAAAATTACCAATACCGGGGACAGAGACGGAGATGAAGTAGTTCAGGTTTTTGTATCTTTACCGGACGCTTCCTGTCCGGTTCCTGTAAAGTCCCTGCAGGCATTTGAAAGAATACACCTGAAAGCCGGGGAGAGTCGGGTGGTGGAATTTACGATCGTTCCGGAACAGCTTGCTTCCCTTGATGACAACCAGGTCTGGCTGGTAGAAGCCGGCAGGGTGGTGCTGGAAGTGGGAGGTGAACCCTTTACAGTAAGTATGGAAGGAGATACCGTATATATTCCAAACTAATATAAAATGTCAAGAATCACACTGACAGCCATAATGCTTACGCTGTGCACCAGCTCCATTGGGATGGTTCCCGTTCAGGAGCCGGTTGCTGCGTCTGGATTCTTACAACACGCCGATTACAACGCTCCGGTGACCCTGCCCAGAATACTGGGTGACGGGATGGTTCTGCAACGGGACCATACCATACCTGTCTGGGGCAGAACCCATCCCGGAGCAGCAGTCCGAGTCTCTTTTGCCGGAACGGTACAATACACCCTGGCCGATCACAACGGGAACTGGAACGTTTCTTTTCAGCCCATGCGTGCCGGTGGACCTTATGTGTTGAAAGTCAATGACAAAGTGGTTAATGACATCCTGATTGGAGATGTCTGGCTGTTTTCCGGACAATCCAATATTGAACTGCAGGTACGCAGGGTGGCCATCCGCTATCCAGTGGAAGCAAGCACCTATACCAATACACAGATCCGCGAGTTTCGCACCACGACCCATTATGATTTCCATGGACCTTTATGGGATGTTCCCGAGGGACGCTGGAAAAAATGTGTTCAGGAAGAGATCCCGGAATTTTCTGCCCTGGCTTTTTTCTTTGGCATGGAATGGAACCAGAGGCATAATGTTCCTGTGGGTCTTATAGTCAACGGTGTAGGAGGATCTCCGCTGGATGCCTGGCTGGATGAGGCCACGCTCAGGGGTTTGCCCGGTCCGACCGGTCCCGATTATTATCCCAAACAGCTCACTGCCCTTAAGCGCGATACCTGGGTAGACAGTGTAAAACAGGCCGAGACCGAAGCCATGGTGTATTACCGCTCTTTGTTCACTTCCGATCCCGGGCCGGAAGGTTCCCTGGGATGGACCCCTTACCGGGTTCCTTCATTCTGGAATCAGGAAGACGCAACGCCCCACGGACCGTTGTCCCGGTTACCCGGCTCGGCATGGTTTAAAAAGGTATTTTATCTGACCGGGGAACAGATCAGGCATGCACAGGCCGGAGCACCAGACCGGGACGGTATGCTCATTCTGGGCACCATGACAGACGCCGACATGACTTTTTTAAACGGGAGGCAGGTGGGATCTACAGGATACCAGTATCCTCCCCGTATCTATACCATACCCAAAGGTCTTCTTAAAGCCGGAAGCAATGAATTGCTCGTCCGTCTTGAAAATTTCTGGGGACCGGGAGGTTTTACTTCAGGCAAGGGTTACGCGCTGTACATTGGGGCCGTTCATCCGTTCTACTACAAGGCAGACACCGTTTCCCTGGAGGGAGATGACTGGCTGGCGCGCATGGCAGGCACCCTGACAGACGCCAATGCACCGTATCCTGCAACCACAACATGGC
This sequence comes from Bacteroidales bacterium UBA5226, assembly GCA_002409325.1. GTDB lineage: Bacteria > Bacteroidota > Bacteroidia > Bacteroidales > UBA932 > DMER64. The sequence goes on along the minus strand of DHUU01000014.1, from coordinate 28,018 downwards.
ACTACCAGCCCGCCGGCCTTTACAATGCCCTGCTGGCACCATTGACGCAATTTCCCATAAAAGGCGTGATATGGTACCAGGGGGAAAGTCAGACACAAAGGCGCGATTACGATCAGATGCTATGTGCCCTGATGGACCGCTGGCGCAATGACTGGAATGACAGGGCACTGCCGTTTGTAATAGTACAGCTGCCCAATTACATGAAAGACATAGGACCATGGCCTGTGGAAACCGACTGGGCCAGGCGTCGCAGTGAACAATTTATGGCGGCCCGGGCCAGAAAATATACGGCATTGGTCGTAACACATGATATAGGTGAATGGAACGATGTACATCCGCTCAACAAAAAGGATCTGGCACAACGGGTAGTTTCAGCGGCAGAATACCTGGGTGTCGGGAACAGGAAGGCACCACTGTCGCCCGTGCCGCAACAAGTTGCATTGAAAGGAAGCAGGGTAGTGATTACGTTTTCCCATACCGGTAAAGGACTTAAGACCATAAACGGCCTGGATCCATCCCATTTTGCCCTGGCCAATGAGCAGGGACGCTATTTCAGGGCACATGCCCGTATCATAGGGAAAAAGAAAGTAGAAGTCTGGTGCGTGGAAAATTTTATACCCCGGGCGGTAAGATACGCCTGGGCAAACGACCCCTCAGAAGCCAACCTGCAGAACGATGCAGGATTGCCTGCCCCTACCTTTCAATGGAACCTGAACGATAGAAAATAAATCTATACATATGATAACCACAGGTATAAACAGGAAATTCCTGTGCATGGCAATTCTTATGATGATCCTCGCCGGTAAATCGGAGCTTGCAGGCCGTTCCAAAGAAGATTATATTGTGCGCCACTACGTAGAAGATGGATTTTCCGTAGCCCGTGACGGAGATCCGGCACCACTTTGGGTGTCTGACCGGGATTTCCCGGGTGTGCTGCGTGTAGCCGTTCATTTACAGGAAGATATAGAAAAAGTAACCGGAAAAACACCGTCCCTTTTCACAGGGACTGTTCCTGTTTCCGGTGATCGGGTGATCATAGCCGGGACCATAGGAAAGCACCGGCTCATTGATCAACTGGTCCAGTCCGGCCGGATCTCGGGCAAATGGCTTAAAGGGAAACGGGACACTTATGTTGCAACAGTCATCAAAGAACCTGCCGAAGGCATCCGGGAAGCACTGGTCATTGCCGGCAGCGATAAAAGAGGTACAATATACGGCCTGTATGATCTTTCCCGGCAGGCAGGCGTCACACCACTGCACTTCTGGGCCGACGTACCTATAACCCCGGCCAGGGACCTGTATGCCCTGCCGGGCGAATATTCTCCCGGAGAACCTGCTGTCAGATACCGTGGCATTTTCATTAACGACGAGGCACCGGCGCTGTCAGACTGGGTGCATGAACGTTACGGCGCTTTCAACAGCCGGTTTTACGAACACGTCTTCGAATACATCCTCAGGATGAGGGGGAACTTTCTCTGGCCTGCCATGTGGGGAAGGGCTTTCTACGACGATGACCCGGAAAATCCCCGCCTTGCAGATGAATACGGGATTGTAATAGGAACCTCCCACCATGAGCCCATGATGCGAGCCCATGTGGAATGGGCACGTTACGGCACCGGTGAGTGGAATTACCAGACAAATCCCCTGGTGCTCCGGGATTTCTGGAGGGAAGGCATGAAAAGGAAAGGCAACTTTGAAAGCATCGTTACCGTGGGGATGAGGGGAGACGGAGACGAACCCATGGGGGTGGAGCGCAACATCGGCCTGCTGGAACAGATCATTGCCGACCAGCGCCGGATCGTAGAAGAGGTCACCGGCAAACCAGCCCGCCAGACACCGCAAATGTGGGCCCTGTACAAAGAGGTGCAGGATAATCACGACCAGGGCATGGATGTCCCGGACGATGTGACCTTGCTTTTCTGTGATGACAACTGGGGTAACGTACGCAAACTTCCCCGCCCCGGAGAGACGCAAAGGGCAGGCGGATACGGTATGTATTACCATTTCGATTACGTTGGCGGGCCGAGAAACTACAAGTGGCTTAACACCAATCTGATATCACGTGTGTGGGAGCAGATGGATTTGTGCTACCGCCACGGTGTGGACCGTATCTGGATCGTAAATGTGGGCGATATCAAGCCCATGGAGTTCCCGACGGCTTTTTTTCTGGAGATGGCCTGGGACCCGGCGGCAATGACCCGGCAGCGCATGAATGAGTACCCCCGGAAATGGGCAGCCGCTCATTTTGGAGAAGCACTTGCCCAGGAAACAGCCGAACTGCTTACTGCATACACAAGGTTCAACAACAGACGCAAACCCGAGCTGATTGACCCCGGAACGTACCATTTGGTCAATTACCGTGAAGCCGGGCAAATAGTCGAACAATACCAACAACTGGAAAAAAGGGCACTGGACCTGTACCAAAACCTGGAGGAACCCTTCTGGGATGCATTTTGCCAGCTGGTCCTGTTCCCCATACAGGCCTGTGCCAACCTGAACCAAATGTATGTGGCGGCTGCCAAAAATCATCTGTATGCCACAGAGGGCAGGGCTGCAGCCAACGCTATGGCCCACCGTGTAATGGAACTTTATACCAGGGACTCCCTGCTGACCGCATATTTCCACAAGGATCTGGCCGGTGGAAAATGGAACCACATGATGTCACAGACCCATATAGGATACACTTACTGGCAGGAACCGCCCGTAAATGTAATGCCCTCAGTACAATGGACAACAATTCCGGCAGAAGGACATCTGAAGATCAGTCCGGACCAGGGGTCCTCGTCCCTGCCTGTACTGGATCCTTTTGCATCCGACACCCTCTTTTTTGAGGTATACAATACCGGCGCGATTCCCCGACGCTATGTCCTGAAGACGGGACATCCCTGGCTGCAGGTGTCTTCTGCACAGGGATCAGTAGATCAGCAATGCGCGTTTTTTCTGACTGCCGATTGGGAAAAAGTACCCCCAGGCAGGACAGAAACCTTTACAGAGCTGGCCGGTGAGGCGGGCATAGCACAGCGTATACCCATAACTGTTTACAATCCTGTTTTTCCCGAGACACCGGCTACCGGGGCCTTTTTTGAAAGCAACGGGCATGTGGCCATAGAAGCCATGCACTACAGCAAAAGGGTACAGGAACCTCCCTGGATATGGGAACACATCCCCGATTTTGGCAGGACCTATTCCGGAATGAGGATATCCATGCAACCGGGTTGCATGGAAGTACCTCCGGGAAAGATTGCCGAACTCTCATATGACATAGTCTTCTTTTCGCAGGGGACCGTTCAGGTGGAAGCCCTGTTCTCACCCACCCTGGATTTTCACGGACACGGCCTTGGTTACGCCATTGCTTTTGATGATGAACCGTTCCGTACGGTAGATGTACACGGTAACTATAGTGAACCGGTTTGGGAAACCTGGGTGGCAGACAATATCATCCGTTCCGGGACATCCCATCAGCTCCGTACACCGGGCCTTCACACGCTACGCATCAGGGCGGTGGATCCGTTTCTGGTTCTGCAAAGGATTGAAATTGATACCGGCGGTTTGCTCCCATCGTATCTGGGACCGCCGGAAAGCTACCACAACGTCCGAAACCCGAAAGAAGAAGACGGATACCGGCTATGGCTCCGTTACAGGCCCCTATGTGCTGACCTTCAGGAAGCTTACGCTCCATACCTGAATGGTATTCATGCCCCGCAGCAGACAGCCACCATGAAAGTAGCCGTGGAGGAGCTCAGGATGGCGGCAGAGGGTATGACCGGACTGTCTGCCAGGATGCGCAGCCTTTCTCAGATCGAACGTAACGGGGGTATTCTTGCCGGCACCTGGGAGGAACACGCTGTCAAAAAACAATTTACAAGAAAGGAACGTGCCCTGGCAGGTGAGCAGGGCTTCCTGATAAAAAGCCGCGGCAAAAGGCTAAGCATTGGAGCAACAACAGACAAAGGCGTGCTTTACGGGGTGTTTTATCTCCTGCGCCTGATCCAGACAGGTCAATGTATAGACAATCTGAATGTTATTGAAAATCCCGCCTATGATCTCAGGATCCTCAATCACTGGGACAATCCGGACCGTTCCGTAGAACGCGGTTATGCCGGTTTGTCCCTTTGGGAGTGGACACAGTTGCCGGATTCGGTAAGCACCCGTTACCACGATTACGCCAGGGCCTGTGCCTCTGTGGGGATCAATGCCACCGTGCTGAACAACGTCAATGCCGATGCCTGTTTTCTAACCCCTGAATACCTGCTTAAGATCAGTGTCCTGGCCGATATTTTCCGTCCTTACGCCCTGAAGGTCTTCCTATCGGTGAATTTTTCCTCGCCCCAGATCCTGGGCAGTTTGCCCACATCGGATCCCCTGGATACCGGAGTTAATGCCTGGTGGAAAGCTAAAGTACGGGAGATCTACCGCCTTATTCCCGACTTCGGAGGGTTCCTGGTAAAAGCAAATTCCGAAGGCAGGTCAGGGCCTCTGGATTACGGCAGGTCCCATGCAGACGGGGCCAATATGCTTGCCCGTGCGGTAGAACCCTATGGGGGGCTGGTCATGTGGCGTGCCTTTGTATACAGTCCCGACAGCGATGACCGCGCTAAACAGGCTTACGAAGAATTCATGCCCCTGGACGGCGCCTTCCTTCCCAATGTCATTATCCAGGTAAAGAACGGGCCGGTGGATTTTCAGCCCCGGGAACCGTTTACTCCCCTGTTCGGCGCAATGCAGAAAACGCCCCTGATGGTTGAATTCCAGATCACGCAGGAATACCTTGGCTGGTCAAAGCAAATGGCTTACCTGGCCCCTTTGTACAAGGAAGTACTCTCTGCAGATACCTATGCACTTGGGCCGGGGACAACCGTGGCAAAGACCACCGACGGATCGTTGTTTGGACACCCGGTTTCAGCCATTGCCGGGGTAGCCAACACCGGGACAGACAGAAACTGGACTGGACACCACCTGGCGCAGGCCAACTGGTTTGCATTCGGAAGGCTAGCCTGGGACCACCGGCTGACATCAGAAGAGATCCTTCGGGAATGGATCGCCATGACCTTTACTTCAGATGAACGCTTTGCCGGACCGCTCGGATCCATGATGATGGAATCCAGGGAAGCGTTGGTCAATTACATGATGCCCCTGGGACTGCACCACCTTTTTTATACCGGACACCATTACGGTCCCGAACCCTGGGCAAATGATCCGTTCTCCAGGCCTGACTGGCAACCACCGTATTATCACAAAGCAGATACGTCGGGAGTGGGTTTTGACCGCTCCCGAACAGGCAGTAATGCAGTAAGCCAGTATTATGCCCCTTTGTCAGAGATCTATGATAACTTGAATACGTGTCCCGAAAACTTGCTTTTGTGGTTCCACCATGTACCCTGGGACCACAGGATGCAAAACGGGAATACCCTTTGGGAGGAATTGTGCCGCCTTTACAGCCTGGGAGTCATGCAGGCCCGTGAATTTCAGAAAACCTGGGATGGCCTGGCTCCCTATATAGACAAGGGACGCTTCCTGGACATTCAGTACCGCCTGAAGATTCAGGCCAGCGATGCCCAGTGGTGGAGGGATGCCTGCCTGTTGTATTTTCAGACTTTTTCCCGCAAATCCATACCTTTGAATCTGGAACGTCCTGTTTACGACCTGGACGAGCTCAAGCGAAGGGAAGTTGTCATGGAATAAATTATTATTAAATGAAGAAGCTTGTTTTGATCGTCTTAGCCGCAGGAGTGATGTTGTGCGGCGGCACTCTTTTGGCTCAGGATTATTTGGGAATGCCGTTCATGGATTCCGGACGACCGGTAGCTGAAAGGGTGGAAGATCTTTTGGAACGTCTGACCCTGGAAGAGAAGGTGGGATTGATGATGAACCGTTCTCATGCCGTTGAACGCCTGGGAATACCCGAATATGAATGGTGGAACGAGGCCCTCCATGGGGTAGCCCGTGCCGGACTGGCCACGGTCTTTCCTCAGGCCATAGGTCTTGCGGCTGCCTTTGACCGGCAGGAACATTACCGTACATTCTGCATGATATCGGATGAAGCCCGTGCCAAATACAACCAGGCTCAAAGAGAGGGCAACCGCAACCGGTATTACGGTCTGACTTTCTGGACCCCGAACATTAATATTTTCAGAGATCCCCGATGGGGCAGGGGAATGGAAACCTACGGGGAGGATCCCTACCTGAGCGCTGTGCTTGGGGTAGCTGCCGTAAAAGGATTGCAGGGAGACGACCCAAATTATTATAAAACACATGCGTGTGCCAAGCATTATGCGGTACACAGCGGTCCGGAATGGAACCGGCACAGTTACGACGCTTATGCCACCCCAAGGGACCTGTGGGAGACATACCTGCCCGTTTTCGAATCACTGGTACGGGAGGGTGAGGTACAGGAAGTCATGTGCGCATACAACCGCTTTGAAGGAGAACCCTGTTGCAGCAGTGATAAGTTGTTGATACAGATCCTGAGAGAAAAGTGGGGTTATGAAGGCATTGTGGTTTCCGACTGCGGAGCCATTGACGATTTTTACCGTCAGGCCAGGCATGAAACACATTCCACAGCAGCGGCTGCTTCGGCAGATGCCCTTCTGACAGGGACAGACCTTGAGTGCGGGAACAGTTACCGGGCGCTGAACAAGGCCCTGGAAGAAAGTCTGATCACGGAAACACAACTGGATGTTTCCCTGGGAAGGTTGTTGAAAGCCCGTTTTGAACTGGGCATGTTCGATCCTGCAGATAAGGTTCCGTGGAGCCAAATACCTTACAACATTGTAGCCTCCCCGCTGCACGCAGAACAGGCGTTGCTCATGGCCCGTAAAAGCATGACTTTGCTCAAAAACAGCAACAATGTACTGCCTTTAGGTAAGGACATTGACTGTATCGCCGTCATAGGTCCCAACGCCAACGATACCACCATGCAGTGGGCCAACTACAACGGAGTTCCTGCTGCCACGGTGACCGTCCTGCAGGGAATTCAGGGGAAAGTTCCTGCAACACGCATCATTTACGATGAAGGTTGTGACATTGCCGGTCCGGCCGAGGAAGACGGGGTGATCCAGCCCCGGTTGAAAGAGCGATTGCAGGAAGCCTCGGTCATTATTTATGCGGGGGGACTTTCTCCCCGGCTCGAGGGAGAGGAAATGCCTGTCAAAGTGGCCGGATTTCGCGGGGGAGACCGGGAAATCATTGAATTGCCGGCTTCACAGCGGCAAATGCTCTCCGAGCTGAAAGACCTGGGGAAACCCGTTATTTTTGTTCTTTGTACAGGAAGCGCGATCGGACTGGCAGAAGATGAACAGCATTACGATGCCCTGCTCAATGCCTGGTATCCCGGACAGGCAGGCGGTCAGGCTGTTGCCGATGTGCTTTTTGGCGATTACAATCCGGCAGGCCGTTTGCCGGTCACTTTTTACAAATCTACGGATCAATTGCCTGATTTCCAGGACTATTCCATGAAGGGACGTACGTATCGCTATATGGAAGATCCGGTGCTGTATCCTTTCGGACACGGACTCAGCTATACTACTTTCAGCTACGGAAAAGCCCGCATTTCGGCACGGATCATTAAGGCCGGAGATCCCGTGACCGTTTCATTTGAAGTCCGGAATACGGGAAAACGCGAAGGTGAGGAAGTGTTACAGGTCTATGTGCAGCGATTGCGGGATCCCCAGGCCCCTGTAAAATCGTTGCGGGGTTTCAGCAGGATCGCCCTGGCCCCGGGAGAAGAAAGCCTGCAGTCGTTTGTACTTGAGGCCGGAGCTTTTTCTTTCTACGATCCTGCGCAGGATAGGGTGGTTCCCAAGGCAGGGGATTATCGCATCCTGTACGGACCTTCTTCGGAGGACTCACGTCTGGAGTCGCTGGTGTTAAAAATTATTGAATAAATTCTTAGCGTAAAATGTACGCTAAGTTTGGATTTGCCATTGATTATTCTTTACTTTGGGTTATGCAGACAAACCATTCCATATCTGTTGACTGTGTGGTTTTTGGTTTTGACGGCCAGTCCCTCAGGTGCCTATTGATAAGGCGCAACGGGCTGGACTATAAATTGCCCGGAAGCCTGATTTTTGAAAATGAGGATATTTCCTATGCAGCTTACCGGGTACTGGAGGAGATGACCGGGCTGCGGGATATTTTTCTTAAAGAATTGTCAGTTTTTTCCGATCCCCAGCGGGTCGGGAAAGAAGACCTGGACTGGATCAATTCGTTTTACGGGGTCAACACCCTTCGCGTGGTAACCGTGGCCTATTACGCACTGGTCAAACTGGACCGGAACATGCGGTCTTACACAGAAGAAAAAGGAGCTTTCTGGAAAGAAATTAACAATATCACCTCCCTGGCGATGGATCACAGGGAGATTTTGAACAAAGCCCTGGAAATGCTTAGCCGGGACATGACCTATTCTCCCATTGCCTTTGAATTATTACCTAAAAAATTCACCATCAGGGAACTGGCCGGACTTTACAAAGCCATTCTGGGGGTTGAGATAGACAACCGCAATTTCCGCAAAAAAATTATCGGATGCGGTTATATACTGCCGACTGGAGATAAAGAGAAAGGAGTTGCCCATAAGCCGGCGGCCTATTACATTTTTGACAAACACCGTTACAGAAGGGAAGAAAAAAAAACCAGAAAACTGAATTTCATTAATTGGAACGAATAATATGAAAAGCATTGGCATTGATGTAGGAACATCATTTATTAAAGTATCTCTGCTGGATGTGGAATCGGGCCGTTGCCTGGGAGCATCTACGTATCCCGAGTCAGAAATGCCCGTTGAGGCGGTACGTCCCGGATGGGCCGAACAGGATCCGGATATGTGGTGGGAGAATGTGGGTAGCTGCCTGAAAAAACTGGATGAACAGTATTCGCTAAAAGATGTCAGATCTATTGGCATCACATACCAGATGCACGGCCTGGTTTGCGTTGACAAAAACGGAAAACCACTCAGAAAATCAATTATCTGGAGCGACAGCCGTGCCGTAGAGATAGGGGCAATGGCGTTTAAAGAGATCGGAAAAGAAGAATGTCTTACCCGCCTTCTCAACTCTCCCGGTAACTTTACGGCATCCAAGATGGCCTGGGTTAAACAAAATGAACCGGAAGTGTTTTCCCAAACCTATAAGTTCTTTTTACCGGGAGACTATATAGCCTACAAGCTTTCGGGAGACATGTCGACCACGGACAGCGGTCTGTCCGAGCAGATCCTCTGGGACTTCCGGGAGGATGCCCCGGCAGGCTTCGTAAGAGAGTATTACGGAATACCCGCTTCTTTGGTTCCCGGGCACAAACCTTCCCTGGGGATCCAAAGCCTGACGCGGGAAGCTGTTGAAAAACAATGGAATATTCCCAAGGGCACCCCTATTTCATATCGTGCCGGGGATCAACCCAACAACGCCTTTTCCCTCAATGTGATGGAAGAAGGAGAAGTTGCAGCAACAGCTGGCACCTCCGGGGTGGTGTACGGGATAACCTCAAGATCAACAGCCGATCCCTTTTCACGGGTAAACCAGTTCCTGCATGTGAACCATCACCGGGACAATCCCCACTACGGGGTCTTGCTGTGCATTAACGGGACGGGTATCCTGAATGCCTGGATCAGGCGAAACCTGTTGTCTGGCTATTCCTACAATCAGATGAACCAGGAAGCTTCCGGGGTTCCTGCGGGTAGTGAAGGTCTTTTAATCCTGCCTTTTGGGAACGGGGCAGAAAGAATGCTTGAAAACCGTTATACGGGAGTCAATATGTCGGGGTTGGACCTTAACCGTCACCACCGGGGGCATTTTGTGCGGGCGGCCCAGGAAGGCATTGCTTTTTCATTCCGGTACGGAATTGAGATCATGAAAGAGATGGGCATGCATCCCGGAATGATCCGGGCAGGGGAAGCCAATATGTTCCTTAGTCCCGTATTTATTAAAACCCTGGCCACCCTGACCGGAGCAACCATTGAACTGTACAATACAGACGGGGCGCTGGGTGCTGCCCGTGGAGCTGCCTGGGGAGCCGGACTGTACAAAAGCCGTAAGGAGTGTTTTTCGGGACTGGATAAGGTGTGGACGCAAACACCGGAAACATCCTGGGAAGAACCGCTGGAGCAGGCTTACAAAGTATGGAAACAACAATTGGAATCAATATTATCTAACGTTTAAAAAGTATTTCATATGGCAACAAAAGAGTATTTTCCTGGTATCGGAAAGATCAAATTCGAAGGAAAGGACAGCCGCAATCCGTTGGCCTTTCGCTATTATGACCCTGAAAAAGTGGTATACGGCAAAAAAATGAAAGACTGGTTCAAATTTGCAATGGCATACTGGCATACCTTATGCGCAGACGGCCAGGATCAGTTTGGCCCGGGAACACAGCATCGCCAATGGTGGCAATCTCCGGATCCCGTGACTGCGGCGAAGGAAAAAATGGATGCCGGTTTTGAATTCATGCAAAAGCTCGGAATAGAATACTATTGTTTCCACGATGTGGATTTGGTAGCCGAAGCTGGAACGGTAGAGGAATACGAAGCCCGCATGAAGGAGATCGTGGCTTATGCAAAGAAAAAACAAAAGGAAACCGGTATAAAGCTTCTCTGGGGTACGGCCAACGTGTTCGGGAACAAGCGTTATATGAACGGCGCAGCCACCAATCCCAATTTTGACGTGGTAGCACGCGCTATCGTACAGATCAAAACCACCATTGATGCTACTATTGAGCTGGGAGGTACCAATTACGTTTTCTGGGGAGGACGCGAAGGATACATGTCCCTGTTAAATACCGATATGAAACGTGAAAAACACCATCTGGGCATTATGCTCCAGAAAGCACGTGATTACGGACGTGCTAAAGGTTTCAAAGGTACGTTCCTGATCGAACCCAAGCCCATGGAACCCACCAAACACCAATACGATACCGATGTGGAAACCATTCTCGGATTTTTAAAGAAATATGACCTCGACAAAGACTTCAAGATCAATATTGAAGTGAACCATGCCACACTGGCCGGCCATACCTTTGAACATGAACTGCAATGTGCGGCAGATGCCGGTATTCTTGGCTCCATAGATGCCAACAGGGGAGATTACCAGAACGGATGGGATACCGACCAGTTCCCCATTGATATCTGGGAAGTGACCCAGGCTATGTTGGTTGTGCTTCAGGCAGGCGGGCTGAACAACGGAGGGGTGAACTTTGATGCGCATGTCAGAAGGAATTCCACGGATCTCAGGGATCTGGTGATCGCACACATTTCAGGTATGGATACTTTCGCCAGGGGACTGGAAACTGCAGCTGCCATCCTGGAAAAATCTCCTTATCTGAAAATGCGCAAAGAGCGTTATGCCTCTTTCGATGCCGGTATGGGCAAACAATTTGAAGAAGGCAAACTGGATTTCCAGGCCCTCTACGAATACGGCCGCAAACTGCCCGAGCCCCCTCAGATCAGCGGACAGCAGGAACTGTACGAAACCATCGTAAGTATGTATATATAAGATGACTGCGCCTATGAAAAACATGGATAAAGGCAGCAAGGCATACCTGGGAACCATTACTTTTGTAGCTGTATTGGGAGGGTTGCTTTTTGGATACGACACTGCTGTGATATCAGGAGCCGAAAGAGCCCTGGAACTTTTCTTTTCGCAGGCAACAGACTTTGTTTACAACAAGGCATGGCACGGAATTACGGCATCCAGCGCATTGATAGGATGTATCATTGGCGGGTTCCTGTCCGGGTTGCTGGCCCCGCGCTGGGGACGGCGCAATTCCCTGCGATTTGCTGCGATACTGTTTTTTCTTTCAGCCATTGGTTCGTGGCGTCCCGAAATGTTCTTCTTTGAATTCGGCAAACCGACCTTCTCCCTGCTACTGGCTTTCAACGCTTACAGGATTCTGGGAGGTATTGGTGTAGGGTTGGCCTCGGCCATATGCCCTATGTACATTGCCGAGATTGCGCCTGCCCAAGTCAGGGGCCGGCTGGTTTCCGTGAACCAGTTTGCCATCATCTTCGGGATGCTGGTGGTTTATTTCGTGAACTACCTGATCCGGGCCAACCTGCCCGAACCCCTGGAAGTATCCATGGTAGAAGTAGGCTGGAGAAGGATGTTCCTGAGCGAGGCTTATCCCGTTGCCCTTTTTGGTTTCTTGCTGCTGTTTGTTCCAAAGACTCCGCGTTACCTGGTTATGTCGGGCAATGAAACCAAGGCACTACATGTGCTGACCCGTATCAACGGAACAAATATCGCGCGCACCATACTGGAGGAAATCAAGGAAACAGTGATCGAAAAACGGGAAAAACTCTTTTCGTACGGCGTAACGGTGGTGATCATCGGGATCCTGCTTTCTTTCTTCCAGCAGGCCGTCGGGATCAATGTGGTGCTGTATTACGCACCCAGGATATTTGAAAATCTGGGAGCTACGGGCGATGTTTCCATGAGACAAACGGTGATCATGGGTTTTGTCAACATCATCTTTACTCTGGTGGCTATTTTCACGGTAGATAAATTTGGGCGAAAACCCCTGCTCATAATCGGCTCCATTGGCATGATGATAGGCATGGCTGCCCTGAGTGTGCTCTCCTTTATGGATGTCATCGGGGTTGCCGCACTGGTGTTCATCATTATCTATACAGCCTCCTTCATGATGAGCTGGGGGCCGATAACCTGGGTACTGATATCCGAAATATTTCCCAATACCATCCGCGGACAGGCAGTGGCTATTGCCGTGGCTGCCCAGTGGATTGCCAATTTCCTGGTCTCTTCCACATTTCCCTCGCTTTCGGAATGGAGTACTGGAGGCGCATACCTGATTTATGCCTTCTTCTCCCTGCTCTCGGGTATATTCGTATACAAGATGGTCCCCGAAACCAAGGGTAAGACATTGGAAGACATGACCAGACTCTGGCGGAAATAGTAAGTGTACGACGTACCCGCTTTTTTAGCTATTTTTGTTCTTATGGATACAGTCTCATTAATAGCGGGCCTTGCGATCGGGGTGATCGCAGGAGTAGTGATCTTCTGGATGCTGATCAGCAAGCGGTTACTGAATAAAGACCGGGAGATCAAAGGGAAGGATGAAGAGATCAGGGGAAAGGAGGAAGTAATCAGAGATCTTGGTGCTGGTATGGCCTCGGCCCGGACAGCGCTGGAACTTAAGGATAAAGAACTGGCCGATATGCAGAAACAGCTGGTGGTTCAGTTCGAAAACCTGGCAAACAGAATCCTTGAGGCGAATACCCTGAAATTTGAACAAACCAGTAAACAGAGCATGCAACAGTTGCTCAAGCCCCTGGGAGAACAGTTGGTGGAATTTAAAAGCAAGGTGGATGCCGCGCACATTGAGGATACAAAACAGCGCTCCACCCTGGAGGAGAGGATCCGGGGACTGATAGAACAGACCAACCTGGTAACTGCCCAGGCCAACAACCTTGCCCAGGCGTTGAAGGGAAGTCCCAAGACACAAGGGAACTGGGGGGAAATGATACTGGAAAGGATCCTGGAACATTCTGGACTGGAAAAGGATACACATTATATAATGCAGGAATCTTTTCGCAACGAGCAGGGCAATACTCTGTACCCCGACGTTGTGATCCATTTACCGGGAGAACGCACCATTATTGTTGATTCCAAAGTATCTCTGGTTGCTTATGAAAGGTATGTCTCTGCCATATCACAGGAAGCCCAGCAACAGGCTTTGCAGGAGCACATGGTATCAATGAAAAAGCATATAGATGAACTGGCTGCAAAACAGTACGATAGTTTTCAGGGTTCTATGGATTTTGCAATGATGTTTGTACCTGTGGAGCCTGCCTATTTAATAGCAATCCAGAATGATCCGGGAATGTGGAGCTATGCCTACCGCAAACGTATAGTGCTCATCAGTCCCACCAACCTGATTGCCTGCCTGAAACTGATGTCAGATCTGTGGAATCGTGAAATGCAGAACAAAAACGCTATGCAGATTGCGAAGCGCGGGGAGTTGATGCTCAAGAAATTCGAGAATTTTATTGAGACGTTGTCTGCCCTGGGAGGATCCATTAAAAAGTCCCAGGAGGCTTATGATGCGGCTATGGGACAGTTAAGGGATGGTAAAGGAAACCTCATAGGTCAGGCCAATAAGCTCAAGGAGATGGGCATTAAAGCCTATAAGAATTTGCCTGAAATGATTGCAGAGGACTAAGGGGCGGGCATTTCCGGTTCTCTGGTCCTAAAGGTCGCTGTCTGGTGGAGACAGTTGAAGCCTCGGCCACCGGAAGAATTTTAAGAAAAAATGCAGGACTTAACTGCAACATGAGAAAAAGACCGGCTAAAAATTTCTTTTTAGCCGGTCTTTCAATATGCACGGTATGTACTTACTGTGCCAGTCGTTTGTAATTATTGTAACGGATTTTAGCATGCTCTTCCGTGAGGACGAACAGTTGGGCTGCCTGGTCGGGGAATGTCTTTAGCAGGGAGCTGTAACGAACTTCTCCCGTAATAAAGTCCCGGAATTTACTCCAGTCAGGTTCCTTGCTGTCAAGGGTAAAGGGATTCTTCCCTTCGTCAACCAGTGTTGGATTGTAGCGGTAAAGCTGCCAGTAACCACATTCAACGGCCAGTTTTTCCTCCAGCTGTGACTGTCCCATGCCCCGGTTCAGACCATGGTTGATACACGGAGAATAAGCAATGATCAGGGAAGGACCGTTGTATGCCTCAGCTTCTTTCATCGCTTTAAGCAACTGGGCGTTGTTGGCACCCATAGCCACCTGGGCCACATAAATGTAACCGTAGCTCATAGCCATCATTCCCAAATCTTTTTTGCGAATCTTTTTCCCTGAAGTAGCAAATTTTGCAACAGCTCCGGCGGGGGTTGATTTGGAGGACTGGCCACCTGTGTTGGAGTAAACTTCCGTATCAAGGACAAGGATGTTGACGTTTTCTCCGCTGGCCAGGACATGGTCCAGACCACCGTAGCCAATGTCATAAGCCCAGCCGTCACCTCCGATGATCCATTGCGAACGGGGGGTCAGGTAACCGCGCAGGTCATAAATTTCGCGCAGAGGCTGCAATTTGGAGCCTTTGAGCAGGGGTATCATTTTTTCTGCCAGGGCAACAGCCTGTTCAAAGTTGTTGCGTACAGGCAGGTATTCTTTAAACAATGATTTCAGCTCATCGCTCACATCGTCTTTTTCCTTTGCCGATGCGATCAGGTTTGCCAGCTTTTCACGGATCTGCTCGGAACCCACATGCATTCCCAGCCCATATTCTGCATTGTCCTCGAACAGGGAGTTGGCCCAAGCCGGACCACGTCCGTTGCGGTCTTTGCAGTATGGAGAGGAAGGGAAAGAGGCTCCGTAAATGGAGGAACAACCAGTGGCATTGGCGACCATCATGTGATCCCCGAAAAGTTGCGTCAAAGTTTTGATATACGGGGTTTCACCGCAACCGGAACAAGCACCAGAGAATTCAAAGAGGGGCTGTGTGAATCCCAGGTTCTTTACACTCTGGGTTTTGGGCACGATGGTGTCTTTGTAACCGATGTTGGCATGCAGGTAGTCAAAGTTGGGTTGCTGGGGTATTTGCGTCTCGGCAAACTTCATGGTCAGGGCTTTTGTCTTGGCCGGGCATATATCGGCGCAGTTACCACAACCAGCACAGTCGTAAGGACTTACCTGGATGGTAAATTGATAGCCTTTAAGCGGCCCGTTGCCGGCTGTTCTTTTCACGGTTTCCGGGGTTTTGGACGCTTCTTCTTCTGTCATGACAAAAGGACGGATGGCAGCGTGAGGGCAGACATAGGCGCACTGGTTGCATTGAATGCAGTTATCCGGATTCCATTCCGGAATGAATATGGCAATACCGCGTTTTTCATAAGCTGCGGTTCCGGCAGGCATGGTGCCGTCTTCGTATCCCTTGAACACGCTGACCGGCAGGTCATCTCCGTTTTGTGCGTTCACAACGTCAGCCACATGCTTAACCCATTCTGGAGCCAGACGGTTGTGTGTGTCGGCTTCGAATTTTCCTGAACAGCTCTTCCATTGCGGATCAATGGCTACCTTTTCAATCTCTCCGCCGCGGTCAACGGCAGCATAATTCATTGCAACAATCTCTTCCCCCTTTTTGCCATAGGATTTGACAATAGCGTCCTTCATTTCGGCAACAGCCAGGTCATAGGGTATCACGTTGGCAATTTTAAAGAAAGCAGATTGCAAAATGGTATTGGTGCGGCCTCCGAGGCCAATGTCTTCTGCAATTTTTGTTGCATTAATGATGTAGAAATTGATATTCTTTTCTGCCAGTGTCCTCTTTACAAAATCAGGCAGTTGTTTTTTTGTTTCTTCTACATCCCACAGGCTGTTTAGCAGGAAAGTGCCACCTTTCTTGATCCCCTTGAGGATGTCATATTTGTGCAGGTAACTTTGCAAGTGGCAGGCAACGAAATCGGGGGTTGTCACCAGGTAAGGCGAGTTGATGGGTTTGTCCCCGAAACGCAGGTGAGAGCAGGTAAATCCGCCAGACTTCTTAGAGTCGTACTGAAAATATGCCTGACAGTATTTGGGTGTTGTATCCCCAATAATCTTTATGGTATTCTTATTTGCGCCAACGGTTCCGTCCGATCCCAAACCAAAGAACTTGCATTCGTATGTCCCGGGTTTCGCTACAGAGATCTCTTCTTTCAGGGGAAGGGACCTGAAGGTAACGTCGTCTATGATCCCAATGGTGAAATTGTTCTTTATTTCTTTGCGTCCCAGGTTTTCAAATACCGACATGATCTGGGCAGGGGTTGTATCCTTTGAGGATAACCCGTAGCGGCCACCTACAATAACGGGAGCGGCAGAAGCGTCTGCAAAGATGTTTTTTACGTCCATGTAGAGCGGTTCGCCAAGAGAACCGGGTTCTTTGGTGCGGTCCAGAACGGCTATACTCTTTACAGATTTGGGCATAACGCGCAGGAAGTACTTGGCCGAGAAAGGACGGTACAGGTGCACGGTAATC
Source organism: Bacteroidales bacterium UBA5226 (assembly GCA_002409325.1). Taxonomy (GTDB): domain Bacteria; phylum Bacteroidota; class Bacteroidia; order Bacteroidales; family UBA932; genus DMER64. The sequence continues at coordinate 11,063 of DHUU01000014.1, read as the reverse complement.
ATACCGGTGCGTTCACCCTTAGCGTTCAGGTAGTCCACAGTTTCCTTAATGGTGTCGCATACAGAGCCCATGGCAATGATAATGCGCTCTGCATTTTCGTCTCCATAGTAAGTGAAAGGCAGGTATGAGCGTCCGGTTAGTTCAGAAATTTCTCCCATGTAGCGGGCAACAATGTCAGGAACTGCATCGTAGAAAGGATTGGATGCTTCGCGGGCCTGGAAGTATACATCGGGATTCTGGGCTGTTCCCCGCGTGACGGGATCATTAGGGTTTAGTGCTTTCGCGCGGAAAGCTGCCAGGGATTTGGAACTGATCATCTTTTTGAGGGCATCTGAGTCCAGCATTTCAATTTTCTGGATCTCATGAGATGTCCGGAATCCGTCAAAAAAGTGGAGGAAGGGTATGCGTGATTTAAGGGTCGACAGGTGTGCAACTGCGGCCATGTCCATGGCTTGCTGTACACCCCCCGAGGCAAGCAATGCAAAGCCGGTCTGGCGGCATGCCATAACGTCTGAGTGGTCGCCAAAGATTGACAAGGCCTGTGCAGCCAGTGAACGGGCCGATACATGGAATACCGTCGGGAGCAATTCCCCGGCGATCTTGTACATATTGGGTATCATCAGCAACAAACCCTGGGAAGCAGTAAAGGTAGTGGCCAGCGCTCCGGACTGAAGTACTCCGTGAACAGCACCTGCTGCTCCGCCTTCGCTTTGCATTTCAACTACTTTGAGTGTTTCTCCAAAAAGGTTCTTTTTCCCGTGGGCGGCCCACTCATCGGCATATTCAGCCATGGTGGAGGACGGAGTGATGGGATAGATGGCAGCAACTTCACTGAACAGATAACCAATGTGAGCTGCTGCATAGTTGCCATCACAAGTGATGAATTTTTTTTCTTTAGCCATAATCATATGGAATTAAAAATAATGATATTAAAGGGTTTAATTAATTTCAGATAAAATATGCTGCATGGCAGGAAACTGTTCTTCCATGCTTTTAAGCAATGCAAGTTGGGATCGGGCCCTGACCAGGTTATGGCCGGGATAACGTAGCCGGTAATAAGTGTCTCCGTCTATGTAATCCATCAAAAACCGGAGGAATTGTTCATACGTAATATACAAAGCAGAAAAGGCCAGGTAGTTTTTCTCTTCTTCGTTCAAAAACCAGGCCGCTTTGCTCAAATAACCCTCTGAAAGGGCAGAAAAACGTTCCACATCCATTTTTATTTCCTGAAAATGAGGATGGTCTTCAGGATATGGATTGGTATAAGAACGGACCGCATCCCCAAAATCAAACAGTACGGTTGTCTGCATGACAGTGTCCAGATCTACGGCACAGACAACCTGCCTGTCTTTATCAAACAGGAAATTGGAGAGTTTGGTGTCGTTGTGGCTCACCCGCCGGGGAATATTTCCTGTCTCAACCAGCTTCCAGAATGCTTCCATCTGCTCCTTACGGCTATAGATTTCTTCTATGAGCGAAACCACTTCCTCCAGCCGTGAAGCATGGCTGCGTGCCCGGTTCAACGACCCGGCAAATTGCTCAAAACGGTAACTGATGTTATGAAAACCGGGCAGAGTATCTTCCAAATGACCGTAAAAATCGGCCATCTGGCTGTTGAACAGGCCAATTCCTTCGCCACCGGCCTTTACCAGATCAATATGATCGGCATGTTCAAAAGTGAAGGTGTCCGGAATGAAGGTAAAACATGCCCAGTATTCACCGTCCGGGTCTCTGTGGTACCATTTGCCATCTTTGGTGGCTGCAAGACGGAATGTGGTTCCTCCTTTTGAAAGGATGTGGCTGGTGACTTTGCTGATATTGTCCATCATTGCCGGGATGTTCGGAAAAACAGAACGGTTTTTGCGTCGCAGGATGTATTTCTGCTTCGCAGAGGTTTGTACAAGAAAGGTGTCGTTTATGAAACCTTCTCCCAGAGCTGGCACACACGTAACATGCTCCGGGATGCAAAAGTGCGTGACAATCAGCTGTGCATCACCCATAATGGATTACAAAACCAAAAGAAACGCAAAGATACTAAATAAATAGTTCAGGGGCAATCTTTTTTATCATACCGGTAAGCACCGTTCCCGGTCCGTATTCAGTGAAATTTTTAGCACCATCTGCCACCATGTTCTGGATGGTCTGTGTCCATTTTACCGGAGATGTCAGTTGCTTTACAAGGTTATCTTTGATCTTGGCAGGATCTGTATGAGGGAGGCCGTCAACGTTCTGGTAAACAGGACATACGGGTTTTACCAGAACTGCTTTGCCTATGGCTTCTTCCAGCGATTTGCGAGCACTTTCCATCAGGGGAGAGTGAAATGCCCCTCCAACCGGCAATATGACCGCCCTTTTGGCTCCGGCTTCCTTCAGTGCCACGCAGGCTTTCTCCACAGCTGCCAAGGTTCCAGATATGACTATCTGACCCGGGCAATTGTAATTGGCCGGAACCACAATGCCACCGGAAGCGAGAACCGCTCCATGTCCGGCAGAAATTGCGGCACAGATTTCCTCTACTTTCGCATCGTCCAGGTTCAGCACGGCGGCCATTGTTGAAGGTTCCTCTTCGCAGGCTGCCTGCATGGCAAGGGCCCTGACACTTACTAGACGCAGACCTTGCTCAAAGGACAAGGCTCCGGCTGCTGTCAAAGCCGAGAATTCCCCCAGTGAATGCCCGGCCACCATATCGGGCTTGAAATCGGGATCACACAATGCTGCAGCAACAGAATGCAGGAAAATGCCCGGCTGTGTGACTTTCGTCTGTTTCAACTCATCTGTTTCTCCTTCAAACATGATTTTTGAAAGAGAAAAGCCTAAAATACTATCTGCCTGGTCAAAAAGCTTTTTTGCTTTGGGGTTGGAATCGTATAAATCCTTACCCATACCGGAAAATTGGGCACCCTGGCCCGGAAATACATATGCTCTCATAAGCCAAATATACATTTTTTTTCAATGTTCAGGAATCTGCGTATCTTTGCATCCCAATATTAAGCCGGCCCAGTAGTTCAGTTGAATAGAACGTCAGATTCCGGTTCTGAAAGTCGGGGGTTTGAGTCCCTCCTGGGTCACGCTACAAGAAAAAAAGGCTGCAAATAAGTTTGCAGCCTTTTTTTCTTGGGCTGTATTCGGCCCAGGAGGGAAGGCCAAAAATACTTTTGCACCGGCTATGGAGTTAGCCCTGAATGCTCAAAAACATACTTTTGGTCGGGTTGGGAAGCAGTCTGGGTGGAGGAAACAATTTTCATTTCCCATTAAAACATGTCTGGTCAACATAACAGGTTGCTTTGCCCTGGGGCTTTTCTATGGAATGGCCGACAGGGGACAACATACCGACAACCAGGTAATTCTTTTCCTGATGAAGGGACTTTGCGGAGGATTTACCACTTTTTCAGCCTTCTCTCACGATAATATCCTGTTGTTGAAAAACAGGAATTTCATGTTGGCAATGTTGTATGTGTTGTTAAGCGTTCTCCTCTCATTCATTGCCATGTACCTGAGGAACCGGGTAATTGGTTCGCCAGTAAATTCCTGAGTAAACAGAATAAAGTTGCAAAAACGTGTTCCTACTTTTCGGTCCTGTACCACTCCGAAGTCTTGCCCAACATCCTCATTCCTGCTACAAAACCCCTTAATTTCAACAAATCGTTATTTTCCATACGGGCAAAGCAGTCATACGTCTTGCCCGAAGCCGGATCGTATATCGTCCCGTCTTTCCACTCGTTCTTTTTCTCATTGTAAACAAAACCATCCAGGATCCGAAGTCCAATGAGTGAGCGGTTTTGGAGCGCCGGATCAGGATTTTTGTCGTCTTTGGGCTCTTCCCCGTTTTCATACTTTTCAGGGATCATATATACGATTGTACCCATGTATTTCCCATCCTTGAGCTCCACCTGAATCTTGGTTGTCTTATTTTCATTCCACCATATACCGGTGATTTTACCTGCATCCTGTGCAAGTGCTGTTAACGAATAAACACTGAGAAACAACAAAACGGCAAGCTTTTTCATAATATTCAAATTAGAGTTTATTTGACAAATATAGAAAAAAGACGAAATCTTGTACTAATCCCTGCAATCATATAGGCTGCAACAGCCACCCACATAACCGTATGATAGCCGGCTTCTACTGAAATCACTGCCGCCAGGGCCGTGCTGATCACTGAGAAGGACCCGTTGACAGCCCATGCCCACGGAATAAGCGATCCGTTGTTTACCTGTCTTATGACCCGGATTGCCGAGGGGAACATCATGCCCATCAGCAAGCCCGGAGGCCCAATTACCATAGCGCACAACAATACCTTAACCGGCAGCGGACTTCCCATGGCAGCGCGCATCAGCGCCGGCAGGCAAAGGGCCAGAACTGCAAGGAGCACGGAAATCACTACGGCCACAAGCCGCAAGCGGGTGCTGCCTGTGATCAATTTTTGGGAACAGGCCGAGCCGATTCCAGAAAAAAAGAGCATCGCACTCAGAACGGCCGAAGCAGCATAGAGCGGACTGCCAAAAAACAGGTTAAATTGCTGGATGAAAACCATCTCGGCAAACATATAACCAATGCCTATGACCGAGAAAAAGACCAGAAGATGTGCCTTTCCCTTTCCCGGCACTTTTCTGAAAATCAGCGGAAGCACTATAAACAGGAAAGAGGCCAGAAAAATCTGTACCATAGTCAACAGCACAATCAGGTAACCGACCTCGAGGAAAGGCACGGACGCCGATCCAAAGACCTTCCGCATTTTGGACAAACGCCCCAATTTGAGAAATTGCGAAAAATATGGGCGGGAATCGGTGGCAGGCCGTATCTGAAAGTCGTAATCCCCTAGCAGGGTTTCCCTGTCCCCGCTCAGGAGAAGGTCTGTAGCCCGGAAAAACGACTCATCCTGCAATACGTTGTATACTTCTCTTTCTTCCGGACGGATCCCCGGGTACAGGAGGGGATCAAACTGGCGCGAGTGGCAGAATGCGCGGATTTTTTCTATGGCAATGGCCGAAACCTTGTTTTTTGACAGCACGTAGGTGACCGTTGACCAGCTGCGTACAGCCACGATATGATCTGCAGGATCTTCCACCCCCTTGGATTCTACTGTGACGGCCATGGTTGCCAGCATCTTAAGGCTGCTTCTGGGCGGCTGGTCCATCCACAGGGTTACTGCAATCATTCCGCCGGGGGACAATCTGTCCCACAGGAGCGAAAAAGCATCCAGGGTGAACAGGTATTGCTCTTCCAGGGCTAGAATGCCTGAACTGCCTCCAAAGGAACCGGTCTCGGGAAGGAGGATCAGATCATACCAATCATCTTTCTGTAAATAGTATCTGGAATGGCCCGCTACAAAACGGATCCTCTCCTCCGGGAAAGTTACATATCTTCTGACCATCCCTACCGCTGCACTGTTGGGTTCTACGGCAACAATCTCTTTTGCTCCCCGGAAAAGGGCATATCCGGCCAACCATCCGGTAGCGGCATCGGCCACGAACACTTTACCGGGAGTGCCCATTACGTAAGGAAGTGCCTGCGTTGAAAAATCCAAATAATGCTCCGTTTCCACGGCATCCTTTGGTTCCGCTGTACCCGGCAGGACTTGAGCGACTTGCGGTTCCGGCTGAACCACACGCACAAGCGGACCAAGCCAGTCGCCGTTATTGAAGAGCACTACAGTTACCGGTACTGTCCCGGTATAACTAAGGCTTAGCCCCGGCGCATACCGAAGGGCAGGAGCAGATACGATTTTGAGTTCCCCGTAAGGACTGTTGGTGGTTTCCACCACCCGGGCGTCGGGAAGTAAAAGGGTGCGTGACAGGCTTTTATATTGTACATAAGGAAGGTGGGGAGGGTTCAGCAAGCCTGTAAAAGCCAAAACAAGGGCAAGCACTGCCAATGTAATAAGGCCTATTTTTTCTGCCACTGTTTTCCGCCCCTGGGGGAACAAAATCAAACCGGCAGCCAGTGGAAGGCAGGCAATCACAAAAGGTACTGCCGATGGTGAAACATACCAGAGCAGGATTAACATCAGCAGCCCCCCCATTCCGGAGCCTGCCAGATCGGCAAAATATAAACGGCCAATATTAGAGGCGTAATGACAGTATGCCAGGCCAATAGCAGATGCTCCCAGGAAAAAGGGCACAAACAACATTAAATAGGAACAGACCAGGTTCAGGTAGTGGCTTTTCTGGTAGAAAACCAGGTATGAATCAAAACCTCCGAACACCGTGCCGGACAGAAAAAGAATCCCCGTGATGCTTAAAGAAGTAAAGAACATGAGTATGGCAAGGTTGGTTTCGATTTTTAGGATCAGGTATTTTTTCAGAAAAGCCAGGACACTCCCGCTTGCTCCAAATCCAAGCATGGCAACAGATATTACCATATAGGCAAAATGATTCCACTGACAGATTGACAGGATCTGCATAAGGGCAATCTGAAATGCGACCATACTGCAGGAAAGCAGGCTTATGGAAATTGCCAGTCTTCTTTTCATGATTTTTCGTTTACCGGGTTTCTTCCCTTGTGAAGGGTACAAAACGGACCGGCATCAGGTTGGTAGTAGTGATGCGTCCCTTCTTTTTTTCAACCAGGATAAGGTTCTGGACCATGAACTGAGATCCAACAGGAATGACCATTTTTCCTCCTTCGCCCAACTGTTCTATCAGGGGAGGCGGGATGTGTTCGGCAGCTGCTGTTACCACAATGGCATGGAAGGGCGCTTTGCCGGGCAATCCGTAATATCCGTCACCGGGCACCACTTCAACGTTATGGTAATTCAGGTCCTGCAATCTTTTTTTTGCACTGGTCGCAAGTTCTGTCACAATTTCCATGGTATAGACAGAATCTGCTATCATGGCCAGTATGGCCGCCTGGTAGCCCGATCCCGTGCCTATCTCCAGGACCCTGTGTCCTGTTTTAAGGTCCAGCAGGCTGGTCATGTAGGCCACAATAAAGGGTTGTGATATGGTTTGCCCGTATCCTATGGGAAGGGGATTGTCGTCATAAGCCCTGGATCTGAGTGAAGGGTCTACAAAAAGATGGCGTTCCACCGTACGCATGGCCTGCAGGGTGGCGCGGTGTGTAACTCCGCGCTCAACAATCTGGTCACGCACCATTGCACTGCGCTTACGCGCAAAATCCTGTGAACCGGTATCTTGCGTTGAAGCAGACAGGACAGGCAGGGTTGCTGCAAGAAGCAACAACCTTAATGAATATTTGAGGATCCTTGCCATGGATCCATAAAGTTAATAATAATTAAGAATGGTATTTAGCACTTGCGCTTTGATCTGATCCGGGGAGGGATTCAGCGCGTCTGTAGTAAAAATTCCTTTTTCGGGATCAATGCGCCGGAAAACCATCAGGTACAAATCAAAAATGATATGAAGGCTTAAACGGTAACGGGTATTGAGCAGTGGAGAGACTTTATTGATTATTTGCAGCGTTTCCCGGCGATAAGTATCGGCAACCTCCATATAGTGCCTTACCAGGTTGCGGAATGAAGGCAGTATAGGACCTCCGCGGGCCATGCGTTCCAGCTGTTCCTGGCTTAATCCGTATAGGCTGAGCAGGTCGGAAGGAAAATAATTCAGGTTCTCCAGCCTGTCTTGCTGAAAGTCCCGGATTATATGTACCAGGTAACTGAAAATGGCGCAGGGACGGGCCGTTTCCCGCACATCAAATAATGGTGGCATGTAATGCCCGTTTTCCTTCCGCAGGCCGCAAAGATGGACAAAAACGCCGGCGGGTGCCACAGAGGCCCCCTCGGCATATTCAAGGAATGAAGAGAAAGAGGGGAAGCCCTGGTGGTGAATATCATAGACCATGGACCGGGTAAAAGCCTCTACGGGCCAGAGGGGGATCAGGAATTTCTCCCAGGTTGCAACCAGTTCCCGGTCGGTAGCATCACCGGCTTTGCTGCTGAGCTGAGCGGTGAGATTGCCCAGAGTTTCCACAAGTACGGCCTGTTCCTGTTTTTCAATGGCAGGGTGTTTGATTTTATAATTATCCACAAGATCATCTGCGGATCGCAAAAAGCGATAGGTCGTGCAGGCGGCACGGTAGCGTTCCGGTTCCCAGAAGGCCGCTGCGATCAGGATGTTGGGATGCTTTTTTATGTTTTCAAAATCAATGGAATCAAATATTTCCAGCAACTGCTTCCTTTCAGATTTACTGCTCATTCTGTTGTTCCTTAATGATTCGTTCCGAAGTGAGTGCGGCAGACATAAGCACCAGAGGAACTCCGTTTCCGGGATGGGTGCTTCCACCGGCAAAATACAAATTCCTGAAGGTGCGGTGGCGGTTGTGCGGGCGGAAATATCCCATCTGCAATATAAAGTGGCTTATGCTTCCAAATACCGATCCTTTGGCTATGTGGAACTTTTTTTCCCATATTTCGGGCATCAGGCACTTCTCAAATTTAATGTGCAATTCAAGATCCTTCAGTCCCTGTTTATCCAGTCTTTCAATTACTCTTTTGCGAACCTGTTCCCGGATGGCCTCCCACTGGCCTTTGTTTTTCTTATGCAAATGACCCACAGGCACAATCACCGATATTGTGTCCCCGCCTTCAGGAGCAGATCCGGGATCTGTTTCCCGGGGACAAAACACATAAAAACTTGGATCATCTGAAACCTTTTTGTCCCTGAATATCTGGTCCAGGTTGTGCTTGTAACGTTCAGACATGAAAACATTATGCAGGCCGAGTCCCGGATATATTTTATCAAGTGCCCAGTGAAATGATATGGCAGAGCAAGAGTACTTCATTTTGTCCAGCCATGCGGTATAACACTTATCCCTGAGCAATTCCCTGTACACATAGGGAAGGTCTGCGTTGGCCACTACAATCCCTGCTGGAACTGTTGTGCCGTCTTCCAATTCAATACCGGTGGCTTTTTTCCCGCTGGTGATAATTTTCCGCACAGGACTTTTGTAATAAAAATTTACACCGAGTTCCCTGGCAGCCTCAACCAGGCTTTCCACCACGCTGAACATCCCGCCTTCGGCCACGAGCGACCCCTGGCTGATCTCGGCTCCGGGGAGCATGGAGAAAAGAGCCGGAGCGGTATAGGGATTTTGTCCCACGTAGATGTTCTGGAAGGTGAAAGCTGTCCGCAAGTGGGGGTGCTGGAAAAAGCGCTTTACATAGCGCATATGGCTTGTAAGGGTTTTGATGCGGAACATGATGCCTATGTTTTTTAAAGAGATGAACTGAAATAGGGAAGTGTAGTTGCGTCCGAGCAACTCGTTGATGGCAATGCGGTAAAAACCGTACCCTTTTTCCACATATTCAAGAAAACGGCGATAACTGCCCCTTTCAAGGGCTTCGAGCTGCTCTTCCATAACCTGGCGGTCTGTGGTAAAGCGAAAGATGGTTCCGTCGGTGAAATATAGACGGTATATCTCGGCAAGGTGTTTTGATTTTATGGCACTGTCAAAAGAAATGCCCAGGGAATCAAATACTTTCCTGTAAAGGTCCGGCATCAGAAAGATGGTAGCTCCCAGGTCAAACCGGTGTCCTTCCTGGATGTAACAGCTGCACCGGCCGCCGGGTGTCTCGGACTGTTCATAAACACTCACAAGGTATCCCTTTCTTGCCAGGAAAATAGCTGTGGCTATGCCGCCTGCACCGGCACCTATGATGACAGCAGTGTTCTTTTCGTTCATGGAGGGTATAAATATTTCTAAAGTCCAAATATAATTTGAAAATTTGTATGCAAAAAATACGTTTAACTATATGAAAAGGATTATTTTATTGCTTCTGTGCCTGGTAAGCCTGAACGGCTGCAAACCGGACTTGTGGCAATCTTGTAGCGCATCCCATGCGTACTATCATTTTTCATATGAAAACCACGCCTGGGTTTCTATTCATTCGGGCTGGATGATAGACGAAAATGGTACTGTACGGGCCTATAAAAATCCTGCGAAATGGAACTATCCCGACTCGTTGGGGTATATTTCCAGGGACCAGCTGGAGGAAAACCTGTCTTACTGCGACTCTGTGATTGGGAAAGTCTCTACTAGAGAAATGTCATACTACAATCATTTGGTGTTTCCGGCCTCAAAAGGTTCACTTACAAGACCCGAACAACATGGTGCCGACATGGGAATTCAGATGTATTCCTGCTATTGGCATGACCGGACGGAACATCGTTACCGTCAGGTAATTCTGAATCAGTACGGCGACTGGATCCGCACCAACGACAATGACAAAGCCGTAAAAATTTATAAATGGCTCAGGAAGCTGGTTGCAAACTGATTATCCGCCAATTTGTGTATCTTTGCTCCTGTATGCGGTTAACCCTTAAGCTTAAAGGAGCTTTGCTCGCCTTACTGGCCTTCGTGTCCTGCGGGACGCCCCGACTGGGGATATATTCCATTCATATGGAAGATGTTTTCTGTGTGCCGGAGTCTGAGAATAAGAACCTGATGTTTTCTACCAGAGGTTTGGCCGACGGCACCACCGAATATACCTACCAGGATTCGTTTATTCAAATTGGCCTTGTTCTGACCAATACCCGATTTGCCTTTAAAATGAAGAATTTACTGCCCGACACCTTATTTGTTGACTGGGAAAAGGCAAAATATATAAACCAACACGGCGACACACTCAGGGTAATTCATAACGGAGTTGATCTTGCACAAAGAACCCGGCCTCAGGACACCACTTTCCTGGCACCCGGAACCCTGTTGGAAGATTTTCTTTTGCCCGTAGACAATATTATTGATGAGCCCACGAATTTCAGTCTCTGGAAAATCAATTACCTTTTTTATGAAAAAAGGGATAATGTAGGACAAAAGGTATCAGTGATACTTCCGCTGGAAACAAAAGAAGGTGAAAAACGCTATCATTTCTTATTTGTTATTGATAATTGGAAGGATATGTGATGTCTTTTTTGCCGGTATTGTTTTTTATTTTACTTTTGCAATCCCAAAATGGTGATCGTAGCTCAGTTGGTTAGAGCGCTAGATTGTGGCTCTAGAGGTCGGGGGTTCGAATCCCCTCTTTCACCCTGAATCAGGAGAAGTTTTGTACATTTTTTTTTGGAGATTCAAATTTCTCTTTATCTTTGCAACCCCTTTAACGA
>DHUU01000006.1:122732-145479 GCA_002409325.1 Bacteroidales bacterium UBA5226 | reverse complement strand
CATTTCAGTACAATATGCGTTACTTAAATCTCCTCCACAGAGTGGTTCCACTGTTGATCTATCACAATTAGGTACATAAATGGCCACACCTGTATTTCGATCACATACAAGTCTACCCATCGTCTCCCCACCTATAACATCTTTCATGGCGTTGTTGTCTAATTGTGTTGCACCTTGCAACGAGCGAGTTGAAATCATAATAAATTGTTTTAGTTAATAAAATAAATAATTCCCATGCAATATTTGAGTCCGACAGAGCAATCGAGACATAAATCAGAAAATGGCGAGGGTGTCTTTCACAAGTTCAGAGGGCTTTTTAAAGTGTTTGTCTACAATATTTCCTTCTTCATCTATTAACATATACCACGGGATTAAAAAATATCTTTTACCTTCCGGGTTGAGGGCATCGTTATCAGTGGAATAGATTCTCTTTAAATCTTCCAAAAACGCTTTGTTGGCGCGGAAATGATAACCTCTTAAATTATAAGTTTTTATGAGTCCTTCCCATGTATTAGTCTGTTTGTCGTCAGAATTTGTTAAAATGTAAAGTGATTTAATGTTATTTCTCTGCAAAATAGGTCTCAGCAAATCGTTAAACTCAAATTGCATCCGACACGGACCGCACCAGGTGGCCCATACGTCCACATACAACCTTTTACCCCTGAATAGTGCAAGGAGTTCCTGGAATGTATTTATAGAATCTCGCGGTTCAACAAAATGAACCGACGGATCAAAGTCTTTATCTTTATAAAAAGCTACGGTCTCTTCCATCTGATTTTTAAAGTATTTCAAATAAGGGCTTTGGGGGAATTGTTCTAAAAAGTAATTATAATAAGGAATGCTCAATTCACCACAACCTTTAAGACCGCCTTCTTCATATAAGAGCAAAGCTAAAGCCGCTTCCAATGCTTTTCCCCGGAAAGATTCTTTTATCTGTTCAAACCAAAAAGGTATATGTTCTCGGGAAAGTAAGGCCTCGACATTATTTGTATTTACCTCCTTGTATAAATATTGCCTATATATTCTTATATACATGAATAATGCATAATGCTTCCATTGCGGAGACTTCATCAGATTATTATCATCCGGTTTATGTTTTTCATAAATACCTGTGAGTGTATCAACAATTTCAGCCATTTTTGCCTCATCATAATTGTCATGCCGATTTCTGAGTATCCTCAACACTTCCCAAGAATACAGCCAGGCAGAAGCGAAGGCATAAAAACAATTCCGGTCGTTCTCAATTAAAGTATAAAAAGAAGAAGTAATCTTTTTTTCTTCCAACAGATTCTTAAAGAGATCTAATTCTTCCTGTTTTCTTTTTTCAATAACTTCTTCACGTGATAAAGAGTCGCTTTTGAATATATTCCATTGAAAACTTTCGGGTCTGTAGTTCAATATAGTCTGATAATTGTGTATTCCCTCTTGGTTTGTCCCACTGACAATATATTGATGGTCTTCTTGGAGTGTTATACGATATCTACCCCCGGCCTGTATGGGCAGAATAAGTTCTTGATTGAACCCGGATTTTGAACCACCTGGAATTCGTAAAATAAAAAAGCGATCTTCCTTTAAGTCCAACTTTAACTCGAGATTTATTTTATTGTCAAGGAAAATGGTGTCTAAAAAAGCTTCATGACAAATGTCCACTTCGGCATTACTGAGCAGGACAAAATCCACATCCTGATCAAAAGAGCCGCTTATTACTGTCGGCTTGTTGGTGCAGCTGTACAGCCTAAGCAGTGCAAGCGATAATGTTAACAGGGTTATTTTTCTCAGATACATATTGATTGTACGGTTAATAAAGTTAATTTTTTGAACAGAAGTGGATAGAAGAACATAATAATAAAAAAATCGGAATTTGAATATTTAAATGGTCTTCAAAGAGTTGATGTCTAAAAAAGAGGGTAAAACCACATTTTGTGATTCACCCTCTTAAAAACATTATCAAGGACAGCATACATCCCATATCTCCGGTGTATTACATGCCCACCAACCATCTTCTTCAGCCATAAATTGGGCTTCTGCAGGTGATCCTCCATAATTAATACAGATAAACCCAGGGTCTGACCAATGGGCAGCGTACGCACAACACATACCAGTTCCACCAGAAATACTTTTCATTTCACTTTTGTTTAACATTGTTGCACCTTGCAACGAGCGAGTTGAAATCATAATAAATGGTGTAGTTACACTGTAAATCTCTTCTTTATGTTCAATCTTGAATCCCGCATTCTTTATACCATAAACCGTTAGCATGTCTGATAATCCATACAAATTATTTTTATGCGGATGTTCGTTAAATAGTTTATCTGCGTAATCTTGAGTATGTTTTATCTTTAAACGTTTGAGAAAAAAAGAAAAAACATTTTTATAACTAGGCATATTTAATTGATATATAAACTATTATCTTCATTGTGAACAGATGGTGGACAACGATACAGTATTTCGCTTTTACATAAGAAACTTAGGGTAGATACATCTATGCTATAGCAGTTACTAAGGCTGGTTTATTAATATATGTTTCGTTTTAACTTGTGAACCTGTTCTCATAACAAGAATACACCATAATACCTGTAGGCTGCTGTAATGTAAATAGTATATTCTCCAGTTGGTAAATGATCAATAGGAATATTAACGCTCCTGGCATTGGAGATGTCGGCATTTATTCTGGAAACGGATGCTCCTGCAGCATTTTTGATTTCAATGAAAGCCGTACCGGTGAAATTCAGGATGTGCACATAAACATTCTGATTGTCTTGTTCAGCGGGTACGGTCGCACCAATAAGAGATTTAGGCCTCAATGGATCAATCTTAATATCAATTTTTGCAGTACTTGTAGTATCCTGGGACAAAGCAGTACCAGTTAATAGAAAAAAAGCAAAGCATATAAGAAACGTCTTCATAATCAACTTTTTAGCAATTTTATTAATTAAATCACTAAAAATCAATACCCCAAGAAAAAGTTTCGGCAAAATGAGGGTTAATACATAATATATCAATAAGTTATATTTGAAAAGTTTCGCCCTCACGGATGGAAAACAGTTCATTTTCCTGCAATTTTCCGATTAATTTTGGATCTGCTTGAACGAATATTGTCTGTTGTTACATTTAACAATCCGGCAATGAGTTCATTCGAAAAACCGCTTTCGGATAATTTATGAATGAGTTTTTCCCGGTCGCTGAGCTGAGCGGGAAGGCTATTATCGTCATTGAAGATATTATTGAAAAGAGGATCTTGAATAATGGCAGAACATGATTTACGGTATTCTTTGTTTATACTGACAATCTTTTCCTGCAGGGTGTGATAAAATTCCGGACTGGTTTCGCGGTTTTTGTGAGCCAATCGGTTAACGTTAGCAACAAAGTCGGGAAGGATTCCCAGTGTACAATTGATTGCCGCCACAAAAAAACGCAATTGATCTGTTTTTTGCTGCTGTATGATTTCCAGCCGCTTGTTTCTGACCGCTGTGTGCTTCCAATATAAGATTCCAAATGATAAAATCAGTGCGATGGCAAACAGGACTACGAAACCTATGATAAATGCCCTTTTCTTTAATTTTTCTTTCAGCAACTGTTGTTGCATCTCAGCAGCATTATATTTCTTGTCCAGTTCCAGGATTCGTTTTTCATTTACTACAGTGTGATAGGTATGAAACGCCTCCAGGGCTTTTTTGTAATTTTCGGAAGATTCTTTGTATTCACCGGTTAATGTATACAGGTAGGCCAGGTGTTTATAATACATATAATTGTCCAGATTCATGGAATCTACAATTGCGTCCAGGCATGCTTTCCCGTAAACAACAGCGCTGTCAATACGATTCAGCTTCATATAAAACTGGGAGATATTAAATAAAACTCCCGGTTTATCGGTTTCATACATTCCTTTGAGAGAATCGTTGATAGAGTGTATGATGGCTTCTTTGAAAGTCGACCCTGTCTGAAAAAAGAATGCATTTACTTTTTTAACGGAGGGTAATAATTCATTAGGAATTGAATCAATAGCATTAATTTGCAGTACAATATCTTCAGCTTCACCTGTTTTGTCTAAAAACATTTTAGAGTAGAACAGGTTAATAAAAGCTAAAACATAGTTTCTGTGATTCCCGGCCTTTTTACCAGCCTCCAGCCCCTTTTCAAAACAGAACTCAGCTTCAGAAAAATTTCTGTTCCTAAGGTTGATATCGCCCATATACCCATACAGCAACACCTGCAGCGGCGGGTCTTCCAGGGCATGATCTATCATGACTTGCTCGGCCTCTTTCAAATGGAGGTATGGCAAGGTGTCCATGGGATTGAGTGCATAACGGACAATTCCCAGGTAGATCAGGGACCGGGCAAAGAGCAACGGGTCTTTACCGGCCCGAAACCAGTCCGTAGCAGACGAAATAATGGAATCGTCCCGGAATTCCACATAGGATTTATCCCTGGCTATGGTCAGCAACAAATTGTGATACGCCTGGTCAACCTCCGGATAATCGGAAATATTCATTTGTTCCAGGCTATCCAGGACAGTCTCGGGCATGTGGTTCAGCAGGCTGTCCAGCTTTGCCAGGCGTGCGTGCATTCCGGTTTGCCTGACTACCGTATTGCAGGAAACCAGCAACAACAAACCAAGTAGTATCAGCCGGGAATTTCTCATGATTGTCTCGCTAAGTTAAGAAAATCACCGAAATTGTCTATTTTTGTTAGCTCACCGTCGTACGACGCATTACTCTGTATTATGAAAAAAATCATTCTGTTACTTTCTTTGTTTCTTGCTTCTGTTATCTGGTCTTACAGCACAGCCTGCACCGTTGTGATTGCCGGTAAAAAAGCCACTATTGACGGAAGTGTTCTGAATTCACACACCGATTGCGGACCGGACTGCCGCATACGTATTGTTCCCGGACAACGTTTTGAAAAAGGAGCCACGACTCCCGTCTGGTGGGGATTGCTGGACAATACCCGCCCCATAGACGACTACGGGGAGATCCTGGGGACCATTCCCCAGGTGGAAAAAACCTACACGTATTTTCACTCGGCCTATTCCCAGATCAACGAGCACCAGCTGTGCATAGGAGAAAGCACCACCAACCAGCGCCCGGAACTTGAACTGACCAAAGGGGAAGGGGACCAGATCATGACCATAGAACAAGCCCAGGCCTTTGCCCTGCAACGCTGCAAAACAGCCAGGGAGGCCCTGGAACTGATGACCACCCTGATGGAAACCTACGGGTTTCTTCCTTCCTGCGGAAAAGATCCCGAGCTGGTTACCCTGGCCGATCCCGATGAAGTATGGGTGCTGGAATTTTTTGCCGTGGGCAAAGGCTGGAAAAAAGACAGCGGAACACCGGGTTGCATCTGGGCCGCCCAACGGCTGCCGGACGATCACGTGGCCGTCATTTCCAACTGGAGCGTGATCAAAGAAATTGACCTTTCCAAACCGGACCAGTACCGAGCCTCTTCCAATTATATGAGCGTGGCCATAGAGCACGGCTGGTACGATCCCAACGGCACCATGCCCTTTATCTGGAGCAACGCCTACGCCGGGATCACCCCTCGGGAAGCCCACACCCACCGGCAATGGCTTTTCAACGCCCTGTACAACCCCGACCTTCCCGAACTGCCCCGGCGCTGGACCGACAATCCCTACCAAAACCTGAACCAGTACGGTCAGACGGTAGAACCCATTGGCATGTACCCCTTTTCTTTCAAACCCAACAAGCTGCTGACCATTAAGGACATCATGGATTTCCAGCGGAGCACGTTCACCGGGACTATTTACGACAAGGAAAACGATGCCGTTTGGTACGTCCTGGGCCCGGAAGGCCAAATGGTCAAAAGCCCCCTGGCTACCCCGTTCCCCAATGCCGAGTTGCAGAAACTCCTGAAGACCAACAGGCGCCGCCTGGTTTCCCGCGTTGACGGGGAATACGGCTTCTGTGCCCAGCTGCGCAGTAACCTGCCCGACGGAATCGGGGGTGTTTACTGGGTCTTTGTGGACAACGCCTATACCTCGCCCTACATTCCTTTTTTCACCGGAATGACCCAAACACCCGATGTTTACATGGAATACCATCCCGACCACTATTCGGATACTTCTGTCCGGTGGGCCGTGGATGTGGTGGACAATTTGCTGAATCTCTGCTACCAGGAAGCCAAAAAAGACCTGGTCCGGTTACGCGAACCCATGGAAGAATCGTTCTTTGAAAAGAACCTGGAAATTGAACAGCAATACCTGGCTTTGTACCGTACCAACCCGCAAGCAGCCACTAAACTGCTGAACGATCACGCCGCAGCATGTGCCACGACCATCATGCAAACATATACGACACTGCGCAATACGATTTTTGAAAAATATACAAACAACAAACTTAGATAATTTATGAGCCTGGACAGAAGGAATTTTCTAAAGGCAGCCGGAGGCCTGGCTGCCCTGACCATACTCCCCAGACATGTACTGGGAGGTAATGGTTTTATTGCCCCCAGCGATCAGTTGACCAAAGGGATCATTGGTGTGGGCGGCATGGGCCGCGGACACATTGCTTACAAGGGAGCCCGGTTGGTCGCCGTTTGCGATGTAGACACCAAACACCTGGAAGCAGCCGTCAAAATGGCCCCCGACAAGGTCCGTACTTATGCACATTTCATGGACCTGATAAAAGATCCCAACGTGGATGTGGTCCATATTGCCACCCCTCCCCACTGGCACGGGATCATGTCCGTAGAAGCCGCCAAAGCCGGTAAGGACATCTGGTGTGAAAAGCCCATGACGCGCACCATTGGAGAAGGCAAACGGGTCATGGAAGCCGTAAAAAGGAATTCCCGCGTATTCCGGCTCAACACCTGGTTCCGTTTCTCGGATACTTTTTACGGGCTGGGCACCACAGTTAAACCCCTTAAGAAATTGGTAAACAGCGGCATGTTAGGCTGGCCGCTGAAAGTGACCATATCCCGCCACACGGGATTCGACTGGAAATTCTACTGGACAGGGAAAGAAAACCTGGTTCCCGAACCGGTTCCCGAAAACCTGGACTACGACCTCTGGCTGGGGCCCGCCCCCTACAAGCCCTACAACCCGCACCGGGTGCACCAGACTTTCCGCGGCTACTGGGATTACGACGGCGGAGGCCTCTGCGATATGGGACAACATTACATGGACCCGGTCCAGTACCTTCTGGACAAGGACAACGAAAGTCCGGTAAAAGTAGAAGTAGACGCCCCGCAGCAACACCACGATGCGGTGGGTACCTGGCGCAGCATTACCTACACCTATGCCGACGGGTGCCAGATCGTTCTCTGGGGAGATGACTACGGAGATCCCAATACCCCGTACATAGCCGGACCCAACGGGAACGTATACCCCGGATTCCGGTGCGACATACCCGACTGGCAGCTGAAACTGGCCGATTTCCCGGATCCTGCCCCTCAGCAAACGGATTTCATTGAATGCATCCGTACCCGCAGGCCGTTCGCCCTGAACGAAACCAACGGGTTCCGCAGCTGTACCCTGGTCAATTTGGGCGCTGTTGCCGTGCGGCTGAACCGCACATTGCATTTTGATAACGATACCTTGGAATTTATTGACGATCCGGCAGCCAACCGGTTGTTGGAACAACCCATGCGCGGACCCTGGAAAATCTGAAAATCATGACAAGAACAATCTCTATACTATTGCTAATTCTCCTGGGCACATTTTCTTCAATGCAAGCCCAGGATGCTCATAGAACGACCGCCACCAAGGTGGGCGATGCCCTGAACCAGCTGCCGGCTGCCAATGAAGCCCTTTTCAGCCGGCTGATGGAAGACCTGTTGTCAACAGGCGAAGAAGGTGTCCTGATGCTTGCCCAAAAACTCAGGAGCGACGGAACGTCCCTGCCCCAGGCCGAATATGCCCTGGACGGCATGGTTCAATACGTAACCCGCCCCGGTGTGGATGAAGAAGTCCGCACGCAGGTGGCACATCATTACGCCAAAGCCCTTGAGAAAACGGAAGACCCACTGATCAAGGCCTTTTTCATCAGGCAACTGCAATTGCTGGGCTCCGGCGAAAGCCTGAATGTCCTGGCTCCTTATATTTTCTCTGATCAACTGGCCGGGGCAGCCATCGGGGCCGTAACAGCCATTGGGGGCGATACGGCTGTGCAATTGTTGCTGGGTGCTCCTTTACGGGCCGAGACAATCACCGGTCTGGGCCGGCTGGGATCACCGCTGGCAGAGAAAATGCTGATGAGCCTGGCCCAGACGGGCAGTGATCAACAGCGTTCCCTGGCCTTCCAGGCTCTTTCCCGTTGCGGGACCATGGCTGCTTATGAAGTAATGGCAAAAGCCCCAACATACGATTTTCTGACCTTCCTGGAGCGGGTTGCTCTCTCCGATCCCCATAAAGCCACTAAAGCACTCAGGTCCCTGATCAAACCGGGCAACGATTCCCAAACCCGTTGCTTTGCCCTATCGCTGCTGATTGGCCTGCAACAAGAGAACGAAATGAAGACCGTGCTCCGCGCCCTGGACGATCCCGATGGCTCGTACCGCAGGACGGCCCTGGAAGGCACCCGCCCGTTCATATCGCCGGTGGTTAACTCGGCCATAATGAAAAAGATGAAACGTCTTTCCGCCCCGGCACTGGCCGATGTGCTGGACTGGCTGGGCACGCAGCGCAATCCCGCCCTGATCCCGTACATTGCCAATCCATACCTGAGCCACGAAGACCTGGAGGTGGCAGAGGCCTCGGCCCGTGCCCTGCTGAACACACCGGGAGAGCAAAGTCTGCAACTCCTGGCCGGGATGCTTACAAGTGCCGACCCCCTGAGGACAGACCTTGCCCTGAAGAGCCTGTTGGCCTCGGAGGGAAATGTAATACAGGCTGTTATGGATAACTATCCAAAGACCTCCATCCCGGGAAAATCAGCCGCCCTTGCGTTGCTGGGCACGCGGAAATCACGGGTTTACGAACCGCTGGTGCTGGAAGCCCTGGAAGATCCTTCCCCGGAAGTCCGGTTGGCCGCTGCCGGTGCCCTGAGTGGCGTGGCCCGGCCCGATAACCGGGAAACATACTTCCGGCTGCTGGAAACCGCTTCTCTTGAATTGAAAGAGCCTTTGCAGCAAGTTGTTATGGCTTCTTTATACGGACTTGCCCCGGAAGAACAATTTGACGTTCTGTCCAAAAGAATGCATCAGGCCGATCCCCTGCTGCAACCGCTTTACTACAAACCCCTTGCCGCAACCGGCACCAAAAGGGCTGTAGACTTTTTGAGCGGACGTTACCTGGAAGAAGGAAACCTGAACGCATATATAAACCTGATTAACGACTGGAATCCTACTGGTGCGCAAAAAGTGATTTTCCTGCGCAAGGGACTGGATTACTTCAGGGAACCGGAACAAACGGCAGCACTCCTGAACCAGATGAGAAACACCGGCTCATTCCAGGCCATGGTAGCATCGGCACCCTACCTGGACTCGGCCCATCCCGATGTTTCCCTGGCAGCGGCCATGAACATATACCGGCTGGCGGTCAGCAACACAGATTTCCACGGGCCCATGGTCACCCGGTGGATGGAAAAAGTCCTGCAAATCGTGGAAAAGGCCGGTTACCCGGACAGCATCTACGACATTCAGAACGTGAAGAAATACCTGGCTGGAATTCCTGAAGAAAAGGGATTTGAACGCATCTTCAATGAAAAGGACCTGGATGGCTGGCAAGGCCTTGTGGGCAATCCCCTTTCGCGCAGCAGAATGAAACCGGAAGAACTGGCCAAGGCGCAAAAAGAGGCCGACAAGGTGGCTTTCAGCCAATGGGTGGTTGAAGACGGCAAACTGCTGTTCCTGGGCAAAGGCGATAACCTTTGCACCACAAGGGATTACGGGGATTTTGAAATGTATGTGGACTGGCTCCTATACCCGGAAGGGCCCGAAGCCGATGCCGGCATATACCTGCGGGGTTCGCCCCAGGTACAGATCTGGGACACTGCCCGTGTTCATGTGGGCGCCCAGGTGGGATCCGGAGGTCTGTACAACAATGCAAAAAATCCGTCGGCTCCCCTGTCAGTGGCCGATAACCGCCTTGGGGAATGGAACAGCTTTTTCATACGCATGGAGGGAGAACGCGTTACCGTGTATCTGAACGGAGAACTGGTGGTGGACAACGTGGTCATGGAAAATTACTGGGACCGCTCACAGCCCATCTTCCCCTACGGGGCCATCGAGCTCCAGGCACACGGCAGCAAGGTGGCCTACCGCGACATCTACGTGCGGGAACTAAAACGTCCCGAACCTTACAAACTGTCACCGGAAGAAGAAGCCAATGGCTTTGAGGTGCTCTTTGACGGTACCACATTACACCAATGGACAGGCAACAAGACCGATTACCTGACACGGGACGGGATTCTGGAGGTCCGTCCTTCCGGGCAGGGATTTGGCGATCTGTATACCGTGAAGGAGTATAATGATTTCATTTTCCGCTTTGAATTCAAGCTTACCCCGGGGGCCAACAACGGCGTAGGCATCCGTACTCCCGGCACCGGAGACGCTGCTTACGAAGGTATGGAAATCCAGATCCTGGACCATTACGATCCCATATACCAGCCCTGGCTGCTGGATTACCAATACCACGGATCGGTCTACGGGGTGATCCCGGCCAGTAACCGCGACGCACTGCGGCCCGTGGGAGAATGGAACCAACAGGAGATATATATCAAAGGTACGACCATCCGCGTTACGCTGAATGGTCAAGTGATCACCCAAGGTGATATCTCGACAGGCCCTGTCGACGACAGGGATCATCCCGGGCTGGAACGAAGGGGGGGAAAGATCGGATTCCTGGGACACGGCTCCAGGCTGTGGTTCCGGAATATCAGGATTAAAGAATTATAGCGGGAATACTACCTTTTGAGCAGGGTGTATTCCCCGTCCAGGGATTGCCCGTCAAATAGAAGGTCTCCGTCGTAATAAACAACCAGTGTGGTCGGGGTCAGGGAACGGATCTCGACCACATCGCTTATGGTGGCACTGCCTACATAAACCCGGACATAAATGTAGAACCCGTCCAGCGTGTAGGTAGGCGTATAGGAGGGAGCCGATACGGGGGCCGTATATCCCATTGTCCCGTCTTCACGGAATGTGATGGAATATTCGGTGTTGTCCTGGTAAGCCCAGGTTCCCAGAAGGTCAGATACTGAATAATGTTTCTGGCACGATGCCATCATAAGAGTAAGCAGGGACATTGCCAGCAGTCCCGTGATCATGCGGATTCCTTTTTTCTTCATTGAAATTATAGCTTTTTTTTATTCGTATTCAAAAACGGCCAGCACCGGGTAATGGTCTGATACATAAGGCACGCCAAAGTTATCGGTTACGGTACGGAAGGACAACGCCTTTGCTCCCCGGTAAAAAATATGGTCAATCGGGGCTCCGTCGTAAGTACCCCATCCGTTGTACGTAGAGATGGTATCGGTAAGGGGAGCTTCCTGCCTTACATTCAAAAAATGTGCCTTAACCGGTTCAAAGAGCGGATCGTCAATGGTAGCATTAAAATCACCTGTAATAAAAATAACGGGAGCGTCCACGGTGATCTCTCTTATCCTGTCGATCAGCAGGCAGGCGGATTCTTGCCGGGCCACCTTGCCTAAGTGGTCAAAATGCGTATTGAAGATATAAAAAATATTTTCTGTTTCCTTGTTTTTAAAAGCTCCCCAGGTAACGATCCTTTTGTATGCAGCATCCCATCCCAACGATGGTACATCGGGTGTTTCACTGAGCCAGAAATTTCCTTCCCGCAAAACCTCGAATTTGTCCTTCAGGTAAAATATGGCCGAGAATTCCCCCAGGGAATCCCCGTCTTCCCGGGCAACCCCCAGTTTGGCGTAAGCGGGCAGGCTGTCCAACAGGAAATTAATCTGTTCCCATACAGGTTCCTGCACACCAAAAACATCGGGCTGCAGGGTCTTTACCATTTCAACAGAAGCAGGTTTGCGGATATTCCAGTTGTGCTCCCCGTCATCAACCAGTGAGAGACGGATATTGTAAGACATGATCCGTATGGTTTCCGGTTTCACGGAACAGGAGGCAAGAAACAGCAGGACGGCAGCAGGGATCAGTTGCAGAAGATATTTCAAGGATTTCATTAAAATGATTTATTGGTTTTAGTTTGTTCCTCCGTACATGTTTTCATCACTGGCAGGCTGGCCGTTGACGGTGCCTGTATTGGTGCAATCTTCAGGTGCCGGTCCCGAGGCAAACAAGCCGCAGAACCCACCCAGGTAGCAATAATCCAGCGGGTCGTCACTCACGTAGCCGCTTACCGGTCCGGAATTGGAACACCCTTTGAGCAATCCTCCGGTTCCTGTGGCACGGGCGGTAACCCCGACCATGCCCCCCACATAACGGTATATTCCCGTTTCTCCATACCTGGTGACTGTTCCTGAATTGCTGCAATTGGTCATATTGCCGCTGTCATTCATCCCACAGATACCACCCAGGGCAAAAAACTTATCATCCGTTTCTGTCTCCGATCCCTGGATGGGACCTGAATTCACACAGTTAATGAGAGACCCCTTGACGTTTTCGGCCACAACCCCCCCCACACAATACGGTCCGGTTACACTTCCGGAGTTCTCAACTGCTTCTGCTGTTCCGCCTTTGGTGATAGTGGCCGCCACCCCTGCTGCACTTCTTGTACCAGTGACTTGACCGCTGTTTTTGCAATTTTTTACCTTATATAAGGACACACTGGATGTAAAGCGCGAAACAATCCCTCCTGCAGTATAGCCGCTGACAACACCCTGGTTTTCACAATTTTCCACGGATGAGGAAGTCATTGCCACAACACCTCCTGCAAGTGTAATGTCTTCAACTACATAACCTTCTTCATTCTGGACCGGGTTATTGGTTAAGGGCACAGACACTTGTCCGGTATTCAGGCAATTCAGAATCTTTCCCTGACTGAGGGCTACAATGCCGCCCGCCCATTTTTCGGACGAAACCGGGGCATGGTTTTCACAATCGGACACAAAAGCAGCTGTATTATTGACCGTTCCGACGATCCCGCCTGCGGTTCCGGCAGAAGCATAAACCACCCCTGTCTCCTGGTTGGTACAGAAACTTACAGAAATACTATTGGTAATATTGCCGATAATTCCTCCGGCTCCACCGGATGCTGTCACCGTGCCGCTGTTTGTAAGGAAAGAGATTACATAACCCGTACCCTCGGCCATGCCTGCAAGGCCTCCTATGAACGTTCCGCCTTCTATGGCGGCCAGGTTGATACAATCTTTGATTACATAATTGGTGTATCCTGCTACACCACCCACAGTGGACTGACCTGTCACTGTCCCCGAATTTTCTGAGCTGATAATCTCGGACCCAAAATTCCCGCCAACGATTCCCCCTATTCCGGTGTTCTGGTTATTATTGGTTCCTGAACCAGCAATGTCTCCGGAATTGGAGCACCCTTCTGTGGAGCAGGAAAGAAACTGGGTCCCGCATATGCCTCCGGTTTCGGAAATGCCTGTAATATCTGTTTCGTTGATACAGTTTTTAATACTGCAGGAACTGGCAGAATAGCCGCAAATCCCTCCCAGCCGTGAAGTTCCGGTAACCATTGCTCCTGTATGGTTAACACAGTTGCTGATCCTGGAAAGATTGAATTGCTCTCCGCATATTCCACCCGTCTTTTCTGCGGTTCCTTCCACGCGGCCTTGGTTGTGTGAATTTTCAATAATGCCTTTTGTCCAGGATAGTCCGCTAATGCCTCCCACCAGCCCCGTTCCCTTTACCAGGGCCCCGGGATTGTTCTGGCAGGCGGTTATGCTGCTACCTATCAGTTTGGCTGCTATTCCTCCCACCGGAGACAGCCCCTGCAGGGTTCCGTTGTTTGAGCAATCACTGATAACGGATGCATTGTGGCTGGCATCAGTATTTACCTCGCCGGCTATGCCACCGGTAGCGGTAGTTGTACTGAGCCCGGTCAACCGGATCGTGCCCTGAAAATGGCAACCGGATAGGGTCCCTCCAAGCAGGGTCCCGCAAATACCACCGGCAGACAGGTCCTGATACTGGCCGGTCTCAAGGGTTATGGAACAGCTTTGATCCAGGGTGAGATCCTGTATTATGGCTTTTTTCACATACCCGAACAGGCCTGCAGACCGGTAATCAGTCTGGGTGATCGAAAGGTTGCTGATTGTATGGTTATTTCCATTGAAAACCCCTGCTATGCTGCTGTTTTTGTCACTGAATAACATGGCATTTGTATGAAGTCCTATGGGAATCCAGTTGGGTATGCCAGAAAGATCCAGATCCGAAAGCAGGTGTATGGTGCTGTCACTGTCCATCCAGGGTCTCAGGTCAGCGAAAGCGTTAACATCATCCCGGAATAACAGTAAATCTTCTATAACTGAAATCCCCAGGGGCCGTTGTGTCACCTCCATATAAGCCAGAGAATCGTTGCTTGTTTTAAAAGTCAGCACGGCTGTTCTGGACTGGGAATGCTTTGAGGTACCGGCGCTGAGAGTCATCTGGTATTCCCCGCGACTTCCCGATAACTGTTCAGATATCAGGTTGCACCAGGAAGCGTTGCTTCCCTGGTAGGCCCAGGTCGTATCGGACCCCAATGTAAAATTGTAATTGCCTCCTTTACAAGGTATTTCAATCACAGAGGGGGTAATAAACAAGGTGTCGGCTGTGTCGGGGTCTTCCGGATCATCGGGATCGTCCGGATCTTCTCCAGCTTCCTGAAATATCTTTATTACAGACTGAATGCTGTTGTTTGACTTGGATCTGATAATCACATCCTGGCTGCGTGCCTGAGTGGTTGGATTTTTTTCCACTGAGAAACCCAGAAAAACCGTTTTAACAGATGTTTCAACCGAAGTAAGGCTGGTTTTACACCACCCCAGGGGTACGCTCACGGTCCACCCCGAGTTTGAAGTTATGGCGACAGTGTCAAGCCCTCCGCTGTTACTAAAATGCAATTCCTGCGGATTGCTTTTAATGTAATACACCATGTCTTCCTTTTTACAGCCGGAAATTGCCATAATAAGGGCTACAATAACGATGAAAAAGGATCGTGGACTGTTCATAAAGCAAAGATGCGTAAAACCTGCCAAATGTTGCGCCATACGGATAAAAAAATGTAATTTCGCTGGTATGAAAAAAAGATGGCGCATTGTTCTGATCATCTTCTTATCTGTCCTGGGATTGTTGGTGGCAGTGATGGCCGTTGTGGCCGTTTATCTGACCCCTTCCCGCCTGACCTCATTGGTGAACCGGTATGCAGGCCAATACCTGAATGCTTCTGTTACCATTTCAGGTGCAGCAATCCATGTCCTGAGGGACTTTCCTGACATTTCTGCTGAACTGGATAACGGAAAAATTCTGGTGCCGGCACCTGACAGTACAGGAAAATGGGTGGATACGCTGTTGGTTTTCAGAAAAATGGAGGTGGCCATTCGCCCTTCTGCCCTTTTGCTACACAAGGTTTTCATCCCCCGTCTTCATCTTGAACAAGCTGTAATTCATTTGTTTACAGATCAACAGGACCGCTCAAACTGGGATATATTTCCCGAATCGAAGGACACCCTGTCCCCTTCTTACGGGTTTTCTATTGGCCGGCTCAGTGTAAGCGATACCCTGCGCTTTACCTATCACGATTACAAGGACACCGTGTATTACAGCGTCGGCATTAAAGATATGACAGCCCGGGCTCCCATCGGGGGCGGAGGATACAACGCAGACATCCATTCCTTTTCCAACACCCTGATCGTGGGAGAGAACCTGCTGTTTGACAGGATCCCTTTTCTGGTCAGGGGAGGTATTACCCTTGAAAATTATTTTGATGACTACTACTTCAAAGATTGTGAAACAGTGCTTGGAAACGTTCCCCTGTACATCAACGGATTTATGGGTCTGAGGGAAGACAGTCTGGAACTGCGGGGCGTGTGCCGTATAGATTCTACCCGCCTGACAGACCTTTACGATGCTATTCCTCTAAGCCTGCTGCCCCGTGAAAAACCCTTTGAATCGTCCCTGCCGCTAAAGGATGTGGTAGTTATTCTGAACGGGGCCTATCATTACCAGAGCGGTGAATTCCCGGTTTTCAGTGCCCGCCTTACGGCCGGCCCGGGAAGCTTTCTGTATCTTCCGTCGGGGATTATGATACCCGAATTTAAAGCCGGTATAACTTCATCCTATGATCCCGGAAAAGGCAATCACGGAAGTTTAGAAATGAGAGGCCTGGAAGTCAGAAGCCCTGCCCTTGATCTGTCTCTGAACGGGATGATATCGTCTGCTCTCAAAGACCCCACTGTAAGGCTTTCTGGCGGAATGGAAGTACGCCTTGACCGGCTTTCCGATCTTGTGGAAGGTGTTGGAGAAGGCCAGGCCACCGGAGGTGTTTCTGCTGACCTTGAGGCCGATTTCAGACTAAAAGACCTGACTCCGGCCGCATTGGGAAACATTATGCTCAGAGGCCGTTTCCTGACAGAAGGGTTTACCCTGGATTTGCCTGCCTATAGCCTGTTCTGCAGGGCCGATACCACCCGGGTACTCCTGGGCATCAGCCCGGGAACATCTTTAGATCTTGAGGTTGTAAGCGACAGCCTGCAAATTCGTTACAAGGGCAGGGAATTGGCAGCCCTTTCCGGAACAGAGCTCAAAGCCGGAAGCACCCCGGGTATGTTCACCATGGACAGCACTAAGGTTCAACCGTTAAACGGATCTTTAAAAAGCAGGAATCTGCAGGTATATGTAAATGATTCCACCCGCATCCGGATGGGCGATGGAAATATCGTCTTCTCCGTTAAACCCGACAGCCGCGACCAGAGCCTTCCGGTAATCGGCCTGACGCTGGAATCCCGTTCAGCCGGGGCCATAGCGGGCGTTCACCGGGGACGTATCTCGGATCTGCACCTGCAGGCAGACCTGATCCGTAATGTCAGGCCACAGCGCAGGGATACAGCAGGCCTGTCCCGACGCAGGGACTCGTTCCTGCTCCGCAGGACACTAACCCGTCACGAATTCTCGTATGCCGACCTATCTCTGGGTCTGGACAGGGAGGAGCGTGGACTGCTGCGCAGGTGGAGTGTGAACGGGACACTTCAGGCCGGTGGAATACAAATTGTTACACCCTATATACCGCTCAACACACAGGTTAGTGATGCCCATCTTGTACTGCAGAATGACCGGCTTGAGATTATCAATACCGCCATCAGGGCAGGCCGGTCCGACTTGTTACTGAACGGTTATATGACCGATATACGCCGGGTCCTGCTGGGACGTGGCCGCCTGGGGCTCAACTTTGACCTTCAGAGCGATACCCTGGACTGCAATGAGCTGATCCGGGCAATCAGTTCAGGAATATCCTTAATGGATAAACAGGACAGCCTGGCCGGAGGAGCCGGACAGCCGCATGAGTTGACTGACAGCAGTGCCAATTTCGCGGAAATGGCTACTTACCAGAACCTGCTGATAGTACCCGGGAACGTGAACCTGCAGTTGGTCCTGGCCGTATCCAACGCCTATTACCGCCATTTACAGATGAAAGGCCTGCACGGTATGCTGCGTGCCGCAGACCGTTACCTGCAGCTGGACGAACTTCAGGCCTCTTCCAACGCAGGCGATATTACCATTGATGCTTTGTACGCAACCCCCGGAAAGGACAGCCTGCAGGTGGGCCTGCATATGGAAATGAAGGATATCCTTATTGAAGAGGTAACCCGGCTCTTTCCATCCATTGATACCTTGTTCCCTATGATCAGATCTTTCAGGGGACTTGCCGATATTCAGTTTTCTGCCACCTCGCAGCTCGATACCAACATGAACCTAGTGTTCTCCACCCTGCAGGGCGCCTGCCGCATCGCCGGCAACGGCCTGGTGCTTCTGGACGGCGAGACTTTTTCCGAGATTTCCCGCAAACTGATGTTCAGGAAAAAGGCCCTCAACCTGATAGACAGCATCCGCGTAGAAGCAACCATGGCTGACAACCGGGTTGATGTGTATCCTTTCATCATGGAAATGGACCGTTACAGGGCAGCCATTGCCGGATCTCATAACATGGACAGGACATTTCATTACCATATTTCCCTGCTCAGATCTCCCGTTCCGTTCAAATTCGGAATTGATGTGCGCGGGGTACCGGAAGATTATAAAATTGAGCTGGGACGCGCCCGCTTCACTGACCAGGGAATCCCGGCCCTTTCCTACCGGATTGACAGCATCCGCGTGAACCTGAGAGAACAGATCAAGATGTATTTCGAAAACTATAGTTTTGAATAAAATGTACACCATAG
Organism: Bacteroidales bacterium UBA5226; assembly: GCA_002409325.1. Classification (GTDB taxonomy): domain Bacteria; phylum Bacteroidota; class Bacteroidia; order Bacteroidales; family UBA932; genus DMER64. Next base: position 127,216 of record DHUU01000006.1, on the reverse strand, counting down.
CATTAATTCCGGCACGCTACGCATCTGAACGTTTCCCGGGAAAACTGATGCAGAAACTGGGAGACGGGACGGTCATCCTGCGCACCTGGCGTGCAACCCTGGAAACGGGCCTCTTCAGAAAAGTAGTCGTGGTAACAGACAGTGAGGAGATCTACCGGGAAATCGTCAGCCACGGAGGAGAAGCCCGAATGAGCGTTGGTAAGCACTTTTGCGGTAGTGACCGGATTGCCGAAGCAGCCGTGTATTACCCGCAGGCCGATGTGATCGTCAACGTTCAGGGTGATGAACCCTTTACCTGCGCAGGTCCTCTGGAAGCACTTCTCGGCGTATTTAAAGAACAGGGTGCTGAATCGGTTGATGTAGCATCCCTTATGTCTCCTCTGAGTGAGCCTGAGGATATAATCAATCCCAACGTAGTCAAGGTGGTGACGGACAGGCAGGGATATGCGCTGCTATTTTCCAGGGCACCCATACCTTATACCCGGGATCCCGAAGGGTATAAAGCCACGGCTTTCAGGCACATAGGGGTATATGCCTTCCGCAGGGAGGCTTTGCTGCGTTTCGCTTCCCTGGCGCCCGGTCCCCTGGAATTGTCAGAAAAACTGGAGAACCTGAGGTTCCTTGAATACAATTTGAGGGTTAAAATGGTAGAAGTACCCGGTTATTCCAGGGGTATAGATGTTCCCAACGATTTGAATGAGGCCCGTAAAATGATCAGTTCCTGCTCAGGGTGACCCGTATGACTTCTTCCACCCCCAGTACCGATTCCAGCCTCTTGATTATACTGTAGATCTCTTTGGCAGAGCGGACTTCAAGATAAATATCACACTCAAAAAGCGCGTCCTTTGTGGTCACGCTTATATTGTTAATGTTCAGCCCCCACTCTTCCGATATGATCTGGGATATTTCAAAGGTGATGCCCTTGCGGTCAACCCCGAATGCATTGATGTGAGCCGGATAGTAAGTGGTTTCATCGGCTTCGGTCTCTACGTTTACAATCGTTTCCCCGTGCTCTGTGGATAATTTGATAGCCCTCTCGCAACTTCGGGTGTGCACGAAGACTTTTCCGCTACCGTCCTGGGCTTCAAAACCTAGCAGTTCATCCCCAGGGAGGGGAGAGCAGCACTTGGCAAATATGTATCTGGAAGGCTTGATGGATATGTTCTGTTTGCGGAGTGCACTTCGTATACAGGATTTCGCCTTGTACGTTACCACCGCCTCCAGCCAGTCTTTCTGGGGCATGATAGCCGAGGAGGTGCCAATCTCAACCCTGTCTCCACGTTTGAGCACGGTCTTTATGGAGCAGAGCATTCCGTTTACCCGTGCAAAAAGAGCGTGATCTCCGATCTCGGAGTGAATTACATAGGCAAAATCCAGCGCCGAGGCTTTGCTGGGCAGCAGTATCTGTTCTCCTTTTGGTGTGAAAACCCTGATATCGTCATTATAGAGATTTGCTTTCACCCCCTCCATGAAAAAGCCATCTTTGTTGTTAAAGCCGTCATGGTAGACCATATCTTTGAGCGTGCCCCGGAATTCCTCCACCCAGGCATCAACCCCTCCTATCCCTACATTCTTGTGACGCTTGACTATACAACCGTGGATGGATGCTTCCTCCATCCGCTGGCTCTTGATATGGACCTCGGCCCAGGTCCCGTGCTCGGTCATGAACATGCAGTGCAGGGCTTCGTAGCCGTTGGCTTTGGGATTGTCAACGTAGTTGTGAAAACTGCCCACACGTTCCATGTAGAGATCGGTAAGCAGCGAATAGATTTGCAGACACTGGTTCTTTTCCGAAACCTCACAGGGCCCATCTGTTTTTACGTCAAATACTATATTAAAAACATAGACGCTTTCCAGGCGGCGGAAAGGTACTTTTTTTTGTTGCATATGGCGCCAAATGGAGTAAATGCTCCTGATATCCTGCGATATCCGGGCATTTATGCCATTCTCTCGCAGCGTCTGTTCAATAGGTGCAACAAAGCGGTTCCTGATTCCCTGGGTTTCAAGAGCATAATCATCCAGTATCTTCTGGATCCTGGCATATTCTTCCGGCGACCGGAACCTGAAACTCAGGTTCTCAAGTTCTGTCTTAACCTTATACAGGCCCAGGCGGTTGGCCAGCGGGGCAAAGAAAAAATCGGTCTCTCCCGTAATTTTCATTTGTTTATGCAGGGGCATGTCTGCCAGTGTCCTCATATTATGGAGCCTGTCTGCCAGCTTGATGAGCAGCGCACGGATGTCGTACTGAATGGTCATCAACATCTTGCGGATGTTGTCCACCTGTATGGACAGCTCGTATTGCTCCTTTTTTTCTTTTGTAAGCCCTTCTACCAGGTATGCTATGTCTTCCCCGAAAAGTTCTCTGATATCCTCAACGGTATGCGAAGTGTCCTCTGCCACATCGTGCAGCAGGGAAGCAATGATGGGATTTGTTCCAAGTCCCATCTCCTCGTTAACTATGCGGGCAACGGCAATAGGATGCAATATATAGGGTTCTCCTGCTTTTCTGGTTTGTCTGGCGTGTGCCTGGAAAGCGTATTCATAGGCCTGCCTGATACGCTCCAGGTCTTGGGGGAGCCTGTTAACGGCAGCATTCTTTAGAAAAATGTCACGCTGTTCCTCTACCAACTGGCTGTATTGAGCCTCATTCTTTTTACCCAATCTCAAAATATCCATAAAGCAAATGTAAACAAAATTGAGTATATTTGTCTACCAACCAACACGATTAATTATGACAAATCAACTACCTCACCTGCCTTTTTCAGCCAATGATCTGGCCCCTGCCATAAGTTCTATAACAATAGGCTATCATTACGGCAAACACCACCAGGCTTATCTAAACAACCTGAACAACCTGATCCTGGGAACTCCTTTCGAAAACTCCAGCCTTGAAACCATTATTGCCAAGGCTCCTTCCGGCCCCCTGTTCAACAATGCAGCCCAGGTATTCAATCACACTTTTTATTTTAATCAGTTCAAAGCTTCCGATACAGCAAAAAAAGCCCCAGAAAATGAGTTGTTGAGAGCTATTGAAAAAACTTTCGGCAAATTCGAAAAATTTGTAGAAACCTTTTCTGGTGCAGCCGCCACAGTATTCGGTTCCGGGTGGGCCTGGCTGGTGCTTGATCAGGAAGGCAATCTGGTCATAACACAGGAATCCAACGCGGGATGCCCTCTGGCAAAGATACAGAAGCCCCTTATGACATGCGATGTGTGGGAACATGCCTACTATCTGGATTACCAGAACAGAAGGCCTGATTACATCAAGGCTTTCTGGAACATTCTGGACTGGAATGTAATTGAAAAACGCTTCGGCGAATAATCAAAGGAGCGGCGAAAGCTCCTCCAGAGCAACCGCAAGATGCAATAACGTAGCATTCCAATTGATGGCTATCTCATTGGAAGTATAGGATTCCACAACATCTGTGTAACATTCGTCGGGCAGATCGGAAGGATAAACGCATCTGTCCTGCTTCGCAGGATTTGGTCCCCCTACCAGGAATCCGGGAAGCGGTCCGGGAAAATCATCGGTATCCGCCAGGCGATGGTGGGGATTTTTCGGGCTTTTGCTCCCGATACCTGTCACATAACAATAACCGGTGGGATTCCTTCCCAGCAGGTAATCCATATTATGATAAGCCTGCATAAGATAGTCCCTGTTTCCGTTTTGGCTAAATCCATAGAGAAGAGAGATCGCGTTGCTGCAGCAACTTTCAGACAGGCACCCCCAGTAGAAATCACTTGCCGAGTTGCCGTAAGAAGAAGCAAATGGTGCTTCTGAGGACAGTGAGGCTACACTGTCGCAGAAAGCGATCAGTTGTTCTTTCATGGGCCCGGTCGCCTTTTTATGTGTCAGTAAAGAAAAAACACCCAGCCCATATACATTTCCCCAGGTGGGGGCCGTGAATTTTTCAGGGGCATATTCCAGCGCCAGATTCAGGTAAGCTGTATCCTGGGTTGTAAGATACAATTCGCAGGAAGCCCAGAAAAACTCGTCTCTGGCCGTAAAATCGCCGTAAGCGCCTGTTTGTATGGCAGGAGCGAATTGCTCATTCATCCGGAACTGGTTGTATAAGGCATCGGGATTCTCCAGAGCCCATCGGAATGCTGCTTTTGCAGCCTTCTCCATCATAGCTGCCGTGGCGGAGTAATCTTTTATATTCCTGTAAATACGGGCGGCCTGGGCCATGGATGCTGCAAAATCCAAAGTAGCGGTAACACTCTTTTGCACCACATAACGTGGCTTTTTGCATTCCTCGGGTTTGATAAAATCTTCAAACTCCGGGGTGGTCAGTTTATGATATACCCCGCCATCGGAAGGATCCTGCATGGTCAGGCTCCACTGCAGGTTGTACATGACCTCGTCAAGTAATTGCCTGTTTTGGGCGTAACCGGGATACTTTTCGTATCCGGCCAGGATTAGTCCGGTGGTGTAGGATGCGTTTACTATGTATTTGTTGTAATCACCTGCATCATACCATCCC
>DHUU01000006.1:27683-122485 GCA_002409325.1 Bacteroidales bacterium UBA5226 | reverse complement strand
CCGGGAGTGGAACGTTGTAAAGAAAAAGCTTCCAGGGAAGCCGAGGCCAGAGGAGCCAGGACGTTGTCTGCGATCCTGAAGGAATGTGATCCGGAACAATTATTGGTTACAATACGGTATTCACCCGGCTGATCGAACGAAGTGAAATCAAGTGTGGTACGGATCTTCCCGGAAAACTTAGATGGGTTCATCACACCGGATATCCCTTCAAATACGGATTTACCGGTTATTTCGTCCAGGATCCGGAACGATCCGCTAAAAGAAGCATCCACAACGGCTACCTTTTCCTGGCCCGGATAATAGCCTAACTGATTTACCAGCACAGGGTCCTTTGCAGTACAGGCTGTCAGAATAAATAAGAGAAAGACAGTTTCTTTCATTCGCAATATTTGTTATTTATATGAGCTTTTTTGAATATCTTTACAAAAACCAAACAAATTTATCAAACTTTCTATGAAAACACTAAGAACTTTAATAACAGGAGTACTCGTTGCATCCCTTACTCTGACAGGTTGCGGGACTATAGGCAGAACAGGAGTAGGCGCGGGAATTGGCGTTGCTGCCGGGGCAGCTGCCGGAGCCGGCATAGGTGCAGCTGCCGGAAACACGGCCGTTGGCACCGCTATTGGCGCCGTTGTGGGCGGTGTGGCCGGGATACTTATTGGCCGTCATATGGATAAGCAAAAACAGGAACTGGAAGAGATACTTCCTGAAGACACCTCCATAGAAATAGTCAATGAAGGGCAGGCCATAAAAGTTACTTTGGAATCAGGGATTCTTTTTGCTACCAATTCTACAGCTATAGGTGAAAATGCCAAGACCTCGCTCCGGAGCTTTGCGGCCAATATGAACCAGAACCCCAATACCAACATTGAAATCATTGGCCATACCGATATTACCGGAACAGTGGAATACAACCAGGGACTATCAGAAAGAAGGGCCCGGAGCGTACGTGATTTTATGTTACTCGAGGGGGTAGACATCAACCGCATGACAACCCTGGGAAAAGGAATACACGAACCGGTTGCTGACAACAATACAATAGAAGGCAGGTTGCAAAACCGCCGTGTGGAGATTTTTATCCTGCCTAATGAAAAGATGATTGAAGAAGCACAACGTGAGGCTGAGACTTCAAAATAACTCTTAAAAGATAATTTCTTCTTACACGCTTCTCAGCTTTCTGATCGCTGACCAGAAAGACTTATGTGACTACATTACCTGCTCCAGAACCAGGCGTGCTTCTCTGTCCGGATCGCAGACAACCTCGGGGCGGGTATTCAAAACCATGGTTTCGCCTTTCTCAACAGAAAATTCAGGCCAGAATGGCAATGAACCTCCGTTGGGATTTCCCGTTCTCATGAACCGAAGCAGGGCGTCAGCCATTTTCCTGGAAAGCATTCTGGGCTCCTTTCCCCCGCCGGTATGAGTGACCATCAGGTCCGTATTGCAGAACCAGAAACAGATATCAATACAGTGGAATGCACGCAACCGCCCATCAAACAAAGGCGGTTGCCATCCGAACCAGGCTACATAGACGGGGGATTGTTGCTGCAATTTGGTACTGGCTGCACGTACTACATTCACGCGGCTGGAGCTGATAAGGGCCCATATTTCGATAGGTTTTTTGTCCGGGAACTGCCCGGCATAGGCTGCCACAATTTCGTGGGCTTTGTCTGCATAGCGTTCTTTAAGATTTTCCGTTACATCTTCCAGTGTTACATCTTCCAGTTCTGGACGGTCCCTGTTGGGATTCCATTCATGGAATGTTGTGCAGTATATCATGGGAATATCCGGAATTGACGGATCATCTGCCGAAAAATACGTATCGGCAGGCAATACCGTTCCGTCTGCCACAGGAGCGAATCCTGCCCTGATCCCCTGTGCGGCCATCTGGCTGTTGTATTTCATGGCTACCCGATTGGCAAGAGCAAGGTATTCCTCCCAGGGCATTTCCTGTAGCTGATTTATCTGTGAAGGTTGCAAACCGGCTTCCTCCAGGATGCATGCGCCCAGGGCAGCCGAAAATTCCTGGTTTCCTGCCTTTATGGAGCTCCCGCTTAAAGCAATTCCCTTGTGTACCAATCCCTTAGCGTCAGGCATGGTAGCAATGGCACTTACTTTGGAACCACCGCCTGATTGCCCAATCATGGTTACGTTGCCCGGATCACCACCAAAGTTGGCAATATTGTCCCGGATCCATTCAAGAGCGGCCACAATATCGAGCAACCCCACATTACCCGAATTCCTGAATGATTCCCCGCCTATGCCCGAGAAATCTGAAAAACCAAATGCGTTCAGACGGTGATTGACAGAACAAAATACAATATCCCCGTAACGGGCCAGGTTTTCACCGCCGTATCCGTTCTGCTCAATGGAATTGCCGCTTGAAAAACCTCCACCGTGCAACCATACAATGACCGGTCTCTTGTTTCCGTCCAGGGCAGGAGTCCATATATTGAGCCGCAGGCAGTCTTCGCCTATTTCATCGTAATTCCACCTGTCCACAAAAGCGGAATAGGATTCAGAACTGCGGGGATATCTCACTATCTGGGGAGCCGAGGTAGGAAAATAGACACAGGGAAGCACCCCGTCCCAGGGTTCAGGGGGACAGGGAGGCATGAACCTGTTTTTCCCTTCCGTACTGGCTCCGTAAGGAATTCCCATAAAATGGTATATGTCCCGTAAAATATAACCTTTCACTTTACCATAGGTGGTGGGGGCCACTGCAATAGTATCACCAATAAAGAGTTGCTGTGCATCGGTATCGGAAGAACCACGGTTCTGGGAGCAGGATACAGGGAGCAGCATTGTCAGCGCCAGCAGGCTGTAGGCATAACGTTTCATATTCTGTATTAATATTTTATTTTTTTAACTTTTTCCCAATCAATTTCATCTGTACTTTGTGCTACAGGGACATGCGGGATTTCGGCACCTTTCCTGACCAGGATAACGGCAGGGATCTGGCCTGCAGCTACCCTGTGCCAGCCCGGGTCATAGGTCTTTCCGCTCTGATAATCTACCCAGCGATCTACCGGAAGGTAAACCATACGTTCATTATCACTTTCAAACAGGGGCGCCACCATCATATCACTTCCAAAAAGATACTGGTCTTCTATCTGCCAGACCACCGGATCATCGGGGTATTCTATGAGCAGGGCACGCAGCATGGGCAGGCCTGTCTGGGTACATTTTTGGGATTGTTCTACGATATAGGGCATCAGGCGGTATTTAAGTTCCGCCGATCTGCGGAAGCCATCCATAAAGTCGTTGCTGTAATACCATGGCTCGGTGGGTGGTGCTCCGTGAACGCGTGTATGGGAGGTAAGAAAACCAAACGGGAGCCAGCGGCTGTACAATTCTTCCGGACAGCTTTGTACAAAACCGCCTATGTCATGACTCCAGAAAGAAAATCCGCACAAACCCAGGGATAGACCACTTCTAAGGGTGGTAAGCATTCCAATATCGGTATTTGCGGCATCTCCTCCCCAATGCAGCGGATACCTCTGTGATCCTGCCCAGGCGCTTCTGGCCCAGATAATCGTTTCATTTTTGGTTTTGCGGGTGATCTCGGCTACTGCTTTGTTATACCGCAAAGGATACAGATTGTGTTCGTACAGGCCTCCTTTTCCGTTGGCATAGTATCCGTTCAGAGGAGCTCCTTCACCAAAGTCCACTTTGATGGCCCCTACCCCCATCTTGAGCAAACCTTCCAGTTTTTCCTGGTACCAGGTAACCGTTTCAGGGTTGGAAAAGTCCAGTACTACGTCTTCGTACGGAAGCCCTCCTTTCTCGTTTTTCACGTACAGGCCCTTTTCAATTAACTCGGGAAAGTATTTGTTTTTCGGGGTGAAATATGGCAACTGCCATAGGGAAATATGAAATCCGTCTGCCAGCAGGTCATTGATCATCTTTTGCGCATCGGGGAAACGGTCAGGGGCAAAAACATAATCACATTGCCAGTCGGTCTGGAACCAGCCTGTATCAAAATGAATTACATCTGCAGGGATCCTGTTCTGCCGCATCTGCCTGGCCACTTCATAGCCTTCTTCCTGTGAAAAATAGGTTATACGGCTCATCCAGGTGCCAAAAGACCATAAGGGAGGCATGGTGGCTTTGCCGGTAAGGCTGGTGTACTCATCTATAATCCCGGCCGGCTTTCCCCAGAACAGGAAAAGATCAAGTGTTTCGTCTGCCATGAACAATTTGGCAGATCCGACATGTGTTGCTCCAAAATCACAGGTGACCGGTGCAGATGTATGCATGAACATCCCGTATCCCCTGTTACTGATAAAGAATGGGATGGGCTTGTACATCTGGTCTCCTTCCGGACTTTGCGGATCGGTAACAAACAAATGCACTTTTTGCCCAACTTTGTTCAGGGCAGTCGGAGACTCTCCGCACCCCACGATCTTTTCGTTTGGCCGCAGAGAAAAAACCGGGTTGATGCTCCGGATGTTGTCACTGGCTCTTTTGATAAACTGGAAGGGTAACACTTTGATCTGGGTGGAATCGTTATCGGCCCAGTGCCTTGTGCGTGTCATTTCCCTGCCGCGTTCATCGCAGAGCATAATGGTAAACGGATACTCCCTGATTATAATGCTGCCTCCCCGGCCCGTATAGGTATGTGTGCCATTCCCTCTTTTATAGGTCCAGGATTCATCCCGGGGTGGCGTTCCAGTAAGCATGAGCGATTCTTCTTCAGGAAGTATGACCGATGAAGTGTACACCCTGAGGCGGATGGTTACCGGTGAAACAAAATCGATGCTAAAATGCAGCTGCGGATCATTTTCGTACTGGGTAGGGGGAAAATCCAGCATATCCAGAGGAAGTGGAAAGACTTTGGTGGTGTTGAATGCCTGTCTCCCAAAAAGGCTGTGACGTTTCCAGCGGATGGAGCCTTCTGCAGTGGCTGGATCGAATGACGCCAGAGAATCGGCAAAAAAATACGTATTGCTGAAATCCGTAAAATCCTGGCTTACGTCAACGGCACAGCTTTGAAGGTAAGGCTGGGCGTTCGCCTGCAGGCAGAGTAAAAGCACCCCGGTCAATATCAGTAATCTTTTCATAAACTGCACATTTATTTAATTGTTTTTGGATTTACCCGTAATGCTCCGGCATGGGTTCTGAAATGCTGCCAGATCACGAACGGGTGAATAAATGTAAGGATAAAAAGTGTAGTTTCCTATGCGGGTTCAGATTTCAAATCTTCTAACCAAAAAAACTAAATAACCAAACTATCACTGTTTGATATCTCTTTTACCGTAACGATATAATGTAACTCTCTGAATGCCTAGTATGTTCATTTTCAGTCCGGTTCCGGTAAATATACTGCCATGGATCTGGTCCCCGTTTAATACCCTTCCGGGAATCCATTCTCCATTCTCAAATACTCCTTCATATAACGTTCCCAGACCTATGTAAGGTAAGTTCCCCGGTTCTGCCGGAGCAAACCTGACATTGACATTACGCGCCATGACTATGTATTCCCCGTCGGGTAAGAGGATAATAAATCCGCCTCCGGAAGTAGTTTCTGGCACATTCCTTACGCCGTTGGGTGCGGGAGCACCCATGGAGGCATAAGTTCTGGGACGCATCAGATCGGCTGTCACAATATACTCGCCCAAAACAAAAGATTGTTCAGGATTGTCGTTGTCGACAAAGAATCCCCGGATTTTATCGGTCCCCTGGTATTCCAGAATCATCTCTTGCATTCCGTCAATGAGTTTGTATGCCTGTGCCAGCGGATCTGCCTGGGCACCGGCAAGGCTGGTCCGTGCGTTGCGGTCTATTCCAAAAGGTGAGAAGCCCATCAGATTGTGCTCCCCCAGGCACCACAACAGCCGTGAAACACCCAGCTCACCACCCCTGGTCTCAGGAATAAACAAAGGATTTCCCAATTGATCATACCACTCGACAACTTCGGTGAAATGAGGCACATAAATATCCGGAGATAAAATATCAATGGCCGGCCCGGCACAACGGTACATGTCCATTACGCTGGGAAGCGGCCCTCCCCCGGGATGCATTCCGGACCAGCCGTAATCGGGACCTTTGAGCCAGGCATTGGCATACATGGGAATATCATATTCCTTCTTCCCTTCGGCTGCCACATAGCCTATATATTTGGCATAATAATAACCCATAAACAGTTCCTCTGTATAGTAGTACATGTCGTGCCAGTCAAATTCTCCGGTGTGGCTCCATCCACCGATCATGCTCTTGCCAAAAACCTCCTCCCAGATTCCTTTAGTTTTGGACCCATTGGCTATCCATACTTTTGCAAGGTCTCTGCTCAGGTTGCTTTTGTTCTTTTTAAGATATTGAACCAGGTCTTCTGGTATGGGAGCGTTGAAAAGCGCCTCAGCTTCAGGAGAATAATCCCGGGGGGTATTGAGTATGCCTGGTTCATTTTCTATCTGCATCATGAGCACTGTATGCTCTTTTCCGTCCACCTGGGCAATGTGTTTCATCAGAGAACGAAAGGCTCGGGCATCGGCCTTCATATTTTCCTCGGAAACAGCGGATAAAATCTCTACCGGTTTTCCGCTTGCTTCTTCGGCCCGGGGAAATCTCTGATAATCCTTTTTAACCCAAAGGGGAATGTAGGTGGAGGCGGCATTCTTCCAGCTAGCAAACCAAAGCAGCACTAGTTTCAGATCGTACTGGCGGGCGCTGTGTATCAGGTGATCTACAGAACTGAAATCAAATACACCTTCTTCAGGCTCTATCATTTCCCAAGTAATGGCTGCAAGTATTGTGTTGTAATTCAAGGCCTTTAGTCCCGGCCACACATCTTTCATGTAGGCTTCGCTTGAACTGGAAGAATTGCCCAGTTCGCCGGCCAGCATCAGCATGGGTTTTCCGTCAATGTACAGCTGGGTGGCATCTCCTTTCTTTTTCAGGGCAGGTTTCTGTGCCTGAAGGTTAATGCCTAAAAATGAAAACAGGGTGATTAAAACGAGTATTTTGTTCATGTTTTTATTTATAACGGTATAACAATATTTTCTGAATGCTCATTCCGGGCATTTTCAATCCTGTGCCGGAAAATGTACTGCAATGTGTCTCGTCTCCGTTCAACAATCTGCCCCGTATCCATTCACCATTCCGGAAAATTCCTTCATAAACCCTGTCTATGCCTGCCAGAGGCAATTTGCCGGGCGTGGCTGGTATAAAGCGCACATTCAGATTTCTTCCAAAGACCAGGTATTCATCCCCGCCCAGCCATATGATGAATCCCCCTCCAGATACATTGTTTCTGCGGGGTGGTGTATTTGCTGCAGCAAGCAGCCCTCCTGCAGGGACTGGAGAACTCCTGGAATACAGGTCTGCTGTGACTGTATAGTCTCCCAGGGTAAAAGAAGTCCGGGTATTGTCCTGGTCTAGAAACATCCCTCTCATTTTTCCGGTTCCCTGGTACGAGAGTACCACTGAAGCCATTCCCTGCAGTAATCCGTATGCAAAGGACAATGGGTCCAGGGGATCGGCCATAGGCAGGGGCCTTTCGGGAGATCGCCTTCCATCCACTCCAAACGGAGAAAAGCCCATCAGATTATGCTCCCCGATGGCCCACAAAAGACGGTCGGCGCCAATTGTTCCTCCCCTTGTTTCAGGAATAAAAAGAGGATTCTCCGACTGGTTGTACCATTCCACAATTTCAGTAAAGTGGGCAACGTAAATGTCAGGTGAAAGGAAATCAATAGCAGGAGCTGCACAATGGTACATGTCCATCACATTGGGAAGGGGGCCTCCTCCGGGGTGCAATCCGGTCCAGGGTTGATCGGGGCTTTTTAGCCATGCGTTGACATACATGGGAATGACATATTCTTTTTTCCCCTCGGCTGCAACGTATCCCATATACCGGGCATAATAGTAAGCCATGAACAACTCCTCTGTATAGTAATACATGTCGCGCCACTGGTATTCCCACCGGGATTGCGGATCGCCCTTTTTGCCTACTCCAAAGACTTCTTCCCACGTTCCCCTGATTCGGGAGCCGTTGGCTTTCCACACTTTTAGCAGATCGGATGTCAGCACAGTACCTTTCTTTTCAAGGTACTGAGACAATTCCTCAGGGATCGGACCGTTGAAGAGGGCTTGTGCCTGACTGCTATAGTCTCTTGGCGTGTTCAGGATCCCGGCCTCGTTCTCAACCTGCATCATTAGAACGGTATTGTCCTGGCTGTCAATCTCCCGCAGGTGTTTCATTAGGGCACGGAAAGCCCGTGCATCGGCTTTCATATTTTCATCGGAAAAGGCCGAGAGAATTTCTATGGAAACACCTGTGGAATCCTTGGCCCTGGGAAACCGCCGGAAATCTTTTTTAACCCACGAGGGCATATAGATGGATCCGCCGTTCTTCCAGCTTCCGAACCATAATAAGACAAGTTTCAGGTTTTCCTTTCGGGCGCCCTTCAGCATGGCATCTACCAGTGTGAAATCAAAGACCCCTTCCGCCGGTTCAATGTTTTCCCAGCTAACAGGGGCCAGCACCGTATTATAATTCATGGCTTTCATCACGGGCCAGATGGATTCCATATATTCCACAGAGGAAGTGGATGAATTGTGCAGTTCTCCTCCCAGGATCAGCATGGGTCTGCCATGGACATACAATTGAGTGGCCGACCCCCGTTTTCTCAGGAAAGGCGTTTGTGCCTGCACGCTAAATGCAGCACACAGGCACACCGTCATTAAGATAAGAGACTTTAAACTCATCTTTTATTGTTTCATTACCATCCCGGATTCTGAAGGAGTTTCCCGTTTGACAAAGACACATCACTATAAGGAATCATGAACAGGCCTTCTTTTTCAATAGGCCAGTCGATGGTTTTTGTTGTCGGATTTTTTCCGTTTAATACGATTTCTCCATGTACATCCAGGATTTGTTTTGCTTTGGTGAGTCCCTGGCGCAGCACATCATGGTAACGCAGGGCTTCAAAAACAAATTCCCTTGCCCTTTCGTCCAGGATATCCTGTTTGGTAACCGATTTCAACGCATGTGAAGTGTTTTCAAATGCCCTGTTACGGACCTGATTAACGTAATTAAGAGCCTGTGCAGGATTTGTGTCCACCACAAGTTCGGCAGCCATCAGGAGAATGTCTGAATACCGCATGATATACTGGTCTTGGGGATTGGCGTTCTTATTGCTGGCACCCAGGTACTGCGGATAACCTTTTGTGCGGTCAATGGGAGATGTCAGGTTTTGGTATTTTTTATGTACATAACCGGTAAATTCACGTTGATCTGTTCCGTCGCAAGGGATCCCTTCAGCAGCCAGATTGACGATAGAGGCAAAACGGCGTGTGTCGCCTTCTTCAAACCAATTGTAGGCCTTAGGAGTGATGGTTGCCATGCCCCATCCTGAAGTAAACGGGTCATAATCTCCTGCCTTTTTTTCTCCCCTCATGCCCATATATTGTGAATGAGAAAATGAGAACCCCGTATGCAGTTTTATAGCGAATATGATCTCGGGATTGTACTCTCCGGCATACACCAGGTTGGTGGTACCCACGTAAAGGGATTGTTTGGACCAGTAATCTTTTCTCATTGACCAGGGCCAGAGTGAACTGAAACTGGGAAGCAATGTGTGCCCGCTGCTGGTTATGATATCATTCAGGTAGCCTGTAACCTGGGCTTTGGTCATACCGGGCATTTCACTTTTGCCGTAATAACCGGTATAGAAAAGGTATACTCTGGCGGCAAATCCCTGGGCAAACCACTTGGTTACACGGCCAATCTCGCCCTTGGAAATATCCTGGAAACGGTTTGCCGGAAGATTCTCAACAGCAAATTTCAAATCTTCTGCAATATAAGCGTATACATCGTCAGGATCCGTCTGTCCTTCAATTTCAAGTTGTTCCGATGTCGTGACCAGGGGAATGTGACCAAAACAGGCCTGTGTTATGAAATACCAGTAAGCCCTGAGCATTCTGGCCTCGGCCACATATTGATTTTTCAGCTTGGCATTCGTACCCCAATCAATATTTTCTGCCTGTTCTATAACCACGTTGCATCTCCTTATGGCGCGCCACACCTTACTTGACCAACTGTAACGATTGATTTCCAAGTCATTGTAATGAGTAAACTCATCCCATATCTGGTTCCCGTAAGCATCGGTATATCCGCCTCCCCCGTAACAATCGTCCGCGGCAATGTTCAGAATCTGGAAAAAATCTCCGTAGCCTCCCCTCAGCTGCTGATAGCAACCTACCAGAGCCATGTAAAGATCTTCGGGGGTTTTATAGAAGTTAGCGGAAGTCAGTTGTGTCATCGGTTCACTTTTGAGAAAATCGTCTGAACAGGATGACAGGTTAATCGATACTAAGATTACTGCTGCTAGTTTTAATATATGTTTCATAATCTTCGTCTTTTTTAAAGTTTAATACTCAAACCAAAGAGGACTGTACGTGCACGTGGATAAAAGCCCAGGTCTATACCAGATCCCCATGTAGAACCGCCACTGTATCCGACCTCAGGATCCATACCGGAATATCTGGTAATGACCAGAGCATTCTGAACCGATACATAAGCACGCAACTGGCTGATCACTGTCTTTTGCTTGAATAAACGGGCAAAGTTATATCCAAGGGTAACATTGCTGATGCGGAAGAAATCGGCATCTTCTATGTATAACTGAGACATATACAGACGGTTCCCGTTGTCTTCATCACCGTTAGTCACACGGGGTATGGTGTTTGAAGTCCCTTCTCCGGTCCAGCGGCCCAGAATATCAGTGGTATAATTGTATTGTTTACGGTCCACGGGACGGTAACATTTAGCGATCTGCATTCCAAAAGAGCCATTCCCAACCAAATAGAAATCGAATCCCTTGTAATTCAGTGACAGATTCAACCCAACCGTAGTGGTGGGATAAGGTTGTCCCAGGAAAATATTGTCTGCCTGAGTAATCTTTCCGTCTTCGTTAGTGTCGTCATAGATGATATCTCCTGGCTTGGCATAGGGTTGAATAACCTTGCCTTCGGAATTTTTATGGTTGTCTATCTGGCTCTGATTCTGGAAAATC
The DNA here is from genome assembly GCA_002409325.1 of Bacteroidales bacterium UBA5226. Lineage (GTDB taxonomy): Bacteria > Bacteroidota > Bacteroidia > Bacteroidales > UBA932 > DMER64. Next base: position 111,464 of record DHUU01000006.1, on the reverse strand, counting down.
CCTAACATGTTCAATCCCCAGAAATAGCCTATAGGATAACCTTCCTGGGCACGGTTCATTTCCTGCATTCCCTTGAACAGAATATCCTGGGATCCATGTATGATTCCTTCCACATTTGGGACAGATATGACTTCATTTTTATTAAACGCGCCGTTCGCGCCAATGGAAAATCGCAATTCGTTTCCTACCTGACCAAAATAAGATACCCCAAATTCAACGCCCTTGTTTCTTACAGAGCCGCCATTGATATAAGGATTTTGCTGAGCACCAAACACGTCCAGCACATCGGCCTGTAACAGCCAGTCCCTTGTTGTTTTGTTGTAATAGTCAAAAGCTGCCTGTATTTTCCCGTTAAGTAATTGCATATCCAGACCCAGGTCAAGTTGCTCGGATGTTTCCCACTTAACATTTACATTGGGCATAGAATTTTCGTAGACACCTGTTGTAGTGGATGTCTGATTGTCCTTATCGCCGAATGCATAAGAAGTGGTAGCTATGGTAGAAAGATAAGTGTAATCTGCTATACGGTTATTCCCGTTTTGTCCCCAGCTGGCCCTCAATTTGAGGAAACTGATCACGTCTTTCAGACTTTCCATAAATCCCTCACTACTTATAACCCATCCCGCAGACACAGAAGGAAATACACCAAATCGGTTGGCAGGACCGAATTTTGAAGATCCATCGGCTCTTACCGTTGCAGTAAACATGTATTTCTCTTTGTAGTTGTAACTGATACGGCCGAAATAAGAAACAAGGTTCTCCAGGTTGTAGGGGTAACCGTCTACAATGACCATATTCGCATTGGAATTAGTGGCATTGCGTATCCATGCATGGTCGAAATCGTTGAATATCAGATCGTATTTCTGGGCAGACAGGTATTGACCGGTTTCCTGCCTTGCCTGAATTCCAAGTAAAATATCAAAATTATGATTTTTCAGATTGAAATTATAATTGAGGGTGTTTTCCCAGGACCAGCTGGTTCTGAGTGCATTCTGCTGTATCACGTAATCGGTGTCGTTGTAAAAGCCACTTCCGTAATAATATTGCGGTGTATAACTCCTGTTATTGGAATTATTGTAATCCAAAGCAAAAACACTTCTAAGTTTTAAATTCTTTATGGGTTGAACTTCCAAGTAAATATCTCCGGACAACCTGGCTGTCTGTGTTTTGTTCTGATTTCTCATAACCAGTGATGCCAGTGGATTAACTTCATCGACATACCATAATGTTGCCGATGCATAGTTCGTTCCTTCCTCATTATAGGGCGTTAAAACAGGGGTGGCCCTTAATGCATCATTTATTACGTTATAAAACTGGTTCCCAATAAGAACTCCATTACGGTTGATATAGGACAAGGAGATATTCTCACCAATTTTAACAATATCCCTGAAAATTTTATGGTCACTGTTAATACGGAAATTAAACCGTTCATTATTGGAATAATCCTTACCCCCTATTACTCCTTCCTGTCCGCTGTAACTCAAAGACAAGGCAAATACACTAAGCTGTGAACCACCGCTGACACTGACCACGTGATTCTGGGTTTTCGCATTCTTCACAACTATCTGGTTTAACCAGTCGGTTCCCTGTCCGATCTTGACCGGATCAATTTTGAATTCACTTAACCAACCATAAGCTGTGCCACCGGAATTAATACTGGCCTCGTCCATGATCATCATATAATCCTGTGCATTGAGCATCTCGGGCATTCTTACCAAAGACTGAAATCCCATAAATCCCTCATATCCAACGACTGTTTTACCGGTTTTACCTTTCTTTGTTGTGACCAGCAACACACCGTTGGCTGCCCTTGCGCCGTAAATGGCTGCCGAAGCCGCGTCTTTTAGTACATCGATGGATTCAATCTCCGAAGGATTGATATGGGATATACTTCTTACCTGTACTCCATCTACCACATATAGAGGGGTGGCATCACCCACTGTTCCCAAACCCCTTACACTTACACGAAAATCTTCACCTGGCTGTCCAGAAGAAGCTATGATCTGCACTCCGGGACTTTGGCCAATCAGGGCATCAAGAGCATTCTGGGTGCTTCTTTTGGTGATGTCTTCTTCCTTTATGTTCAGGTTGGCCCCTGTGAGTAGTTTCTTCTTCTGAGTACCGTAGCCTACAACAACTACCTCTTCAAGTACCAGACGGTCCTCACTCATTACTATACGGATTCCTGTCTGGTTGTTAACAGAAACTATTCGGGTAATAAAACCTATGTAGGAAGCTATAAGTACGCCATCAGCCGGAATACGAATGGAAAAATTCCCGTCCATATCAGAAATAGCCATAGTCTGAGACCCCTGGGCAACAATCGAAGCTCCGATAATCGGAAGACCAGACTCGTCAACAACAGTACCGGTTACACGATGCTCATGTTGCTGTTGAACCAGGGAAACCGGTTTGTCTTTGTCAGAAGGCTGCTTATGAAGCACTATGATCTTTCCTTCAATAGAATAATATAACGATCCCTCGAGTACCGTCTGTAAAACTTCTTCCACAGATGCATTATCAAATCTGGCGGTAACCAGATACGTTTCATTGACCTCGCTGGTTTCGTAGATGACAGACATACCAGTCTGTTTTTCAACCTCTTTCAAAACATTGACCAAGGGCACGTTTACGAACTCCTTGGTGATCGTCTGTCCGAAAGAAAACACCCCCAGCAGGATCAACCCTGAAGTGAGTACTATTTTTTTTAGGGTTAGGTTAATATGCATAATGATTTATTTAAATGTTATATAAAGGTTTTTTCCATCTCGTCTTGTCGTAAAAGGAATAATTAAGGTAAGAGCATCCAGGACATCGGTTATGGTTTCCCCATTATTGAGGGAGATATTGAAAATCTTGTCCATTTTCTTTTCAGCCGTAAAAATGATATTGATATTATACTGCCTCGAGAGCCGTTTAAAGAGCTCGTCAAATGTGATCATGTTGTATTCAAACCTTCTTTCTGTCCAGGAAATATATTGCGATGCGTTTTGTTTGAATTTTGAAACGGTCCGCGTATTGATGTCAAAACGGATGATATCGTCAGGATTCATAGTGATCTTTTTATCTCCTCCCCAGAGCTCCAGTCTGCCCTCAAGCAATGCTGTGGTAACTGTAGGTTCATCTGCGTAGGCTGTTACATTGAACCTGGTCCCCAAAACTCGTATGGGAATATTCTTAGCCTTGACAATAAATGGCATTCCCTCATTCCTTTCTACCTCAAAGTATGCTTCTCCCTCCAGCTCCATGATCCTGTGCTTTTCATTGAATCTTTTGGGGCACCTGAGTGTTGTTGCTGCGTTCAGATACACCACAGTGCCATCGGGAAGGATTACCCTGGATTGTTCCGCATTCTGTGTTTCAATCACAAACGCGTAACCACCATTCTGTCTGGATAGTCTTCCCAGTTCAATCCCCAGGAAAACAACAGCTAAAACAGCTGCCGCTGCCACTCCCTGGAATATCTTTCTGGATAAAATGTTTTTACGTACTATGGGGGAGCCTAATAGTTGTTTCTTTCTGCTACTATAGTCGGCTGAAAGACGGTCCCATAAGATGAGGGTTTCCTGGTCGGGTTTATGTTCCAGGAGCCAATTATGTTCCCATTTTCTGAAAAGTGATTTGTTTTCTTTTGATTGACTGATGAAATCAAATAACAGGCCCTCTTCTTTCAAACGGATTTTCCCTTCAAAATATTCAATTGCCAATTCTTTGATTTTTTCCTGATCTGATTTCATGCTGATAGTTGATTTCATATATTAAACAACAAAATGTGGGTTTACCTAACCCTGGTTATGTAATTTATTAAAAAAATATGTTTTTACAGGAAAGCTAATCCAGGTAGGTGGATAGCAAACATGAGAATATGATGATGCAAATGTGGAAAGGATAATGCTTTTCGAAATAGGCAGTCAGAGTGCTTAACGCCTTTCTGATGTGTTTCTCAACTGCTGTAGTTGAAATGTCCAATTTTACTGCAATTTCCCGGTTCTTCAACCCATTAAAACGGCTCATGACAAAAACCTGCCGGCATTTTTCTGGTAAGGAATCCACTACAATCTGAAGCTGTTTCTCAAGTTCTTCATATAGTGGCAGCTTCCCGGGGCCAAAAATAAAATCGTAATGATATATCCTTTCCTCGCCTTCAACCTCATGAAGATAACGGCCAGTATAAAGATTAACTACATCCTTGTGTTTTAAGTAATTCAGGCACCTGTTGCGCACCATGGTGAAAAGAAGGGTTTTGATGTTGATAAAGTCAAATTGTTCCATTTTTTCCCACAAATGCACAAAACAGTCCTGAACTATATCCTGGGCAGTCTCTCTGTTTGTGACAAAACGGATGGCATAATTTGTCAACCTAGGTGAATAGTTGACAAAATAACTCTTCAGCAATTCCTGCTTTTCAGGGCTATCTATCATATGTTCCCTGTTTTCTCTTTTTACCGTACTCGTCTGCTGCCAACAGGGCTGTCAGGACATCTTCCGGAGTAACCCTTCCTGGTTCGTGGTGTATTGCCTCGGCCGGATGGCATGTTTTAACGGCTGCCATCATCAGCCTATCCCTGCTCACACCACCCAGATTCAGGTCTTCAAATGTGGTGGGCAGCCCTACTGACTCACAAAAACCATAGACACGATCCTTTTCCTTGACAGGAGTTCCTGTAAGGTGAAGTCCCGCCAACACCCCTAACGCGACTTTTTCACCATGGTAAAAAGCATGTGTTTCTTCCAGAACAGTCAGGCCATTGTGTATGGCATGTGCCGAGGCCAGTCCGCAACTTTCAAATCCCAGCCCGCTCATCAGGATATTGGCTTCAATGATGTTAGACAGGGCGTGTGTGGTAAGATAAAGGTCACAATCCTTTTTTGCCTGCAATCCATAACGCAGTAATGTCTGATAACAAAGATGTGCTATTCCCATAGCAGTCAATGTGGTATATCCTCCGCATTCGTTAGATGAACCGGAACGTTTACACGACCTGGCTTCAAACCAGGTGGCCAGAGCATCCCCCATACCAGATACCAGAAAACGTGTAGGTGCAGAAGCTATGATTGTTTCATCCACAAGTACAGCCTGCGGATTCATTTTCAGGTAATAAACAGATTCAAAAACACCTTCCGCTGAATACAGTACGGCACAACCGCTTGTGGGGGCATCGGTAGAAGCTATAGTGGGGACAACAATAACAGGAATTCCGGCCTTGTCTGCAACGATCTTTGCGGTATCAATTACCTTTCCTCCACCCATTCCCACTATCACATTGGCTTTATTATGATGAACGGCCACTGTCATCCTTTCTACCTCCCGGCTACAGCATTCACCACCGAATGTTTCAATGTGAATGTTCTTCCGGCTTTCAATTAAAGAATACTTTGGGAGCACATTTGATATTACCGATGGTGAGGCCAGCAATAACCCGTTATCTCCCATTAATTCCATAATGTAAGGTAAATCAGACAAAGCGTTTCTACCCTGTATATACTTGCCAGGGAAAACAGCTTTTAAAGGCTCTTTACCCTTTTCAAATCCCCGCATCATTATCATTATTTGAATATTTGACCAAAGCAAATATACAGATAATTACTAAATAAAGTATTTTAGGTATATTCGCAAAACAAGGTTCAATGTTAGGAATTATGAACATTCCGGTCATAATAATGGACTTTACCGGGGTTTACAGAAACCAGTCTTTCTATCTTGGTTACAACCACACAGTAATAGATTGTACCAATATTCCCGGATCGGATTGCTACTGTGATCCGGAAGCAGCAAAGACCCTCCAGAACAGGACAAACCTTCACCCCTTAAGGGCTGTGCATTTTCTGGATACAGGCAACCACCATTACATGACAAAATTCTGGACAGACAGAATCAACACGGATTTTGTTCTGGTAGTTGCAGACCATCATCATGACATGCAGCCCGCTATGTTTGATAACCTCCTTTCCTGCGGAGGCTGGGTCAGAACGGCTCTTGAAACCAACCCTTTCCTGAAGCAGGTGTTATTCATTGGTCTTTCAGAGGAATACACACTGGCGGGCAATGACAGCAGGATTCTTTGTTATCCTGCCCTGCCTTGCACAGTCCTGCCTGTTTACGTTTCCATAGACAAGGACGTACTCCACCCGGGGGTCATCACTACCAACTGGGACCAGGGCTCCATGTCATACAGTCAACTTCAGAGAGTTATCAAAGAGATCATGCTTCGCTATCGTGTTCTGGGTGTAGATATTTGTGGCGAATGTACTTCCTGTATTGACAACCGCAGCGACCTGATCAACGGCCGCCTTCTATCATGCATTGCTGCAGGTTATCAAACTACATAGTCATCAGGATAAAAATCTGGGCTAACAGCACCCTAAAAAACATAGTAAGCGGATATACAATGGCGTAAGCAGCAGCTTGTGCCTGAACAGGCGCAATTCCATTGGCAAATTCCAGTGCAGGAGGATCGGTCATGGACCCCGCAATTAAACCACAAATTTTTAGGTAGTTTACTTTCATCAGACGGGCAATAATACCCACAATCAAAACAGGAATAAGGGTGATGGCAACACCGTATAGCATCCATTGCCATCCTCCGTTCAGAATTGTTTCCACAAATTTTGCACCGGATAGTAATCCCACACAGGCAAGGAAAAGGATTATTCCTAACTCACGCATGAAGAGACTGGCTCCGGGAGTCATGTAAAAACTCAGCTTACCTATTCGTCCCCTGTGTCCCAGAAGAATAGCAATCAGCAACTGACCTCCGGCAAGTCCCAGTCTGGCCGGAGCGGGAAGGCCGGGAATAAATATCGGAATACTGCCAAGTATAATTCCTGTAAAAATGCCAAGAAAAATGGAGATAATATTGGGTTTAACCAGTTCGTTGATGGAATCTCCCAGTTCTTTTTTTACATCATTCAGAATTTCCTGTTTCCCAACCACCCTCAGGGTATCACCCAATTCAAGGGTTGTCTGTAAAGTTGGCAGAATTTTCATGCCAGAACGGTAGATACGGGTTACGTTGGCAGGATAGCGACGATATATACCGATTTGTTGAATTGATTTTCCCGCAATTCTCTGGTTAGTCATCAGGATGTTTATCATACCCAGGGGACCTGGAATATTTTCAACACTTTTAGCCAAAGTAACTATACCGGCTTTGAGTTCAAGTTTCTCGATCTTATCCTGGGCAGAAACGCCGCAAATAATATCTCCCTGCCTGATGATTTCATCATCGGCAGCTAATATCGGTTCTCCATAGCGTATTATACGGGAAAGGGTTAGTTCCTTATCCAGAATCTTTTTGATATGACCAATACTTTTACCGAAAAGTTCGGGATTGACAACTGTTATTTCCACGTTATGCAGCGCTGGTTCACTGCTCTCCAACGACCGGGTGTACTCTTTTATCTCCGATTGGGTATTTACCCTAAAAAACCGTCGTATCAACATCATGGTAAAAATAACCCCCAAAATACCAAAGGGGTAAGCGATGGCGTAGGCCATACCCGTTTCTGAAATAACGGCAGGGGCTGCTCCCTGTTCCACCAGTACCTGTTGGGCGGCACCAAGACTGGGTGTGTTGGTTACTGCACCGCTCATAAGTCCTGCAACAACGGCAGACGGTATGTTTGCGAAGCGGTAAATGAGGAAGGCTGTTCCAAAGCCACCGGCTACAATAGCAAATGAAAACAGGTTCAGCAGTAATCCGTCTTTCCTGAATGAAGAAAAAAAGCGGGGTCCCATACTCAGACCGATACTGTAAACAAAAAGTGTCAGTCCGAAATCGCGCATAAAATACAGGGTATGGGCATCTATCGGTGCACCAAAGTGAGCGACTAGTATGCCTGTGAATAGTACGCCTGCAACTCCCAGTCTGATCCCTTTAAATTCCAATTTCCCGAACATTGATCCGGTAAAGGCAGCAAGGCACAAGTAAAGCATTGTGGACGCAATACTTTGCGTAGTGAAAAAATGCTGTATGTAGTCCATTTAATCAACGATCGTCTTTTAACATGCGTTTGAGCATATCCTTGAGCTTGTTGAGCGGAAAATTAGTCTTCGGCTCGTATAAAATGAAAAAGACCTGCTGCATATTGTTGGGAGACAATTTTTCCATTCCTAGCACCTGAAGTCCACTGCGTTCTGTGGCAAACTCATCCCGGAATCCGGAAGGCAGGTTCTTGCTGATTATTTCCATGACTTCTTTTTGCCAGATAACTGTTTTGGGATACATATCCCTTTGGATAAAAGAAAATGCTTCTTCGTGGTTATCCAGTATTTCCCAGCATCCGGTAATGATATCCCGCATAACCTTCTGTGACCTGTTGTAATAATCGATTTCACTGTCACTCAGCTGATAGACCGTATCTTCTTTCATCTGTACCAGCTTCATTTGAAAATTCATCATACTGTCTGCCATGACCAGGGCTAATGCACGGTATTGGTCAATACGTCGTTTCTCCGAATCACGGAGCATTCTATCCAACCGTACACGTTGCAGCTTCAGTTCAGGTTCAATGATACGCGTACTGTAATCCAATACTTCGGCCACGATACGATCCACTTCCTTCTGCATGGTCTTGCGTACGCAACCCAAAGTAAGAGTCATGATCGCAATAATTACCGCCAAACCGGCAATGCCCGCTATGCGGTTACGCTTTTCAGATTTTTTCATACCCAAATATAAGAAAAAAATAGTACCAAAATTTGTTTAACTTTGGACTATGAAAAGAGTATTACCATTTCTGCTTGTGTTGGGCACCGTCTGTGCGTGTGAAAGAATCGAACCTGAAAAAGAAAGAATATTCGAAGAATACTTTACTTCAAGCTTATGGAAAACAGATAACAGTATTGATGAGAGTAAGCTGACAGGAGAAATGTTCGCTTTTGAAAAATATGCGGACAGAGAATATTGGAAGACCCTTACATCTAATGTAGATATGCTGGAAGCACTTATGATTCCTCAGGAACGTCTTTCAAGCATGTCAACACAGAACCTTGCCAGAACATGTACGGTCTATCCTTTTAATAGTATTTATATGGCATATGTGAGTTTTTCCAGCACCGCCATCGACGGAATCTTTTATATTATGAACAATTTCAATGGGTATGCCCAGATACAGGGAAGGCCTTCAGGCCCGAAGGAATTGCTTGCAATTTATAAGGAGCAGCAGGTGAAGATGGATGGAAAAAATGAAGGGTGGTCTGCAGACTACACCCGGGCCAACTCTTTTATGGACATTTCGGCTATGGAACTGGTTCTTGCCACGGCCGTGGATTGCGGAAGGTTTTCAAATGACCAGATCGCAGATATGATACACGCCATGTGGGAGAAAACCGAAGATTTTGTTGATTCAGAACTATATAGTTGGAATGGAGCCATTTGCTATTGTTACGTGCTTGGCGCAACCATCGCCTACCATCATGCCCCGGATTTGTCTCAGAACGAGAGAACGCTACTGAAGACTTTTGTGCTGTCCGGAGGTGATACGGCACGTTATTCCGGAGACATCGGGACCATTACTGAACTTGTTGCAGATAAACTGAATTTTGTTAACTAAATATTTTTAACCCCCCCCTATCATGAGAAATTTTTACCTGCTCGTCACATTGACAATTATTTTCCTGACTGTACCATCTTGCGATGTACTTCCTGACAAACCAGAGGGTTCCGATTCCTTTAGCTGGGAGCTTATATTGGAGCAACCCTCATCAGTGCCTATCGGCCTACAGATCTGGCAGTACGCAGATTTTTACAGCGATGGTACCTTTGTGCTTTCTAAAGAATACCTTTATTCAAGTACAGATACAGAGACGTTTCAATACACCGATTCCGGCAATGTTATACGCATACACAGCATGTATGGCAAAGATTGGGTCGGGACTATGCCCTCGGGTGCGATCCGGGTTGGAGAAAAGGTCCAGTTCCAGGAAGAAGGAGCCGGAAGCGGATATTTTGCACTGAAGTACCTAGGGAACTGATCAGCCGGGACACAAAGCTACGATGTAAAAAAAACAAGGCATCATCCGATGTCTTGTTTTCTTAGTAGCGGAGGGAGGACTCGAACCTCCGACCTTTGGGTTATGAGCCCAACGAGCTACCAACTGCTCCACTCCGCGATATAGAAATACAAAGATAAGGGTTTTATACGGGAACTCCAAACATATTTAAAAAACCTTGACCTTCAATGGTTTGCTGTTCCCCAGTAAGAAGGTCCTTCACCGTGACCTGTTTGTTGGTCAATTCCTCCCGGCCAATGATCACGACCTGCTGAACGCCCCGGCGGGTAGCATAATCAAACTGCTTTTTCAGTTTCAGGGCATCCGGATACAACTCACAGGCCACACCGGCATCGCGCAGCTTTTTCATATATGCCAGGGCCTCGGCCGCTTCCTCTTCTCCCAGGTTGAAAAAGACCAAACGCGGGGCATTTATTACTTCCCCGGGAAATTTATCCAATCCCAGCAACACATCGTAGATCCTGTCCGCCCCAAAAGAGATGCCCACACCCGACATGTTCTTTAATCCGAATATCCCTGTCAGATCATCGTACCGCCCGCCACCGCATATGCTGCCAATGGCAAAATCCTGTGCCTTGACCTCAAAAATGGCCCCGGTATAGTAATTCAGACCGCGTGCCAGGCTCAGGTCCAGTTCCACCGGCTGACTGACCCCCACGCGTTCTACCAGAGAAAACAGCCATTTCATTTCCTCCACGCCTTTCAGACCGATTTCTGAGCCACCTTCCTCAAACAACCGGGTCAGGAATGCTATCTTGGATGTGGTAATGCCTTTAAACAGAAGCAACGGTTCCAGACGTGACAGGCCTTCGGGAGTGATCCCCTTTTCCAGGAGCTCCTCCCTTACCCCATCCAGACCGTTCTTGTCAAATTTGTCCATGGCCACGGTAATATCGGTCAGCCTGTCGGGATATCCCATTACCTCCGCAATACCGGCCAATACCTTTCTGTTGTTTATCTTGAGCAATACCCGTATGCCAAAACGGTTGAAAACAGCATCCACCAGCTGGATCATTTCAAACTCGTTGTACAGGGCGTCCGATCCGATTACATCGGCATCGCACTGAAAAAATTCCCTGTAACGACCTTTCTGGGGTCTGTCGGCACGCCATACCGGTTGTATCTGGTATCGCTTGAAAGGGAAAGTCAATTCATTCTGATGCTGCACCACAAAACGGGCAAAGGGGACTGTCAGGTCATAGCGCAATCCTTTTTCACAAACCATCAGCGACAGGGCATTGGAATCAACACCGGCCGGATCTGCCGGAACTTTGCCTGCCAGGGGGACAAAGCTGTCCCCGGAATTGAGGATTTTAAATAACAAACGATCCCCTTCCTCCCCGTATTTTCCCAATAAAGTGGAAAGGTTTTCCATAGCAGGAGTTTCTATGGGAGCATAACCGAATTCTTTAAACACGTTACGGATGGTGTCAAATATGTAATTCCTGCGGGAAGCTTCTACCGGGTTAAAATCGCGTGTTCCCTTGGGAATGGAAGGTTTTTGTGCCATAATACGCTGGATTGTTCCTTGCAAAAATACATGAAAACTGCGTACAATAAAAAAAATGACCGATATTTATGGTTATGAAACAGATAGCCATACTACTACTTACGGAACTTTTCCTGGGAGGATGCTCCCCTAAGGCCAGTTGTCAGTACGAAACCGTAAAACTGCGGCAAGACAACCTGGAACAGGTACTGGAAGCCATGACACTAAAAGAGAAAGTGTCTCTGGTTGTGGGAGGCGGGATGACCGGATCTTCCATAGGAGCCGCCGGAATCATCCGGGCTCTCCCTCGCCTGGGAATACCCGCACTGGAACTTTCTGACGGACCAGCCGGGTTGCGTCTGAGATCAACGGCAACCACCTGGTTTCCTTCAGCATCCCTGCTGGCCTCCACCTGGGACACATCCCTTGTCAGGAAAGTGGGAAAGGCTATGGGAGCCGAGGCTTTGGCCCACGGAGCGGATGTGATCCTGGGACCCGCCATGAACATCCACCGGCATCCCCTTTGCGGCAGGAATTTCGAATACTACTCGGAAGACCCCCTGCTGAGCGGGAAAATGGCCTCGGCAACGGTACTGGGCATACAGGAAACCGGAACCGCTGCCTGCCTGAAACATTTTGCCGCCAACAACCAGGAAACCAACCGGAACAACAACAACGTGATCGCAGATGAGAGGACTTTACGTGAAATCTATTTAAGGGGTTTTGAAATTGCAATAAAGGCGTCTTCACCCAAAAGCATTATGAGCTCCTATAACCGGATCAACGGCACCTACACATCCCAGGACAGCGTTTTGCTCACTGGTATACTCCGTAGCCAATGGGGATTTGATGGTCTGGTGATGAGCGACTGGTTTGGCGGCCGGAATGCCCCGGCACAGATTCAGGCAGGCAATGACCTGCTGGAACCCGGAAGGGGCTGGCAACGGCGTGCCATTCTAAAAGCCCTCAGAAAAGGTACTTTGCCCATTGAAGCAGTCAACACTTCTGTCAGACGTGTCCTCAGCCTTGTACTGGATTCCCATGCTTACAGAAAACAGGATCTAAACAACATTCCTGCCGGAACAGGAAACCCGGACAACGACGGTAAAACTGCAGCCGGGAACACCCACATTGCCCGCAAAGCGGCAGCTGAAGGAATGGTACTCCTGGAAAATCGCAATGTCCTTCCACTTAACGACTCTATTTGCAGAATCGCCTTGTTTGGAGTTTCCTCCTACAGGCTGGTCGCAGGAGGCGTGGGATCGGGAGAAGTCTATACAGATCAAATCGTTTCGCCGGTAGAAGGTCTGCAGGAAGCCGGATACATACCGGATGAGCAGCTCAGAGAACATTACCAAAGCTACATAGACAGCGTCAACAGGGCTTACAAAAGAAAATGGAAATCCATCACCCAACGGATCATGGGACAAGGCCTTCCGGCAGAAACAGATCCCGGGACAGAAGCCATCGCCCGTGCTGCGGCTGAGAACCAGGCGGCCATCATAACCATCGGGCGCCGGACAGGTGAATTCTCGGACCGGAAAATTGAAGGGGATTATTTGCTGAGAGTAAAAGAAAAAGCACTTATTGCAGCTGTCTGCAAGGCTTTCCGGGCAGCCGGGAAACCGGTCATTGTTGTACTGAATGTGGGAGGCGTTGTTGAAACAGCCTCCTGGTCCGGTCTGCCCGATGCCCTGTTGCTGGCCTGGATGCCGGGACAGGAAGGAGGCAGGGCCCTGGCCGATATCATCTCGGGAAAGGAAAACCCCTCCGGAAGGCTCCCGGTAACCATCCCGGTGCACCTTGAGGACTATGCTTCACACAAAAATTTCCCACTGGAAGAGGTGCCTGTAAAGTGGCTTTCCATGATTGGAAAAAAACAGAAAAAAGCAACTGCAGACAGGCCCAATATAGACTACACCATCTATGAAGAAGGAATTTACGTGGGCTACCGTGATTTTGACAGCCACCGGAAAGAAGTGGCCTATCCCTTCGGATACGGCCTCTCCTATACTTCCTTCCAGTATTCACTGCCTGTAGTTCGCATGGAAACAGACCGGATTGTACTGCAGTGCCTCCTATCCAATGATGGGACAAGGGCAGGCCGGGAAGTGGTCCAGGTATATGTCTGCGCACCTGAAGGCATGGCAGACAAACCATACCAGGAACTGAAAGGTTTTGTTAAAACACCCTTAATCGGACCCGGAGAATCCTGTGAGACCCAAATAGTCATTCCCATAGACCGTCTCTCTTCCTATATCCCCGGAACAGGCTGGGTGGTTGATCCCGGGGAATATATCCTGCGCATAGGTTCCTCTTCCCGAAATATTCAACAAGAGATCAGACTCCCAGGTATTCAAGAATTGATTTTGCCGCCAGACGGCCGGCTCCCATAGCCAGGATCACCGTAGCAGCTCCGGAAACCACATCACCACCTGCAAAAACACCGGGGCGCGATGTGATTCCCCTTTCATCGGCCACGATTCCGTTGTGGCGGTTGATCTCCAGTCCCGGCGTGGTACGGGCTATCAGCGGGTTGGAAGATGTACCCAAGGCAATGATGGCCACATCGCAGGCTATATCAACTTCAGATCCGGGTACTTCAACCGGCCTGCGCCTGCCGCTTTCGTCGGGTTCGCCCAATTCCATGCGGATGCATCTGAGGCCGGTGACCCAGCCTTTTTCAGTTCCCAATACGGCAACCGGGTTGGTCAGCATTTGAAAGGTCACTCCTTCTTCTATTGCATGATGCACTTCTTCCACCCTGGCCGGCATTTCTTTCTGGGTTCTGCGGTAAACGACCTCGACCTGAGCCCCGAGGCGCAACGCCGTTCTTGCCGCATCCATGGCTACATTTCCGCCTCCGACAACAGCCACGCGTTTTCCAACGTAGATGGGCGTATCCGAATCAGGGGAGTATGCCTCCATCAGGTTGTTCCTTGTCAGGAATTCATTGGCCGAGACAACCCCGTTGAAATTCTCACCCGGGATGCCCAAAAATTTTGGCAGTCCGGCCCCGGAACCTACAAAAACCGCATTAAATCCCTCTCTTTCAAACAATTGATCTATGGTGACCGTACGGCCAACGACTACATTGCATTCAATCTTCACACCCAGCTTCCGGACTTGCCCTATTTCATAATCCACCACCTCTTCCTTGGGCAGACGGAATTCGGGAATACCATAAACGAGAACCCCGCCAGGCTTGTGCAGGGCCTCAAAAATTGTAACCTCGCAACCGGCTTTGGCCAGATCGGTGGCACAGGCAAGACCTGCAGGACCGGAACCCACTATGGCCACTTTCTTGCCCTTGGGAACAGCCGGAATGGCCGTTGAAAAATTATTTTTCCGGGCCCAGTCGGCCACAAAGCGCTCCAGTTTCCCAATGGCAATAGGTTCGTTTTTAATTCCCATGATACAAACACCTTCGCACTGTGATTCCTGGGGACAGACGCGTCCGCATACAGCAGGCAATGAAGAGTCCTGTGCTATAATGGATGCTGCCCCGCGCATATTTCCTTCCAGAATGGCTTTGATGAACTGAGGGATCCGGATGGAAACCGGACACCCGCCCACACATTTGGGATTCCTGCACTGGATGCACCGCGATGCTTCCAGCACAGCTTCTTCTGCGTTGTACCCGTAACTGACTTCTTTGAAATTCCCGACCCTGGCTTTCGGATCCTGCTCCCTTACCGGAACCTTGTATTTCTTATCCATTGCCTAAACCAATTTTGCATTTATGATCTGCATCCACCTCTTGCGGCTTGTACATTGACTGGCGCCTCATAGCCTCGTCAAAGTCTACTTTATAGGCATCAAATTCAGGGCCGTCCACACAGGCAAAACGTGTTTTCCCTCCCACCGTCACACGGCAGGCTCCGCACATACCCGTTCCGTCCACCATCAGGGTGTTCAGGCTCACAATAAGCGGAAGATCGTATTCCCGGGCAGTCATTGTCACGAATTTCATCATGATCATGGGTCCTATGGCAACCGCCTGATCGTACTGTTGATCACCATCAAGTAATTCTTTTAGTCTGGCCGTTACCAGCCCCTTGAATCCGTAGGAACCGTCATCTGTACAGATGTGAACTCTGTCTGCCACCTTTCTCATTTCTTCTTCCATGATGACCAGATCGCGTGTCTTTGCTCCGATAATCACGTCTACATGAGCCCCTTTTTCATGCAAATACTTAACCTGGGGATAAACCGGTGCCGTTCCCAACCCGCCGGCAATAAATAGGTATTTCTTTTTCTGAAGTGCCACTTCACTTTCATTAATGAATTCGGAAGGAACGCCCAGGGGCCCTGCAAAATCCTCAAAGGCATCCCCTTCCTCCAGGGCAAATATCTTGCGCGACGAGGCTCCCACCCGTTGCGTTACAATGGTAACCGTCCCGGCGACGGAATCAAAATCACAGATGGTCAGGGGAACCCTTTCCCCCTTTTCCCCCACCCTGACAATAATGAATTGTCCTGGTTGTGCACTGGATGCAACACGAGGAGCAGACACTTCCATCAGGCAGATGTCAGGTGCCAGAATTCTTTTTTTAAGGATTTTGTACATAAACGGGAATCTTTTTTAGACGGGGCAAAGATAAATAAAAAAGCTCTTTGACTATATCAGGGCAGTCGCTGAAAAATATAGCCTTTCCTTTTCAACCCCCTGATCATCTGGTCAAGCCGGTCATACAACTTATCGGTTCTGGAAGGTTCTGTTCCCGGATGGATCAGCAAAACCGCTCCATGCAATCCTTTTTCTTTTTCATAATCATACAGTTGTTTGAGCAATTCCCTGGAACTTCTGTAGGAAGGCATATCGGGAGTTGTGTAATCTGCCCGTGTCAGGATTCCGGGCGTCAGGTGAACCACTTCCAGACCCACCGATGCGCTCACCCGTACAGTCTCTGTATTGAAATGCTCATAGGAAGGCATAAACCAGCGGATATCAGACAGATCTACTCCGGCATGTTCCAGTTCGGCCATATTGGCGGCAATATCATTCCTGAGACTGTCTGCTGAAACAAGCGACACCTCAGTATCTCCTTCCCAGGGAGCATAGAGCAGGTGTCTGTCCCCATGGGGCCCCAGGTAATGGCCCTGTCCGATGATCTCCTGCACCAGTTCCTTCCATTGCGGGTTGCGCAGGCAATTGCCGGTAAGGAAAAAAGAAGCCTTAATCCCGTTCTTTTTTAAAGTTTCAAGCACAGTTCGCCCCCCTTCAAAACGTTCATCAGCCGTAAAAGTCAGGTAAATTTCGCGGGATCCCGGATTGATCCGTATGATCCCTCCCCTGGCATCCCTTACGGTTTCCGGCCGTGCATGCTGTTCCCTGAGCCGTGTGGCTTCCTTCCTGCCCTGGGCTTCCCTCCTGGCCAGGTAATAAGTCAGCGAGGCGGTCCCGTCCATGGTGGGCTCGTTGGTGGCATAATCCCACATCTCGTCGTGATACAGCGCTACCCCCTGGTTGAACGGAGCGTAAGACTCGGCCCCGTCGGCCAGGGAAATATACTGGCTGTGGTCTTTCAGTCGTTCCCTCAACTGCGGCCCGTCAATCAGCCCGCCGGGTGTGCTTTTGCCCAAAGTTGGCAGGTAAGAGGTGTGGGGCCTTTCGGGATAATCTCCTCCTTTGGGAAAATCCACGATCATGGACGTTCCCCAGGGATTGCACCCAAAAAGCCAGTCTCGCAGCGAGGCTTCCATTACCCGGTATGTACTGTCCCCGGTCAGCCTGTAATACAGGTCGGCCTGCGTGACGGCCGCAACCACCATGTTGTTTGAACACCACATAAAGGGAACCCCGTTCATAAACGCACAGTCCTTGCTCCGTTGCCTGATATGCTCCAGTCCCCGGCGTATATATTCCGTGTATTTTTCTGCTAAAGGCGTATCGGATGATGCAATGTAATAATGTCCCAGGTTAATGAAAGGATAAAACTGGTAATGCCTGGCCCTGCCCAGTTCCATCCAGGGAGTCACCTCTTCCAGCTGGCCCCAGTAATCTGCTTTCGCCAGCCAGTCCTTTCCTGCTCCCAGGTGGAGGAAGACGGCAGCAGCCAGCTCAACATCATCTACATAATTGTCTTCTTCATAAAAATAGGGAGAGACCACACAGCATGTCTGCGTATTACCCGGTTTTTCCTCGGCAAAATCATAGGCCGGCAGTGCTTTGGCTTTCATTTTTTCTGCAAAGTCCGGGTCCAGCTCCCTGAATAATTCCGCTCCCAAGGTAAAAGCCGAGGCAAACTTCCCGGCCGAGGAGGCTACCCCGGTGGTCCGGTTGATGTGCTCCCTGAGACCCTGCCTTTCCCCGGTAATGAAATAGACAGGACGCCCCCCATCCGGTCCCCACCCGTAATCTGCCCTGTCGCGCACCGGAAGCCGGAAGCCCACGTGGTCGCGGTCGTCGGCAATCTGGTTGAACATCACCTTCTCTTCGGGATTCATTTTCAACAACCACTCAAGACCCCAGCGAACCTCGTCCAGGATATCGGGGATCCCGTTGGCCCCAGACCGGCCTGTGGCATCAAAGCAGTCTTTGAACACGGTTTTATCATCTGCCTGGGTGTAGGCAAACATCATCTGGAATGTGGCGTTTGCGCTGGTAGTAAGGTATTGCAGGTAATCGGTGGCATCGTGCCATCCACCCCTTACATCTATCTTTTCTCCCGTCCGTTCAGGATGCAGTACTATGTAACCGTCGTTCTGATGGCAGAGTGTATCAAGAAAGGGATTGTCACCGCAACGTTGCTGCCGCATGTATTTGAGCAGAAAATCGGCTGTCCCGTCGTATACTTCGGCCCCGATTCTGAATCCCGGCGATTCTACCCGCCCCTTCCCCGGAATATCTGTCACGATCCGGTAGCCGCCTTCTTCTTTTAACCCCGAAAAATCCAGGCGGAAAGCCGAGGCCATACCCCATTTCTCCCCGGGAACTTCTTTCATGGTTCCTTTTTCTGCTGATCCGGAAAAAACACACGCCCCGGTTCTCGTATCCAGGATCCGGAAAGCGGTGGCAGAAACCTCTTCTTTTGAAATCAGCACGGCAACTTTAATATCTTCCGGCAGATATCCGGCCTGATTAATCCGTATCCAGGTCCCCGTTTCCTGCGCAGTTATTGTTTGCAGGAAAAAAAGGCAGAAAAGCATACATGTGAAAAAACGTCTCATATTGCTTGAATTTATTTGTTTTCTACTGCAAATATAAGCCAATATATGACTCTTACCTGAACAGGGAAAGACGCATGCCTGCGTAAACCCTGATTCCCATCAGGGGCCCCCAGATAACGCTTGCATTAAAATGGGGAGAAAACGGATCATCTGCAGAGATTATGGGGTCCGGCTGCCTGTAATTCAGCAGGTTTTCCCCTCCAATATATATGTCCATATTTTTGAACTTGCGGGTAACCTGAGCATAGAACATAGGAAAAACAGGAGAAGTCTTATCTTCTGTATCTGCTGCAAATGAAGGGATCCTGGCCGGACCGTTTATCTGCCCGGTAACATCAAAAACCCATGTATCCTTTGGAGTGGTGTATTGCAGGTTCAAAACTCCCTTGAACTTACTGGTCAGGGGGCGGTCCACCAATCCCTGTCCTTTCAGATGCACCTTGGAATCGTTGTATCGGAATGTGGCCAGAACAGAAAAACCGTTAAAAGGCTCGGTTGTAAAGTCGGCCTGCCAGGTGTTGGTGTAGGAACGGCCTTCCAGATTGTAGAACAGAATGGAAGGGATCTCTGAATCCCAGAGGTATTCCTGATCGGCAATAAGCTGGTTCATAAAATCGGTGCGGAAATATTCAATACTCAGGGACGAGTTGCTTCCGTAACCAAAAGGAAGCACCATTGTCAGGTTTAGTCCGTAGGTCCAGGCCTCTTCCACACCCGGGTTTTCCTGGAATAGAATCCTGCGACCGGTCGACAATACCCCAATGTGGTCAGTTATACTGTAGGGAGTGCGGTACCCCCTTCCTGCATTAGCCCTGAAAACAAGGTTCTCCGTAAAATTGTAACGCAGGTTGGCGCCTGGTGTGAACAGCCAGCCATAAAGGGTATTGTAATCGGCGCGTGCCCCAGCTATAAAAACCAGCTTATCGCCCCATTCAAGGGTGTATTCCCCATAGGCTCCATAGACATTTTCCCTGCGTCCCAGATCAAAAGATTCCTCTCCTCCGGCAGCCCAGCGGTCTGTCAATACCTGGTCAAGATTCTCCATCAGAGCACTTACACCAGCTGTGATTTTATGATGTTTCCCCAGGCTCGACATGAAAATTGCGTTGGCAAAAAAATCATTTTGCAGGGAATTGAAATCTTTCAGACCAAAATAGGCGTCCTGTTTGTGCAGGTTGTAATCCACTACCAAAGCTATGTTCGGATCAATGTGGTTTTCATCTTCTGCAGCTTCTGCTGATAGTGCAGCTTCATGTTGGTGATCTGAATCCTCACCGGCCACATGTTCCTGCTCCATTTCATGTTCATGTTCAACTTCATGCTCATGCTTATGTTCATTCGCCGGCGCCAGTTCCTGGCCATGGTTGTGGTCATGTTTGACAAGGGGAATTCCCAGTTTCACATAGGCATTCACTCCTTTATTTAAAATCCGGGAGCCCCAGATTGCATTGTCTCTTGCCTGCCCGGGCAGTACCCAGTCGTTGTCCATTTCTCCGCTCTTTCTGTCTTCATACAGCCCCCTGAATCCAAAACGGAGTTGAAGACCCGACGGGTGGGCATACAACCACCTGTTCGCCAATGAATAGCGATTGGTTAACGGTTCGTCCATAAATCCGTCCCCATTGGCATCATGCCGCATCAGGTCTGCCGAACCGTGGGCCAGGACAACAGTGCTCCAGCGGTCATTTAACTGAAGCGAAGAAGCCACGTTGGCTTCCGTTCGCAGTGCATCATTCAGGAAAAGATTTACGAAAAGCGGCAATACCTCGGTGGGTTTTCTGAATTCCATATTGATCTGGCCGGTGATGGCTTCGGCTCCGTTCACAACAGATCCGGTTCCCTTGGCTATCTGTATGCTTTCCAGCCATTGACCGGGAATAAAGGAAAGACCAAAAGGAACCTGTATGCCTCGCATGGCAGGCCGGTTCTCTTCCAGCATCTGGGTATAATTCCCGCTCAGCCCCAGTAGCCGGATCTGGCGTGCTCCGGTGACGGCATCGGTAAAGCCCACAGAGACACTGGCAGAGTTTTCAAAGCTCTCGGCAAGGTTGCAACAGGCCATTTTGCACAGGCCGGCTGCTGTAATCACCTCGGTTTTGACAGGAGTCAGGCGGGAAATGTAATTAGCCTGTCTTCGTCCTGTTATATGCAGAACATCCAGAGTACCGGCATCTTCCCGTAAAATGAATTCAACAGGATCCTGCCCGGAAACTACCCGGATGGTATCTTCTATATAACCCATATAGGATGCTGCGAGCATCTCTGATCTTCCGGCCGGAATGCTGAACAAACCGTCATCTGCGGTATATACTAGATGCTCCACACGGTCTCCCGCCCGCTCCGGAACCCAATAAACAACTGCTCCTGCGGCCGGTTGGGTATCTCCCTGTTCGCCGGTAAGCAATACCTTCCCCCGGACTGTTTGTGCGTTGGCAAAAAATGGTAATAAAATAAATAAACTAATAAGGATCTTTTTCATTTTGGTACTTGTGTTTGGAAATAATTTGAATTGACTAACTTACTTTAGTTCAATTCATTACAAACGCAATGGTACCAAATGACTACCGGGATAAACAGAGTTTTCCAACGGCAAAGGATGCAGTAAGCAGACAGTTGGGATTCCCGCTGTCTCTATCCCTGAACCAAAGGCTGGGACCGTAAAAAACTCCTGGTCAACAAGCTTCTGTATGAGTTCCGGGACATCTGTACCGTGACTGATCAGGGTGGGATCATCCATCGAAAATACCTGTGTACTGCAGCAGTTCTGGTCATGCATCTCTTCACAGGAGCCCTGGCCAAAGGAGCGGACGTGAGAGTGCATTGCCAGACAGGATGGATCGGCTGATATCAGTTTTACATGATAAGAACCTTCCACCAGGCAATGATGAACCGTAAAACCTGCGGTTGTAACTAGAAATGAAATTCCTACCAGCAGGCAGAAAAATATATCAGGTAATTTTCTCATTCTTGTTTGCAAAGATAATATTTTACTTTTGTAAAACATCTAATGACTCCGTTATGAAAGATTTTCTCAAGACATTAGCGGCCGTCATCCTGGGAAGTGCACTGGTTCTGATGACCGGGTTCTTCCTTCTGGTGGGGTCGTTGACTACGATGATCAACCTGGGGCTGGCCGGAACGGTTCCCTCCATTCCCGGCAATGCCATATTGCACATCACATTTGAGGAAGGCGTTGCCACGCAGGATTCAGATATGCCATCACTGGGCTTCCTCCCGCCCGGGCTGAATATCAGGCAGGGCGGCACCGGTTTCCTGGGCATCGCCCTTGCCATAGAACAGGCCGCCGTGGATCCTTCAATCAGGATGATATTCCTGGATCCCCAGTACCTGAATGCCCAAATGACGCATATTGAAGAGATCCGCAATGCCCTGATCTTGTTCCGCCAAAGCGGGAAGCCCGTGATCAGTTACGCTGCTGCCTATTCCCAACAGGCTTATTACCTGGCCACTGCTGCAGACAAAGTTATCATCAACCCGGAAGGGAACATTACCCTGCAGGGATTCAGCGCTTCGGTCAATTATTACAAGGATTTGTTTGAAAGGCTGGGACTGGAGGCCCAGGTTATCCGCCACGGGAGCTTTAAAACAGGGGGTGAGCCATTTACTGCAAACCGCATGAGTGATCAGGAACGAACACAACTGGCAACCTACCTGTCAACTGCCTGGGAACACTGGTCAGCCGGGATGGAGCAGGCCCGGCATATGGAAGAAGGAGCCATTGATCGCCTTTGTGCCCGGTCATTCCTGACAGATGCCGGATACGCCAAAGAAACAGGACTGGCAGATGAAGTCTGGCACCAGGATGAAACAATCTCTTACCTGTCTTCTGTTTACGAAGGATTGCCAGAAAGGAAACTGCCCTTTGTACCGGTTCAGAATTACATCAGGTACCTGGAAATGAACAGACAGAAACCTGTCAGGGAAAAAATTGCTATCGTATATGCCAGCGGGGATATCACCATGGGAAAAGGCACAGGGCAGGTTTTTGCCGATGAATACGCATCACAATTCAGACAATACCGGAACGACACCACTGTCAAAGCCGTTGTTCTCCGCATTGAAAGCCCGGGAGGAGATCCTATGGCTGCCGGGATCATCACAAGGGAAATCCAACTGACGGCGATGGAAAAGCCTGTCATTGTTTCCATGGGAGACGTCGCTGCTTCGGGAGGTTACTGGATCGCCAGTGCTGCAACAAGAATCCTGGTCCAACCTTCCAGCATGACTGGTTCCATAGGGGTTTACAGCATCTTTTTCAACGGGGAAAAGACATTGTCCGATATCCTTGAAATCTGCAACGAAACTGTTGACACGCACCCATACAGCCATTTCAATTCGCTCTATCACAGAAAAAGCGAACAGGAACTGCAAATTGTCAGGGAGCAAATTGAGTCTGTTTATGAACGGTTTGTAGAAACAGTGGCCAGTAACCGGCATATGGACAGGCAGGTTGTCGAAAATTTGGCCGAAGGCCGTATCTGGTCTGGAAAAGAAGCCCTCACTAACGGGCTGGCAGACCAGCAGGGCGGGCTGTCAGATGCCCTACGCGTGGCTGCCGGTATGGCCGGTATAGCCGACTACAGATTGGTTACATATCCCAAACCTTTCAGAATCATAGACATGATCAAGTTACCTGCAAGAAAAACGACACTGAGTGTTGAGAATCTTATTGAGAGACAACTACTTGATCTTCTGGGAGAAGGCGGGATCCGGGCTCGTCTGCCTTTTGATGAAAAATCATTATCGTGGTAGTCTTGTCTGTGATCCTGAAGCGGTTGTCTATGCGCCATCCGATGACCCATGCGATATCATTCCCCGAACAGAGAACAAAGACCTCTTTTTTATCGCATCCGGGGACTTTCTGATCGATAAGAAAATCGCTGATTTTCTTGAAACCCTTCATGCCAAGGGGAACGAACCTATCGCCTGGTTTCCAAGCTCTTACCTCAAGGGGGAACTGAAGCTTTCCGGCATCCAGCGCGGCCAAACCCGGATCCTTAGGTATGACAAAACCTGGAGTCCGTTCAACCTGTATAACCCCCAGCTTAGCCAGTGTAACCTGATCGGCCAGCTCCCGGATGACCAGTTCTTCCCTGTCAATAAAGAGCACATGAGACTGTGATAGGAATTTTTTTCCACTCTGACCTGCCATGGAAATGGCAATTCCATGAATCTGCGAAGCATTGAATCCATAGGGTGAGAGCAGCTGGTACAACCAGTAATCCACATTCCCCCCGCGTATCAGGCATGGGATGGAAAAACCTCTGACGGTTGCACAGGCTTCACGTTTTTCTGAAGTCAGCGAATCCAGCAGCAACTGCGCCTGCGTCAGGTTGTCTGCGTTCTTTCCCATGCGTTGTACTACATTGGGAGTCATCTGTTCCAGTATGGGCATCACCAGATGGCGGATCCTGTTGCGGGCGTAAACGGTTTCCTGGTTGGTTGAGTCTGTTCTGTAGGCTATATGATTATCGCGGGCATATTCCAGAATACCGGTGCGGGGCACTTCAAGCAAAGGTCTGATAACCTTACCGTTCTGGCCTTTCATACTGCAAAGCCCACGTAGCCCGGTTCCCCTGATCAGGTTCAACACCATGGTCTCTGCCCTGTCATTTGCATTGTGAGCTACCGCTATAAAAGAAAACCCGTATTCACGGCACAGCGACTCAAACCAGTCATACCGAAGTTCCCTGGCTGCCATTTCTGTTGATATCCCCTTTTCCCTTGCATATTGAAGGGTTTGGACTTTTTTGACATAAAACGGGATACAGTTCCGGCGGGACCATGCTTGAACAAATTCCTCGTCCCCGTCACTTTCTGCCTGGCGAAGAGAAAAATTCATATGAGCCACAGCGACCTTTCTGTGCAGCGGTTTTCCTGACCCAGACCCAAGCCATTTTACAAATAAATTGGCCATCACCATAGAGTCAACGCCTCCGCTGAGTGCCAGCAGGACCCCGCAGGAGGATCCTTCCAGCAACCTCTCGGCTGCCGCCCTGAATGTATGTTCAACGGCCCTCAATGGCAATATGTTTGACCAGAATGTCTATTTATTTGATATGGTATAGGAAAGTCCTATTGACAACACTTCCCGGAACTGCACCCTCGGTGCCTTGACACCAAATTTATCGGCAATCTGGATGTTGTCGTCGTAAATCAGGTTGGTACGGATATTGGCACTCATGAATTTGTTTACCTGCATGGAAATGGAGAGATCCCAGTAAACCTGGATATTCTGAGGCTTGTTAAGATAATCCGAGAAAAGGACAAGCTCCGTATCGACCTTTACATTTTTAAACACTTCCTTGTCAAGCTTTACTTTTAGCTGGGCTCCAAACTCTTTTCGCACTTTTTCATCGGGTTTGTTCCCGTAACTTCCGCGCAATTCCGGTACTCTCACTACCACAATACCCCCTGTCAATGGCGCAAATGTTACAGACAGCCATGAAAAAGGTTTGTAGTCTAAACCCAGTGCCAGTGTTGAATATAGGGGTGCGGCAAACTGTGAAACCAGTGTTGTGTCTGTTTTGGCATATTTGTACCCTTTTGCCATTTGTGTTTTTATACCGAATGCTGCTGAGAAATAAAGTTTCTCAGTTGCCTTGTAACCGAATTTAGAATCCAGCAGCAACCTGTCGTCTGTTTTCTTGAGAATATCCCCGAACATTTTTACAAACCCGTAACCTACCTGTAAACGGTTCTGGAACAGAATTTTGTCCTTATCATAATTGGCCTTGGCATCTACATACCCTCCCAGGGCAATGGAACTGTTTCCTCCTGCTGCCCAATTGGTTAGAGATGTTTGTGAAAAGTTAAACTGGGATAGCAGGGAATTGGTCCAAAATGTTGGTTTTTTGGGCGGGGGCATACTGGCCAGAGCTGCCTGACGGCTCTGTTCAACAAAACGGGCTATAAGTATAGAATCTTCAACAGCCCTTTGCCTGGCCGAATCCACCCTGGCGGTCAGCCTGGAAACCATCCTTGTCAGTTCTGCATAGGTGGGAACCTTTACAGTATCCTTTCCCAGAGAATCAATCCTGACTTTCTCCTGGGCGCTGGAAATGCCTGCTGTAAGCATGAGGGCAACAATAAGAAATGCTATTTTTTTCATAATTATATTTTACTCCTGGTCTGCTTTAACGTCATCGGCACAAAAATTAAAACCAAGACGTTTGCCTGTCTGCATTTTGGCACTGTCAATCTTGGCGTTCATCTGTTCTACGGTGGCCAAGGCAACCGTTTCATAAGGAGGGGCAAGTAAATCAAACGAAAGACTATATAAAACGGCCGTTTCCACTATGTTCACAACGGCGGCCTTGTCTATCATCCGTTTGCCGAAGTCTGTAAGGTCCCTTGTCTTCTGCCGTTTGCCTTCAGTGAAATAACTCTTGTCCTTATTTACGAAGACCCTGGCAACCAGGTAGCCCAGGTCGTCCTTCCTGCTGTATTTGAATGAATCTGTTAGAAAATTGTATACAGATATCATCCCGCAATACGAAGAATAAGGTTCTTTTTTTACATAATCCTTTTTCCATACGGGATGGTCTCTGTCAAACTGAAACACATCTGTGTGCATACTGAATATAAGGATATCATCTGCAAATTTCAGTTCGGCCTCAAACTTGCCCCTGTCGCGGTATTCAAAACGGACACGGCGGTTATCGCTGTCTTCCAGAAGTTCGTTCACGTCATTACTCATCTCGTGCAACACTTCCTTTGTTAGATTGAACACCTCAAGGGTTTGCAAAAACACTTTGTTTTTTAACTGAGACTTTTCGTTCAGTCCCTGAATGATCTGCTTTCTTGCAGTGCGTATTTCTGAGTTGGTCATAATATATATTAATAAGCTCTGGCAAATACGACCCTTTGAGGTGAGGGTTTTCCGCTATACATGCATTTACCTGGCCGGGGGTCTTCTCCCTCCGGTATGAGTCGTATGGTGGCTTTTGTTTCTTCTTTGATCTTTGCCTCGGTATCGGCAGTCCCATCCCAATGACAGAGAAAGAATCCTCCTCCTTCAATGCGCTCACGGAATTCATCGTAGCTGTCAATTTCAAAGGTGTTCCTGGTCCTGAAATCAAGCGCTTTCCTGTAAATGTTCTCCTGAATATCCCGTAGAAGCTGTGGTATGTATTCTTCCATTCTTTCCAGGGGAATAATTTGCTTTTCCAATGTGTCGCGGCGGGCAACCTCAACGGTGCCTGCTGACAGATCCCTGGGTCCAACGGCAATACGAACAGGAACACCTTTGACCTCCCATTCGGAAAATTTATATCCGGACCGGACATTGTCCCTGTCATCCATTTTAACAGATAATCCCAGGGCCTGAAGACGGGCGCTGACGGTTTGAAGATGAGTACAGATGGCCGTCCTCTCATCTTCTCCTTTATATATGGGAACCAGTACAACGTGTATGGGAGCCAGCGCGGGGGGCAGGATCAGACCGTGGTTGTCCGAATGAGCCATGATCAGGGCTCCCATCAGCCGGGTAGACACACCCCAGCTGGATGCCCAGACGTATTCCAGCTGGCCATCCCTGTTTGCAAATTGTACGTCAAAGGCTTTGGCAAAATTTTGTCCCAGAAAATGGGATGTGCCTGCCTGCAATGCTTTTCCATCCTGCATTAAAGCCTCAATGCAGAGTGTATCAACGGCTCCGGCAAAACGTTCACTGGCTGTTTTGGGACCTGTCCATACAGGAAGGGCCATTATATCTTTTGCAAAAGAAGCGTAAAGATCAACAATCAGGCGTGTCTCTTCCACGGCTTCCTCTCTGGTGGCGTGTGCCGTATGGCCTTCCTGCCACAAAAATTCTGTGGTACGCAGGAAAAGCCTTGTGCGCATCTCCCAGCGGACAACATTGGCCCACTGGTTGCAGAGAATGGGCAGGTCACGGTATGATTTGATCCAATTTTTGTACGTGCTCCAAATGATGGTCTCACTTGTGGGACGAACAACCAGTTCCTCTTCCAGACGGGCCTCTGGATCCACCACAAGGCCCTTCCCGCCAGGATCGGCCATCAGGCGGTGATGGGTGACTACGGCACATTCTTTTGCAAACCCTTCCACATGCTCTGCTTCCCTGTTTAAAAACGACTTGGGTATAAACAGGGGAAAATAGGCATTGACATGGCCTGTTGCTTTCAAGCGGCGGTCAAGTTCGGCTTGAATTTTCTCCCATATGGCATAACCATAAGGTTTGATAACCATACAGCCTCTAACAGCTGAATTTTCTGCCAGTTCCGATTTGATTACCAAACTGTTATACCACTCTGAATAGTTTTCATCCCTGTCCCTTATCTCTTTTGCCATGCCACCTTGCTTTTATTGGTACAAAATTTGTTTGTTATATTTTTGTTTTTTTGTATATTTGGTGCAAAAGTACATAATTTGCCACAATAAAAAATTAGGAGGTGCAAAATGAAAAGGTTTTTTCCCTATCTGATGCTGATCACCGGACTGTTTGCAGTTTCTTGCGGATCAGGATATCAAGTAGCATCCTCCAGGTATGACGATGCTACCTACTTCAGGCCGGACGTTACGGCCCGTGTTCACATGCTTGCTAATGCCCAGGAGGCAGAAGCGTTGATTAACCAAACGATCATAAAGACCGAAAGGGAAGGGGGTAAAGTCGAGACCGTGTACACAGATCCCCAGGGTGTTGCCAACATTGATGTTGAGCCTGGAACAACGTATCTTGTCATGAACTCCCAGGACGATTCCTATGAACGCAAGCTGGAGATGTTTAGCGATGAGCCGGATGACAGTTTTTCCCTAACCATCAATATGAGCTTTGATTACAGCAACTGGTGGAACAATCCATTCTTTGATTACCCCTGGTATGGCGCCTGGAACAGATACAGGTACGGGTACATGCCCATGTCTTACTGGGACTACTGGTATTGGTACCCGCGTACCTGGTATAGGGATTTCTGGTATTATGACTGGTCCTACAACTACTGGTACTATCCTTCATGGTATAACATGTGGTCATACTCGGGAATATGGGGCATGTATCCCTATGGCCATCATTATTACCACAACAATACGGATCGCAGAGACAACCGGAGTGAATACAGAAATGACCGTAGGCAGGATTTAGGCCGGAGCGCACCCGGCTCTGTATCTGCCAGCTCAATCCGTTCGGGAGGTTCCTACACCAGGACCAATCCAAAGATAGAACAGGTCTCGGGAAACAGGGCTCAGAGGACAAGAGACATCGTGGACAATAAGGTTGACAACAAAAATGAAATCACATCAGAAAGCGGTACCACCAATTACAGAAGGGTGACCGGGACCACAGGTTCTTCTGCCGTATACAGGGACCCTGCCTCCACAGCAAGAGCTCGTACAGAGGGAGCCCGTAGCGAAAACACTTTCTACCGCAGGTCGTCCAATCTGTCACAGGAAAACCGTGAGAATACCCGCTCAGAATCGTCTGGCACAACTACCAACCCGGGCAACAGCCGTAGTTTTTACAGGGGCACTCAGAGACCTTCTGCTACCGTAAATTCCGAAAATGCCGGAAGCTCTCGTTCTGTCCGCTCCTCTTCGGGCAGCACTTCAGGCAGTCGTTCAACCGGAAGCTACAACAGCGGTTCCAGCTCTACTAACAGGAGCAGTTCCTCCTCTTCTTCTTCCAGAAGCAGCAGCATGGGCAGTTCCGTAAGTTCCGGCTCTTCCAGGAGCAGCAGTTCGGGCAGTACCGGCGGAGGCGGTGGTGCCTCACGCTCCGGTTCCGGCGGCTCATACCGCAGATAACCGGTACATGATTTAACATATATGATCCCAAAACAATGAAAAAGCTCTTATTTCTGATCGCTTTTGTGCTTCCCTTTACCCTTGCAGGACAAAATGCCTGGGATGCCTTGCGCTATTCCCAGATTAATTACCAGGGTACCGCCCGTTCTCTTGCACTGGGCAATGCCGTAACGGCACTTGGTGGTGATTTTGGTTCCATAACCCTGAATCCTGCCGCTTCTGCCATGTATCCCTATTCTGAAATTTCCATTACCCCTTCTCTGGTTACAAAGTTTTCAGAAGTGAATTACTTTACCCAGAGGACCAATGACCGTTACACCCGTCCGGGTATATCCAACCTTGGATACACCGGATCTTGGAATACCTCAAACAACACGGGGCTGGTATCCCTTTCTTTCTCGGCCGGTTACAATAAAGTTCAGGATTTCACAACGCGCACCTCCGTTCGCCGTAATAATTCTGAATCCAGCTGGCTCACCCCGGTTGCTACCATGACTAACGGTATCGTCTA
Source organism: Bacteroidales bacterium UBA5226 (assembly GCA_002409325.1). Lineage (GTDB taxonomy): Bacteria > Bacteroidota > Bacteroidia > Bacteroidales > UBA932 > DMER64. The sequence continues at coordinate 81,494 of DHUU01000006.1, read as the reverse complement.
TTCAGATCTTGAGCATGGTGACAACTACAATCCATATTACGATTCAAGAGCATCCTGGAGATCCGTTCTGGCCTGGAACACCTACCTGCTGGACACTCTTCCCGGGACACACGATCAGTACATTGCTGCTCCTGAAAATCTCTATGGAGAAGATATTGTTGTAGGGGGTCCCCTTGACCAGCGTTTTACGAGGGAATCCAGAGGAAGCATGGGTGAATACACCCTGAATATGGGGGCCAATATCAGTAACCGCTTTTTTGTTGGTTACAGCCTGAATTTCAGAAATATTTACTACAGAACATTTGAAAAATTCACAGAAACAGCTCAGGACCCTGAAGCATTCCAGACATGGTATACAGATTTTTCCCACACCTATGATCAGACCACTACCGGTCTTGGTTTCAATATGAATCTGGGGATCATTGCCGTACCGGTGAGCCTGCCTGGTTTCAACTGGAGGCTTGGGATAAGTGTCGCTACCCCTACCTGGACATCCCTGACCGACGAATGGCAGGAACACATGACGGCTGATTTTCTGGACCAGCAAAAAAACGCCAGCAGCCCGGTCGGTTCCTATTCCTATAAAGTACGCACCCCCTGGCGTTTCAGTGCAGGAACAGCTTTTATCCTTGGAAAAGTGGGCCTGATAAGTTTTGACTATGAAGGGGCAGATTACAGGACCATGAAAATGTCAGATAAATATGACAAATGGGCCTTTGAACAGGACAATGAAGCCATTCGCTACGGATCAGAAGAGTTTGGTTTTCAATATGCTCATAATTTTCGTGCCGGTGCCGAGATACGCATTTCCCGTCTTGCAATAAGGGGCGGGTACAGTTATTACGGAGCTCCCGAACGCAGTTATGAAGCTACACAAGTGGTTTCCGGCGGACTGGGCCTGCGTGGTAATCAATTTTATACAGACCTGGGCGTATCATACCGCCTGAAAGAAAGTGAAGGCTTTTCATTATATGATAGCGGGAGTCCCGGAATACCCGGACTCAATACCTTATCGCAGTTGAGGCTGCTGTTGACCGTTGGTTTTCGTTTCTAAAGCCTTCCAGGCTTCAGGACCTTCATTCATAAGCAGATCCAGAATACTTTGCCCGGGGACAAAGCCTTGTTTCCGGGCAAAAACCTGATAATACGGGATGGCTTCGTAAGCAGGCAAATGGAGACGAAAATCATTCTCGCTATATAACATATTGTATAACTCTGTATATGAAATAGATATGTCCGTTTCCAATGCGTCGGCACACCACCTGAGAATGGCTGTGTTGTATTCAAACAGAGAGGTTGATTTCTTAATTGTATAAAATTTTCTGATCTCGTCCCTGTAGTACTCATAATAAGGAGAAGAGCGGTAGGCAGATTCTATAGCCAGCCAGTGAACACGCTGCCAGTCCCTGGACAGATCAAGCATGACCTCGCGTATGGGTGTCTTCAATCCATGTTTGCGTATTACTGGAATGATAAGCCACTGAGGCCCGTTGGCACCGCATATGGAGCAGCGGTTTCGAATAGTTTGTTTCTGATAATGTTCGTGTTGTTCCAGCACCCATTCTCCGTCTGGAAATATTGCAGCAAAACAAGCTACAGGAGGCCAGTATGCTGTTGTAAAAATGGCCTTCATGCTGTCATTCTTCTTCCATGAATTTGGTTTTGTATGGAATAATACCCCTTTGTGAAGCCCTGATGAATGACAGGATGATATTCCTTTCTTCCGACACGTCCAGAACTTCTTCTACTTTGCGGCAGGCATCATTGATATTCAATCCAACCTGGTATATGATGCGATAAATATCGTGTATCCTTTCAATTTGTTCAGAGGTAAAGCCCCTGCGACGCAAGCCAATGATGTTTATGCCTCCGTAGCAGAGCGGACGCCTGCCTGCCAGCACATAAGGCGGCACATCCTTGCCTATCATGGAACCACCTGATATCATGGCATGGGCTCCTATGCGTGTAAACTGGTGGGCCGCCGAGGCCCCGCCAATGATGGCATACTCATCAATCTGGGTCTCCCCTGCCAGTCCGACATAGGAAGTAAGTATAACATTGTTTTTGATATGACAATCATGAGCTATGTGTACGTAGCTCATGATCAAACAGTTATCATCTACCTTAGTCACGCCTATATGACTTGCCGCCGTTCCGCGGTTGATGGTCGCATATTCGCGGATTGTCACATTATTCCCTATTTCTACAGAAGACACTTCTCCCGCAAATTTAAGATCCTGGGGTATAGCCCCTATCACAGCCCCGGGGAACACCCTGCAATTGGCCCCTATGCGTACGTAATCCATAATGGTCACATTGGGCCCGATAACACTCCCCGGGCCAATGTCTACATGTTGTGCTATGGAAGTAAAAGGACCTACTTCTACGTTTTTCCCCAGGATGGCTTTTTGGTGAATAACACTGAGTTTATGTATCATAACTGTTCTTTTTCATTTGATAATTAATCATCAGGGCAACCGCAGTATTGGCTGCATGCCCTGGTTTATAAGCTGTTACAGAGGCATTAAAACGCCTTCCTGCTAATAAAAGATCTCCCAGCAGGTCCATCATTTTATGCCTGGCACATTCATTGGAAAAATACAATTCCGAGTTGTTCAGGTAGCCCTGATGAAGTTTTAATCCCGGCTTATTGAAGATTGTTCGTAACAGGGCGAGGTCTTCTTCATTCAGATCCTTATCTGCTATAACCAGTGCATTGTCCATGTCCCCTCCCCTGATCAACCCTTTTTTTAAAAGAGGCAGCACTTCATGCAGGAATACAAACGTACGGCTGCGCGCAATGTCTTCAAGAAAATCCCTTTCCTGGTCATAAACAAATTCCTGCTTGCCAAGTACCCCTGAATCGAAATCCAGGATCACCCGGGCAGAAAAAGAATCGGCCGGGACCACCTCAACCATTGTGCCGGAGTTCTTGTCTGAAAAATATACCGGATTCTGTAGGTTATAGCAAAATCTTTCGGCCCTCTGCTCCCGGACTCCCGTATCCTTTATCGCGGATGCAAAAGGATATGCACTCCCGTCCAGGATGGGGACCTCCGGTCCATTCAGTTTTACCAGAACATTGTCAACACCCATGCCGAAAAAGGCTGCCAGGAGGTGCTCCGGAGTACCCACCCTCATCTGGTCCCGTACTAAAACCGTGCTTCTTTCTGTCTTGGCAACATGATCTGCCAGAGCTTCCATAACCGGCTCTCCCGCAATATCCGTTCTCTGAAAACGGATGCCGAATCCTTCCGGGGCCGGGCAAAGGATCATTTCATTAATGGTCCCTGAATGTAAGCCCACTCCTGTAAAGCGGATTTCGCCGGAAATCGTCTGTTCCTTCATTTATCTTTTTTCCCAGATTTCCTGAAAAGGGCATATGCCCTCATATACTGGCTGTGATCAATGGCAGGCATTCCCAACAAGACACTTCCCTCCTGTTTGACAGAGCCGATAACCCCGGCCTGAGCTCCTACCTGAGTGCCGTCAGCGACCGTCAGGTGCCCTACAATACCGACTTGCCCTCCGATCATGCAATTCGCCCCAATGCGGGAAGAGCCGGCTATGCCACTCTGGGCAGCCATCACGGTGTTTTCTCCCACTTCTACATTATGGGCAATCTGAATCAGGTTGTCCAGCTTGACACCACGCCGGATTATGGTTGCCCCCATAGTTGCCCGGTCAACGACCGTATTGGCCCCAATCTCAACGTCGTCCTCAATGATTACATTGCCCGTCTGGGGTATCTTCCGGTACTTCCCGTCTGATGTAGGCGCAAATCCAAACCCATCCGATCCTATCACCGCATTGGCATGAATGATACAGCGTTCACCAATAACACAATCATCGTAAACTTTCACTCCCGGGTATAGAATGGTTCCGCTGCCTATCTTTACATTGTCCCCTATATAAACCTGAGGGTAGATCTGGGCACTGTTTCCTATGCGCACGCGTTTACCAATATAACTGTGAGCTCCGATATATACTTTCCTTCCAATGGTAGCTTTCCGGGAAATGCTGTGCGGAAATTCCCATCCTGTTTTCTTTTTTTCAGACGAGAACAATCCCAGCAGGACTGCAGCAGATTCGTAGGCGTTGTCTACCCGGATCAGTGTGACGGATACTTCCCCGGCCGGGGTAAAGTCCCTGTTGATGAGCACTAACGATGCTTTGGTCTGATACAGATACTTTTCATATTTTGGATTGGCAAGAAAACAGGCCGTGCCTTGCTTTCCTTGTTCAATACGCGCCATGCCCGTAACTACAACATCGGGATTCCCTACTACTTCACCTTTCAGATGATTGGCAATAATGCCGGCAGTCAGTTCCATTTTATCTTATGAATTAATAAATCCGAACAAATTTCGTTCCATTTATGAAATAATGCAAATTACGAAATAAATTTGCCGGGGTTCAGTAAAATGCTTATATTTGCAGCCGATTAGGAAAACGTGCAAGAGGACTTTGGTCCTCTTTTTTATTACAAACAAAAGATTATCCAAAATGGAAGGTTTAAATCTGATCAGTACATTTGCCGAATTCAAGGATTTGAAAAACATTGACCGCCCTACTATGATGAGCGTTCTGGAAGATGTTTTCCGTTCACAGCTGGCCAAAATGTATGGAAATGCAGATAATTTTGATATCATTATCAATATCGACAAAGGAGATTTTGAGATCTGGAGAAACAGGGAGGTTGTTGAGAATGTAGAAGACCCTAATACACAGATTTCACTAAAAGAAGTGTCCAGAATTGATGACTCCTACGAGGTTGGTGAACCATTCACAGAAGAGGTAAAACTCTCCGAATTCGGGAGGAGGGGAATCCTGACGCTCAGGCAAAATCTGGCCGGGCGGATTATGGATATCGAAAAAGCCAATATGTATGCCAAATACAAGGAACGTGTTGGTGATATTATAGTAGGCGAAGTCTACCAGGTCTGGAAAAAAGAAGTCCTCGTGCTGGATGAGGAAGGAAACGAGCTTTTATTGCCAAAGTCGGAGCAGATCCCAAGCGATTATTTCCGTAAGGGAGATACTGTCAGGGCGGTTGTATCAAGTGTGGAAATGAGGAATAACACACCGGTCATTACCCTTTCCAGAACGTCACCTAAATTCCTGGAACGGCTTTTTGAGCAGGATGTTCCCGAAATTTATGATGGTTTGATCACCATAAAAAAAATCGTACGCATACCCGGTGAACGCGCAAAAGTGGCTGTTGAATCCTACGATGACCGGATTGATCCTGTAGGTGCCTGTGTTGGTGTGAAAGGTTCCAGAATCCACGGGATTGTCCGGGAATTACGGAACGAAAATATTGATATCATCAATTGGACCACCAACCCCCAACTGCTTATACAAAGGGCTCTGAGTCCTGCCAAGATCTCATCCATAAAGATTAATGAAGAGGCAAAACGCGTAGGAGTATACCTCAAACCCAATGAAGTATCCCTTGCCATTGGTAAAGGGGGGTCCAATATAAAGCTGGCAGGAATGCTCATAGGTTATGAAATTGATGTGTTCCGTGAAATGGACGAAGATGAAGAAGACGTAATGCTAGATGAATTCAACGATGAAATTGAGCAGTGGATCATCGATTCACTCAAACAAATCGGCTGTGACACAGCAAAGAGCGTTCTGGCCATACCCATACCCGAATTAGTCAAACGTGCCGATCTGGAAGAGGAAACTGTGACCGAAGTGATCCGCATCCTGAGGTCGGAATTTGAAAACGATACAAAAGAATAAGGAGATTATATGTCGGAAAAACAAGGTATTCGTATAAGCAAGGTAGTCAAGGAGTTTAACATTGGGATTGGTACCCTTACCGATTTCCTGAAAAAAAAGGGAATAGAAGTGGATTCATCCCCAAACAGCAAAATCCCCGAGGAAGCTTATGCACTTGTTGAAAAGGAATTTGACAAGGAACTGCAAATAAAGGAACAATCCAGAAAGATTATACTTAAGGTAAAAGATGTATCGCAGGAAGAACTGCCTGTCTCACCTGCACCCAAAGTCAAGGCAGAAACAGAATCCGTCCCTGCACCCTCTCCCGCTGCAAAACAGGAACCTATGGTCAGACCCGAATCCGCTGCAAAGAAGGACACTATCGCTAAACCGGAGCCGGCAGCCAGTACAGGGTCTATGGCTAAATCTGAACCAGCGTCCGGGAAGGAACCGGCAACAAAGGCCGAACCAGTGGAAAAATCCGAACCAGCTTCAAAACCAGAACCTGTCTTAAGACAGGAGCCCCATGCCACAGAAGAACCTCTTGTCCAACATAAAACAGAAGAGAAGCCTCAGGCCTTACCCGGTGCTGATATCCAGACTGCCCCCGAAAAAGGGCCAACCGTTGTGGGAAAGATTGACCTGACTCAATTTGAGAAGCCCAAAGAGGGGAAAACAGTTGTTGCACCGTCACCGGAACCTGCTTCCAAGCCCCAGACCGGGATAAAACCAAAAGAAGAAAAAAAACCCACACCTGTCTCCCCATCCAGACCTGAAGAACCGGTCCACATAGAAACTGAGTTTGAAAAACTTGCAGGGCCCAAGATCACCGGACAGATGGACCTCTCCCAGTTTGACAAGAAGAAACCGTCAGAGGATAAGGAGAAATCCAAAGCCGACAAACAGAAAGTTAAACGCGAAAGAATCCAGAAACCACACCGTGAACGCGTAGACGTGAACAAAGTGCCTCCCCGCAAAACGGATAATTCCAGCCGTGGGAAAGGACGTGGAAAAGAAAGGTTTAAACCCATTCATCCGGAAGTGGATGAAGATGCAATCCAAAAACAGATTAAAGAAACCTATGCCCGCATGACCGAAGGCAAGGGAAAAACAAAGGGGTCCAGACACCGTCGTGAAAAGCGTGAGATCGTAACCCAGCGGATGGCAGTAGAACAGGAACGCAGGGAAATGGAAAGCAACCTGCTCAAGGTGACTGAATTCGTGACCGTAAACGAACTGGCCACCCTGATGGACGTTCCTGTTGTCAAAGTTATAGACGCATGTATGAACCTTGGGCTTATGGTTTCCATCAATCAGCGGCTTGACGCAGAAGCCATGGTCCTTGTTGCCGAAGAATTCGGATATCAGGTTGAGTTTGTAACAGCAGGATTGCAGGATTCGGTCCAGGAAGAAGACGATAATCCTGCAGACCTGAGTGAAAGACCTCCCATCGTTACAGTTATGGGACACGTAGACCATGGAAAAACGTCCTTGCTGGACTACATTCGCGATGCCAACGTGATTGCCGGAGAGGCAGGAGGTATAACGCAACACATCGGGGCCTACAGTGTTCTGCTGAAAAACGGCCGCCTGATAACATTTCTGGATACCCCCGGACACGAAGCCTTTACAGCCATGAGGGCACGTGGTGCCAAAGTCACGGACATGGCCATTATCATCATAGCGGCCGACGATGCCATCATGCCCCAGACCATAGAAGCCATTAACCATGCTTCAGCTGCGGGCGTACCTATGATTTTTGCCATAAACAAAATCGACAAACAGGGAGCGAACCCGGAAAGGATCCGAGAGCAACTGGCCAATATGAACATCCTGGTGGAAGACTGGGGTGGAAAGCACCAATGCCAGGAAATTTCTGCAAAAAAGGGAACCAACGTTGATAAATTGCTGGAAAAGATCCTATTGGAAGCAGATCTGCTGGAATTGCGCGCCAATCCCAACAAACGGGCGTCGGGTACGGTAATTGAATCATCCCTGGATAAAGGCAGGGGTTTCCTGGCTACGATTTTGATTCAAACTGGAACGTTGCACCAAGGCGATGTGCTCCTGAGCGGCTCCTGTACCGGGAGAGTCAGGGCCATGTTCAACGAAAGGGGCCAAAAGATAACAGAAGCCGGACCATCTACTCCCGCTTCTGTCCTGGGCCTGAACGGAGCTCCTGCCGCAGGAGAACTTTTCTTTGCTATGGAAGATGAAAAAGAAGCACGGGAAGTGGCAGCAAAAAGAGAGCAACTTATGCGGATCCAGGGACTCAGAACACAGAAACACATTACCCTGGAAGAGATCGGACGCCGTATTGCCATCGGAAATTTCCAGGAACTGAACATCATTGTAAAAGCCGATGTGGACGGTTCCATCGAAGCCCTTTCAGATTCGTTGATCAAGCTTTCAACCGAGGAGGTTCAGGTCAATGTCATCCATAAGGCTGTCGGAGGTATCTCTGAGACCGATGTGCTCCTTGCCACTGCATCCAATGCCATTATCATAGGTTTCCAGGTGCGTCCCTCTGCCTCGGCAAGGAAACTGGCAGAAAAGGAAGAGATTGAGATACGTCTCTACTCTGTCATTTATGATGCCATAGAAGATGTCAATAAAGGCATCGAGGGAATGCTTGCACCCGTGGAAAAGGAAGAAATTACGGCAACCGTCGAGGTCCGGGACATATTTAAAATATCCAAAGTGGGGACCATTGCCGGTTGTATGGTAAAGGAAGGCAAGATCACACGCAATGCCAAAGTGCGGATAATCCGTGACGGCATTGTCATATACACCGGTATGCTTGGATCACTCAAACGTTTCAAGGACGATGTCAAAGAAGTACAGGCCGGTTACGATTGCGGTCTGAACATTGACGGATACAACGACATCAAAACCGGTGATATCATAGAAGCCTACACCATTGTTGAAGTCAAGAGGAAACTCTGATCAGAAACGTGACCGCGCAAACCAGAATCCTTTACGCAGCAGAAAGATAAATAAAAGCAGGCCGGCAATAAAAAGCTGCATTCTCAGCCTGTTGCGGATGCTGGTGCTGGCAACCACTAGTTCCGGATCTTCGTTCACTAGTTTACTCCACGTTTCGGGATCAGGATAATCCCTAAAACCATATTTGGCGAGTACGACCCCCTCCTTTATCACCATCAATCCGGGTGTGGAGCGTATCATGGTTAGCACTGTTTTTAAGTCTGCCATATAGACAGGCATGACTATCCCGTATTCCATCAACAACTCCTGTGTGACAACTGCCGGCAGGGCACTGATGGCATAGTAAGGAAGACCCTTTTCCCGGTTTTCAGCTATGAGTAACTCCAGGGGGGCCAGCACTTTCGCCTGCAGGTTCTCTTCAGAGGCAACCAGCAGTACTAGAGCAGTGGCCTTAACTGCCAGGATGGAATCGGTAACGGAGTGCCCCGACTTGTCCCGTACCGAAAAATCGGATATTTTATGACGGACACCTGTGGCCGTTGTTCTTGTACGCGAATCGACAAATGCCCAGGTACTGTCGGGAAGTGAATCCGGCAAAAAAACTTTTTCTTCTCCTTCACGATTGTATATCAGTTCTGTGGTAAAGATAAATTCGGGATTCAGACGGGCTTCTTCCAGCAGGGCGGCGATATTGTTTCCAATTTTATATCCCCTGAAATCAATCAGGGGAAGGTGCCTGTAACTGTAGACAGACACAGAAGTGATCACTAATGCAAAAAAAATGAAGACCGGCCACTCTGCAGCTCCCCTGGCTACGGGAGCTGTCCTGTTTCTCTGTAAAAAAAGAAACAAGGCAAAGGGCCAGAAAAATAGATTTTTAAAAAAAGTCTGCCAGTTGGTTAATTTCACAGCATCGCCAAAGCATCCGCAATCCTGCACCGGATCAAATATTGCCAGGAATAAGGTCAGTATCGTAAAAAAAGACATGAACAGAAAAACTCCCCAGGCGGCAATCCGCTTGCGAAAGTCCAGAAGGACCAAGACTCCCAGTGTGAATTCAACGGCAGACAGTGTGATCCCGCAAATCAGGGAAAAGGGCTCCAGGAATCCTATCCCGAAAGCGTGGAAGTATTCCTTGAAAATCAATGATGATCCTACCGGATCCACTGCCTTGACAAAACCCGAAAACACAAAAAGCAGTCCCAGTAAGATCCTGGAAATTTTTCTCATGGCAGGTATGGTATAATCCGTTCAAATATAACCGGCCAGTCAGCCATCTTCCCTTTTTGATCGTTGCAGGAAATGACCCTGAAAGACTTATCGCCCTGTGCCTGTTCCAGGTAAACATCCCGGACACGCTGCTGGAACGTAAGGGATGCCTCATGAATATCGTCCTTCCCTTGCAGGTAGGATCGATCTTCGCCTTGCCTGGGGGATTCCAGTTTTTCCTTGACAAAGGAGAGCGGAACATCAAGAAACAGGTTCACCTCGGGCCTGGGAATTCCAAAATGTTCGTACTCCATTTTCAGAATAAAATCACGAAGTAGTTCCCTTTCCCCTGGATTCTTGAGTTTTGCACATTGAAATGCAATATTTGAATAAACGTACCTGTCCAGAAGCACCACTTCCCCATCCTGCAGCCAGCTTCTTATCCGGGGAGCCATCTCAAAACGGTTTCCAGCAAAAAGCAATGATACCAGGTAGGGGTCCACTGCATCAATAGGGCCACTGTCACCACGGAGAAACCGGGCTATTAAAGACCCGTATACAGGAGTATCATAGCAGGGAAAGTGCATGAAGTGCACCGGCCTGGTGCGCTTTTTAAAATACGCTTCCATTGCTTTTAGTTGGGTGGATTTACCGGCTCCGTCCAAACCTTCCAGAACAATCAACATATTACAAAATTATATAAAAAAAACCTTATCTGTTTTTTATTACTTTTGTTTTATGAATATCAGCTTCCCTGCAATTATGGGGGTGGTCAACTGTACCCCCGATTCTTTTTACGCCGGCTCGCGTGCCATGGACCCGGCCAGCGCTCTTGATCGTATCGCAAACATGTTGCAGGAAGGAGCTGCCATCGTGGACATAGGCGCCTGCTCAACCAGGCCCGGGGCATCATGGCCATCTCCGGCAGAAGAATGGAACAGGCTGGAACCCGTTCTTAAGCTGGCTAAAGAAAATTATCCCGATATTCTTTTTTCTGTTGACACTTTCCGGCCCATGATTGTGGAAAAAGCCTATTCAATACTTGGCCGGTTCTGGGTAAACGACATTTTTGCAGGAAACTTTGACAAGGCTATGTTGCCTTTGATCGCATCTCTTGATTTGCCATGGATTGCTATGCATCAGGAACCTTATCAGGGGCCCCGGGCCATAACCCTTTTTTTTCAAAAGGTATCGGAGGCCGCAGACAGGTATGGTGTCAGGGAATTCATCCTGGATCCCGGATTTGGATTCAAAAAGGATGTTGACCAGAATTTTGAGGTGCTCTCATCACTGCATTCGCTGGTCCCCCGGAACGAAAAGGGGGAGCCCTGCGCTCCTTTGCTTGCGGGGATATCAAGAAAAAGAATGACATATCTTCCCTTGGGCACAACGCCTGAAAACGCACTGATCAGCACCTCGGCCCTTCACCTTCAACTGTTATTAAAAGGTGTCTCCATTCTTCGTGTTCACGATGTTGCACATGCGGTACAGATGATTACGTTGTACAAAAAAATGAGTATATTTGAGCATTAATCAAATCATATCACCATGGAATTTAACCCGTTGCTGGCCATCTCCCCTATTGACGGAAGGTATTATACCGTTACAGCTCCCCTGAATCAGTATTTTTCGGAATTCGCACTAATACGTTACAGGCTTCATGTAGAAGTAGAATATTTCATTGCTTTGTGCAAACTGCCGCTGCCCCAGTTAAAAGATGTGGATTCACGTTGGTTCCCCATTCTTCGTAATTTGTACAAAAATTTTTCCATTACCGATGCCAAGGTTATCAAGGCACAGGAAAAGGTCACAAACCACGATGTAAAATCGGTAGAATACTTTTTGAAGAACAAAATGAAAGCCCTCGGGCTGGATAAGTATTGTGAATTTGTACATTTTGGACTGACTTCACAAGACATCAATAACACGGCCATTCCCATGAGCCTGAAACACGGGATACAAAAAGAATACATCCCTTTGTTGCGAAATGTCATTGATATGCTGGAAGTAAGGTCCAGAGAGTGGGCTCCGGTAGTTATGCTGGCCCATACACACGGACAGCCTGCTTCTCCAACCAGGTTGGGCAAGGAGATCCAGGTCTTCAAAGTCCGGCTGGAAGAACAGCTCAAAAGCCTGGAACAGGTTCCCTTTACAGGAAAATTCGGGGGCTCTACAGGGAATTTTAACGCTCACAATCTCGCATACCCACAGATTGACTGGCACAAGTTTGCCGACAAATTTCTGAACAACACATTGGGAATTCCACGTTCTTTTCCAACAACACAGATAGAACATTACGACCACATAGCCGCCCTTTGTCACAATCTGAGCCGGATCAACACCATATGTATTGACCTAAGCAAGGATATGTGGTCTTACATATCTATGAATTATTTTAAGCAACATATCAAGGACCAGGAGATTGGTTCTTCGGCCATGCCCCATAAGATCAACCCCATTGATTTTGAAAATGCAGAAGGCAACTTTGGGGTTGCCAATGCCATCTTTGACCATTTGGCCGCCAAACTGCCTATTTCCCGGTTACAACGTGACCTTACAGACTCCACCGTTTTACGTAACCTGGGGGTTCCCTTGGCGCATACGCTGTTGGCATTCAAGTCATTGCAAAGGGGATTCGAAAAAGTGCTACTCAACATGCCAGCCATTGAAAAAGATATTGACGAGAACTGGGCCATCATTTCTGAGGCCATACAGACCATTCTCAGAAGGGAAAATTATCCCCAGCCCTACGAAACACTGAAGGTACTCACCCGCACCAACATGCACATAGATAAAGAATACCTGCATGCTTTTATTCGCAACCTGGACATTAGCCAGGAGGTAAAAGATGAGCTGCTCCAGATCACACCACGCAATTACACAGGTCATTAGCAATCGTGATCTCTATGAAGTACCGCTTTTTTCTTTTTGATCTGGACAATACGCTTTGGGATTTTGAAGGTAACGCCCTGGAATGCATTACCGAATTGGTACGGGATCACGGTCTTCTCAAGTACATAGACGATCCTGCAGCCTTTTATCAAGTGTACCGTACCTGCAATAAGCAGTTATGGGAAATGTATGAGGCGGGGCAGATCACACAGCAAAAACTCCGCGACTTTCGGTTTGTCATTACGCTTGAACAGGCTGGTGTACCCGATGCCGGGCACCTGGGTCCAGTTTTTGGAGAGCAATACCTTGAATTGATGCCAACCAAAACAAAGCTGGTTCCTTATGCCAGCATGGTCCTGGAATACCTTCAAAATAAAGGCTGCCAGTTGGCTCTTCTGACAAACGGGTTCAGGCAGGTCCAGTACGACAAGATCCGGAACTGCGGTCTGGACCGTTTTTTCGGTAACCGGGTGTTCATATCCGAGGAAGTGGGTTTTCATAAGCCAAACCCGAAGATTTTTTCCGCGGCCATTACCTCTATCAACGGGAAGAAAAAAGAAACGCTTATGGTGGGGGATAATTTTCAGACTGATATAGAAGGAGCCCAGGTTTTTGGAATTGATCAGTATTATTATAACCCGGAGGGGCAGCCTTGTGATGGTGCCCCTACCTATATGGGGAGCGATCTGAGGGATCTGATGGACCTGGTGTAATAATAAACACGTCCTCGTCCTGCCGGTGAAAATAATAATTTTCTCTGGCAAATTTTTCAAGGGAATCTTTATTGGATTGTAATTCCCTTAACTTGCTTTCGGTTTGATGAATCTTTTCTTTGTAGTATCTTTGCTGAGACTTGTTTGCAGAGTATTCTCCCAGCGTTCTTACCCAGCTTGTTAAGCTGTTGTTGTCAAAAAAAAGCATCCAGACTATGAAGATCAGAGTCACAATAAAATACCTGTTTCTGAGCGGCTTCAAAAAACGGTCATATGTGAAACGTTTAGACATGAGAATGGATTTTCCACAACAAATATAAGAGGATTTTCAATATGCGGCCAACATTGGTTATCATGGCTGCCGGTATGGGCAGCCGCTACGGCGGGCTTAAACAATTGGACGGACTGGGCCCTAACGGAGAAACAATCATGGATTATTCCATTTATGATGCCCTCGGGGCAGGATTTGGAAAGATTGTTTTTGTCATAAGGGAATCATTCAGGGAAGCATTCGACCGCGTGTGTGTAGCACGATACGGAAGGAGTTTCTCTTTTGAGTTCGTCACACAGGAATTGGAAGATATCCCGGCTCCCTACAGCCCCCCTGCGGGCAGGGAGAAACCCTGGGGAACGGGGCATGCCTTGCTTACAACGGCAAAATGTGTAGACTCACCCTTTGGCATCATCAATGCAGATGATTTTTACGGACGCGATGCTTTCTGCGTTCTGCGTGACTTCCTGGTCCGGAAAGACCTGGATGAGGGTTCCTGCGCCATGGTCGGGTACCGGCTGGAAAACACACTTTCCCCTTCCGGACCTGTATCAAGGGGGATATGTCACAGCAACGCCCGGGGACTTTTGACAGATGTGGTGGAGCGATTCAAAATCCAGCGGTACGACAATGAAAAGATATATTGCACTATCCCAGGCAATAATGAAGAGACTAACCAGTTGGAATTAAGCCCCGGCGATCTGTGTTCTATGAATTGCTGGGGATTTCTGCCCGATGTTTATCCAAAAGCACAGCGTCTGGTCACAGAATTTCTGGCACAGCACATTCAGGAACCGGCTTCTGAATATCACCTTCCTACCTTGGTAAACCAGATCATCAGATCAGGGGAAGGAAATTGTCACGTATTACAGACCAATGCCCGTTGGTTTGGTGTTACCTACCGGGAAGACCGGGATGGCGTGGTGGCCAGGCTGCGATCCCTGCACCGGGAAGGTATATACCCAAATCCATTGTTTTAACAAACTCCTTAGTCCAATGAGAAAATATTTTGACTACTACCGCCCAAAATTGGGAGAATCATGGCTAATAATGCTTGCCATCCTTTTGGTTGGAGGCACCATTATTACCGCTTCATTAGTGTTTATAATCAACCTGATACGCCCCGGGGCCCTCTCACTGACCGGTGCTTCCGGGTGGAGCACCCCTGTGATATATGTGATCCCTTTCATCTTTGTGTTTTTCTACGTGTATTTACGCGCCCGGAATAACTACCACCAGGCGTTAGGACAGAGCACACCACCCTATCCAAACCCAGGCGCCCGTCTTGGCCGGGTGCCGCTCCCTGTTTTCATCCTGATACTGCCAGTTTTGATCGTTACTTTATCGGTAATCATGGATCCCCTGACCGATTGGCTGGAAATGCCTGAATTCATGAAGGAAATTTTTGCCAAAATGTCTGAAAATAACCTGCCTACCTTTGTTGCCGTTGTTGTTGCCGCCCCAATTCTGGAAGAGTGGCTGCTGCGGAACGTTGCCCTTAAGGGGATGCTGCAGCATATGGCTCCCTGGAAAGCCATAGCATGGTCTGCCCTTATGTTTGGTGTGATCCATGCCAATCCCTGGCAGGCTATCCCGGCTTTCCTGGTTGGTTGTCTTCTGGGTTGGATTTATTACAGGACACGTTCCTACTGGAGCTGTGTAGCCCTGCATGCGATTAATAACGGATTGTCATTCCTTCTGGCAGGCTTGTTCCCCCAGATTTCTGCAGATGCGTCTCTGAGGTCTCTTATAGGCAACAACTTTTTTTACATTGCACTGGCTGCCTCTGTGATTCTGCTTGGCCTGACCTTGCTCTACCTGAATAAAAAACTGGCTTCTGGCCCACAATTAAACATAACCTATGAACAACAGCACGAATCTGTATCCTCTTAGTTTTAAACCCATCTTCAAGGAGCGCGTCTGGGGGGCCGAGACCTGGGTCCTGAGTGGCCTGAACAGGGATACGTCGGTAATTGAGAATGGTTTTTTGAAAGGAAACACCATTAACGAGGCCCTTGAAGTGTACCTTGCCGACCTGGTGGGCGCGGGGGTCTATGATGCCTGCGGAGATGAATTTCCTTTGCTCATAAAATATCTGATCGTCAATGATTTCCTTTCGGTACAGGTACATCCTGACGACAAAAGGGCAGCGGCCATGCACCACGCTTACGGGAAAACTGAAATGTGGTATATCCTGGATGCCAAACCCGGGGCGCGGCTTTATCTTGGCTTTAGCCGTGATATGACTCCGGAAGTGTTTTATTCCCATTGTGAAAATGAAACCTTGCCCGAGGTGATGAATTGTATCACCCCTGTAAAAGGGGAATGCTATTTCATCCCAGCCGGGCTGATTCATGCATGCGGTGGCGGACTGACCATTGCCGAGGTACAACAGGTTTCGGACATCACTTACCGGGTATACGACTGGGGAAGGGAACACAAGCGGGAGACTGCCCGGGAAATGCACCTGGAACTGGCCCTGGACGCGATTGATTACAGTAAACACATTCCAGATCCGACCACTTCAGGTGTTCTGGCCGACTCCCCTTTTTTTACCGTACGTTTACTGGAGTTGGACCAACAAATGGAAATTGACGCATTTGCTTCAGATAAATTTGTGGTCTATCTGGAATTGGAAGGCGCATCGGGTATTGAAACAGATGGGGTTTATTACAGTTCTGAAAATAGGTGCCTGCTGGTTCCGGCATCTGTGGATTACTGGAAAATCATTCCACGGGGTAAGACTAAACTCCTGGAGATTACCCGTTAATATCCATAATATCATCCAATTGACGGCGTTCCTTCTTAGTGGGGCGACCGGTTCCTTTTTTGCGGTAAATAACTACTGTTTCGCTGGGCAGTTTCAGCTTATCCAATTCTTCTGCAGGAGTAACATCGCTGACAAAAAGGGGCACATCCTTTGCAGGCTGGCGTCTGTCAATTGGCTGAAGCACAAGATATTCATAGTAGACTGCTCCTTTCCTGACAACTATGGTATCGCCCTGATGAACTTCCCGGGAAGGTTTCACACACTGCCCGTCAATTTTAACACGGGATCCCCGGCAGGCATCAACAGCATCGGCCCTGGTTTTAAAAACCCGGATTGCCCAAAGGTATTTGTCTATTCGCATAAGTTCAGTTTCCGGGATCGACTGTGTTTACCAGGTTCATCGCCCGGTCAATCCCCTGCCGGATGAATAATTCCAGCGCTTCAATGGCATTGTTGCATATAAAAGGCAATTCCATTATTTCCTTCTCATTCCATCGGCTCAGCACATAGTCTGCCTGATATCCTTTTGGAAAATCGCCCCCGACCCCAATTCTCAGACGGGCATATTCTTCGGTCCCAAGAATAATTGAAATATCTTTCAGGCCATTGTGGCCTCCGTCGCTTCCCCGTGCCCGCATCCTGAGTTTCCCGAATGGCAGGGCCACATCATCCACTACGATAATCAGATTCTCCAGCGGGATGCTTTCTTCCTTCATCCAATAACGGACGGCTTTACCGCTAAGATTCACATAAGTGGACGGTTTAAGCAACCATACTTCCTTACCGGCGTGTTTAATACTGGCCAGCGATCCATACCGCAGGGTGGAAAAAGTTGTTTTCCGCAACGAGGCCCAGGCATCGAGAACCGAAAAACCGATGTTGTGACGTGTGCCGGTATATTCAGTTCCTATGTTTCCCAGTCCTGTTACCAGATAAGACATGATTCAGCAAAAATGCCTATGCCTGCGCAGGCTTTTCTTCAGTTTCTTCAACAGCAGCTGCAGTAGTAGAAGTAGCAGCCCTTGTCATTTTGACCATGCAGATGATAGTGCCTTTCGGGGACATGATCCTGATGTTATCATATTTGAGGTCTCCGGCGGTGATGGTTTTGCCCAAAGTAAGGTCTGTTACATCAATATTGAGTTGGTCGGGCAGGTCTTTCAAAAAGCCATTGATAAGAAGTTTCCTGTTTAGAATCTGCAGTTTACCGCCCTGGCGGACTCCTTCTGAATTTCCTGATATGTATACAGGCACCTGGATAGTAATGGGCTTAGCGGAATCAATGGCCAGAAAATCAAGATGAAGCACCCTTTCTGATACCGGATGATACTGCACCTGATGAAGGATGCACAGGCTCTTTTTCCCGTCAATATTAATTGATATGATATAAGATGAAGGTACATAGATAAGATCCTTCAGGTCTTTTTCCAGAACTGAGAAATGGATGTTTTCCGTCTCGTTTCCGTATAGTACGCAAGGTACCATTCCTTCTCTGCGCAGTTGTTTTACTGCTGCTTTTGTGAATTCGCCACGTTTGTGGGCGTTGATTTCAAATTGTTTCATAACAGTGTTTAGTTGATAGTGTTACTCAATCCAGGAATATTCCCGAATCCCATGGCACCTTACTAAGGTCCTCTCAGGGCGCGCAAAATTAAATAAAATCCCGGATTATGCAAAATCAATCAGACAGCGGCAACCACTCCAGGAAATGATTCCAGCTGCCGGAGCGGAAAGCCGACTGCGTTCGGGGAAGAACAGTAGTTGGCAGATAGGCTGCCAATCCGGAAAAATGGATTATGGGTATGGTGATGAACTTTTCGGTTGTTTTTTTGTAAACCACTGTCTTATCCAGCTCAGTCCTGAATTGGGCATAATCATTGGCGCTGCCAAGGAGTCCGGCCATCTGGTCAATATCCCAGAAAACATGTTCAGTCAGGCGATCATACGTTTGCAGACTGGTTCTGTTTAAACCCTGGGGATCAACTCCTCCATTGTTTACAAGGGTCTTGAAAGCCTGAGCTAATCCAGGGATACGGTCTGTCCTGACCAGGGATATGGTTCCGGAACGGTTATATCCTGTTTTGGAATTGTACTTATCATAATAAGCATCGCACAGTGAGGTCAGACTAGTCAGGCCTTTATAGGGGAACAACGCAGAGGTCAGTTTGTTGTAAGGAAAACCTGTATCAATGATTTCTGCGGGAGATCCCATGATATAATCACAGGCATCCCTGAGCTGGTAATACGTCTGAATGTCAGCCATCAGGCAGGCGTCAAAACAAATATATTCGTGATGGTAATTCTGTAGTGCAGTCACCAGATCGCTGATCTCCATCTCGGTAGTGCCATCCTGTCCGAAAGTTTTTGTCCCGGGGTAGGCCGGATCGGTAATATCGTATTCAAAAGGAGTTATAAGTGATAAAGGTTTTACCGGGTATTGCGGGATTTCACCATAAAGTCCACGGGGCAGCCAGCCTGTTCCATGTGACCATAACAACAGACCGTAAGTTTTGGCGGGACACTCGTCCCTGGCTTGTCCTATTACCCGGCTTAGCAGTTCCGGTTCCATGGAATTGACATCGCCATACCTCTGGAGGGTATCCAGGATGAGTATACTGTTGCGCGTCTTGGCCCGGATAAGGAAGGCTCCCTGGTTTTTTCTGTCTATGAATACAAAAAGTGCATGATCTGAAGGGACTACTGCATTTGTTATGATCTCCGTCATATTGACCTGAGAGATCTCTGAAAGGCTGTTATCGGCTGCCATATATAACAGCAGGTTATGCTCATACCTGTCACAGGGTATAATACATTTTTCGCAACCAGAGAATAACAGGCAAAATCCAAACAGACACAAAAGTATAACCCTTTTCATAACGTAAAGATAATCCTTTTTTTATTATCTTTGTAAGAAGATAAATCATCAAAAAATTCCTGTATTATGAAAAGTTCACATGTACTCGCATTATTGGGTGGCGCAGTGATTGGTGCCACACTGGCACTGTTGTTTGCTCCCGCAAAAGGTAGTGAAACAAGAGAAAAAATCAAAGAGACGGTAGATAAGGGAGTTGACGAGATTAAAAAAGAATACCACAAGCGTTTCCCTAAAAACCAGGAAGAGGGCCTGGAAGCCTAAAGAACAAGCACAATGAACATTAAAGAATCGGTTAAGGAATACCTTGGCCTGAAGTCAGATGCGTTCAAATTGGGATTGGTTGAAAACCTGAGTCTGGTCATCAACCAGTTTCTCAGTACTTTTCTTCTGTTACTTGTGCTTCTGGTTGCATTGGTTTTTCTGGCCACAGGGTTCAACGGATGGCTGGGTACAATACTTGACAATGCCGTAGCAGCTTCTTTCATAACCGGAGGTTTCTTTCTGTTGTTGTTCCTGGTCTTCTTCCTTTTGAGAAAGAAGTTGTTTGTGAATACTTTTGTCCGGTTGTTCGCAAAAATGTTCTTTGAGGAAAAAGACCCCAATACCGGGAGGAATGACCTATGAGAAGCAGAAAAACCATCTACTCGCATATCACCACTATTGAACAGCTCAGGGCAGAGCGCAATTCATTGCAATGGCATATTAAGGGTTTGGAAGACCGCTTCCGGGACAGCATCCCTGCCGGTTTTTCTACCGGGAAATTTTTCCAGCCTGAAGGCAACGCGGTCCTTTCCTGGCTTCCGCTGGTCATTCCTGTGGCTATTACCGCCTTTACCCTGGTGCGTCATCTGAACCGGAGTGTGCAAAAAATCCGTAATCATTAGCATAACAATGAAAATAATGAAAATTGCTTTTGCCTGCATGGCAGGCATAGCAGGCATATCCTGCGCCCGGGGACCTGAAGGGACAAAAAGTCAGGAATCAGAATTCAGATACCTGGTAGAAGAATTTGCAGATATCAAGATAATCCGGTATAAGGTTCCCGGGTGGGACGAGCTGGATTTACAGCAGAAAACTTTTATTTATTATATGGGAGAAGCGGCTAAATGTGGCAGGGACATTTTCTGGGACCAGAATTTCAAACACAACCTGAAAGTGAGAAAATGCCTTGAAGCCATTCTTGAGACCTATACGGGCGATAGAGAAACTCCCGAATTTCAGGAATTTCTGGTCTATGCCAAACGGGTTTTTTTCAGTAATGGAATACACCACCATTATGCAGAGGAAAAGATCCTGCCCTCATGTTCTGCCGATTACATGAAACAACTCCTGGAAAATTCAGAAGTCCATGCAGACATAGACTCCATGGTAGATATCATGTGCAGTCCCGGGTTGTACAAAATGCGTAAAAGTATGGGAAAGGAAGGCGATCTGCTCCTGACATCATCAACCAATTTTTACGACGGTGTAAACCGGGTGCAGGCCGAGGAATTCTACGCCGCCATGGAGGACACCAGTGACCGGCGCCCCGTTGAATATGGTCTGAACAGCCGTCTGACACGGAAAGAGGGAGCGGTATTTGAAGAAATTTACAAAGCCGATGGAATGTACGGGCCTGCAATCCAGAAGATCTGCCATTGGCTGGAAAAAGCTGCCGGGGTGGCTCAGAGCCCTGAACAAGCCTCTTACATCAAAACACTGAGAGATTATTATCAAACCGGAGACCTGGCTCTTTGGGATGCATTCAATGTGGCCTGGGTCCGGGACACAGAATCATTCACAGACTTTATCAACGGGTTCATTGAAGTATATGGAGATCCTCTGGGAAGAAAAGGTTCCTGGGAAGGGAACGTCTATTTTACTGACAAGGATGCTTCCCGCAGAACGACCATCATCAGCCAAAATGCTCAGTGGTTTGAAGACAATTCCCCTATTGATCCGCGGTTCAGAAAAGAACAGGTTACGGGAGTCTCGGCCAAAGTAATTAACGTTGTTATGCTGGGAGGTGATTCCTACCCTTCCACACCCATAGGCATCAACCTGCCCAACTCGGACTGGATCAGAAAGGAATTCGGATCAAAATCCGTTACCATTGCCAACATTACGAACGCCTATGACAAATCGGCGCAGGAATCGCCAAAAAGCGTGCTTGGCGAATTTTCCTGGGATGAGAAGGAAGTGGCGCTTATCAAGCAATACGGGGCAATAACGGGAGATCTGCACACTGATCTGCACGAATGCCTGGGGCACGGTTCCGGCCAGCTAATGCCGGGGGTGTCGTCAAATGCGCTGGGAGAATACAGTTCTACACTCGAAGAAGCGCGGGCAGATCTGTTTGCCTTATATTACCTTGCAGATCCCAAACTTGCAGAACTGGGAATTCTGTCCGATCCCGAAGCTTATAAAGCTGAATATATCAATTATATCCGCAATGGCCTCTTTACCCAGCTGGTACGCATAGAACCGGGAAGAAACATAACACAGGCGCACATGCAATGCCGTCAGCTGATCGCTTCATGGGCACTGCAAAACGGCAACGCCATTGAAAGAAAGGTCCGCGATGGGAAAACTTACTTTGTGATCAACGATTTTGGGGAGCTTCGCCAGCTGTTTGCCACATTGCTTGCCCAAATGCAACAGATCAAATCAGAAGGGGATATCGAGGCGGGCAGGTTCCTGGTTGAACAATACGCCATTCAGGTAGACCAGGAATTGCACAGGGAAGTGCTGGAACGTTACGCTGCCCTGGAGCTGAAGCCTTATGGAGGCTTCCTCAATCCCAATATCATTCCGGTATATAACAGGAAAGGTGAGATCAAAGACCTTAAACTGGAATATGCTCAGGATTTCCTGCAACAGCAATTGTCCTACGGGAAAGCTTATAATTTTTTGTAATTGAACAATTCCTCGGTGGCCAGGGATATCTTGGTCACCGAGAAATCATCGCCTTCCGGAAAAACCCAATAAGAATCGTTCAGGGTATTGAGATCAACACAGTCTCTTTTGTATTTGCCGTAATTGTATTCTATATGGCAGGAATAGACAGATTGGGCCGGGATATTTAGTGTATATTTGGCACCATCATGGGTCCCTTCCAGTTTAAAGCCTTCCATATCGTGGATCAGAACCGCCTGGCCAAAATCAACAAAACCTTTAGAATTGGGCAGCATCCTTACATAGGCGTTCCCTTTAAAACAATAACGGCCCTCCTCCACTTCTCTGCGAACCTGTTCTCTCTCCCACTCATACCAATCGGGAATATGGACAAAGTGAGTTTCTCCTTCCTGGGCTTTCAATTCACCGTATGCAGACATAATCCAGCGCCTGCCGCAATGGTTGCACCAGATTTCAGTTCCTCCTGAATCCATCTTGTACTCAGTCCTGCAACCGGAACACTGATACAATACTTTGTGCAATCCTCGTGCTCTTTCTTTATATGTGACCGGTATCTTGTTTTCACGTTGCCAGGCAAAATCATCGTATTCAAACGCCTGGCTAATGACCTGGTTTATTTGTTCTACGGGCATCCGAGAGGCTTCTTCGCCGGTAATTATGCGTTTCATGGTGGCTTTTGTCCTTACTCCGCGTGTTTTGTTATTCCAGAAAGGAGCATTGATGTGGTGACCGTACGTTATAAGGGTAACAACAGGCACATTCAGGTGTTTGACAAGCTTGCCCAGCGAAGGCGGCAATACGGCATTTGTTCCGCAAAGGGAATAACGGGCCTCGGGGTATACGGCGGCTATCTTTCCCCTTTCCACCACTGTTTTTAAATGTCGGATCAGGGCAATGTCATTGGTAAATTTGCGTTTACCGATGCATCCTATGCGCCGCATCAGCCATTCCCTTCCTATGAATCCGTCTACTGCCACCACATAGAATGCCTGGTGAGGAAAGGTAGCTACCGTGGCTACCATAAAATCATAAAAGGCATTGTGATTGCATAATAATAAATAGGGAGGCTTTACACCTTCCATATCTACTGTAAAAATCTTGGTACGGTGGCGCCAGACAGAAGGAAAACTCAACAACCACGCAACTGGCCTTAAATACCAGCTTACCCGTCTGGGCATCCTGACAAGGTCAAAACGTTTAACCTCACGCAAAGGAAAAAAATTCATGGCATAATTCATACTTGCAAATATATACGATAATTTTTATATGAAATTCCGACTGAATCTTGCGTACGCGGGTCCCACTTTTTCTTACAGGTACGGCCACTGAGTCAAAAAACGGTGTGATTTGGGTACGCCGGGGCTTCAGCCTTTCCTGCAGGAGGTCGCTTCACCACGAAGAACGGGAAGCCTCGGCAAAAAGGATAAGCTTCCCGTTCTTGTGGTATGAGCAACAGCAGCAGATGGCAAAAGCATGGGAATCCTTGGTAATAAGTGCTTAAAAATTCAATCACGGCAGGGTAAAGGTTTTGAATTGAAAAATATTTATATCTTTGTATATTGCGTTGCACTTTAAGATAAACCCTATAAACTATTTACTAACCTAAAAAAAAGACAGATGAAAAAATTCCTTTTATTGACTTTGTCAGTCATAATGGGGTTCACAGCATTGTTTGCTCAACAGAGGGTTACCGGGACGGTAACTTCCTCGGAAGATGGTGCTCCAATACCCTATGTGACAGTGGTTGTAGCGGGAACAACTATTACCGCGCAAACCAATCTGGATGGTGTCTATTCTATTAACGTGCCGGCTGGCAGCAACACCCTCCGTTTTTCTTTTGTTGGGATGCAGACGGTTGTTGCAGACATCAATGGCAGAGCGGTAGTTGATGTGATAATGTATCCCGATGCTATAGCGCTGGAAGACGTTGTTGTGGTCGCCTATGGTACAGCAAAGAAAGAATCACTGACCGGCTCTGCAACTGTTGTTGACAGCCAGAAGCTGGCAAGACGCGTTGTGTCCAACGTGACCAAGGCTTTGGATGGCCTTTCCACTGGTGTTATTACCACCTCCGGTTCCGGACAGCCCGGTTCGGGGGCCTCGGTGATTATCCGCGGATACGGGTCCATCAATGCCAGCCAGACACCGTTGTATGTTGTGGACGGAATTCCTTACAATGGGAACCTCAACGCCATAAACCCTGCTGACATTGAAAGCATGACCGTTTTGAAAGATGCTTCCTCAGGAGCCCTATACGGTGCCCGTGGTGCCAATGGTGTTATTATGATTACCACCAAAAAGGCAACATCAGAAAAAGTAAGTATCACCTATAACGGCAGCGCAGGTATATCCAACCGTGCACTCAAACGTTATGACATGGTAGATCAGAAGGACTTCGTGAACATGACCTACGAATCATTACGCAACACCTATGCATTTGACAACGGTTACCCGTGGGAAGTTGCTTCACAGAATGCCATGAATGACTTATCATCCGCCCTGGGGGGAGAAACTTACAATCCTTATAAAAACTACACCTGGGCAACATTGATAGACCCGGCTACCGGAGCTGTCAGGTCCGACGCCGTATCAGCCTGGAATGAAAACTGGATGGATGAAATTGAACATCTGAATGCATTCCGCCACGAGCACCAGTTAACGGTTTCCGGCGGCAGTGCCAGGACCAAAGCCCTGATGTCACTTGGCTTCCTGGATGAAGATGGTGTTCTGAAAACCACTTCTTTCCGTCGTTTTTCCGGACGTGCCAACGTGGACAGCCAGGTGAACGACTGGGTAAAGGCAGGCATTAACCTGTCAGCAGCCATGACAACCGCCAACTCCTCCGGTTACACCGGATCTGCCTACGCCAACGTTTGGTACAGCGCCCAGTTCATGGCCCCCATTTACCCTGTATGGCTTAAGGACGAAACCGGTAAGGACCTGCTGGACGAGCTTGGAAATAAACAACTTGACTATGGTGTTACCCGTCCTAACCTGAACGACTTCAGTAGTGTGGGCACACTTTACGATGACAAGTTCATTAATACAGGTGACAACGTGAGTGCACGTACCTACCTGGCCCTGGGGTCAGATCAGGACAAGGCGGGATGGCTCAAAGGTCTCAAGCTGACGGCCAACTTCGGGGTCGACTACGTGAGTTCCAACAGTACTACATTTTACAACATGTACCATGGTAACGCCGCCAGTTCCAACGGACGGCTCACCAAGAGCAACGGCCGCACCTTAAGCTTTACCTTTAACCAGCTGCTTACATGGAACCGCAGCTTTGGCAACCATAACATAGACCTGCTTGCCGGCCACGAGTTTTACAACTATTCCTACAGCTACCTTACGGCCCAGAAGACCAACCTGGTGGACGGAATTATGGAACTTCGCCCCGGCACAACCATTGCCGATGCTGACTCCTATTCCAATGCTTACAGGATTGAATCTTACCTTTCCCGTTTGAATTACAACTTCAAGGACAGGTACTATTTCTCCGCTTCCTTCCGTACAGACGGTACCTCCCGCTTCTATAAGGACAGCCGCTGGGGAAAATTCTGGTCTGTTGGTGCCAACTGGCGCATTACACAGGAGAATTTCATGCAGAACGTAACCTGGATTAACAACCTGGCCTTGAAGGTCAGCTATGGTGTACAAGGTAACGACGATCTGGGAACCTTATATGCATGGCAGAGTTTCTATGATCTGGGCTATCCAAACTCGGGCTATACAGGCGCCATGATCTCATCACTGGAGAACAAAGATCTCCGGTGGGAAAAGAACGCCAACTTCAACGTTGGACTGGACGCCCGCTTGTTTGGAGGTAGGTTAGACCTGAGTTTTGAATACTTCAACCGTCTGACTTCAGACATGCTGCTGAGTTATCCCATGGCGCTCTCTACCGGTTTCACCGGATACGATGCCAACGTGGGTACCATGGTCAACAAAGGGCTTGAATTGACACTGTCTGCCCAATTGGTTGATACCCGTAACTTTGGATGGAGGGTTACCTTTATGGGCTCCAGGGTAAACAACAAAATCCTGGAACTGACAGCTGACGCTCCTGAAATCGTGAGTGGCAACTATATTTACAAAGTAGGGTTGCCTATCAGGACATTCTACATGGCAAAATCTGCCGGGGTAGATCCTACAAACGGTACAAGGCTTTATTGGGTATATGACGAAAAAGACGAAGAAGGGAACCCCATTAATCCGTACATCAGTTCCGACTATGCAAAGGCTGCTGTCAGCAAATGGTACCACGGAAGCCGTATCCCCGATCTTTATGGCAGCGCAAGCATGGAACTGACTTTTTTCAAGAGCATTGACCTGAGTGTGATGACCACCTATTCCATAGGGGGTCAGATGTATGACGCCCTGTACGTTGGTGCTATGAACCCTATGTATACCGGAAATACATGGAGCAAAAACGCATTGCGCCGCTGGCAGAAACCTGGTGACAGGACAGACGTTCCCCGCGCCGGTATAAATGCACGTTACACCGCATCGGATGCCTACCTGATTGATGCTTCTTACTTTGCCATCAAGAACATCACCCTGGGTTATACCCTGCCCGCTTCCGCTGCCAGGAAACTTGGCGTATCGTTGCTCCGGGTTTATGTGACCCTTGACAACATGGCCATGTTCAATTACCTTAACGGAATGGACCCGCAGTATAATTTCTCCGGTTCTACTGACTATGTATATTCTCCCAACAAGACATACACAATAGGTCTTAATCTTAACTTTTAATTAACGGAGGAAAACGAATATGAAAAAAATATACAGTATTCTTATCATAACGTTAGCGGTAGCAGTTACCACAGTTTCCTGCTCCAAGGAATCACTGGAAACTTCTCCCACTACCGCTGTTTCCGGGGACGGACTGTTCGTAAGCGCTACAGCAGCCATGGTACCCCTGAACGGTATTTACCGCTCTATGTATACTGCCGGCTGGTCCACTACCGGCAACACACACCAGTGCTTTGGAATCACTGCCTACAACCTGATGGCAGACGTGATGGGGGACGACCACATCATGTCCGGACAGGGAAGCGGCTGGTTCTGGTATGATTGCACGTATAACGTCAAATCCCGCTATACATCTGGGGCATGGCGTTCCTATGATTTATGGAGTGCATACTATAAATGGGTTGCCAACGCCAACTACATCATTGCGGCAGAAGAAACCATGGAAGGTTTACCCAGCGATGTGAATTATGTCATCGGGCAGGGATATGTTATCCGGGCCTATAGCTACTTTATGTTGATACAATCATTTGCACGTACCTACAAAGGACACGAATCGGACAAGGGCGTTCCCATTTACACGGAACCCAGTGCTGCCGGAACTGAAGGACAGCCGCGTGCCACTGTACAACAAGTTTATGACCAGATTGTAGCTGACATTGAAAAGGGTGTTGCGCTGCTCAAAGAATCCAAACCGCAGGTACACCCCTCACACATTGACTACTACGTTGCCCAGGGTATTGCTGCCCGCATATACCTTACCATGGAAAATTGGAGTAAGGCCAGGGATGCAGCTGCCGAAGCACGCAAAAGTACCAAGATCGGCGAGCCTGCTGACATTTCCTCAGGTATGAACTCTGTTAATCCTCAAAACATCATGTGGGGTGCCGAGATCATTTCTGACCAGGCAGGTATATATGCCTCTTTCCTGATGCATATGGACTCCGATTCCCCCGGCTACGGCAACACAGCCTTTAAGCGTATCAACAAACAGTTGTATGCCAAGATGGGACCCAATGACGTCCGCGCCAAGAAATGGTGGGATCCCGCCCATCCAAGTGGTGCATACCAGCAAATCAAGTTCAAATGGGCAGACATTACAATCTATACAGGCGACTACATCTGGATGCGTAATGAAGAGATGCTACTTACCCAGGCAGAAGCCGAATGCCGCCTTGGAAACGATGCGGCTGCACAACAGCTGCTGAGGGACCTGATGGCAAAACGTGATCCCAATTACACAGTAAACAAAACCGGTACTGCCCTTGGGGCTCTTACTTCCGATGAAACAGGCTCCCTTCTTGAAGAGATCCTGATTCAACGCCGCATAGAGCTTTGGGGTGAATACGGACGTATCTATGACATCAGACGTCTGAAACAAGGTTTCACAAGGACTGCTGCCATGGGATGGCCTACAGCTGCTTTAATTACCGGTAGGAACACGCAGAATCCGAATTCCTACGCATGGGTACTGACCATACCCCAGGCTGAGTTTGACGGCAACAAAAACCTGGATCAGACTGTTGATCAGAATCCTATGGATGATGGTGTTTAATTGAAAGCATAAAATTATTACTATGAAAAAGTTACTTAACATATTTGCCGTAGTTTCTCTGTCTGTCGTGTTTCTGGCATCTTGCAACACAGAGCAAATCACAAAAACTTATGAACCTGATGGTCTGGCCTATAGCTTTCTTAACAAAGCTGGAACCCTTACCCTTCCTGCTACCAATCCTGTTTTTTCTGTAAAGGTTTTCAGGAACAGCACAGAAGGTTCAGCTACTATCAACATTGAGGCAACTAGCTCTGCAAACGTATTTTCAGTTCCTTCTTCTCTCACTTTTGAAAGCGGGGAAGGAGCAGCAGACCTGCCGATATCCCTGACAAACGAAGCAAAGATTGGATTAATCTATAACCTCAAGCTCACCATTCCTTCCGAAGAAGTTTCCGTGGGAGGGGTTGGTACCATAGATATGAAAGTGAGCCTGGCCTACAATTGGATTTCACTTGGAAATGGGCAGTTTTACGACAGCTTTACCTTATACAGCGTTCCCACTGTTCAAATCCTTCAGGCTGAAGGATTCGAGCGCTGGAGGGTTATGAAGCCTTACACCAAGGAATTGCTCCTTGAAGCTGAGTGGGAAGGCTGGCTGGGTGGACCTGAAAGTGCCTATATCGAGTTCTGGGTCATTGATGATGCAAAACACGTTAAATGGGACACAAACTGGTATGCAGGACTGCTCTACGGCGGTGACGCAAGTAGTCCCATCAAGTTCTATTATCCTTCTGCATTATCAGCTTCTTATGCAGCTCATGATGTAAAAAGCATGTTTATCCAGGATAAACTTGTGCAGTTACGTCCCGCCATTTACATTGACGGTTTAGGTGGATGGGCGGGTTCGGATTATTACTCCTATGTGTCATTACCCGGCGGACCAAACCTGAACGACATACTTTAGTCTTGCATAGAACTTTATATGAGAAAAAGCCTCTTGCTCAAGAGGCTTTTTCTTATATTTGCACAGTAACGAACCTTCTTATGAAAAATATTCTTTTTTGGCTTCTTGTCTGTGGATTTCTTTTTTCAGGATGTGAAAAAAAAAGCACCTACCCGCAGGCAGGCAATCAGAACCAGGCACGCCTGCTGGATACCGTTAATGTCTATCCCGGCATTGCCCGTATTAAAGTCACCAGCCAGATGGCAGAGCTCTTAAGCAAATCAGCTTCAGCTGCAGAACAAGCCTTTGCAGGGCTTGATGTCCGTTCTTTCCGCCGCGTTTTTCCTTATGCAGGAAAATTCGAAGCCAGGACACGGGAAGCAGGTCTTGATTTGTGGTATTCTGTCACCTTTGATCAGGACAAACCCCTGACCAAGACAGCAATCAGTTTGTCTGAGCTTGAAGGGGTGCAGCTGGTGGAGTACATACCCAGGAAAAAAAACCAGGAAACTTCGGGTGGGCTGTTCCCGTTCAATGACCCTTTTTTTTCAAAACAATGGCACCTCTATAACGACGGCTCCGTTGGTTCCAATTTCATAGCCGGGGCAGACGTCAAGGTTAAGGATGTCTGGAAGTATTATACAACGGGTGACAGCCGGGTTATTGTAGCCATTGTGGACACCGGAGTAGATATCACCCATCCGGATCTGGTGAATAATTTATGGGTTAACCAGGCAGAGCTGAATGGCGTGGAAGAGGTGGACGATGACAGCAACGGCATAATTGATGATTTTTACGGAGCCAATTTCATCACCCACACAGGACTAATCAGGGCAGAAGAACACGGGACACATGTGGCGGGCATTGTAGCGGCAACCAATAACAACTCCCTGGGAGTATCCGGGATTGCCGGGGGAAACGGTGACGGGACGGGCGCAAGGCTTATGATATGCCAGATCATGGATGAGTACAACAGCATAGGAGACGAAGCCGGAGGAATCAAATACGCTGCAGACAACGGGGCCGTCATATGCCAGAACAGCTGGGGCTATACTGATATCAGTTATTTGCCTCAGAGCACAAAAGAAGCTATAGATTACTTTATAACTTATGCGGGCTATGACGAAAATGGCAACCAGACGGGCCTTATGGCCGGCGGCCTGGTCGTATTTGCTGCCGGTAACGATAACACCAATGTTTCTTATCCCGCCATGTACGAAAAAGTCCTTTCTGTGGCCGCCATTGCTCCGGATTATAAAAAGGCCTATTATTCCAATTATGGGGACTGGGTAAGCATTACCGCACCGGGCGGGGACGCATACTATTCAATGGGTCAAATCTATAGCACCCTGACAAATGGACAATATGGCTTTATGCAGGGAACGTCCATGGCGTGTCCTCAGGTATCTGGCGTGGCAGCTTTGGTTGTATCACACGCAGGC
This sequence comes from Bacteroidales bacterium UBA5226, assembly GCA_002409325.1. GTDB lineage: Bacteria > Bacteroidota > Bacteroidia > Bacteroidales > UBA932 > DMER64. Next base: position 50,561 of record DHUU01000006.1, on the reverse strand, counting down.
GGGCCTGGCTTTACTAGCGATGATCTAAAACAGATCCTGACGGATAACGCGTCTCCTGTCATGTTCAGCTATTTTCCACAATATGTAAGCTCCATGGGGAGTGGGGTGGTTGATGCATTTGCTTCCATTGCCTCTTTAAGTACCATACCTCCGGATAAAGTGGAAGAGATCATTGCTGAGGCTTATTCCAATAACATAGCGTTAACCTGGAAAGTTCCGGAAGATGATGATGATGTCAAGGCCTATGGCTTTGACGTGCTGACCTCTTCTGCCCTTGGTGACAGCCTGCAGATGGCCCACCTGAAGACAGGAGACAATGAAGCCGGGGAAACTGTTTTCATGGAGGTTTCGGGACTTGATTTCAACACCCCCTATTTGTTAACAATCACCGCTAGCGATTACGCAGGTAACCGAGCCGAGGCATCGGACCCCATACCTGTCCGTACAAAAGATAATAATCCCCCCGTCATTGAACCGCTTGGCGAAACTCAGCTGGCCCTTAAGGCCCACGAGGAAAAAACACTTTCATTCAAAATCTCGGACCCGGATGGGCACAGCCTCAGCACAGAACTGGAACCGGTCTCTCCTGCCCTGTCATTTTCTGTCAAGGACAACCTGGTTACTGTCAAGGTTGACGGTAAGCTTGCACAGGCAGGCAGCCACGCTGTGTTCCTGAAAGTGAGTGATCCCTACGAAGGTACGACAGTGGTTGAAATCAATTATACGGTGCTGCCCAACACGCCCCCAAGGGTACTGACTACTCCCGATAATATCAATTTAAACAGGACAGGAGCGGGCAAGTCATTAAAATTGACCGATTATTTTATCGACGATGATGGGGAAGTCCCGGTTTATTCCATCACATTCCATCCCGAAGGATTTGCCACCGGTACAATCAGTGACGGAATGCTCAATGTTACCGGGAAGAAATTCGGGCTGACAACCATGACTGTTACCGCCACAGATGCGTTAAAAGCAAGCTGCAGCGTTGATATTCTGGTGCTTACCCGTGACGGAAACCAACTGGTTGACCTCTATCCTAATCCGGTAAAAGACACACTCAATATCAGAACCGGAGAAAAAACCCCTGCAGAGATTACCATAACATCTACCAACGGGGCCCGGGTGTTCAAAGGCACTTTTGACATATCCCCGTTCCAGCCGGCCCAGGTTGATATGACGGCCCTGAGTGGTGGCGTGTATGCAGTCAGTATCAACATAAAAGGGGTAATAATCACCAGAAATATCGTGAAACTGTAAACCAACCATGAAGCGTATCTATACTTTCCTTGTAATCTCTGCCCTGGCTGCCTGCACTACTGTATTCGCCCAAACTGCTCAGTTCCTGACACTGCCCGCAGATGCCAGGACAATGTCCATGGGGGGCACGGGTGTGGTGGCTCCGGCAAATGCTTTTTCAATCTACAACAACAATGCTGCCGCTGCATTTTCCCCTGTCAGGGGTGCACTTGCCGCTTCCTACACCCTGTGGCAGCCGGGCATTACAGGCAGCAACCTGGCAAACCTCTCCGGTTTTTTCAAAATCGGTAAAAGAAGCGCCTTTTTAATCGGGTCACGCTTTTATCTGAATTCAGAGCACAACATTACCAATGAGTACGGAAGCATAACAGGGACCTATAGACCTGTGGAGATATCCATTGACCTGGGTTATGCCTATAAGATTACAGAAACTTTTTCCACAGCCGCCACCCTACGTTATATTATTTCCAGAATGGGCCCGGATGCATCGGGCGGAGCCATTGCGGCAGACCTTGGACTTATGTATAATCCTGGGAATGTGTCGATTGGGCTGACGGGCACAAATCTGGGTTCAAAAATCGATTATGGCTACGGGCCCTATGAGCTTCCGGCTCAAATCAGGCTGGGAGCTGGTTACCGGTTACATATCGGGGAGAAGCACCTTCTCCTGGCGGCTGCTCAGGCGGGTTTTTTAATCAAAAACTCAGGGCTAACGGCAGGCGTGGGCCTGGAATATGTCTATAACAAAATGGTCTCGGCCCGCCTGGGAGGCCATTATGGTGATCCGGAAAAAGGGATCCCGCCTCATCTGAGCCTTGGGCTTGGATTCACTTACCGCGGACTGGCGCTGAACGCGGCTTACCTGGTGGGACAAAAAGGATCTGCTGTTTCTAACAGCCTGAGCTTTGGGCTGGAGTGGGCCTTTTAGGACACCATCTCCGGGTCAAAGTCGTCCAGTTTGTTGCTCCACAGATATTTATTGGTTTCCTTAACAAGGACTCTTGTCAGGAGTAATAACGATATCAGGTTGGGAATGGCCATCAGGGCATTCATGGTATCTGCCAGGTTCCACATCATGGACAGGTTGGCGACAGAACCCAGAAAGACTCCCACGATCCATATGATCCGGTAATACACTATTATCTTCTTACCTCCCAGGTATTCAATGGCCTTTTCTGCGTAATAACACCAACCTAGGATTGTGGAAAAAGCAAATGTGATAAGCCCGACAATAAGGATAAGAGGTCCGAAAAAGGAGATCTTGCTGAAAGCCATTTTCGTAAGCAAGGCACCGTCTGAAAAATTAATGTCCGGATATCTTATTATGCTGGTGACCAGAACAAGGCCTGTCAGGGCACAGACAACAACTGTATCCCAGAAAGTTCCAGTAGATGATACAAGAGCCTGCCTGACAGAGTTCCTTGTTCTTGCAGCCGCGGCAACAATAGGTGCGGAACCCATGCCCGATTCATTGGAAAATAATCCCCTTGCAATTCCATAGCGCATGGCAATCATAAGGCCCCCGCCTGCCATGCCGCCACCAATAGCTTTAACAGAAAAAGCCGCTTTGAAGATCAGGGCCAGGGCTCCTCCCAGATATGGAGCGTTTATGATAAGGATAACAATACAACCTACAACATAAAAAAAAGCCATAAAAGGAACCAGAAAACCGCATACCCTGGCAATTCCCTTGATACCAAAAAAAATTACCAGAGCAACTAAAACTGCAATAATACTACCGGAAACATATTGTGAAACATTTAAGGTTTCCTTAAGCATGATAGATATGGAATTCGACTGGACAGAGCAACCAATACCCAAGGCAGCAATAATGGTAAAAACACAAAACAGGATGGCCAGCCATTTCATCCCCAAACCACGTTCCAGTGCATACATGGGCCCCCCCAACATGGTGCCGTCTGAGGTTGTAGCCCGGTACTTTACCGCTAGCAGCCCTTCTGAATATTTAGTTGCTATGCCAAAAACACCGCTAAGCCAGCACCATAGTACGGCCCCGGGCCCGCCAAGTGAAACAGCTGTGGCTACCCCGATGATATTCCCGGTTCCAATGGTAGCGGCTAAAGCTGTTGCCAATGCGCCAAATTGACTGACATCTCCCTTGGAATCACTATCGCTCTTTACTGAAAGAGCAATTCCCCTGATTAATTTACGTTGTGGAAATTTTAACCGGATGGTCAGAAAAACATGCGTGCCAAGCAAAAGGATGATCATTGGCCAGCCCCATAACACACTGCTGAGGGTGTTGAAAAAAAGTTGTATGCCCTGCATAATATCTTATTTATGGTAGGCTTCCAGTCCTTTTTGCAGAAACCTGATATACTCTTCAACATCCAGATCATAGTTACGGGGAGGGAGAAGCGGATTCCCGTCACTGTCCAGAATTATATAGGTGGGTTGTGCGTTGACCTGATAACGGGTGCGTACAAACCACGAATTTATCCTTCCCAGGGTACGCAATTCCTTCCCCCGTTCGTCAATAACCCAGTCAGCCTGGTCTGCCTGATTTTTGGCATCTGAGTGAAGGGCGAGTATCACGAACTGGTCCCGCAGCAATTCCTGTACACGGGGATCACTCCATACCCTGGCTTCCATCTCTTTGCAATTGACACAACCAAGACCCGTGAAGTCAAGGAATACGGGTTTGTTGTCAGCTTTTGCATAAGCCATTGCCTGCTCGTAATGAAAGAAACCATCCAGGCCGTAAGGCAGGTGAAAAAGGTCACTGTATTTCCTGTCTGCCTGCTGCATCTGCTGAACAGTAGCCGGGGCCTGAGCGGTGCGGTCCATAATAAATTCCTGTGTGCCCAGCGGGGGAAGATAACCGGATATGGCTTTGAGTGGTGCTCCCCACATACCCGGAATTAAATACATCACAAAGGAAAACACAGCTATGGCAAGAGAAAAACGAAAAACCCCCACATGGTCCATAGGTGAATCGTAACGGAAACGAATCTTGCCCAAAAGGTAAAAGCCCAGCAATGAAAAAACAACAATCCACAAAGCCAGGAAAACATCCCGTCCAAGAATACCCCACTGGTATACCTGGTCAGCAGTACTCAGGAACTTAAGGGAAAGCGCAAGGATGATAAATCCCAGAATCACCTTCACCGAATTGAGCCAGCCGCCCGACTTTGGAAGCCGCTGCAGCAGAGAGGGCACCAAAGCCAGTATGGTAAAAGGGAGAGCAAAAGCGGCAGAGAAAGCGAACATGGTCAGTATGGGTTCCCAGACCGCCCCCTGGGTTGATTTGATCAAGACAGCCCCTACAATGGGTCCTGTACAGGAAAAAGACACGAGTACCAGCGTGAGCGCCAGGAAAAATATCCCCGTAATCCCCCCTTTGTCAGCTTTGGCATCGGTTTTTGTAGTCCATTTTGATGGAAGCACCAGTTCAAAGGCGCCGAAAAAAGAAGCGGCAAAAACCAGGAACAGTATGAAGAAAATTATATTCGGGATCCAGTGTGTGGCAAGCCAGTTAAATATATTGGCGGTAACCGATGCCCCTCCGGAAAAATAAGTAATCCCTATGATCACGGCAATGGGCACTGTATACAAAAGAACTATGAAAATCCCGTATAAAGCAGCATGCAGGCGGCTTTTACGCTTGTCTTCACTCCCCCGCAAAAAAAACGAAACGGTCATGGGAACCATGGGGAAAACACAAGGTGTCAACAAGGCCACCAGTCCGAAAGCGATCGCCTGCAGAATAATACCCCAAAGCGAAGGAGAAGGATCCCCTGCCTGATCGGCAGTCGTTTCAGAAGCAACAACAGGACCATCTCCCAGACGGATCTCAAATTCCTCCACTTCAGGAGGCAGACAAGACGATCCGTCACACACCTGCCATTCCACAGTGGCCCGAATCAGGGCTGCCGGAACCTCAAGACGAATTTTCTGAATAAATACCCCTTTCCCTCCGAACGAACCAATTTCCATACCGAACATGGGATCATATGCTTTGGCCGGCGGTGATTCCATCCGTATTGCATCTTCCAGAAATGCACTTTCCGGCAAATCAAAAGTAAACCGGGTAGGCTGGGGACCACCCTGATAAGGTCCCAGATCATACATATGCCATGGTTCCCTTAATGTGGCCTGAAAATAAATTTCATATGTGTTTTCTTCAACAACCGATACACTGTAGGTCCACGAGGCCGGTTGTTCTATATACTGTGCAATTGCAGCCGAAGACAATAATGTCCCCAGGTAAAACAAAAGAAGTTTTCTCATAACTAGAACGCTACGCCCAGAGTTATATTACCTTTGGGTACAACGCCCTTATAGCCGAACTCACCAAAACCCGTTGGTACTGAAACGATGGACGAATATTTTGTCCTGAATCCGGAAATGGAAGGATAGCGAATTCCTCCTCCTAAGTTCACATCCATGGTAAAACGTCCCCACATGAAATGAGCCCCAAACAATACCCCGGCCATAACGGTATTAAAACGTGTATACAAATCGCTTTGGGTAATGTTGGGTAGTTCCTGAGGGTCTACGTAATCGGGCAACCTGTTCTTTTCTTTCAGGTAGCGATAGGCAACATAAGGTCCCAGGTAAATCTGTACTTTACGAGGCATGCGCGCAAAATAAACCTTGTATACACCCTCTATCCCGAAGCCTTCCATTTCGCTGTAAAAAGCATCCTCATTACGGAAAATCGATTCACCCATCAGGGTTATGGAGGGCATCAGAGACAGCGCCGAATTGTAAAAGTTTCTTTGGTAACCAAGAGCAAAAGTCCCTTCAAAAAAACGTGCCGGGTCCAGAAACAACTCATTTCTGTACCAGTGTGGAATTGCGGATTTGTTTTCCTGTCCGTAGGCACTAAATGCCAAAACCATCAGTAACAGACTTAAAATCAGTTTTTTCATATACGATCCATATTTAATTTATAATCCGAATGTTCTTTTTTTATAGGCTTCTATGCAGCCGTCAAGGCGTTCCCTTGCCGTAGTGTCCCCGGGAACATTGTGCGAAGGGTGAATATGCAGTTTCACCCCGCGTTCGGCCAGGATGCCGGCGCATGTGGTTACTGTCATCCATACCAGTGTTACGAAGCACATGGTGGAAACCGGGCCGATTTTGTCAAAATGGTTCCTCAGAGAAACAGAAGCATCTGTCAGGGGCGCACAGGAATCCGCCACAATATCGGCCAGATCAAATAAATTCTTTCCACAGGAATGACGTGGCTTCTTCCCCTGTGATTCTGCTGCCGATCCATAAACGATCACTTTCATGCCCCTTTTTTTTGCTTCCAGTGCCACATCTATATTGACTGCGTTGATGCCGGTATGAGAAAAGATCCAGAGTGTGTCACGCGCATCGAAATTCCAGGAACTCATTATGGCGGTTCCATATCCTTCTGCCCTTTCCAAAAAAAGGAACTGGTGAATTCCGCTCTCCCCTGTTATGCGGGTAAAAAAAGTAAGGGGTTGTTCTACCAACGGATGGAATCCCACGAATCCCCCAATCCTGGGGTACATCTCTTCAATGGGAAGGGTGGCGTGGCCACATCCGAAAGTATGAACCCACCGGCCGGCTTCTATGCTGTCGGCCATCAGGGTTGCCGCTTTTTGAATACTATCCATCTGTGTTTCCTGTATCCTGTCCTGCAGGGCACGTACTTTATCTAGCCATTCTATAGCAAGCATATTCATATTAAGTTTTTTCAAGCTTTCCTCCATAGGTCATTAAAAAATAAAGAAGTGTCATTACAGCCCATATACCCAGCAAATATATAGGAAAAACACGAATGGGCAGAAAACCCAGTAAATAATTCAATAACGTATTGCCGGCCAGGGCTATGACCATGGCTATCCCTATGGCTGTTCCGGACAACGATTTGTACCGGGTCCCGATGTAGGATACAATGACCGGAAATGTTGCCCCCAGTCCTGCCCCTATCAGAATCACAGGCACCAGCGGTTTAAGCCCGGCTGCCAATCCCGTAAATCCGATCGCCAACACCAGCAGATACAACCAAAGGATCTTCCAGGGTTTATAGCGGAGTGAAAGCCAGCTCAATAGGACCCTGCCTGCAGTCATGCCCACTACTACAAAGGTTAGCAAAAACAATGCATTCTGCTGGGAAAGGCTGTAACCGGGACTATCCTGTAAAAAAATGGGGATCCAGTTGCTGCACAACCCTTCCAGTGCAGACTGAAAAAACAGGATAAAGCTGAAAAACAACAAGGCCGGCTGACGAAGCATGGATAATCCCTCCTTTATGGGAAAACCCTGCCGGACTTTGGCCTCGGGAAAGTGTATTATACTGAAATACACAAATACCAGAAACAGGAAAACAGCCATGTAACGAAGAATAGCCGTATAGGAGACGAAATCAAATATTCCCAGGATCAAAGGCATTACCAGAGCACCCAGACCATAAAAAACACCCAGAATGCTCAGGTTTGAACTTCGGTTACGGTCATCCGACACATCGGTCACCAGACCATTGCAGGCACCGTTTAGAATCCCCCCCCCTGCGCCCGTGACAAACACACAGGTACCCAGCCAGGATACAGAGGTAAAGGTGGATAATCCTATGAATCCCAGGACCACCATGGCGGCTGCCCACTGGAAAGGCATTTTATAACCGTAGCGGTCACACCAGGGTCCGAATACCACAGAACCGGCCAAAACGCCAAAAGGCAGGATTCCTGCCAGGGCGGAAGATTGGGCCATGTCCAGATGCAGTGTCTCCCTCAGGGATGGCAACACCGATCCCAGGGTGAGAAAAGAGATACCGAAAAAAAAGATGCCGGCATAACCGGCAGCCAGAATACTGCGTTTATTCATATACTTTCATTGCTTCCATTGCCAGGCGCCCCGCTCCAAGGATTCCCGCTTTCTGGGACAAGGCCGAGGCTTCAAACCGGCATTGCCTGATACTTATGGGTTGTGCCCACTTGCAGGCTTCGTAATAAATTCTGTCCAGAAAACTTACAGCGGGCCCAAAAACGCCTCCTCCCCATACGATCATTTTGGGATTAAAAAGACTTACAAGGTTTGCCGAAGCCATACCCCAGCATTCAACTGCCTTGTCTATAACCCTTAAAGCCACCGTATTCCCCCGCTGGTAGGCATCAAAAACTGACCGCGCATCCTGGTACACCCCGGGCTGGCCGGATAGTTTGCGCGCCTGGGCAGCAATTCCTGTCCCGGAGGCATACGTCTCAAAACAACCGCTGTTACTGTATTCTTCCGAAAAAGGCGGTTGCAGGGCCATCCAGCCTATAGCGCCCGCAATGTCAGCCGTTCCGTGTATCACACGGCCATCTGACATTATCCCCGCTCCAATCCCAGTACCCACACTCAGGTAAATGGCATCTGTATACCCTTTTGCAACACCCTGCCATGTCTCTCCCAGTATGTAACACGTTCTGTCGCTTGCAATAATGGTTTCTGTGCCGGGCATGGCATGGTTAATGTATTCTTTGAGGGGGAAGCTGCTCCAACCCGGTATATTGGGCGCCCAAACCCTGTTAGTGCGGGTATCTGCAATCCCTGGGACGCATATTCCTACCCTCTTTTCCTCTTCCGGGGAAATTCCCTGCTCTTCCAGCAGGAGATTACAAACCGTGACAATAAGAGCACCTACCTGTTGCCCGGTACGGCCTTCCAGGAGAACTGTACGGTCAGCAAGAATGTCCCCCGAAAGGGAAAAGATCGCTGCGTGTAGCTTTGTTCCGCCGAGATCAACACCAATAGCTCGCATATTTCAAACCTTCAATTATCAAACAAATTTTACACCCAGGCTTTTCATGTTCTCAATAGCAGCACGGTGGTCCTTTTGGTTCACATAAGCCAGTCCTTCCAGAAGTACCTGTACATCATACTCAGCTTCTACAAGATCCTTGACCGTTTCAAAAACACAATACTCGGTAGCTATACCGCTCACTATGATCTGTTTTGTAAGGACACTGCTCAGGGATTTCCCGTCTGAGCGGACGGCATTGAAACCCGAATATTCTTCTTTCAAAGCGGAAGTTCCTTTACGAAATATTCTCATCAGGTGCGGCCTCATGTTGGGATCGTTTACCCGCGTATAATAGGACAGGTGTATTTCCTGGCCGGAGGTATTGATCACACAGTGCGGGGGCCACTGTCCTCCGAATCCGTTAAAAGAGCAATGGTTCTCTGGATGCGTGTCGCATATGTATATCACTTTGTCCCCGGGATGCATATTGATATAATTGATACTGTGGGTCATGGCATTCTCTGCGTTCTGACAAGCCATTGATCCGGATATGAAATCGTTTAGCATATCCACCACAATGTGGGTTCTGGTTTGTTCAAACATGGTTAAGTTCCTCTTTTATTGTATAGATCAGTTTCATTTTCAAGTCGTAAAGATCGTCCGATATGTCTACCTTGTGATAATGGGGGTTTATGATCCTGCGCTCAGTTGGATTCATACGGGACAACTCGGTAAGGTACCTTTCGCGTTTTTCCAGCTGTGATGAGTCAGGCCTGATCCTTGTGCCGTTTTCCATTACCTTGTGCTGCAATTTCTCTGCGGTATAGGACCCTTCCCTGTAAATTGTCTTCCTGGTCTGATCATACTCGTCTGTGATCAGGATTTCCTTCCCCTCTTCTATGGCACGTGCCAGCCTGTCTGAGCGCAGGCAGGTAACGTCGGCCTTGCTCTCATTCTCCTGATATATCCGGTATGTGACCTGGAACCCGGGATTGATGACTTTTGCCTTGTCTTCTGAAAGTTTCAGGACCGGGGTATCACCAATCTGCACCATTTTATATACATTCCCGAAACAAGGATTGTGCTTGCTGGTGGCAATGGCATCGCCCACTCCATAACTGTCAATGGCGGCATTCTGACGTTCCAGGTCCGAGATCAGATACTCGTCCAGCGCATTCGAGGCAAAGATCACACATTGGGTGAGGCCTTCCCTGTCCATTATTTCACGGCATTTACGGGAGAGGTATGCCAAGTCCCCGCTGTCCAGGCGGATCCCGTAAAAAGGCTGGTAGGAATTGTCAATTCCATTGGCTTTGAAAGCAGCTATTGCATTGGGTATGCCGCTCTTGAGCGTGTCATATGTATCCAGTAGCAATATCAGCCCTTCTCCCCTATGGCTTTTGATATAGGCATCAAAGGCATCATACTCGTTCCTTACGCTGCAGCCGAAAGCAGTAACGTAGCTATGGGCCATGGTTCCGGTACTGGGAATGTCAAATTCAGTTGTGGCCAGAATATTTGAAGTACTAACACAGCCGGCCGTATAGGCAGCCTTGGCCCCATGGAGGGCTGCCCAGGGACCATGGGCCCTCCGGGAGCCGAATTCGCTGACAGGCTTGGTCGTACTGCGGGTAACCCGGGATGCCTTGGTGGCAACAGCCATCTGGTGGTTCATAATGCACAGCATGGGGGTTTCCAGGATCTGAGCCTCAAGCAACGGGGCAACCACTGTGATGACTGGCTGGCGGGGAAATGCTATCTGTCCTTCCTCCATGGCGTAAACATCCCCTGTAAAACGTACTGTTGTCAACATCCGGCAGAAGTCGGCGTAGTGATCATCGGGGAGGAATTTTCTGAAAAAAGACTCGGGTTGTGTTCCAAATCCTTTGATCATTTCCAGTACCTCATTGATACCGCTTACCACAGCCCAGTTGTTGTTGTCGGGCGCTGTACGGTAAAACATATTGAATATGGCCACAGTTTTATCCAATCCTTTATCTAAAAAGGTCTTGGCCATAGTATACTGGTATTTGTCCGAGCAATAGGAATTTACCATCATCTTACTAAAACGTAAAGATAGACAAATAAAGCTTATCTTTGCTGACCCATACAGGAAAACTATGAAGGGCAATTTCAACAAAAACACGACATATGCAGTCATTGGATCGGGAAGCTGGGCAACGGCCCTGGTTAAGATCCTGCTGGATACACAAGAAGAGGTGGTATGGTTTGTGCGGGATCAGAAAATGATCAGCTTCATAGATCAGAACAAACACAACCCGCACTACCTCCAGGCCGTTGAATTAGACACTTCCAGGCTGCTGATGAGTTGTGATATCAACAAAATCATCAGCCAGGGTGATGTGCTTATCTTCTGCATACCTTCGACATATTTCATTAGCGAGATGCTTCCCATGACAGTCTCCCTGGAAGATAAATTCATCGTCACCGCCATCAAAGGACTCATTCCGGAAAGTAACATCTCAATCACCGAGTATTTCAAGACCATTCACAACATACCTTATGACAATATGGGCGTGATTGCCGGTCCTGTTCATGCAGAAGAGGTCGCCATGGAGCGGCTTTCCTACCTTAGCATCACCTGCAAAAAGGAAAGAACCGCCAAAAAGCTTGCCCAGGCGTTCCGCTGTCCTTACATCCGCACCAGCATCGGCACAGATATTTACGGCCTTGAGTACTCCGTTGTCCTAAAAAACATCTACGCCATTGCCTCAGGTATGAGCCGCGCGCTTGGATACGGGGATAATTTCCAGGCTGTTCTGGTCTCCTGTGCTTACCAGGAAATCCGGTCATTTCTGAATCGTTCCTATCCTGACAAAGGCCGTAACACTTCGCTCTCCGGCTTCCTGGGAGACCTGCTGGTAACCTGTTACTCTCAGTTCAGCCGCAACCGCACCTTTGGCAATATGATAGGTCAGGGATACTCGATCAAGGCAGCGCAATTGGAAATGAACATGGTGGCAGAAGGTTATTATGCGACCTTGTGCATCCATGAAATAAATAAAAAGTACAAAGCGGAGATGCCCATTGCAGAAGCGATGTACAAAATTTTACATGAATTCCGCTCCCCCGCCATCGTTTTCAAGGCACTGAGCGAACAATTGAAATAACACATGAAAAACATCATAACCGTTAGTGAACATTCTGCCATAAGGTTTATTCCCAATGATGAGTATCCCATATGGCAGGAAAAAGCCCTTCAGGCGCTTGACCTCCTTGAGTCGGGCAACGGAAAGGGCTCGGATTTTCTGGGATGGCTTCACCTCCCTTCGGAAACTGAACCGGCCATCATAAATCAGATAAAGGACATTTGCCGGGACTGGAAAGATATTGAACTGGTTGTGGTTATTGGCATTGGAGGATCCTACCTGGGCGCAAGAGCCGTCATTGAAACCCTCTCCCACTCTTTTTCATCCCTGATGCCATCTTCGGGGCCACGCATCGTGTTTGCCGGTCAGAATATCGGGGAAGATTACCTGGCCGAGCTGGATGATCTTATGGCCACAAAGTCGGTCGCCTGTGTAGTTATTTCCAAGTCCGGAACCACTACAGAACCTGCCATTGCTTTTCGCCTGGTAAAACAACACATTTGGTCCCATTACGGAAAGGAAGAAGCCATACGTCGTATTGTAGCCATCACAGACAAGTCTCACGGTGCCTTACGCAAAATGGTAAACAGCGAAGGTTTTCGCAGTTTCATCATCCCGGCCAACGTCGGCGGACGTTTTTCGGTGTTTACCCCCGTCGGTCTGCTTCCCATAGCGCTGGCCGGCATTGATATAGAAGAACTCCTGGCAGGGGCTGTGGAAATGGAAAAGATCACAGCTCAGAAAACAAACCAGAATCCCTCAGTCAGCTATGCGGCTTTGCGCAATGCTTTGTATAGCAGCGGAAAAAAAATTGAATTGCTGGTCAACTACCACCCTAAACTGCATTATGTTTCCGAATGGTGGAAACAGCTTTTTGGCGAAAGTGAAGGAAAAGAGCACAAAGGCATTTTCCCGGCCGGCGGGGATTTTACCACTGACCTGCATTCCATGGGACAGTATATTCAGGAGGGTGAACGCCACCTTTTTGAGACGGTGATCAGCGTTGCCAGACCCAACCGTTCACTGGCCATACCCGGTGACGATGTGGATGCCGACGGTCTTAATTACCTGGCAGGAAAATCCATAAATCATTGCAATAAAATGGCCGAACTGGGCACCTGTCTGGCCCATGCAGATGGTGGCGTGCCCAATCTGCGCATTGATATTCCGGTTCTGGATGCCTACAACCTGGGTGCTCTTCTTTATTTCTTCCAGAAAGCCTGCGGCATAAGCGGATATATCCTGGGAGTGAATCCATTTGACCAGGAAGGTGTGGAAGCCTACAAAAAAAACATGTTCGCGCTATTGGACAAGCCGGGCTTCGAGGTCCAGGGTGCTCTCCTGCGTAAACGACTCTGAAAGTGCAGTAAGTCTGATTGCCCCCGCGGTATTTCCGGAACGGATAACAACAAGGCACTTCCCGTGAAATGCTTTTCTGAAATTAGCCCTGAACGATTCGTGGCTTATGGGGCTTCCGTTGTCTACCGCCGCTATGGTGCCGGGACCCTCCAGGCGGAACGTGATCAGATCATCTGCATCGGGCACAAGATTCCCGTTTTCATCCAGTACTTCGACCGTCACAAAAACCAGGTCATCACCACCGGCATCCAGTATGCTTCTGTCGGGAGTCAGTTTCAGGCGGGCCGGTACTCCGGCCGTGGAAACACTCCGGCGTAAAAACTCTTTGCCTTGATAGTAGGATACTGCCGTAAGCGTTCCCGGTTCATAGGGGACGCGCCAGCAGGCATGCAGTTGAACAGAATCCTTTGTGCAAACCCCGAGAGATCTTTCGTTAAGGAATAACTCCACGGAATCCGCCCGGTTGTAATACGCCCATACATCCACCGTTTCTCCCTGCTTCCAGTTCCAGTGAGGAAAAAGATGCAACACGGAAGTGTCTGTCCATTCGCTCTGGTACATATAATACACATCCTTTGGAAAGCCCGCCAGATCTATGATCCCGAAGTAGGAACTCCTGGCTGGCCACCAGTAGGGAGTGGGTTCTCCCAAGTAATCAAACCCTGTCCAGATAAACATGCCCGAAATGAATTCGTTGTCACGGACATGCCTCCAGGCGCTTTCATGGGTATTGCCCCAGGGAGCATGCATATTGTCGTAAGAGGAACACATGTGGTGCGGGGTATCATAAGTCAGCCACCATTGCTTTGGTTCCATCCTGACCGAGTCAGAGGGCATCTGGTAAAACCCGCGTGTGTGGAGTGAAGATGTGGTTTCAGCAGCTACAAAAGGTTTTCCGGGAAAATTCACCGGCACTTGCGGGTAATCGCTTTCGTGGTAATTAAAGCCTATGATGTCCAGCACTTCTGCCCTGAACAGATTGTTGTATACTCCCGGCTCGTTGCACCCTGCTGTTACAGGCCGTGTCGGATCCAGCTCTTTTACCATTATGGCCAGCTTCCTGGTCAACAGCGCATCAAAGGTAAGGTCACCCTCCAACCGGCTGTCATTTCCTGCCATAAAGTTGAGGAGCAAATTTGCCTGTTGCAAATCCAGCGTATCGGCCCGGGGATTGTTCCATTGTTCCAGCACTTCATTCCCTATGCTCCACATTATCACGGAAGGATGGTTGCGGTCGCGCAGGATAAAATCCTTCAGGTCCTTTTCATGCCATTCTTCAAAGAACATGGCATAATCGTAGGCAGATTTGCTCTTGCGCCAGACATCAAACGCTTCGTTCATAACCAGGAAGCCCATCCTATCACAAAGGTCCAGTAATTCGGGAGCCGGCGGGTTGTGTGACGTCCGGATGGCATTACATCCCATCTGAGCCAGCATTTCCAGCTGCCGCTCAATCGCCCTGCGGTTCACAGCGGCTCCCAGGGCTCCCAGATCATGGTGCATACATACTCCGCGTATCTTAAGGGGGCGCTCGTTTAGGAAAAACCCCGAATCGGCGGTAAACCGGAACGTCCTGATCCCAATAGTGGTCTTATAATCATCTATGACTGCACCGCTTTTTAGCAACAGGCTTTCCACCGTATAAAGCCGGGGATCCGTGACATCCCAGAGAGCCGGTTTTTTTACGGCCAATGTTTGGTTCATGGTGATTTCACCTGTCTGGGACGGCTCCACGTAATTGCATTCTTTAGCCACAGTGTGTCCGGCCGGATCCAGAATTTTTGTCAACAGGTAGAAATGACCGCTTGCAGCGGAAGGATAGGATATGGTGGTGCTGACCTGTACCTGTGCCAAGTCTGCCGAAACCTGCGGTGTGGTTACATAGGTCCCCGAATAGGGAATATGGACCAAGGGGGTTATCACAAGACGTACTTTTCTGTAAATCCCTGATCCTGTGTACCACCTGGAATTGGGCTGCAGGGAATTATCCACGGTAACCTCCACCGTGTTCTCCTCTCCCGGAGGATTCAGCAGCGGGGTGATCTCGTAGCTGAAAGAAGCATAACCGCAGGGACGGTATCCTGCCAGGCGGCCGTTCACAAAAACGCGGCTGTCCCGGTAAATTCCGTCAAATTCAAGGAACACAAGCTTCCCCTGCGTCTCGGATCCCAGGATGAAAATTTTTCTGTAAATCCCTTTGCCTCCGGGTAAGGCACCTCCGCCCGGAGTCGCGGGATTGTCCTTGTCAAAAGGGCCTTCAATGCTCCAGTCATGAGGAAGGTCTACCGCCTGCCATGCCAAAGAATCATCTATCCCTCCGGTCCGTGCAAATTCCCAGTCGTTATTGAAGTCGGTGATTTCCCGCAGGGATTCCCTGTTGCATGATGCCAAAATCAGAATGGCCGATGCTATGATATACACTCGTTTCATAAGCCTTAAAGCTGTATAGTAAGTGCTTCTCCGTTATAACTGACCGTTGTCAGCGATTCTCCTCCGGTAAAGGGGGTCCCGGGTTTTTGTGGAGTAATTTTCCGGATCTGGAACTCCCTCTCGGTGACCATGCCTTCAAAGGATCCTTCCCTGGTCCCTATGGTAAAGATTCCTGTTTTCTGGTCGTATTGAAAGGGAATGTTGGTGAAAGATCCTTTCTCATAATTATAGTTTACCCCCTCATCTTCGTACAGCGAAAAACGGGCATCTGCCCCGGTGTATATACACAAAGTGATCGGACCATCAGGTTTCTCACCGGTGTACTGAATTTCCGGACCAACAGGTAATATGGTACCTGCTTTTACATATATGGGCATTTTTTCCAGGGGAGCATCGGCTGTGAACTGTTGTCCTGCAGGCAAGTATTCCCCGGTATGGAAATCATACCAGTCGTGCTGGCGGGGAAGGTAAACATCGCGTTTCCTGGCTTTATATTCATAAACGGGGCATACCATAAGGGCACTGCCAAACATATACTGATCAGATATGTTAATAACATTCTCATCTTCAGCAAAATCCATTATCAGACCCCGCATGATGGTATAATCCTCAGACCAGGTCTTTCCTGCCAGTGTGTATATATAAGGCATCAACCGGTAACGCAGTTTGTTGTATTGGACCATGGTTTTATAAACCGGATGGGTTTCCGGGGCAATATTGAAAAGCTCCCGGTAAGGATACTGTCCGTGGCTTCGGAAAAGAGGGCAGAATGCCCCAAACTGGAACCAGCGGGCATTAAGCTCACGCCATTCTTCCATATCTGGTGACCCCTGGCGGGCCCTCTCATAACGTCCCTCTACACAAAATCCCCCAATATCCATAGTCCAGTATGGGATCCCGGAAATACTGAAGTTTATTCCGGCAGAGATCTGGGCTTTCATATCCTCCCAGCGTGTTCCGATATCCCCGCTCCATGTAGCCGTCGAATACCGCTGCAGTCCGGGAAATCCGCTCCTGGTAAGCAAAAACACCCGTTTATCCGGGTCGGTTTTCCTCTGTCCTTCGTATATACCCTGGGCATTGACAAGGGGATAGGCATTCAGATACCTTGCCGAGGGGCCTAGTGCGGTAGGCGTAGAGAGTGCCTTACGGTATTCCAGGCTGGCGTTGGACAGGATGTCAGGTTCCGAGGCATCCATCCACCAGGCATCAAATCCCAGGGGATAGAGGTGCTCTTCCATTTGCTTCCAGAAGAGTTTGCGCGCACCCGGAGCAAAAGCATCGTAAAATGAGCCGATGTACCCCGGTGCGATCCAGTCGCGGATGCTGTCCTCCACGGCCCGGGTGTAAATCCACCCATTATCTTCATATTCCTTGTAATGTTCTGTAGTATGATAAAATTTAGGCCATACCGAGATCATGATCCGGGCGTTCTGTGCGTGGACACTGTCAACCATGGCTTTGGGATCGGGGAACCTTTCCTTGTCAAACTCATGGCTTCCCCAGGCATCTACAGGCCAGTACGACCAATCCTGTACCATATTGTCAATGGGGATCCTGCGTCTTCTGTATTCATTTAGAACATCCAGCAATTCGGCAGAAGTTTTGTAGCGTTCCCTGCTTTGCCAGAACCCCATGGCCCATTTGGGCATGATCTGGGCTTTTCCGGTCAGCATACGGTACCCGCTTATGATCTGGTCACTATTCTGTCCGTAGATAAAATAATAATCAATCATATCGGCCATTTCCGACCACCAGGATTGTTTTTCCTGCTCCCGGGGATCTACCGGTGTATAGAGCGACAGGCCCAGATAGGAAACCCCTCCGTCAGGTACCCATTCTATGCGAAGCGGATACGATACCCCCGCTTCCATATCAACTTGAAATTTGTAACTATTTGGATTCCATGCTGTGCGCCAGCGTTCTGCCACCACTTCCTCTCCGTTAAGGAATACCCTGGTATATCCTGCATAATAGAGCAAAAAATGGTGTATCCCGCTTTCTTTTGCCCCTACTGTCCCTTCCCAGGTAATACTGGCATTGTGGAAGGGAATCCCTTCCGGGAAACTTTTCACCTTGTCCAGATCTGAGTAATCGATGACCGGTTCTCTTCTGCGCAGGTATTCCGTTTCTTTGTTGCGACTGGCATAAATCGCTGTAAGAGCACCTTCCTGTCCGTCAGCATCCCTGAGATCAAGTACATCCAACTGCTTATAGTCTTCAGGATTCCCGAACCGCGACAGCGAGTTGTTGTCCCACAGCAATCCGTAATGCTTGTTTGACAGAATAAAAGGAATGGAAACTTTTGTGTTGTATTGGTATAAGGTTTCGTTCTTGCCCTTGTAGTTGAATTCATCGGACTGATGCTGGCCAAGACCGTAAAAGGCTTCATCGGCAGGCGATTCAAAAACCTGTCTGATGGCATACCCCTTGTCGCCGTCCACTTCAATGGGCGCAAATGATTTTCCGCCCCCCTCGTTTTCCTGCAGGATCACATAGCCCTCCAAATCCATGAAAATCACTTCTCCGGTAATTTTATCCACACTTGCCTGCAGCGATCCGGTTTTTACAATAACCCTCTGTTCTTCCTCCACATATTCAAACGGCACGGGAGGTGTCTCCCCGAAAACCCTCATCAGGCTTGGTCGTGCAGAGAACCCGGCCCCGGCAGGTACAGCCGACACCCGGATAATCTGCCCGCTGACAGGTTGTATCCTGATCTTTGACTTATCAGGCAGGATGACCGTCACGCTGTTACTGTCAACAATAAGGCCGCCGGTGCAGGACAATAATAACAATCCCGCCAAGAGAGAAAAACCCCATTTTTTCATATCTTTGATTTTGTCAATCATTCTTTATCCAAAGATAGGTGTTTATGAAAACTTATACAATCCTTCTGATTTGTTGTCTGCTTTTTTTTGGGTGCAAAAGCGAAACAGGCGGTGATGACCCGGCAATGCGTAACATGACTTCCATGGAATTATCAAAGCTCATGGGCATTGGATGGAACCTTGGCAATACCCTGGAAGCAACGGGAGGTGAAACTTCCTGGGGTAATCCAAAGGTAACAGCCGATCTGATCAAAGCGGTAAAAGAGGCGGGATTCACCTCGGTACGCATCCCTGTATCATGGTCTGTGCATATTACAGACCAGAGCACGCACAAAATTGACAATGCCTGGATGCAGCGCGTGGGGCAGGTAGTCAATTATGTGCTGGCCAACGATATGTTTGCCATCATCAATATTCACTGGGACGAAGGGTGGATGAACGATCCCAGGGAAAGCAGCCGGCAGCAGATCAACACCAGGCTCCATGCCATCTGGACCCAGATCGCCTCGTATTTTAAAGATTATGACGACCGGCTTCTGTTTGCCGGCTCCAACGAGGTGCATATGGAAAACGACTGGTCATCCAATCCGCCGGCCGAATATTTGTCCGTACAAAACTCGTTCAACCAGACTTTTGTAGATGCAGTTCGGGAAACGGGAGGACGCAACCTTAAACGGCACCTGATTGTACAAAGTTATCTTACCAATATTGACCTGGCATACAACTCACTGACCATTCCCCAGGATCCCACCCCGGACAGGCTTATGGTTGAAGTACATTACTACGATCCGTATGAATTTGCATTGAAACCGGATGAGCCATACGATTTCCGCTGGGGCTCGGTAGCCACCGGGCCCGTTACTTCCTGGGGTCAGGAAGACTGGGTGGAATCGGCTTTTGGAAAAATGAAAAAATTCACCGACCGCGGCCTCCCCGTGATCCTGGGAGAATACGGCGCCCTGTACCGTTTACAGCTTTCCGGAGAGGAATTGACAGAACATAAAAAATGTCGTTCTTATTACCTGGAATATGTTACAGAGGCCGCAATCCGGCACGGAATGGTGCCTTTTTACTGGGATAACGGGGCTCCGGACTTTGTTCTGATCAGCCGTTCGTCCAATCAGGTAGTTCATCCGGATGCCCTGCAGGGGATAATGAAATCGCGTCGATAAATCCCCGGTCTTCCATTAAGAATTCTTCCCCTGCAGATGCGGCAGCAACAGCCAGGCGATCGCATTTTTCATTCTGGGGGTGGCCGGCATGGCCTTTAATCCAGATAAAGCGTATCTTGTGCTTTGAGGCGACATCCAGGTAACGCTTCCATAAATCAACGTTCTTTTTTTTACGAAAATCCCTGGTGATCCAGTTTTGAAGCCATCCTTCCTCAACGGCTCTGACAACATACGTCGAGTCTGAATAGATACAGACTTCTGTCCCGGTTTTTTTCAGTGCTTCCAGGCCGGCAATGACGGCCATCAGTTCCATTCTGTTATTGGTGGTCATGCGGTAACCGGCCGACATCTCCTTATAATGACGGCCACTTCGCAAAATAACCCCGTATCCTCCTGGTCCGGGATTTCCCAGGGCAGATCCATCGGTAAAAATATCAATCTTCATGTATACCATCTGTTATGGCCTGGTTCCTGCGCCGCGTCCTGTAAAGGTCACAAGCCATAAAGATCGCTGCCAGCATGGATTCGGCAGATGCCTTGTCCTCACCAGCAAGTCGGTAAGCTGTTCCGTGGTCGGGAGATGTCCTGATGACAGGCAGTCCGGCCGTGAAATTAACCCCCTGACTGAAAGACAAGGCTTTAAATGGGACCAGTCCCTGGTCATGATACATGGCAAGAATGGCATCAAATTTTCTGTACCCTGCGGTAGCAAAGAAACCATCGGCCGGATAGGGACCGAATGCCAGTACCCCTGATTGATTGACTTCTTCTATGGCAGGCAATATGATTTGTTCTTCTTCGGTTCCAATGAGTCCTCCGTCACTGGCGTGCGGGTTAAGCCCCAGGACGGCTATCCTGGGCTGGTTAATAGTAAAGTCATTTTTCAGTGTATAGTCAAGCAACCTGAGTTTCTTCAGTATCTTCTCTTTTGTGAGTTCTGCAGGGATCCGGCTCAACGGGATATGTCCTGTAACCACACCAACCCTAAGACCGTCGCTGCAGAGCATCATCAAAGGAGCGGATACCCCAAAGGCATTGGCAAGGTACTCTGTATGGCCGGGAAAGATAAACCCTTCCTGGCTCATGCCCTGCTTGTTAAAGGGGGCCGTCACCAGAACCTGAATCTTCCCGCTGCGAAGATCCTCCACGGCTCGTTCGAGTGATTGCATGGCCGCCTGCGCCCCTTCCCGGGTCATTTTTCCCGGTTCGGCTATAAACTGATCCGAAACACAGGGAATCAGGTTCACCATCTTGAAATGAAGGTCAGAAGCCGATTGTGTGATATGAACATTGAAATTCTCCACCCCGGCACATAATTTCTTGTAATACCCAAGCAGACGGGACGAACCATAAATCACGGGGGTGCACAGCTCGTTGATGCGGGAATCGGCCAGAGCCTTGATCAGCACTTCATATCCTATCCCGTTTGTATCACCCTGGGTGATCCCTACAATTATTTTTTTATGCATAATGTGTTAATTTTTGCCGATGATTTCCCTACCGAAAGGAGTCAGTGCCAGGGATACCATCTTGAAGTGTTGTTTTCCGAAAGGAATTCCCACTATGGTTATAGACAACAACGCCCCCCAGAAAAGATGGCTCAGTGCAATCCAGATACCCCCTAGGAAAATCCATAATATATTCATAACAGTGCTCAGGCAACCCGTCCCGGGCTCTACAGACCGGGTGGTTTTTCCAAAAGGCCAGAGTGCAAAGGCCGCCAATTTGAAGCTTTGAAGGCCAAATGGAATCCCTATGATGGTTATACACATTAACAGGCCTGAAATCATGTATTCCAGCGCAATGAAAATTCCTCCGAACAGAAGCCAGAGTATGTTTCCCAGTATGCTCATACCGCAAATATACGCAAGATATCGTTATATTTGCATGGCTATGACTTCTGTATGGGACACGAACATACAATTTCTCCAGGGAGTAGGTCCGGTGCGGGCCAGGGAACTTGAAAAGGGACTGAATATAAAAACATTTGGCGACCTGATCCGTTATTATCCATTCCGCTACATAGACAGGACCCGCTTTTACTCTGTGCGTGAAATAGACCCCGACCTGGCATTGATCCAGATACGGGGCGAGGTCAGGGATATGAAAATCATTGGAGCAGGCTCCCGCAAGCAGAGACT
This sequence comes from Bacteroidales bacterium UBA5226, assembly GCA_002409325.1. Classification (GTDB taxonomy): domain Bacteria; phylum Bacteroidota; class Bacteroidia; order Bacteroidales; family UBA932; genus DMER64. The sequence goes on along the minus strand of DHUU01000006.1, from coordinate 28,535 downwards.
GGTAGTTCTTTTTGCAGATCCTACCGGAAGTGTGGACCTTGTTTTTTTTAAAGGAATCCGCTGGATCAGGGATAAGATTAAACTGAACACAGAGTATATTGTTTTTGGAAAACCCGCCTTATTCAAAGGGAGAATCAACTTGGTCCATCCCGAAATAGACCTGCCCGACGATCATAGCCTCAGGGGCAGCGCGGGGCTTCAGGCAGTATATTCTTCCACAGAGTTGCTCCGGGACAAGGGCTTTACCCAAAAAGTCTTTTCCAGTCTCATAGCCCAGGCCCTTACCCGTATTGAAGGTCACGTGGCGGAAACGCTGACTCCGGCCATGCTCAGGCAACTCAAACTGATGCCGCTGCCACTGGCTCTTGAAGAGATTCATTTCCCCAAAAACCTTAAAAATCTGCAAGCCGCACAAACCAGGTTAAAATTCGAAGAATTATTTTTTATTCAACTCGGCTTGCTTAAACAACGTGCTATACGGCTGAGGGCCGAAGACGGCCTGCGGTTTCCCACAGTAGGCCAGGCGTTCAACAATTGTTACAAAATGTTGCCCTTTGAGTTGACCGGGGCGCAAAAGCGGGTGATCAAAGAGATCAGGGCCGATCTGGGGAGTGGACGCCAGATGAACCGCTTGCTGCAGGGAGATGTGGGTAGTGGCAAAACACTGGTTGCCCTGCTGAGCGCACTGATTGCAGCAGATAACGGATACCAGGCCTGCATGATGGCCCCGACAGAAATCCTGGCCAATCAGCACTTTCATACCGTTTCCCGCTTCCTGCAGGGGCAGGATATAAAAGTGGGACTGCTTACCGGCTCTACCAAAGCTTCTGAACGTAAAGTCCTGCACGAATC
>DHUU01000006.1:0-27460 GCA_002409325.1 Bacteroidales bacterium UBA5226 | reverse complement strand
CGGTTGCCTTTAAAAAGCTCGGTTTTGTGGTCATAGACGAACAACACCGCTTTGGAGTAGAACAGCGGGCACGTTTATGGCAAAAAACAGAAGGTTCCCCACCCCATATCCTGGTGATGACTGCCACCCCTATCCCCAGGACACTGGCTATGACCCTGTACGGAGACCTGGATGTGTCTGTCATAGATGAGCTGCCGCCGGGAAGACAGCCGGTACAGACCATCCATTACCCCTCTTCACGCAGGGGAACGGTATACTCCTTCCTAAAAAAGCAAATCACAGAAGGCCGGCAGGTTTACATTGTCTATCCGCTGATCCGTGAGTCTGAAAAAATGGACTATGAAAACCTGGAAACAGGTTACCGTGATATCGCCATGGCATTCCCGGCCCCCCTCTATTCCGTTGCCGTGGTTCATGGTCAGCAAAAACCGGAAGACAAGGCTTTTGACATGAATATGTTTGTTAAGGGACAGGCCCAGATACTGATTGCCACGTCTGTCATAGAAGTGGGCGTAGATGTCCCCAACGCAACAGTGATGGTTATTGAAAGCGCAGAACGATTCGGTTTGTCACAACTCCATCAATTGCGCGGACGCGTAGGACGCGGTGCTGAAAAATCATATTGCATCCTGATGACCGGGAATGCCCTGAGCAAAGAGGCCAGGCAGCGCCTGAAGCTGATGTGCGATAGTAACAATGGCTTTGAGATTGCCGAGGCAGATATGCGCCTACGGGGGCCCGGCGACCTGGAAGGTACTGCACAGAGCGGTCTTGCCTTTGACCTGCACATAGCCAGTCTGGCCAGGGACGGACAAATCCTTGAATGGGCAAGAATGGAGGCGCAGAAAATTCTGGACGAGGATCCACTCCTTGAATCGGAAAAAAATAAAATTCTCCTTCTGCAACTTGAAATCCTGGGAAAAAGACAGGCCGATTTCAGCAAAATTTCCTGAATGGTGATCTTCTCCTGTTAAAAGGGGTCTACCTGGTTCCGTGATCTGAGCACCATGGAATCGTAGAGTTTCCCCTGATCCTCAAATGCAAATCGCCTTAAAGTATCCCTGTATTTGAGCCGTGGATCTGAATAGTCAACCAGGAAAACCCGCTGTCGGGAAGTAACGGTCAGGGAAACCAAATATTTACCCTGTGAATCGGTATAGGCCGTATCTGCTTCCTGTTTACCGCTATAAGTTCTGTTCATGATCACCCGGATACCCTCAATGGGCATATTGACAATATTTTTAACTTTCCCTTCCACTGCATAGGTATACGTGCTTTGAGGCTGCTCTATGCAGGAAGCTGTGAGCAGCATGATAGCAATCAAAAGAAATATACTTTTAGAGGACATTGAGTACCTGTTCTTTAATTTTTTCAAGTTCGTCTTTCATCATCACAACATATTGCTGCATCCCGGCATGGGCAGCCTTGGATCCCAACGTATTGATCTCCCTTCCCATCTCCTGTGCAATGAAGTTGAGTTTCCTGCCCGCATATTCTTCCTGGTCCATTGTCTGGCGGAAATAGGTGCAATGCTGGCTTAACCGTACGCGTTCTTCGCTGATATCCGCTTTTTCAAGGTAATAGATCAACTCCTGCTCAAGGCGGTTCTGATCTATTGTTATATCTTCACCCAATCCGGACAATTTATCATCCAGCCGTTTTCTTACCGACACAATCCGTCCAGGGTCCAGTTTTTCTACTTTTTGCAGATGGTTTTCTATATTGTCAATATGCGACAACAGGTCCTGTCCCAGCCTTTCCCCTTCCCGGCACCTGAATACATCCAGGTTGTCTGCCGCCTTATAAATACATTCTTCAAGGACTTTCCAATCATGAATATCCATTTCTTTCTTCTGAACTTCCCTTACCTCGGGCATCCTGAGCAGGGCAGCGGCCAGCTCTGTGGAACTGACTTCCTGATCAATTTCTCTGAATACTTCCTGTAATTCTTTATAATACTGTTTGATCAGTACTACATTAAACGTATTCCCCGATTCAGCCACTTCCTGGTCAACCCCTATGAAGAGATCAATGTTGCCACGTTGCAACTTGTTTATCAGATTTTTACGTAATTCATGTTCATATTCCCTGGGTATTTGGGATGTTTTTAAACCGATATCGGCCGTTTTCCCATTCACGGAACGTATCTCAACGGTAAATTTCTTTCCGGAAAATGAAATTTCGGCTTTTCCGTAACCGGTCATGGAACGAATCATTTGCAACTAATTTTCCGCAAATATACATTATTATGATTATTTTTGCCCAACAAAATTATCCCAACATATGAATGCAGAAAACACACAGACTTCTTTAGAACGTTCCCTGAATTTTATTGAAGAGATTATCCAGGCAGATCTGGCCCAGGGCAAACACCAGTCCATCATAACCAGATTTCCCCCGGAGCCCAACGGATACCTGCATATAGGCCATGCCAAGAGTATATGTCTGAATTTTGGACTGGCCAGGAAATTTGGAGGAAAAACCAACCTTCGTTTTGACGATACCAATCCCACAAAGGAAGATACAGAATACGTGGATTCCATCAAAGAGGACATACTCTGGCTTGGTTTTCAATGGGCCAATGAATTCTATGCGTCGGATTATTTTGAACAACTGTACCAGTGGGCGCATGTTTTGATCCGTAAGGGCCTGGCATACGTGGATGATCAGACACACGAAGAGATCCGCATCAACCGCGGTACCGTGACCACCCCGGGAAAAGACAGTCCGTGGAGGAACCGTAGCATTGAAGAAAACGCAGACTTGTTTACCCGGATGAGGGACGGAGAATTTCCCGATGGCAACAGGGTCCTGCGTGCCAAAATAGATATGAGCCATCCCAATATGCTCATGAGGGATCCCCTGATGTACAGGATCATTCACTCAGAACACCACCGTACCGGGAATACCTGGTGCATTTACCCTATGTATGACTATGCCCACGGGCAGTGTGATTCCATTGAGCAGATTACCCATTCTGTGTGCACCCTTGAATTTGATGTGCACCGGCCGCTTTACGACTGGTTTATTGAGCAGCTTGACATATTCCCTTCCCACCAGTACGAGTTTGCAAGGCTCAACATAACGCATACAGTGATGAGCAAACGCAAACTTCTGGAACTTGTTCAGACCGGGCTTGTCAATGGCTGGGACGATCCCAGGATGCCCACCATATGCGGGCTCAGGCGCCGGGGATACACCCCCTCGGCAATCCGCCTGTTTTCAGAAAAGGTTGGCGTTGCCAAAAGGGATAATGTCATAGATATTTCGCTCATGGAATGGTGCATAAGGGAAGAATTGAATAAAACCGCACCCCGCCATATGGCTGTACTGGATCCGTTAAAGGTGATCATAACCAATTACCCGGAAGGCAAGGAAGAGTTCATGAAAGCCCCCCTTAACCCAGAAGACCCCACGGCCGGGGAACGGCTGATTCCTTTCTCGCGCCAGATCTATATTGAACGGGATGATTTTATGGAAAATCCGCCTAAGAAGTATTTCCGTCTGATGCCCGGGGGAGAAGTACGGCTTAAATACGGTTACATCATCAAATGTGAAAATATAGTCAGGGACAACAACGGACGACCTTTGGAGCTCCACTGTACGCTGGATCCGGATACTAAACCGGGGACAGGCACCTGGCGCAGTGTAAAGGGAACCATCCACTGGTTGTCGGCCAAACACGCCATTGCCGGTGAAGTGCGTCTTTTTGACCGGTTGTTTACAGAACCGTATATGGGATCCATACCCGAGGACAAGGATTACAGGGATTATCTGAATCCCGGTTCCCTGAAGATAGTAAAGGCTTATATAGACAACCAGGCAGCCCTGATGGCTTATGAGGCGCTTAGCGGAAAGGACAATGCACGTACCCGCTTTCAGTTTGAACGGTTGGGTTACTTTGTACCTGATTACGACTCAACGCCGGAAAGGCCGGTGTTCAATAGAATCTGTACTTTGAAAGACTCCTTTGCCAGAACACTAAATCAGCCTTAGACGTCAATTTTTTCGTTATTGTCATCCAGCCATCTGGCCTGTGTTACGGCAAGTTCAGGGGCTATCCTGACATTGAGACGGCATCTGTGTTTTTTGGACCATCTTTTAGCTCTTGACAGAAATCCCTTGGTCAGATAAGCTTCTACAAACGGGTGTACTTCCAGGATAACACTTTTAAGTTTCTTTTCGTTGGCAAAGAAAGATAGCTGGTTTTCAATATTTTCTGTAAACAACAAGCTGGGAGCAATCTTACCCGTTCCATTGCAACTGGGACATTTTTCACTGGTGTTGATCTCCATGGCCGGCCTGACCCTCTGTCGTGTAATCTGCATAAGCCCAAACTTTGTCAGGGGCAGGATAGTGTGTTTAGCCCTGTCCGTAGCCATCAGCTCCTGCATTTTCTTGTAGAGTTTCTGCCGGTGATCAGCGGTATCCATGTCTATAAAATCAACCACTATGATACCGCCCAGGTCCCTGAGTCTGAGTTGCCGTGCAAGTTCCTCGGCTACAACCATATTCACTTCAAAGGCATTGTCTTCCTGCCCGGTCGCCATTTTTGAGCGGATTCCGCTGTTGACGTCAACCACGTGTAAAGCCTCTGTATGCTCAATGATGATATAGATGCCCTGCCTCAGGGGAACCACCCGTCCAAAGGAGCTCCGGATCTGCCGGCTTATGTCAAAAGCATCAAATATCAGATCTTTTCCTTTGTAAAGCCTGACAATCTTCTCCTTTTCAGGGGCAATGGTTGAAATATAGGAACAAATTTCTTCAAAAACCGTGTTATCGTTGACGTGTATGCTGGTAAAGGTATCATTGAGCAGATCGCGGATGACGGTAGTTATGCGGCTGTTTTCTGTCAACAAACGTGAGGGGACTTTCCCTTTACGCATAACAGACCAGGATTCTTCCCATTTATGAATCAGTGAATTCAGCTCGGCGTCCAGGACTGCTGCCCTTTTTCCTTCAGCAGCCGTCCTCACGATAAGGCCATAATTGGGAGGCAGAATGCTCTGAACCAGCCGTTCCAGCCTGCCCCGCTCTTCTTTAAGGCTGATTTTTGAAGAGAGGTTTATCTTTTCAGAAAATGGTAACAATACCATGTTCCTTCCGGCAATAGATATGTCGGAGGTTAAGCGCGATCCTTTAGTAGAGATTGGTTCCTTGACAATCTGGACCAGTATGGCCTGTCCCACTTTCAATATCTCTGAGATCTTTCCCTCCTTGGGTAATACCGAACCCAGTTTAAGGCTGGAATAGATCTCGGCGGGAGGGGTTTTTCTGGTAATTACCTGTTGGGTAAAATAATTGATTGCTGAAAAGGCATATCCCAGATCCAGATAGTGAATAAAAGCATCCTTTTCATGGCCAATATCGACAAAAGCAGCATTCAGAGCCGGCATGATCCTCTTGACCTTACCCAGATACAAATCGCCCACCGAGAAATGATTGTCGCTTGTCTCTTCCTTGTGCAATTCCACGAGCCTCTTGTTTTCCAACAACGCTATGGAAACTGCAGAAGAGGTAACATCAATAATTAAATCTTTCTCCATTCTGTGGCAAAAGTAAGAAACCTAAAGTGTCTTTTAGAAAAAAGTTGCTTTAGGTTTCCAGGTTCATCAGACATTATGGCTTATTTCTTTTTATGACGATTCTTGCGCAAACGTTTTTTCCGTTTGTGCGTAGCCATTTTATGCCTTTTTCTTTTTTTCCCGCTTGGCATATTCTAATTATTTAACGCTGTTTTTTACTTTATCCATGAAAATTTTTGCCGGCTTAAAAGCAGGTATGTAATGTTCAGGAATAACTAAAGTTGTGTTTTTCGAAATATTGCGAGCCGTTTTTTTAGCGCGTTTTTTCAGGATAAAGCTTCCAAAACCGCGAAGATATACATTGTTATTCTGAATCAAAGAGCTTTTTACGTTATCCATAAAATTCTCCACAACTTTCTGAACAACGATTTTCTCCAGGCCAGTTGATTTGGCAATTTCATTTACGATATCTGCTTTAGTCATAATACGATAAATTTAATAGTTATTTATATAGATTGCATTTACAAATGGACTGCAAAAGTAATATTTTATTCTTAATATCAAGACGTTTCAGTTAAAAAATCCAAAAAAAACGTCTTAATGCATATCTTTGCACCATGGATTTCACTAGCCTCCTTCTGGACTGGTATAACGACAACCAGCGGGACCTTCCCTGGAAAATAAATAAAGACCCCTATCCTGTATGGGTATCCGAAGTGATCCTGCAACAAACCCGGGTTGAGCAGGGAACTCATTATTACAACAGGTTCCTGGAAGCTTTTCCAACAATTCTCCATCTTGCTCAGGCACAGGAAGATGAAGTGCTCAAGTTGTGGCAGGGACTGGGTTACTATTCCCGGGCACGAAATATGCATAAAACCGCAAAAAGGCTGATGGAAGAATACAACGGGACGTTTCCTGCAGATGTTTCACTTTTAAGAAGTCTTCACGGTATAGGTGACTATACCGCTGCTGCCGTTGCCTCTTTTGCCTTCGGATTGCCGGTTGTGGCCCTTGACGGGAACGGATACAGAATACTGGCAAGGTATTTTGGCATAGATCTGGACATAGGTACAGCCCGGGCAAAAAAAGTGTTTTCTGAATTGGCCCGATCGTTGCTTTCAGGCCACGACAGTGCCTCTTTCAATCAGGCCCTGATGGACTTCGGATCTCTTGTATGCACTCCCCGTCCTGCCTGCAGCTTGTGTCCCATGACAAAAACGTGCCTTGCTTTCCAAAAGGGAATGACAGAGCAATTACCTGTCAAACAGGAAAAAAATGTATCCAGAATAAGACATTTTAATTACCTGGACATAGAATTGGGAAAAACCACCTTCTTAAGGCAAAGAACAGGCAAAGATATCTGGAATGGTCTCTATGAATTTCCCCTGATAGAGACCCCTCAGAAGTTTGGTTTTCAAGAACTTGAGCAGACAGAGCGGTTCGCGAAATTGCTTGGTTCTTCAGGCTGTACAATGATAGACACCCTTGAAGTCAGTCCTCACAAACTGACACATCAGATTATTTATCCTGTTTTCTTCAAAATCAGGCTCAGCGTCCCCGCTCCGGTACTTGAAAAAGAATATATTCAGATTGACCGGCAGGATATACACAGGTATGCAATATCCAGACTGACAGAAAAATATCTGAATTTTTTTCATAATTTTGCCGGCCTATGAAATCCAGCCTGTTCCTTCGCCTTGTGATTCCTGCCTTTTTCGCCCTTGTCCCGTTTGTCGGATGGAGCGGGAATTTACGAATTGACAGAATTCATATAACAGGGAACCAGGTAACCAAGGATTTTATCATATACAGAGAGCTGCCTTTTTCGCCGGGAGACACGATTCCCGAAAATGATTTCCCTGAAAAAATGCGACTGGCACGGGAAAATCTGAACAACCTGCTGCTTTTTAACTATGTGGAAATATCACCCCTCCGGTCTGTGGATGACCCTTCCCTGGTAACAGTGATCATCCAGGTAGAAGAAAGATGGTATATCTGGCCCCTGATAGAAGTAAAACTGGAGGAGCGCAACCTGAGCACCTGGTTGCAAAGTTGGGATTTCACCAAAATCACCATTGAAGCGGGTGCACGTATTGACAATTTTCTGGGCTTAAAGCATAAATTGGTAATTGCTGCCCACGGAGGTTATCAGTGGGGGGTTTTCCTTGGTTACCGGGACATTTCCCTGGACAGGCAGGGAAAGCATTTCATGAGCCTGGACCTGCAGGGAAATGTCAGCCACAACCTGGACATATTTACCAAAGAGGACAAACCGGCCCGGTTCAACATACCCGATGTTATGCTGGAAAAGTCTGTAGATACACGGATTAATTATTCCTACCGGCCAGATATCCGCACAATCCACAACGTTTCCTTTGCGCACGAATTCACCATGCTGGCCGATACTGTGCTCAGGCTCAATCCTCATTACTGGGGGAATGACCAGCTCAGGAGGAACGCATTCAGGCTCAATTACAGGTACCGCCTGGATCACCGTGACTACCACCCTTACCCCCTGAACGGCTATTTTCTCCAGGCAGGGTTGAATACCTATATCACGTCCGATGCTACAGTGCGCTATGCCCAGATTACCCTGGGACTTCAGTATTTTAAACAAATATCCTCTTCACGCTGGTACGTTTCTACCGTTTTTTCCGGAGGTTACTCACTTTCCAACACCCAGGCATATATATTGGAAAAAGCCATTGGCTATGACAACAACATGTTGCGCGGTTACGAATACACCGTGGCGGACGGCCAGTCTTTTGTCATATCCAATAACACATTAAAATATAATATTCTCAAGAAAAAGACCTTCACACTCAACTGGCTTTCTTTCCTGCCTAAATTCAACAAGATTCACGTGTCCTTATACGTCAATGCTCATTTTGACGTGGGTTACGCAAAGAACAAATGGGATTACCATCTGAATTCCCTGAGCAACCAATGGCTTTATTCCGGAGGTCTTGGCCTGGATTTGGTTACCTATTATGATATGGTCATTGGGATAGACTATTCGGTCAACAGACAGTGCAATCATGGCTTTTTTTCTTGGAAGAATTTCTTTTTTTCCATTAAAGTACCGTTTATCTGATTTTCGGCCATTTTGTCAGTAGCGCTATCTGGCACGAAGATTGACTTAATGTTTCCGAGGATAAATAATATGAATCTAATTCTTAGTGATAAAATGACCGTGATTCCCTTAATGGAAATGGACATGGATGGGCCTGCAGGAGATATGATTAAGGACACTTTGCCGCAGATACTTCCTCTTTTGGTACTACGAAACGCGGTTGTATTTCCCGGCACGCTGATTCCCATAACCGTGGGCAGGGAAAAATCCATTAAACTGGTAAGGGAAAGTCTGACCGGAGATAAGTGGGTGGGGACAGTCACGCAAATGGATCCGCTGGATGACGATCCTGATGAAAATATGATCAGCGACCACGGATGTCTGGCAAAAATATTGAAAATCATTGAAATGCCGGAGGGCGGGATAACTGTTATACTGCATGGCTTCCGCCGCTTCAAGATTGAACGCATTGTCCAGAAAGAACCATACTTTACGGCCCAGGTAAGCTTTCTGTCCGACATACAACCTATAGAAGGTGACTCCGGTTACAAAGCGATTGTTGATGGTATCAAGGAAGTGGCTGCGCAGATTTTCCAACTCACACCAAGCATACCCAGAGAAGCAGAATTCGCACTCAGAAACATTGAAAAGGACGATTTCCTTGTGAACTTTGTTGCCTCCAACATATATCTGGACGGGGTAAAGGAAAAACTTGTCCTGCTGGCTACAGACAAGCTCAAGGACCGCGCTTCGTACTTGCTGGAATTGCTGTACAAACACCTGGAATTGCTTAAATTCAAGGAACAGATCCATCAGAAAGTCAGGGGTGAAATTGATCAGCAACAAAAAGAATATTACCTGAGCAATCAGCTCAAAACCATTCAGGACGAGCTGGGTATTACCCAGGACATGGAGGACATAGACATCCTCAGGGAAAAAGCCCTAAAAAAGAAATGGAGCAAGGAAATAGCAGAAATATTTGAGAAGGAGGTTCAGAAACTGGAAAGAGCCAATCCTCATCAGCCCGACTACGCCATACAGCTCAATTACCTGCAGTTTATGGCAGACCTGCCCTGGGGAGAATATTCAAAGGACAACCTGGATCTGAAACGCGCCAGGAGGGTCCTGGACAAAGACCATTCCGGACTAGAAACGGTTAAGGAAAGGATCCTTGAACACTTGGCCGTTCTCAAACTTAAGGGAGACATGAAATCTCCCATTCTGTGCCTGTATGGTCCTCCGGGAGTCGGGAAAACATCGCTGGGAAAATCGGTGGCACGGGCACTTGGAAGAAATTTCGCACGCATATCCTTGGGCGGGCTTCACGATGAGTCGGAGATCAGGGGCCACAGGCGGACATACATAGGGGCCATGCCCGGAAGGATCATCCAGAGCGTTAAACGGAGCAAATCATCCAACCCGGTCATAGTTCTGGACGAGATAGACAAAGTGGGAACAGATTTCAGGGGAGACCCCTCCTCGGCTTTGCTTGAAGTTCTGGATCCGGAACAAAACAACACATTCCATGACAATTACCTGGATGTGGATTACGACCTGTCCAGAGTGCTGTTCATTACCACAGCCAATAACATAGGCGGTATCCAGCCAGCCCTGCGGGACCGGATGGAAATGATCCCCATTAACGGATATCTGGCCGAGGAAAAAAGAATGATCGCCCGGAAACACCTATTGCCCAAACAACTTGAAGCACATGGACTAAAACCATCCCAACTCAGGCTGAACCGGCAATCCATAGATGTAATCATCAATGAATACACAAGGGAATCCGGTGTGCGGAACCTGGACAAGCAACTGGCCAAGGTAGCCAGGCATGTGGCAAAAAAAATCGCTTTCGGGGAAGAATACAATCCCGTGCTCACACCGGACAACATACGAGAAATCCTGGGTGTTCACCGGATCATTCAGGATGTGCAGAAAGGCAACGAGTTTCCCGGGGTGGTCACCGGACTGGCGTGGACAGAAGCCGGAGGCGAGATCCTGTTTGTTGAAACAAGCCTGAGCAAGGGAAAAGGCACACTTACTACCACCGGGAGCCTGGGGGATGTGATGAAGGAATCGGCCATCATTGCACAGCAGTATCTGAAGGCTCATGCTGACCTTTTGGGACTCGACCCGGAGTTGTTTGAAAAAACAGACATCCACCTGCACGTTCCTGAGGGAGCTATCCCTAAAGACGGTCCCTCTGCCGGGATTACCATGATCTGCTCCATGGCCAGTTCGTTCCTGAACAAATGCATCAAAAAAGGCGTTGCCATGACAGGGGAAATCACCCTGCGCGGCAGGATTCTTCCGGTAGGTGGAATCAAGGAAAAGATTCTTGCGGCCAAACGTTCCGGCATCAGGGTCATCATTTTGTCCGAAGACAACAGAAAAGACATTGAAGAAATCAAACCCGATTTTATCAAAGGGCTGGAGTTTAAATTTATGAAAACCATACCCGAAGTTATCAAATACGTTTTGTAAGGTGGATGTAAAAATTGAGGCAAGCTGGAAAAATGTATTGCAACCCGAGTTTTCCAAACCCTATTTTGAAGGGATTGCCTCTTTTCTTGGTGACGAAATCAAACAGGGAAAAACCATCTACCCCCCTGGTAAACTTATTTTCAACGCTTTTGAACTGACTCCTTTTCCTGCCCTGAAAGTACTCCTGCTTGGACAGGATCCTTACCACCAGCCCGGGCAGGCACACGGTTTGTCCTTTTCTGTGCCTTTTAATATGCCGCTGCCTCCTTCCCTTCAGACCATATTCGCCGAGTTGAAAGCTGATATGGGAATCTCCCCGCCACGGCACGGTTGTCTGGAAGCCTGGGCCAGGCAGGGTGTTTTACTCCTTAACGCCATACTCACTGTAGAAGCAGGAAAACCAGCCTCCCACAGCAAGACAGGCTGGATGGAATTTACAGATGCCGTGATCCGGACGGTGTCGGCCAATAAAGACAACGTGGTATTTTTATTGTGGGGAAATTTTGCCCGCAGTAAAAAAAACCTGATAGATGCCTCCAGGCACTGTGTTCTGGAAGCCGCACACCCCTCCCCCCTTGCGCGGGGGGCTTTCCTGGGATCAAAACCTTTCTCGGCCACCAACTCTTATCTTATATCAAAAGGGTTACAGCCGGTTGACTGGCGCCTGTGAGGGTAGCAGAGAGGAAGTCCGATATTTTTTATTACTTTTGGGAACATAACCAAATCATTCCGAACATGGAAAAAATCGCCGTTTTCCCCGGCTCTTTCGATCCTTTCACCTCCGGACACCTGGATGTTCTGCACTCTGCCAGAAAACTCTTTGACAGAATAATTGTAGCTGTTGGGGTCAACCAACAGAAGGTGAGCCTTTTTTCGCCCGTGGCCAGGGTCGCCATCATCAGGGAAGTGATCAAAGACCTTTCCAATGTAGAAGTGTGTTCCTTTACAGGGCTGACCATTGATTTCTGCAAAAAAAACAAAATTAATTTTATTTTTAGGGGAATCCGCACCACCACTGACTTTGAATTGGAGCAGGTTATTGCTCAGGTCAATTCAAAAATGGCTCCCGAAATCCAGACAATCTTCATTCCATCAGGTCCAAAATATTCTTTCATATCTTCTACTGTGGTACGGGATGTGCTTCTAAACGGAGGGGATGCAGGTTGTATGCTGCCTCCGGGACTTGATTTAAAAAAATATTTAAAAATGTAAGACCCACATGTGGTCTCTGTTAATTCTCTTTTCCTACAGCATTTCCCTATGTATGAACGGGGAAAGCAATCTGCCTGTGATACTGGCCGTACAGCAGGGTGAATTCGTAATCCCGGTGGACACGGTAAGTCCGGACAACCATGGTTGTGTAAGATTCGAAGGTAATATCCCTCTAGAGGCCGGACAGTATGTCTTTGTTCAGAGCAACAGAAGATTGTTCAATTTTCTGATATCCGATCCCGGGGAGGTTATGCTTTCCTTTTCTGCACACCTGGAAGACGGACGGACATTGGAAGTACAGGCAGAAGGTTCAGAAGAAAACAACGCCTATATGCGGTTTAACCGGTTCCTTCAGGAGCATTATGGCCGGGCCAATGAGATCCTGGAACAGGGACGTGATCCGGAACAGGCACTGGCAGATGTGGAGCGTCTTGAAGCAACCATCAGGGATTATTCAACTTTTCTTGCCCGGGAATATGAAGGGTACATGCTCGGGATTATCGCTAAAAATGTGTTTACTCCTGCAGCCGCACCGGGGGAAGCGGCAATTCATTACCTGGATAATATCGATTTTACAGATCCTCGCATCCTGAATACTTCCATACTCCCTTTAAGACTGAAAGAATACTTTACCGGGGTCTTGCCTCCCCTGCCCGATTCCCTGATCTTTCATGCAGACAGGATCCTGAAGGCAGACATACATCCAAAGGTAAAAGGCTATGTTGCACGGTACCTGTTTACCCTGTTTTTTACCAGTGAGATTATGGGAATGGAAAGTGCAGCGGTTCATATGGCAGACACCTGGCTACTGGCAGATCCTTCCCTGTGTCCGGACTCTGATCTGAAGGCCGAGATGGAAACTTTTGTTCGCTTCAACAAACAATGCCTTCTGGGTATGAAGGCTCCGGAACTCAACCTGCCCGATGTACATGGCAGGATGCAGTCACTGCTTGAAACAGAAGCCCGGTATACCATCGTGGTCTTTTTTGAAGACAATTGCCCTGCCTGCAGCAGTGAATTACTTAAACTGACCCGGTTTGCACAAGATCATAACGATCCGGATGTGAAGTACTTTGCCGTTTACACACAAGACAACAAAGATATCCTGACAAGGTATACAGCTTATTTTCCCTCAAACTGGGCCACTGTATGGGATCCGGATTTCAGTTCCTGCTTTCATGAGAAATTCAATGTCAGGAGCACCCCCAGGATCTACCTGCTGGACAAGAACAAGACAATAATTGGCAGGGACCTGAATACTGAAACCCTGGAAGGACTGATCCGGGACCACAGCCGCAAACAGGAAGTTGTCCTTCCCAGAGCACCTGATCTGCTCCTGGAGACAGATAACGGAACCTCGTGTAGCTTGTATGAGATACAGGCTCCCTACACTGTCCTGTATTTTTATGATCCGGCATGTTCTGTATGCGGCCTGGTGACAGCCCAATTATATAAGCTGTTCCTCAGCGCAAAGGACAAAGGCCTTGTCTTTTTTACCGTTTATACAGGCAACGATTACCTGTCCTGGAAAAAATGGTTGATTGAAGGAGGATATACAGATTGGATAAATGTCTGGAATTCTGCTTCGGATGACCGCATTCACAAGCATTATAACGTTACTGCCCCCCCCTTGACATTGCTCCTTGATAAAGAAAAAGGCATTGTGGCAGACAGCCTTTCTCCCGAGGCCCTAAGCGTGATTATCAATCAACTAAATCAATAAGTTGTATGATTCATTACCTGGATGAATACCTGAAAACCCTCCTTCAAAAAGAGGAGTTAATTGCTATAAGCCGTTTTGTTGATCCGAACCTGGAAATCGCCGAAATTACTGACAGGCAGGCCAGCCTCTCCCACGGTGGCAAAGCCCTGCTGTTTGAAAACAACGGGACCAGTTTCCCTGTTATTACCAATTTGTTCAATTCTAAAAAAAGAATTGCCCTTGCCTTTGGCCTTGGCAGTTTGGATGATGTGACGACCAGAATATCGGCTTTTTATGAAACTTTTGGGCAATTCCAGAGCAGTCGCAGATTCAGGAAATCCACTATTTCTGAATTGACCCAATATATTCCTAGAACGACCACGGCAGGATCCTGTCAGGAGATTGCTCAGTTTCCTCCAGATCTTAACAGGATCCCTTTTATGCGAAACCGTCCTTTTGACGAGGCACACAGCCTGTTTGATGTGCCTCTTATCATTAAAAATCCATACCTGAATTCCTATATCATTGAATCGGCACGGATCCTGTGGCATTCCAAAACAACCATCCAGATTAGGCTGGAGCCCGGTTCCCAGGCTGCCGGATTTGTCAACGATTCTCCTTCAGGCAGAATACCGTTGGCATTGTTTCTTGGGGGAGACCCGCTATACACGCTGACAGGCATTGTCCCACGGTCTTCAGATATTGACCCGTTGCTACTGGCGGGTTATTTACGTAAAAAAGCGGTAATCAAGGCTCCTTGTCTGAGCCAGCCTCTTGAAGTTCCTGATGATTGCGACCTGATTATTGAAGGATATATAGATAAGAATGCACAAACAGTTCCTGTTGCTTCCTGCGGGGAACATACCGGTTTTTATTCTATTGGCGGAAAAGAACCTCTGATGCATGTTACCTGTATCACCAACAGGAAGAAACCCCTTCTGCCTTTGAGCATACCCTCTCTGGGTTTGAACCGTTCTTTGTATTTTATTACAAGGGCGCTCTCTGCCTTTGTGGAAATAAACATTGAACAGTTCTTAGCCACTGAGGTGCGGAAACTGTGTTTTCCCTTTTTCTCCAATAAGGGTTCGGCAGCCATTATTGCCGTGCGAAAGTTTTATCCCGGACAAATTAATAAGGTTGCTCATGCTATCTGGGGGTCAAACCTTACAGCTCTTAACAAATTGCTGATCATTGTAGATGAGCATGTCAATGTTTTTGACCTTCAACAGGTTAACGAATGCATAAGGCAGCATTATAACCCGTCCCGGGACACTTTCTTTAGCAGGGGCCCGTTGAGTTATACCGACCATGCCTCTCCTCAGAGAGGTTTCGGGGGAAAAATGTGCATCGATGCAACCGATAAATCCGCCTCCATGTTACAAACCTCAACGGGATGCAGTGATCCCTGCCTGTTTTACCATAAATCAAAGGCCGATCCTTTGCTCAGCCATTCTCAGGCCCGCATCCTTATTGCAGTAGATGATGATGTTAATCTGAAAAACCGTCCTATGTGCTATTGGATCGCGATCAACCAAGCCGATCCCATAAGGGACGTCAGGATAGAAAACGGGATACTCTATGTAGATGCCTGCACCAAGAAACAGGGGGACCGGGGTGTTACAAGGCCCTGGCCCAATGTATGCTGCTCTTCCACAGAGACCATCCGGAACGTGGACAGCTACTGGGAACGCCTTAGAATCGGGGACCCGGTACCCTCGCCTTCTCTTGCCATTCAGCTTCTCTTGCGTCCCGGAAATGCGCAGATAAGCGAATAAAGGCCTGTCAGAGCCATAAAAAAGACAGCGATCCAGCCCGTGAAATTTCCATATTTTACATAAGGAGTCAGTTTTTCATTCAGATTAACCGTGCCATTGATGGCCGTCTGAACCCACCATTGTGTCTGTATGGTGCGTACCCCTTTCTGATTGATCAAAGCCGATATTCCTGTATTGGCACAGTGTACTATGCTGCGTCTTGTCTCTATGGCACGAAGGGATGCATAACTCACGTGCTGCCGGTAACCCGGCGTATTTCTCCACCACCCGTCGTTTGTAATGACGGCCATAAGGTTGGCGCCCTTCTTAACGTAGCCCGTCAGGAATTCCCCGTAGATGGACTCATAACAGATGGCTACGCCAATATTATAGTCCTGGTTTGCAGGGGTAAATACCGTCCGCTCATGCTGGGATCCCAGTGTCCCGGATGTTCCTCCCAGATTCGGAGCCAATTTCTCAATTATTGGAAACAGGTCTGTATAGGGCATCTTCTCTGACCCGGTAACAAGCCTGGATTTGTGATAGATCTGAACCTTGTCTGTTGTATCCAGCATTATAGCCGAGTTAAAAACTTCGTACCAACCACCTGAGTATGGCCTGGATGCTGCCGTTGGCCTATGTTCTGAATACGGATGAAAACCTACCGTGGTGGCACCAAAAATAAATGCGGCGTTGGAATTCTCTTTTACCAGTTCTTTGTACAGGACCATAGATGGTGCAGAAAAATAATTCCCGATAATTACCTCCCTTATACTGGTTTCCGGAGCTACAACCAATTGTGTGCCTGGTGTTATATGCGTACGGGCAAGACCTAAAATTCGTTTATCCTGTTCGCTTTGGGGCATGGAGGAAAATTTTTCATTAACCGGATCAATATTGGGCTGGACAACCACAACCTCTACCGGCCGGTCGGGTTCTTTATAGGTGTAAAATCTTATAAGCGAAAATATTATGGGAATAGCCAGGGTAATTACTATCGCTATTGATTTCCAGCCCCGTAGTTTGCCCCTGAACCCATAAAAAAGTAAAAGGTTAAGCACCCATATCCAAAGGCTCCCACCCAAAACTCCGGTCACTTCATACCATTGCACCAGGCTCACGTTGGTGGCAAAACCGTTGCCAAGGACCAGCCAGGGGAAGGAAATCTCGGCATCAAAATAAAAAAATTCCCAGGCAATCCATAAAGCCACCAGGAACAAATGGGCAAAAATTTCCGGCTTACCTTTTTTTAACAACCATCTTTTTATCCGTCTGAAAATTACAAAAACAGCAAACATCAGGAAGGCATTGGCCAGAATGGCAAGGATGCCGCCAATAAGTGTACTGTAGGAAATCCAGAAAACAGTCAGTACATTCCAGATTACAAAAGTCAAAGCGTAGTATTTCCAACATCCTCTGTTCCCGGATAAGGTAAAGGCATGTTCCATCCATAAAAGGGGTACGAAAGCGAATAACATGACAAGACCGGTATGGGGAAGTAGGAATGGGATACTCAGAAGAATGCCCGACAAGACGGACAATGTTAGGTTCTTACGTATAGTATTCATAAGACAAATTTATAAATTATAATTAATTTTTATATTTTTTATAACTTTGCCCGCCATGAATGATTTTCCACTGAATCTGCTGTTAGGTATGATTGCCGGCTTTTCGGTTTCGATGCCGCTTGGTCCGTCAGGTTTATTATGTATTCAAAGGACTCTGAGCAAAGGACAGCGCTCCGGACTGGTCGTGGGTATGGGATCCGCCAGTTCTGATGTTATCTACGCATCCCTGGCCATCCTGAGTCTTTCTTTTATAAAAAACCTTATAGAAAACAATAAAAATCCACTTTTTTTCATAAGCGGGTTGGGTTTGATGATCATAGGGATTGCCATTTATTCCACCAATCCGGTTAAGCAATTGAGACAGAACCGTGAATCGAAAAAATTCTGGGAAGATTATTTTACCGGGTTTCTGATGTCTATTACAAATCCGGGATGTCTGTTCCTGATTATCGGGGTTTTTGCTTTTCTGGGCACCAGTGTGGACCGGAATTCCGGTTCCTTTATCATTTCTGCCATCCTTATGGGGGTATTTCTTGGTTCTTCATCATGGTGGTTCTTACTAAGTACGATCATCAGCCTTTTCAGGAAGAAAATAAGACTCAGGCAATTATGGAGCATAAACCGTGTGGCCGGTCTTGCCATCATGGTTCTTGGAATGGTGGCAGCGGCAAAAGGTCTGTCCGGTTTGCTACGGACCCTGATACATTGATTTTTTATATATCTTTGCCATTACAATGGGGATGTTCTGGTTTTGACAGCAGACGACATTGGAAAGTAAGCACGTGGAGCTTCGTGTCCCGGCTCCCTAATATCAGGACTCAAGCCATAACTGGCAACAACAATTACGCTCTCGCTGCCTGATAGTCCTTAGGACTGATCGCTTAATCGCTCCGGGCCAGGCCCGGGGTGACGAGTATCCCGCAGGAATTTCCGCCCTCCGGATTTTTGCATACGGGGTATCGTTACGAAGGGCTGGTTGTAAAGAATCTCCGGCTTTACAATAAGATTTCAGGAGATACGGGGTATATGGCCCGCCTGCAGGCAGTATCCTCCCGACAAATAAAAGCAGGCTAAACGTGTAGAAAGCTTTTGGATGCGCTGTTTGGACGGCGGTTCGAATCCGCCCATCTCCACAACAACGGAATGGATTTATTAACAGGAAACTATGAGAAAGATTCATTTTATCTTATCTGCATTAATCCTAACCGGTTGTACGCAAAATTCATGGTGGGAACCCCGTACCATCATTACAAGCGATCAGACCGGTCAGGCTGTGGGCAGGTTTCAATTCACATATGATGAAAGGGGAAACAAGTTCACAGAAACCGGGGACACCTGGAGCAGTGAAACCAAAACATGGCTCAGAGACTACAGGATCTCATATTCATACGACATTTATGGCATACGTACCGGGGCCCTGAGGGAAAAAAGAGATGACTTAACCGGAAAATGGGTTCCGGCATCAAGAATCATATGCGGTTACTCTCCGGAAACATCCCGCCCGGAAACAGAAACCCATCAGATTTATCATTCAGACACCAGCCTTTGGGAAGACTCTTTCAGAGACCACTATATCCATGATGAACAGGGGCGTTTGCTTTACATTGTGCGTGAAAAATGGAACAATGGGGAGTTTGAACGGGATGTAGTACTACGCGGCAAGTTTTTACTGAAAGCTCATATTGTTACACCTGTTACGGGTTGGGTAAATTTCATCAGGGATTCATTCATTTATGATCAAGACGGAATCTTGACAGGTGGCCAGGTTGACAGGTGGAATCATGTTACCGGGGCATGGAATCCTGTTTTCCGATACGCGTACACATATGACCGGAAAGGAAATGCCATAAGTGAAACAGAAGAAAAATGGGATCCTCAAAGCGGTTCCTGGTCAGAAGTGGGACAGTATGCCTACACCTATGATAACCATGGTAACACAATAGAGTCGCAATATATTCCAGCAACAGCTGTTCCCGATGCGGAATATTTTCTGGTTTTCTATTACAACAACATGCAATCCTCTGTGGGTTACTATATCGGTGACACCGGCACTTTTCCGGGAGCAAATGGTACTGCGGAGTATTTCAGGCTTAAAAGATGAACGGGATTTCTTTTCTGGATTCCGTTGCCAAAACACTCTATCAAACATATGGGGAAAGAATAACTGACTGTTGCCTGGTTTTTCCCGGACGCAGGGCCGGTCTTTTTTTTCAGAAAGAATTGTCACGTTATCTTGAGCGGGACATCTGGATGCCTTCTCATATGGGGATAAGCCAGCTGGCAGAGAAGATAACCGGCAAAAAAAAGACTGAACACCTGTTTTTGCTGGCAGAACTGTTCAAACTTTACAAAGGACTTACCGGCAAGGAAGAAAGCCTGCAGGGATTTTATTCCCTTGGGAACATCATACTTCATGATTTTGACCAGGCCGATAAATTCCTGCTCAACGCGGAAGAATTATTCCACAATGTTAGGGATTTGAAAAGGATCGGGCAGGATTTCAGTTTTCTTTCCCCTGAGCAACAACAGCTCCTGATGTCTTTCTGGTCCTCATTCCAGGTACAGCCAGACCATCTGCTGAACCAGCATTTTATTTCTATATGGGAAAAATTGCCGCAATTATATCAGCAGTTCAAAACAGCGCTCAAGGATAAGGATCTATGCTACGAAGGCATGATCTACAGACAAATGGCCGAAAGTCTGGATGAGGAAAAGTCCCGGGTTTTTATTAACAGCTTTTACAGGTTTGTTTTTATCGGTTTCAACGCCCTTAACAGTTGTGAAAAAAAATTATTCCGGTTTCTGAGAGACAACAACAAAGCAGACTTTTTCTGGGATTACGATTCGTATTACATTGAAGATTCATTACAGGAATCCGGATTGTTCCTAAGAGAAAATCTTAAGGACTTTCCGCCTCCCGGGGGATATCGCAAGGACTATTCCCCTCTCTCTGCACACAGGGAGATAAGGGTAGTTCCTGTCCCTTCCTACGTCATGCAGGCAAAGATTGTCTGTCAGATCATACAAGATAATAACCTCCCGCAAGACACAAGAACAGCCGTTGTCCTGGGAGATGAAAACCTGCTCCTTCCCTTGCTATACGGGCTTGGACAACAGGAGAAAAAGAATTGGGAAATGAACGTAACCATGGGGTTCCCACTCCGCCAGACATCTCTGTTCGGTCTGTTTGATTCCCTTTTGCGGTACTACGACCGGCCCGGAACCGATAAGGATTTCCGGCCGGTAAGCATGCATCCTTACGTTCAGGCGCTTGGTATTGCTTCATCTATACAAAAAGTGCCGGAAAACACAATGGAATTGTACGCTGTCCTTCTCCAGATTCTGGATATGATAGAAGAATCGGACACATTGCCTCTGAGCGATGTAATGCTGTCACCAGTAACCAGGGAAACAAGAAAACTCCTTAACAAACTGCACCTTGCCTTATCACGTTCTTCAACAGAGATAGATAAGGCATTGTTTGCGCGCCTTATCAGGCAACACCTTTCTCTTGCCACCATTCCTTTCAGCGGGGAACCGCTTACAGGGTTACAAATAATGGGATTTCTGGAAACACGTTGCCTGGATTTCGAGAACGTAGTTATTGTCTCTGCCCAGGAAAACGTGTTGCCAAAGATGTTCAAAGATAATTCCCTGATACCCCGTAACGTAGGCAAAGCATTTGGCCTTCCTTCCGCTGAACAGCATACAGCTATTCAGGCATACTATTTTTATAGGTTGTTACAACGGGCAAAAAAAGTTTTTCTTATCTGGAATTGCAATCCCGATGGCCCTGGCCGGGGCGAGGTCAGCCGTTTTGTTCGCCAGATTTCATTTGAACTACCGGATTCCCCTGTAATCACGACCCCCCTGGTTTATGACTATACCCTGCCCAAAACAAGGCAGGTGACAGTCCAAAAAACTGAGACCGTAAAAGATCTGTTACAGGAGTTCATGGACCCTGCCCGAAAAAAAGCCCTGAGCCCAACCGCTTTGGAAACATATATACGGTGTCCCCTTAAGTTTTTCTATAAACACGTGCTGTCCCTGAAAGAGCCTGAGGAAATTACAGAAGAGTCTGATTCCTTGCACATAGGCAATATCGTTCATGCCGTTCTTGAAAATCTCTACAGGCCTTATATCGGAAAGACTGTTAATAAAGAAGGGTTACTGCGCATGATTGAACCCGGCAAGTCTTTCCGCCAACTCGTTTCCGGAGTGACTGAAGAATACCTGCAAAAAAGAGGCAGAGAAGGAATACATATCGAACCCGGCAGGCAGGTGCTGTTTTCTGAAGTGGCCGGCCTCTATGCCGGGCGGTTCATCAGGTACGACGCAGAACAGGCGCCGGTGCATCTGCTGGCCGTTGAGAAAAAATTCAGATGCTCCTATGGGAAAACAGTCATTTCAGGCATCATAGACCGCATAGACACCCGCAACGGGGATCTCTTCCTGGTAGATTATAAAACAGGATCGGAAAAAAATTCCTTTTTCCGGGTTGAAGATCTTTTTGATCCGCAATCCTCCGGTAGAAATGGAGATGCCTTCCAGATACTTTGTTACGTGTTTCTGTACAGACAGGCTTTTACATCGGCCATACTTCCTTTACCCCTTCTTTATTACCTGAACTCTCCCTTTTCCCGTAAGACAACCGGAAACATCCGTTATAAAAGAGCCAGCCTGAATAACAGGCAGACTCTGGCAGAAATTGAGGAGGGGTTTCTTTCTCTTATAAGTAATCTATTGGAAGAATTGTTTAATTTTAACATTCCGTTCAAACAAACAGACGTTGTTGACAATTGCTTACACTGCCCCTTCATTTCTATATGCCAAAGAGAAAAATACAATGACTAAGAAAGAGAACATTATCATACCATTACTGTTTGGTCTGGCTGCGATCATTATGGTCATATCCCTGCCCCGTGAAGGCCAGTTCAAATACCAGTATCAGAAAGGCAGTCCCTGGATGTATGAAAACCTGGACGCAACCTTTGATTTTCCTGTTTTGAAAACTGAAGAAGAATTACGCCTTGAACGTGAGAAAATTTCCAGGCACTTTACTCCTTATTTTTTTTTAAAACCAGATATTGAAGCGGTTCAGCTCAGGACTTTCTCAGAAGATGCTGCACAGGCCGGACTCTCGGAAGAGCTTCAGGGTAAATTGCTTACCCTATACAAAACTATATATGGCAGGGGTATCATGGACAATGCCCGTTATGATGAATTGAACCCGGAAACGGGTCTTGCCATAGTACAGGGAAAGATGGCTGACAAAAAAGCCCATACTGAAGTATTCTCGCTTACTTCTGCAAACGATTTTTTTCTAAGTAATCTGGAAACACTGTCCAGACAGGAAACCAGTGAAATGAGGTCTTCAGGTATCGATTTTTCCGTGTTTCTGGCGCCTAACCTCCTGTATGACGAAAGCACCACCCTGGCCGTACAATCAAGCAGCCTGCAGGATATATCCCTGACCAAAGGGATTGTACATACAGGACAGCGGATTGTCAGCAAGGGAGAGGTCGTTACCGGTACAACGGAACAGATCCTGAACTCACTCCGTGCGGAATTCAACTCAAAAATAGGATATTCCGGCAATATCCTGTTTCTGATACTGGGGCAGAGCCTGATTATCATTCTTTCACTTTTTCTGTTGTTTATACTGATCCAAGCCATCCGTCCTAAGATGCTTCACAACACGCCGGAATTGATTTTCACACTGTTCCTGTTTGTGCTTGTGGTGACTGGGGCATCAATAACATATAAAATTGAACCGGCTGCTTTGTACTTGCTTCCTTTCCCTGTTATTGTCCTGTTTATGGATTCCTTCTTTCCGACCCGTTTTTCTCTTCCGGTGTACATTTTCTTTTTAATACCACTGGCTGTGATCACAGACAGTTACCACGTTGCCCTGATCAACATTATTGCCGGAGGAGTTGCCATATACGTATTCCGTTTCTGGGGGAGGGGCTGGCAGCAATTTCTGTCTGCCTTACTTGTTTTTATTGCCTATTTGTTTGTTGACCTGGCAATTCACCTGATCTCGGAAGGCACTTTAGAACGGTTGAACGGAGTGGTTTTCAGAAATTACGGGGTAGCTTCAGTCCTTATGATCGCATCATATCCGCTGGTTTTTTTATTCGAAAAGGTTTTCGGTTTTGTTTCCATCTCACGGCTAAGGGATCTGGCAGATACAGGGAACAAAGCCCTAAGGGAATTATCAGAAAAAGCACCGGGGACAATGCAGCATTCCTTACAGGTAGCCAACCTGGCCGAAACCGCTGCTCGGACTATCGGGGCCAATGCCCTGCTTTGCAGGGTTGGTGCCTTGTATCACGATATTGGTAAAATTAACAATCCACAGTATTTTGCCGAGAACCAGACCGCCAGTTTCAACCCCCACTCCCTGCTTAATCCCAGGGAAAGTGCCCGTATTGTGATCCAGCATGTGGAAGACGGGAAAAATCTGGCAAAAAAATTTAGTCTTCCTTCTCTGGTTAGCGATTTTATTGAAACACACCATGGCCGCACCCGTACCGAATCTTTTTATACTACCTGGTGCAATGATGGAGGAGACCCTTCAAATGTGGAGGACTTTACCTATGAAGGACATCTGCCCACGACCCCGGAACACGTAGTTGTTATGCTTTCAGATGCAGTAGAAGCCGCCTGCAGGAGCCTGAAAGATTATACCCCGGAAAGTATCTCTGCCATGGTCAACAGGATGGTACGGCAGAGGGTATCTGAAGACCAGCTGCAGAATGCAGACATCACTTACAGAAATCTGCGCCGGATAGAAAATACCCTAAAAATTCAGATTCAGGAAATGTACCACTCCCGTATAACCTATCCAAAGAGAAAACGGCTAAAATAGTGAGAGGGCGTATACGAATACCGCTAAAATAAGCATTTTCAATGCACTGTCCAGAGGCGCACCCTCTCTTTTAATTGTCATGATAAGGTGTATAGCCAGCAAAGGCAAAGAAACCAGGAATAAAAAAGTTCCTGTTTCAGATGTTAAGGCATAAACAGTAGATAATACCATGGCCGAGGAAATCAGGACCATTTGATAAATCTTTGCAGGTAGAGTAGATCTGCTTTCAGAAAGCCGGGATAAAACTACGGCAAAAGTATTTTTGCCATAGCGTTTGTCGTTATCATAATCCCTGATATTGTTCACATTCAATACGGCAGTGATAAGTAATCCCATTGCCGAGGCAATATACAAAACCCCGGTATCTACTGATAATGTGAGAAGGTAATAACTGCCTGCCACACCGGCAAGGCCAAAAAAAAGAAATACTGACAGATCTCCTGCCCCGTAATATCCGTAAGGTTTTTTACCGGCCGAATAAAACACTGCTGCAGTCAGAGCGACAGCTCCTAAAACAATAAATAGTATGGGGAGTGTATCCCTGAGTGTTCCAAAGGCAGCCCGGATTAATCCCAAACCCGACATGATGGAGAGTATAGCGACAACATACATGGTAAAGACCAGTTGCTGTTCTGTCAACCTGCCACTTTGAAGGCTCAGGGACTTGCGTGCTGACTGGTCTCTGTCTATGCCTTTTTTCCAGTCACCCAGTTCGTTGACCAGGTTGGACAGGCTCTGGAGAAGGCACGCTGTAAACAGCAATAACAAAAAAACAAGCCAGGAAAAGTGACCCTGTGCCCTTGCCAGGAGAGTACCTGCCAAGACAGAGGAAACCGACAAGACCAGTGTTCGGGGGCGTATACTTTGCAGTACAGGCAACATACCGGTTATTTCATAAAATATTGGTTCAGAAAATTTTGAAAATCTTTTTTGTACTGATCACCAAGCGGAACGCTGGCATCCTTGCCAAATACAATACGGTTCTGAACTACTTCTGTGATCTTGGTCAGATTAACGATAAAAGAGCGATGTACTCGCATGAAAACATCTTTGGGCAGTTTTTCTTCAATGGATTTGAGGCTGAATAGTGTCATAACCGGAATGCTGTTCTCTGAGAAAATAACCACATATTCCTTGCGGCTTTCAATATACTGGATATCGGAAATCTTCAACCTTACCGTTCTTGAATCGGCGCGAACAAACACATAATCGTTTTCCCATCCTGCCGCAGCCTTTTTCTCCCCATTGTTGTTGGTTTCTTCTTCTGCGGAGGCAACCGGCTTTTCCTTGCCCGATGAAGCAGCATTTCGAAGATCAAACTGCTGCTTGACCTTCTCTGCACTTCTCATAAAATCAGCAAGACTGTATGGTTTTAAAAGATAATCGGTTGCATCTACCTGAAATCCTTCTACGGCAAAGTCGGCGTATGCGGTAACAAAAACAATAATGGGCTTATTCTTCAGGGAGCGTATGTATTCCAACCCGTTGATATCGGGCATTTCAATATCTGTAAAGATTGCGTCTACCTTTTCACTGGCCATTGCCTGCATTGCTTCTGTCGGACCGGAACAGGCCTTTACAAGCTCCAAATAGGGTATTTTACTCACGTAAGACACAAGTTGTTGCAGTGCGAGTGGTTCATCGTCAATGACTAAACACCTGATGTTCATAATTCACAAACTATAGGGGTAATTGCAAATGTACAATATATTCTGATTGAGTTTGCTCCATAGTAAGCTTATAACTATCGCCATAGAGCAGGTTCAGCCGTTCTTTTACATTCTTTATACCCAGACCTCCCGGTTTATCACTGATAGGTGTATTGGGGAACACAGTATTGGAAATTGAAAAATGGAAGAAACCCGGTTCTACCCAGAAATTCATGTCAATATGGGTTTCTTCTCCGTATACGATTCCGTGCTTGAAAGCGTTTTCAATAAAAACAATCATTATCAGCGGGGGCAGTTGTACGTTGGGCATATCCCGGGGCACTGTAATGCTTAGTTTCACTTTTTCCCCGTACCGCAACAGGTTAAGGTTGCAATAAGCCCTGAATACGGCCAATTGCCTTTCTAAGGAAACTTTGGCATCCGGAGTGCTTTCATACAACATGTGACGTAAAAGTCTTGACAGGCTCACAATGGCTTCTTTAGCTTTTTTTTCATCTGTGTCGACCAGCACATGTATGTTGTTCAGCGTATTCATTAAAAAATGGGGACTGATCTGGAACTGTAGAAATTCCATTTTATAGTTTATCAGCTTGTTGTCTGCCTCGTGGGCCAGCATTTTTTCCTTAATGTTGTTGAAAATTATTCTGATAGCCACATTCATGCCCATAAGGAGCATGGAAACCACAAAATTGCTCAGTAAAGTGGATTCGTAAGGGATTAAATTGGTCCATTTTACCCCATATCTTTCTTCCTGAATATCAATGACGGCCTCGCATGAAAAAACAATACCCAGAAGCAGGACAAAGAGCAGTAAAAAATAGGTGAAATAATTGGCCTTTAGCAGAAATAACGGAACGTATATATAGTGATGAATGAGCATCCCTATAAAAATAGGCAGTAGTGAAGTCCAGAGTGGCAAGACGTTCTGCTGTATCAGCAATGGACTGAGAAAAGCTACTCCTATGATTCCCCATAGTGTGAGATTTTCCAGCCGGCGCAGTTTCTTGAGTTCCCGGTTAACTTCGTATACGCGAGGTTCTGTCATAAGGATTAATCTGCGAATATACAATTAACCCGGGACTTATTAAAAAAAAAAGGCGGGATTTAGATCTCCCACCTGTTAAAAAGATTTCGCATCTTTTTGTGTACGTTTTTAGTTCAAAAAACCATTCATTATTTATCCTATTTGCAAAGTTAATTGTCCAATTCAATTAATACAAGCAGAATTTCTCTGAAACGGACTTTCATCAACCAATCCATTCTTTTCATAAACGAATGGCCCATTTTTTTCAACTAAATATAATTATTGAAAATTCTAATAACCAAATATATCCCGAGATGATAGCTGAATAACTTTTCCATAAGAGGCAAGATGCTTCAAATCAAGCGCCTTTATATCACTTAATATACAGTACGTTACAGGTCTGTTACTGATCCATTGACGTTGAAATGCTACGACATCCTGCAAGGTCAGAGAACCGGCTTCTTCAAAAACAACCTTTCTCATGTCTGTCCAAAGGTCTTTTTCTTTTGCCTGGCGGTAATAATTCAGCAGATTTCTTCCGGTTGCGCGCTCTGTTCTCAGGGTAGAG
>DHUU01000019.1 GCA_002409325.1 Bacteroidales bacterium UBA5226 | reverse complement strand
AAGGCCAGGGGTTTTGTCGTTAAAACTAATACTACCTGAAACAATGATCAATAGAATTCGTAATTACAATTTGGCATTCAGACCGACTCTCCTGACTTCAATCAAATCCTACACCAGGGAGAAGTTTATGAAGGATCTGATGGCTGGCATTATTGTAGGAATAGTTGCGTTGCCGCTAGCCATTGCATTTGGGATTGCATCGGGAGTAAGTCCGGAAAAAGGGCTGATTACGGCAATCATAGGGGGTTTTATTGTCTCTTTCCTGGGAGGATCGACGGTTCAGATAGGAGGTCCAACGGGGGCTTTTATAGTTATCGTATACGGGATTGTTCAGAACTACGGACTGGAAGGATTGGCCATAGCCACCTTCCTTGCAGGCGTTTTGTTATTGCTTATGGGGCTTTTTAAGCTTGGCAGTGTCATTAAATTTATCCCTTACCCCATTATCGTAGGCTTCACAAGTGGTATTGCGTTAACTATTTTTTCCACGCAAATCAAAGATTTATTGGGATTGCAGATAGAAAATGTACCTGCAGATTTTATATCCAAATGGGGAGCCTATGCTACTAACATAAGTTCACTATCCTATACATCACTTATAGTTGGCCTGGCAAGTATTGGGCTTATTATTTTCACCCCACGAGTTACAAAAAAGATTCCTGGATCTCTGGCAGCCATAGTCCTGATGACCCTGCTTGTATACCTGTACCGGCGTTTTACCGGGGATACTTCCATTGAAACGATTGGTGACCGTTTCACTATAAAGGCCGCTTTGCCTCAGCCGGAAGGCCTTTCGATAACCTTTACGACCATAACCGAACTCATTTCGCCTGCTTTTACCATAGCTGTGCTGGGAGCTATTGAGTCCCTGTTGTCTGCAGCAGTGGCCGATGGAGTAACAGGAAAGAGGCACGATTCCAATACCGAATTAATAGCCCAGGGAGCAGCGAATATGGTAGTACCTTTGTTCGGAGGCATCCCCGTTACGGGAGCTATTGCCCGGACAATGACTAATATTAAAAATGGCGGACAAACCCCCATAGCCGGCATTATTCATGCGGTGGTCCTTTTGCTCATCCTTCTTTTTCTGGGCCCGCTGACAACGCACATACCCATGGCCTGCCTGGCCGGGGTGTTGATTATTGTGGCTTATAATATGAGTGAATGGAGGACATTCCACGCTTTGCTGAAAAACCCAAAGAGCGATGTGGCTGTATTGCTGACCACTTTCCTGCTGACCGTATTCTTTGACCTGACAGTTGCTATTGAACTTGGATTACTACTGGCCATGTTCCTGTTCATGAGGCGTGTAATAGAAACCTCCAGTGTTTCTGTACTCAGGGATATCGTAGACCTGAGTCACGAGAGCGATGTACATGATAAAGATGAAGTACTTATACTCCCTGAAAGGATAGAAGTCTACGAAATTGACGGGCCGTTCTTCTTTGGTATTGCAAATAAGTTTGATGAAAGCATGAGACAGGTGCGTGATAAGCCACTGGTTCGGATCATACGAATGAGAAAGGTCCCGTTTATGGATTCAACCGGTTTACATAACCTGCAAAGCTTTTTCAGAATGTCAAAAAAAGAAGGCATTCAAATTGTCCTGTCGGGGGTGAATGAAAATGTTCATAATGTATTGGATAAGAGTGGATTCTCAGAAAAGATAGGTCAGGAAAATATTTGCAGTCATATCAGCTTTGCTGTGAAAAGGGCAGAGGAAATGGCGCGCCGCTTTGAAGACCACCAGGCGGTCGTTTGAGTTGCATGTTTGTTCCTACAATGAGGGAAGCCTCGGCTAATCAAAAAAGCTTCCCTTCCCTCATTGTAGCAGCGAACGCCTACACACTCAAATAAGGCAGGCCAGGAAATAGAAAGAAAAAAAAATTTGCGTATATTAAAAAAATTGTATCTTTGCTAATGATATGATTAATCAGACAAATTGTAAGCCCAGCTCATGACAGAGTGCAAAAAAAGAGAAGACATAAGTAAGGTCACCTTGGTTGATATAGTAGAAAGTTCATTGATTGCCTATATCAAGCAGAATCAACTTCAGGTAAACGATTACCTGCCAAGCGAAACGGAACTGGCCAAGAGTCTGGGGATTGCAAGAAGTGTCTTACGTGAAGCGCTAAGCCGCTTAAAGATGTACGGATTGATTGAGTCACGTCCCCGTCACGGAATGGTTTTGCGCGAACCTTCAATCTTCTCCCCAATGAAAAAAGTGATGCAGCTGAACCTATGGGGAGAGAAAACAATGTACGATATACTGGGGCTCCGGGTCACTTTAGAACTTGGCATGGTGGATGAAATATTCAGCCATTTAAACGAAAAACATATTGAAGAGCTCACCAGGATAGTAAATGTAAGCACAGTGCTGGAGAACAATTTATATGAAGGAATAAGCGAAATTAATTTTCACTCCAAGCTATATGAAATAACCGGAAATTCTGCGTTTATTATGTTCCAGGATCTGATACACCCGGTAATTGATTTTATAAAGAGCCATTTTGAAGAATATTTTAAACCAATAAACAAACAATTGGAAAAAGAAGGTCTGATAGTTACCCACTCGGATCTGTTGACTTATCTTAAGTTCCGGGATAAGGGAGGGTTCAGGAAGTCACTGGAAAATCACTTTATGCCTTACAAGATATTCCTGCAAGAGAGAAGCAGGTAATTTTTTTTCAAATCAATTGTCAGACAAATAGGACAAATATGACCATAAAAAACAGGATTATTGTAATAGTGAACATTTTAAGCCTCTGGCTTCTGTTACCTGCCTGCTCTGGAAAAGAAACTGCTTTTATACAGAACTCACCCGGATATGATCGCCTGACAGAAAGCAAACTACTGAGCATGACCATTGTTTATGAGCAGTTTAAAGACCTGTCCCTTCTGGGAGTCATTGATAAAGTCCTGATTTTCCGTAACAATACAGATAATTCGTTGCTTTATTACAACGGACTGTCTGATAAACAAGATATTGAGGTGGATCTTGATAAAGAAACAATCAGGAGCTATCCTCTTCAAAGCGGTCTTCTGATGACCGATTCCCTGGGTAAGGGGCCGTACCTGCTATCTGTGACGAAAACGTCTCTTAAGACTGAAAGACTGCCGTATTTTCCCATAGAACTTAGCAATGCCCAAATCTCCATCATAGAAAAAAATGGGATATTGTTTCTTGCGGCATCGGCACAGGACACCCTGATGGTTTTTAGTTGGGACAGGAATGCAATGCCGGAAAAGCAGTGGAAAATCTTAACGCATACTCGTCTCGGTTCAGATAAAAGTTTTCTTATGTCTGTTCAATCCAATGGCACAGACAATTGCCTCTATGTATTTATTAAAGGAAGCGGCATTTTGTGTTATAACTTAAGATTGGATCATTGGACCAAAAAAGAGATTGATACACAACCTATAGAGCAGACTTACATCGCTTTTGGACAGGGAGCGGCTCATGTTGTTTTCCCCCATAGCGACGGGCATGCCATTTCCCTGTTCAATACCGTAACAGACACTTTTTTTGAAATGCAGATCCAGCCTACAGAGGGGGCGTTGAAGGGAGTTCAGGTTTCAGACAATCAGGTGTTAGCCGTTTATTATGATGAGTCAGACCAGTCTTTAGAACTGAGGACTTTATCTGTGGAAAAGGTAAAAAACGGTTTTTCTGCCATTGATATCATTGTTCTTGTACTCTATTTTGGAGTCCTGGTCTTTATTGGCTACTATTTTTCTAAAAGGCAAAAAAACTCAGATGATTATTTCAGGGGCGGACAAAGGATCCCATGGTGGGCTGCAGGTCTGAGTCTTTTTGGTACGGCTTTGAGTGCCATAACGTTCATGGCCATACCAGCCAAATCTTATGCCACAAACTGGAGTTATATGCTCTTTAACGGGGGTATTCTAATGGTCGCGCCCATCATTATGTTCGTGTTCATCCCTTTTTTCAGGAAATTAAATATAACAACCGCATACGAATATCTTGAGGTCCGGTTTAACAGCCTTATCAGGGTGGTGTGCAGCCTGGCTTTTATTGTGTTCCAAGTAGGCAGGATGGGAATTATTCTTTTATTGCCTGCTATAGCCATCAATGTGGTTACCGGTTTTGACATATTTCTCTGTATCATCCTGATGGGGGTTTTTAGCATTATTTATACGCGCATGGGAGGTATCGAGGCTGTTGTCTGGACAGATGCACTGCAGGTGGTCATTCTTCTGGGAGGGGCACTTTATGCGATTTTCCACATAGTCGCGCAAATTCCCGGAGGGTGGGAAGAAACATTCTCTGTTGCCTATTCAAATGGCAAAATGAGCTTTGGAAGCACCGCCTTTGATCTTTCCGACTCTACTATGTGGACCGTACTAATAGCTACTTTCTTTACCAATCTCACCACATATGGCACAGATCAAAGTATGGTACAACGATATCTGACGACCTCTTCACAAAAAGCCGCCAGGAAAAGCATCATGACAAATGCCCTTCTGATCATACCGTCTACTTTAATTTTCTTTTTTATTGGGACGGCATTGTATGTGTATTACAAAAACAATCCCGCCGATGCCACCTCATTGCTGGAGAGTAATGATGCCATTTTTCCATGGTATATCTATACCAGGTTGCCGGCAGGCATCGTGGGACTGCTCATTGCAGGAATTTTTTCTGCAGCTATGTCCACATTGAGCGGGAGCATGAATTCAGTGGCTACTGCCTATGTGGTGGATATCCGACCAAAACTCATGAGGAAAAAACCGGCAGCCGACCTGAAAGTGGCCCGCAGGGCCACACTTATTGCAGGAGCATTGAGTTTGTGCTTTGCGATCTTTATGGCTACCTGGAACATAAGCTCTTTGTGGGATGAGTTCAATAAAATTTTAGGGCTCATTTTGGGGAGCATGGGCGGCTTGTTCTTGCTGGGCATGATAACCAGAAAGGCGAATGCCCCCGGTGCTTTGATTGGCATGGCAGTGAGCATTGTAGTACAGATTATTGTTGCCAACTATACCCCGGTACACCTGCTTCTTTATACCACTGTAGGTTTCATTACATGCTTTGTGGTTGGCTATCTGGCAAGTTATTTCTTTAAAACAAATAAGACTATCGTATGATAAACACACCAAAACTTACCGGGTTGATCTCGGCTCCGTTTACTCCAATGCATCCCGACGGGAGTATTCACTATGAAAGAATAAAAGAATTCGCAGATTATGTCATTGCCTCTGAGTGCGTGAATGGCGTTTTTGTTTGCGGCACAACCGGTGAATCGGCTTCTCTTACTACTGCAGAGAGAAAAAAGATCGCAGAAACCTGGATCAGTCATGCCGGAAGCAGGCTGATAATTATTGTACATGTTGGAGGAACTTCCTTATGCCAGTCGGAAGAACTGGCCAGACATGCACAGGATATGGGGGCCAGTGCCATTGCTTCCATTGCCCCGTTCTTTTTTAAGCCGGCCTGCGTAGAAGATATGGTTCAATATTTCCGCCCAATTGCAGCTGCAGCAAATCGTCTTCCATTTTATTATTATAATATGCCATCCATTTCCGGGGTTTCCCTTTCTGTTCCGGAATTCCTCAAACGTGGGGTCCAGGTAATACCCACCCTGCGCGGTGTCAAGTTCACCCATAATGATCTTATGGAAATGCAGCAATGCATACAGCTGGACAATGGCGAATTTGATATACTCCATGGCTTTGATGAGATACTTATTACCGGTCTTTCTATAGGGGTAAAGGGTGCTGTGGGCAGCACCTATAATTACATTCCCCAGATTTATAAGGGAATCATGCAGGCCATGCAGAGAAATGACATTGCCGAAGCCCGCAGACTACAGTATGAATCGGTAAAGATACTGGATGTGGTTATCAGGCACGGAGGTGGAGTGCGTGGAGGGAAAGCACTTATGAAACTGGCCGGAATTGATTGTGGCCAATGCCGCTTGCCCATTTCACCTGTTTCTGACAGGGAATTGGAAGACATAAAAAAAGAATTGCAAAATACCCAATTCTATAGCATAACTAACAACAGGATTTAACTTATAATAATCATTTGTATGAAACGAATTATCCACTATTTACTCTTTGCGGGCGCGTTGCTTTTTTCAGTCAGCGTCAGTGCACAGACTCAAGAAATAACAGGGAAAGTGACGGACGTTTCAGGGCAGCCTCTTCAAGGGGTCACTGTTTTTCTTCAAGGTACTTCTACCTATACTGTCAGCAACAACGACGGTACCTATTCAATTTCAGCCAATCCCTCACAGATCATTACTTTTACGGCTATTGGCTTCGTTACCACAGAAGTTGTTGTGGCCAGTCAAAAGGTAATCAATATAACCCTGGAGGAGGAAGTGTTTAATGTAGATGAATTGTTAGTCATTGGTTATGGCTCTCAATCCAAGCGAACGGTTACTTCGTCTATTGCCAAGGTATCAGGGGATGAAATCCGCAATTCAACGGTTACTTCTGCCACGGATGCTTTGAAGGGGAAAGTGGCCGGAGCCCGGATATTCTCCCCCAACAATACCCCTGGTGCTGAACCCACAATTCTCATTAGGGGCGGATCTTCCATCTCAGGCAATAATGATCCGCTCATTCTTGTTGACGGTATTGAACGTGATCTGTCGGGTATAAATCCCAATGATATTGAATCAATGGAAGTACTTAAAGATGCTGCCTCATCGGCAATTTACGGCTCAAGGGCCTCAAACGGTGTTGTCCTTGTCACCACAAAAAAAGGAAACAATAACAGCGCGCCCAGGATAACTTTTGAGGCGAATATGGCTGTTGAATCCACAGAACGCAACATGGAATATCTGGGGTCGGAAGAAGCCATTACCCTGATGAGAAAACGCCTGATTCAGGGCCCTCACCCAAATTATGCCTATGCCAACAACTACGCTTACAGCTCGGGGAACCTAACCTCGTCCAAATATTCTCTCAGGACTTTGAACCCGGGAGAAAGTGTCCCCGCTGGTTACCTGTCAATGGATGACCCCATCAATCCGGGGGCCACGCTTATTTATCAGGACAACAGCTGGATAAAAGAATCGTTCAGAACCGCTATCTGGCAGAACTATTATGTGGGGATAGATGGTGGGACCGAAACCGTTAAATACCTTGCCAGCGTTGGTTATACAGACGACGGAGGCGTAGCTGTAGGAACGAATTTCGACAGGCTCAGCGCCAGGGCAAACCTGGATGTGAAGATTAGCAAGAAGCTGACTTTCAAGAGTGGTTTTGATTTCAATAAAATGAATACCAATTATTATGCGAGCCAATATCAGGTGATTTCAAGAGGTCTTATGACCCCTACTACTCAGAAACTATATTACGATGAAGGGCAGTATGCCGGAACTCCTACTCCGGGTTACAATGCATCTTCACCCACACCTGTCTTTTATGCATATTACAACGATAACGCCCAGAAAGAAAGTAAAGTAGGTGTAAATGGAATCCTGGAATACAATATTATTGAAGGACTTAAGGCCGTTGCGCAGGTATCTCTCTTCAATCAATATCAGACGGGCGATACTTTTATGCGGGCCAACATTTTCAACGGAACCAGGCCGGCCTCTTCTTCGCTTGTTACCAATGAACGACAAAAAGTAGAGGTATATGCTTCCTACAACAAATCTGTTAAAGAACACTCATTTTCGGCTTTAGCCGGATATTCATACCAAAGGTATAATTATAAATATCTGGTAGCTGCCGCTTCAGACGCCGCATCTGACAAAATTCCGACGCTAAATGCCGGACCTACCAAGACAGATGCCACTACCATTAAAAACGCCGAGGTCATGATTGGTTATTTCGGACGTTTTACCTATGATTACAAGAAAAAATACCTTTTAATGCTTACCTTCCGCGAAGATGGTTCCTCAAAATTCGTACAGGGGCAGCAATGGGGTTTCTTTCCGGGGGCTTCTGCCGGCTGGGTGATTTCAGAAGAAGGTTTCTTCAAAAGCCTGAAGGCTGTGAACAATTTGAAAATCAGGGCAAGTTACGGACAGACAGGGAACAATTATGTGGGGTACTATGATGCGCTGGGCCGGTATGCCATCTCTACAATGTACCAGGGAGAAGCCTCCATTGTACCTTCAACCATGCCTAATAAAGGGCTGACCTGGGAATCCTCTACCCAACTGGACCTTGGTTTTGATATGGGCATGTTCAATAACCGGATCCAGATAACAGCCGACTATTTCAATAAAGTGACCGACAACCTGATTACCAGTAAGGTACTCCCCAATACATCCGGGT
Source organism: Bacteroidales bacterium UBA5226 (assembly GCA_002409325.1). Taxonomy (GTDB): domain Bacteria; phylum Bacteroidota; class Bacteroidia; order Bacteroidales; family UBA932; genus DMER64. The sequence continues at coordinate 43,281 of DHUU01000019.1, read as the reverse complement.
TCTCAAGTATTCTTACCAACCTGGGAAAAGTGAGATTCTATGGATTTGACCTGGAAATCAATACCAGAAATGTAGTCACGAATGATTTCTCATGGTCATCCAAACTCGTGATGAGCTATGTGAAAAATATTGTGCTTGAGTTACCTGACAACGGACGTGACAGAAACCGCATTGGCGGCTATACCGTAACAATGGCTGACGGATCAAAACTTGAATTCGGAGGTATAGCAGAAGGGGAGCCGTTAGGACGTTTCTATGGGTATAATACAGACTACATTATTGCCACCCAGGAACAGGCAGACAACGCTTTATATGACTCACAGTCACGTGGATGGGACTGGACAAAGAAAAACTATGTTACCGGTAAGAGCGGTACCAGTATCGGTAAAAAGGCCATTGGCGACTACGAATGGAAAGACCTTAACGGCGACGGGATTATAAACGGATCCGACATGCACCTTCTGGGAAACACCATTCCCACTTTTACAGGAGGTTTCGGGAATACCCTGACCTATAAGAATTTTTCGTTATATATTTTTGTGGACTGGGCTGTAGGTCATTCCATAAGCAATAACCTTCTGCAACGTCAGATGTGTAATTTCTTTGCCAATAACACCAGCTTGCCTACAGAAATCCGTAAAGCCTGGGATCCTGAATCGGGACAGGACGTATCTGAAGCTATATATGCCCGTTTTGGAGGCAACGATTCTGACGATCTGAACAAAAATTTCAGGCCGGCTTCCAATGTCTTTACAACCAAGGGTGATTACCTTTGCCTGCGCGATATAACCCTGTCATACGTACTTTCAAATTCCGCTCTGAAAAAGGCAATGATTGACAACATAACCTTAACCTTGTCCGGGAACAACCTGCATTACTTCACTTCCGTTATAGGAATGTCTCCCGAAACAGGTACTGACAATGCTTACAGCAGCGGATTTTACACCTATCCTCCTATCCGTCGTATATCATTTGGATTAAAGGTGACTTTCTAAAACTATGGAGAACGAAAAAAACACAAATCGTATGAAAAAAATATATTACATAATTACATTACTGTTGTTTGCTTTTCTTCCGGGTTGCCATGGTGATCTGAATGTTGAGCAGCCTAGTGAATTTACCTCTTTGTCCATGTGGACATCCGAAGCAGATGCCGCCAGTGCAGTAAATGGCGCTTTTCACCAGCTCAGGACGACCCTGGCCACCAGCCTGCCCGTTTACGGGGATTACAGAACGGCATTGTACGGAGGAGGGATGATGAGTGTTACAGATTATGACAAAATGGCTGTCAATGTGCTTGCCCGTGATATGGAAGGCACAGACTGGACCAGTTTCTATACAACCATTAACACCTGCAACCTGATTCTTAAATATACCCCTACGATTACTTTTTCACAGGAAAGCAAAAAGAATGAGCTCATGGCGAATGCCCATTTCATCAGGGCTTACTGTTACTTTATGATTGCCCGTGTATGGGGTGATGCCCCCCTGCTGATTACAGGCTTTGAGTCTGATAGACAAGATGATATGTATCCTGTGCGCACCCCTGCAGCTGAGATCTATGCACAAGTTGAAAGCGACCTGGCAGAAGCCGACAAGTTAATGCCTGCTACCGTGAAAGAGAAACACAAAGCTTCCCCTGCATCAATCAGCATGCTCATGACAGATTATTATCTGTGGAAAGCAAAGATGCTGGGAGGAGGAAATGCCGCACTTGAAAGCGCAAAAACTGCAGTCAACAAAGTGCTGAACAACGCCAGTTACGGTCTGGAGGATGATTTTGCCAAGGTTTTCGGAATTGAGAACGAGAACAGCAAAGAGATAATTTTCTCGATCAACTATGAACGTAATGAGTATGTGGGGGGATATCCTTCCTATTACCTGGTTCCTGAACAATATGTAGAAAATAAAGAATTCATAAACAATCCGCTTCCCGTAGGCAGCCACCAGCAATACGTATCCATAACAAGTGAATATGAGGCTTTTCTGAGCTCCGATCCGGACGACAAACGGATCCCGGTTTCCTTCCGGATATTCCCTGATGGAACCATTCGCTGGCGTTGGATCAACAAATTTAAAGGAGAGTGGATCAACGAAACGCGTTTTTTCTCGTCTGATATCATAATATATCGTTTTGCCGAAGCGATCCTCATGAAGGCAGAGATAGAGAATGCACTTTCCAACACAGCCGGTGCTGTGGCCGAGCTGGTCAAGATCGAGAAACGTGCATACAAAACTACCTCCCGGTATATAGCCACCATGAGCAGACAAGCCGTTGATAACGCCATTGTGGACGAAATATTAAAGGAATTTGTCTCTGAAGCCAAGAGTTGGTGGACACTTGTGCGCATGGGACAGGCTTTCACACGGATAGAATCCCTGAAAGGACGTGAAAATGAAGAGAATATTTTATTGTGGCCCATATCCTCCTCTTCCATTAACACAAATCCCAACATTGAAGAATAATTTATGAAAAGAGCCTTACTCTATATGGTTTTATGTTTGCTGACGGTCTGTTCCTGCAGACCGTCGGGCAAACATTTTTCGGTAACGGTTGATGTTCCTGTAGTTCCGGTACTGGCATCCAGACCAGCCAACAAGATAGCACAGCTGGATCTTGTGAATCATGGAACAATGCCCTATACGGTCAAGTCCATGGGGGTAATGCTCAAAGGTACCCATAATCTGAGCAATATCACCAAAGTCTCGGTTTATCAGAAAGACCACGAACTTGGATTTTTTGTTCCCGAAACAAGCAAAAAAAGGCAAACTGTAACGGTAGATCTGAATCTGCCGGTCAATACCGATACCCTGAGCCTGGACATCCATATGACCTTGAAAGACACCATTAATTTATCAAACAGGATCCAGTTAGAGAAGGTTACAATCAACACATCCGAAGGGATAATAATCTTAGTTCCCCAGTCGCCGGCTGTATTGCGTGTTGGTATTGCACTACGTCAGAAAATGCAGGACGGGGTGCATACCTCCCGTATACCGGGACTTACCACAACCACAAAGGGAACTCTGGTTGCCCTATATGATGCCCGTTGGGAAAGTGAAAGGGACCTTCAGGGAAATATTGACATCTGTATAAACCGAAGCACAGACGGCGGAAAGACCTGGAGTCCCATGCAGAAAGTACTGGATATGGGCAACTGGGGCGGTTTGCCCGAACGTTATAACGGGGTAAGCGACGGATGTATCCTGGTCGACGAAAACACAGGAGATCTTTATGTGACAGGCCTGTGGATGCACGGCGTTCTTGACCCGGAAAACGGAAAATGGACGAAGAACCTGAATGAAACATCTACTGACTGGAACCACCAATGGAGGAATTATGGTTCACAGCCCGGCTATGATGTGAAACAGAGCTCACAATTCCTTATCACCAAAAGTGTAGATGACGGGCTTACCTGGAGTGATCCTGTCAATATTACCAGCCAGGTAAAGCCTGAAACCTGGTGGCTTATGGCTCCTGCTCCCGGACACGGGATCACACTGGAGGACGGAACGCTTGTGTTTCCGGCCGAAGGTCGTACAGAAACGGGATTGCAGATATCGACGATCATTATCAGCAAAGATGGCGGAACCAAATGGCAACCGGGGAATCCGGCCTATACTAACACGAACGAATGCATGGCGGCCCAGCTCTCCGATGGAAGCATTATGCTCAATATGCGCGAGCGTAGCAATAGGGGCCGGTTGGAAGGCAACGGGCGTGCAGTGGCCGTTTCAAAAGATCTGGGCAATACATGGACGGAACATACCACCTCGCGCAAAGCCCTGGTTGAGCCTGCATGCATGGCATCCCTCCACAAGCACACCTATTTCAATCAAAACGGGGACAAACAGGAGATATTGTTTTTTTTCAATCCAGATTCAAAAACCACCAGGAACAACTTTACCCTTAAATGCAGCCTCGATGACGGCCAGACATGGCCCGAAGAATTATGGACCCTGGTAGATCAGAACAATGGGAACGGCTATTCCTGCATTACCAGTGTAGATAATGACACAATAGGCATATTGTATGAGGGAAGCGGTGCAGACATTGTATTCCTGACAATAGAAATTGAAGAAATCTTAAAAAAGTTATGAAAAGAAGTGAAGTGAACCAATACATTGACTATGCCATGAATTTCATGGCCGAAAACAAGTTCTACCTTCCCCCCTGGGCTTGTTGGACACCTTCAGACTGGTTGCAAATGAGGGAACGGTGTGAAGAAATATTTGAAAATGGATTGGGATGGGACATAACCGATTTTGGCTCCGGGAATTTTATTAAAACAGGTTTGACCCTGGTGACCTTACGTAACGGGAATCTGGTCAAACCATCCAAGCAGTACTGTGAAAAAATCATGCTGGTGCGCAGCAACCAGGTTACTCCCCTGCATTATCATGTCCTTAAAACGGAAGACATCATCAACCGCGCAGGCGGTCTGCTTTGCATGAAGCTGTGGAACAGTGCACCGGATGGCAGCTTGTCGGAAGGATTGTTGGAGGTGAAGATAGACGGTGTCACTACCACAGTCCGATCCGGAGAGAAAATATGCCTCAAACCGGGACAGAGTATTTGTTATACACCGTACTTATACCATACCTTCTGGGCAGAGGGGGGGGATTGCCTGGTAGGAGAAGTGTCTTCTGTGAACGACGACATGACAGATAACCGTTTTTTGGAGGAAAGGGGCCGCTATTCCACCATTGAAGAAGACGCTCCAGTTCTGCATTATCTTTGCAATGAATACCCCCGGTAATAAATTGTTATGAAAAAACTGATCTTACTGCCACTGCTGTTATTAGTTGTTCAATTAAGCATCGGACAACAAAAAGCCCACATCCTGTCCCTGAAGGACAGCTCCTCGTTTTCCTTTGTGCTTTTGCCCGATGTACAGAATTATGTCAAATATGATTACAACCAGCCGGCCCTTGAGCTTTTAACCGCCTGGATTGCAGACAATGTCAGCAACCTTAACATCAAAGCTGCGTTATGCACCGGAGATCTGGTAGATCAGAATGAATGCCTGGTTCCGCCATTTCCCCGATTTGGCAACCAGACCAGCACCCAGCAGTGGGAATTTGTGTCGCAGGCTTTCCGCCGCCTGGATAACATCCTGCCTTACATTATCAGTACAGGCAACCACGACTACGGCTATACACGGGCTGAGACTCCTGAATCCCATTTTCCTGAATATTTTACAGTAGAAAGGAACAACCAATACACAAATTGCCTGGTGGCCGTGTATAATAACCGGCTGGGCGTCCCAACGCTAGAAAATGCCGCCTATGCCTTTACAGATAAGCATTGGGGAAAATTACTGGTAATTGCCCTGGAATACGGTGCCCGCGACCAGGTATTGCATTGGGCCAAAGAATTGTGCGGGAGTGAAAAATACCGTGACCACAAAGTTATTCTACTCTTTCATTCTTATATGGGATCGGGAGACAATGCCCCGCTTCTGGGGAAAGACCATTATAAAATGACTCCGCTTAACGGCGGAAAAGATGTCTGGGAAAAGCTCCTTTCCCAAACGGACAATATTCGTTTGCTTATCTGTGGTCATTATGCTGAGGCAAACGAAAGCTTTGCCGCCAATGTGGGATTCCGCACAGACAAGAACAAGAGAGAAAACGATGTTTTCCAGATGATGTTCAATACACAGGCTTTGGGAGGAGGATTGAGCGGGAACGGGGGGGACGGATGGCTGCGCGTACTGGAATTTATGCCCGATGGGAAAACAGTTCATGTGATCACGTATTCTCCCTTATTCGCTTTTTCCCCCAGAACAAAGCATCTGGCAGTAGATACGGCGCCTTACAACAGTTTTTCATTTGTCATTGAATAGTCGTATGAACAACCTTATAGATTATATTGGTCATCCCTATCAGATGTATGGTGCCATTCCTTACGAGTATTCACAAGGAAAAGCAAAGGGAGTGAAAGCCATTGTAGTCAGGAACGGGTCCGGACTGGAAATGAATATCCTGGAAGACAGGTGTCTTGATATATCCCATCTTACCTACAAGGGTATCAATTTGTCCTATCTTTCAAAATGCGGAATAGTGGGCCCGGAATATTACGACAAGGCGGGCTATGAATTCCTGCAAAGTTTTTTTGTAGGATTCCTGACCACTTGCGGTCTTCGCCACATAGGAGCTCCCTGCACAGTAAATGGAGAGTCTTTTGGCCTGCATGGCAGCATATCCGGCATCCCCGCCGAGGAAACAACAGCCTGTGTAGACGAGACCGATGGAAAAAAAGTGATCCGAGTGGCCGGAATCATGCGTGAAGCCAGAATTTTCAGGGAAAACCTGGTGTTAAAACGTTCCTATGAAATCCCGGTAGGACAGAACTATTTTATTATCAGGAACCAGATCCGGAACATAGGCTTTGTGGCTGAACCTGTCATGTTTATGCTGCATATGAATTTCGGATATCCCCTTCTCAGTCCCGATGCCATGCTTGTGATTCCTTCTGAAGAAATTGAACCCCGGGACGAGGACGCAAGTGCAGGGATGGCTTCTTTTAAATCTATTGATGAGCCTGTGACCCAGTACCGGGAACAGGTGTACTTCCACCGGCTTAAATCAAAGAATAGTGGTCAGACAAGCGTGGGGCTAGTGAATAAAAAATTAAAAATGGGCGTTGCATTAAGTTACAGTACTATAGATTTCCCCTACACGACACAATGGAAACAATTAGCCAAAGGGGATTATGTGCTTGGCATCGAGCCTGCCAGCTGCAAAATGCTGGGTAGAGAAAAGGCTCAGAAAGAAGGTGCCCTGGATTATCTGATGCCTCAAAAAGCAACAGATTTAGATGTAAGGGTAGACATCCTTGACGGGAACCAGGCTATAGATCAATTCATTAACGATGTGAGCCACTTATGAAACGGATACTTTTTTTTGCCCTTCTGCTGGGCTCCTTCAACGACCTCTTTGCACAAAAAGCCGACAGAATCCTTGTACGCGAAGCAAGACAATGGTTTAGATCCGGGGTTTGGGTTCCCCGGGGACTGAAAATGGACATACACCCCTCGGTGGATTTGGTGGAATTCAAGAAACAATATCAGGCTAACAAAGACTTGTGGGATGCGGCTTTCAGGGCAATAGCCGAAGCAGATAAAAACCTGTCTGCGTTCACTGAAAGTGGTAAAAAAGAAATTGTCAAGGACAAATGCCATATGACAGTATCTGAATATACGCCCAAAAGTGCAGATAAGATCCGTCTGGAAGGCCATCATAATTATATTGACATACAAATCAGCACCGGCACAGTGCTCTGGGGGACGAGTTCAGTGGAGGACTCCAAAGTTATTGTGCCTTATGATCCTGCTACAGACAATGCTTTTTACAGGTCAGAAAAGGTGAAAGTGATTATGCAAAAAGCATCAAAACCATACATTTTTATTTTTTTTCCAAAAAACCTTCACATTCCGGCTTATGCTAAAAGCAGTGTGTTTTATGATAAACCGTTAAAAAAGGTGGTGGTAAAAATTGAAAATGTTTTGAATCCATAATTCATAGTTTTTTGGTTAGTCGGGAAATCCCGCGGACGTGAGGGTCTTGTGCTTTCACGTCCTTTTTCCTTGCCTTTATTGTGAATTATAAGGTTGGCAATTATGTTCAAAGTTATTGACATAAATTGGTGAGATGTTGTAATATTTAGTATCTTTGAAAGACCTTAAACTATAAACTCCTGATGCCCACTCTGCTGAACTTTCTTCGACTAAACGGCCTTGTCTTATGCGTTGGTATATTAAATATACACCGCTGTATGAGCCAGCAGAGTTTATACCAAAAATCCTGGTACCGCGTCTGCATGTTACGACTATAGTGGGCAGTAGCGCTATCCAGGTGCTTAAGCATTCCCGCCTGCGGATTGGGGTTAACCACCCGGGCTGGGCCTTACAGTTCTTATGTCTACACCACAGACACCAGCAAAAAAAATTTTTATAAATATCAATTAATTCTTTTTATGCACTTATTACTTACAGCTCTTACCTGCGTTGCTATCGTCACCGATTCGCTCAGTTACAAAGAATCAGGCGCTGCCATAGAAGCGTACCGGCAATCCATTGAACAGGGAGGTAAACAGACGGTCCTGATGCTGGACCGCTGGGGCCATCCCGATTCCCTGCGTGCACAATTGTATGATTTGTACCTGAACCATAATCTGGAAGGGGCCATACTGATTGGAAACGTGCCTATAGCAATGATACGTGATGCACAGCACCTGACGTCGGCTTTTAAGATGGACCAGACCAGCGACTGGAAAGAGTCTTCTGTGGCCTCTGATCGTTTCTATGATGATTTTGATTTGCGGTTCGATTACATCAAAGCCGATGAGGACAAGCCGGGTTATCATTATTATACGCTCAGGGCAGATTCGCCCCATGCGATTTCCTGCGATATATATTCTTCACGTATTGTGGTTCCTGATATATCCGGAGCCGACCGTTTCGCCCTGCTGACGGCCTACCTGGAAAAAGTGGTACGGCTAAGGGCACAAAATGAAGTAATTGACCAGGTGCTGCTGTTTGCCGGGAACGGGTACAATTCGGATTCCATGCGGGCCCGTATGGACGAAGCCTGGGCACTGCGACAGCAATTTGCCGGGCTGGGGACATTGCCCGGATTCCGTTTTGATTTCATCAATTACGATTTTGACGAAGTGATAAGGCCCCGCTTTATGGCAGCCATGTCAGATCCCGACCTTGATGTGGCCATTCTGCACCACCACGGATCAGAAGACGCCCAACACCTGGGGGCTTCTAAGGTTAATGGCATTCAATCTGCTTTTGACTACCTGAAGAGTTTTCTGCGCGGCCGCTTGCGCCGTTCCAAAGACTCAACGGCCACAAAAGCGGAATACATAGCTGAGTATGGCATTACCGACAGCTGGTTTAAAGGTGCGTTTGACCCTGAAATTACCCGGCAGGACTCAGCCTACTCGGCAAGCATGGACCTGAGTGTGGAAGATATGGCGGGCTATACACCGCAGGCGAAATTCGTTATGTTTGACGCCTGCTACAACGGTTCGTTCTATTACCACGACTATATTGGCGGACGGTACCTGTTTCAGGAAGGGAATACAGTAGTGGCCCGCGGCAATACGGTGAACAGCCTGCAGGATATCTGGCCTGACGAAATGATAGGTCTGCTGCAGGGCGGTGTCTGCGTGGGCAACTGGGCTAAAATGAATATGACCCTGGAACTTCATTTGCTGGGCGACGCCACATTTGCATTTGCTAATACCAGCGGTGCACCCTGCCTGGATAAGGATATCCGGTTGCAGGCGGCCAATCCGGTATTCTGGCGCCAGCAGCTGGCCTCCACAACGGGAGACTATAAATCGCTGGCAATGAGAATGTTGTACCGCAATAGTGCCATTTTTTCTACCGAATTGCTGGCCATACAGCAGTCCGATTCCAGCCCGCTGGTGCGCCTGGAGGCCTTTACACTCAACAAGAAAATTGCCGATGCCAACCTGAAACCGGCCGTACTTAATGCCCTGCACGATGATTACGAATTGTTGCAGCGTATGGGAGCGCTCACGGTCAACCTGCTGGGCGACGAAGACCTGCTGGAGCCGGTAATGGCGATATATTTTGATCCCACCACTACTGTGCGGGTGAACTTCCACCTGCGCGAAGTGTTTGAACAGGTGCCGTATGCTTCTTTTGAAGCGGCTGCGATGGCTTACCGGGCAAAAAGTCCGCTTTGGCCAACAGAGGAAAACTTTCAGGCACTGCTCAAGAGCCTGCAATATTCCCGGGATTCACGTGATCAGAACCTGGCCGTTATAGCCAAACCAGACGCAACGGATAAAGAACTGCGCTGGGTCATTCCTGCGCAACGCAACAAACAGAATGCGCAGATGGCAGATGTGCTGTTAACCTTCCTGCGCGACACCTCGCGCAAAACGGAGCAACGTGTTACAACGGCAGAAACGCTGGGTTGGTATATGTTCTCCTTCCGCAAAGCGGACATTGTGGCCGCTTGCCGGGATATATACGCCAAAGAAAAGGATCCGGCAGTCAAGAACGAGTTGGCCAAAACCATTGGCAGGCTGACAGGAAAAGCATTTGAAGTGAAGGAAATGCCCTCCCGTCGAAGCTTTGCCATTGTGGTAGACAATGCCACTTACAGGGCCTGTAAGGAATCTATCGAGGCGTACCGCCAGGCCGTTGAAAAAGACGGACTCACCGGGTATGTGCTTGCAGGGGACTGGCAGTCACCGGAACAGATAAAGGCACAGCTGGGGAAATATTACCGGCAAAAAGCGCTGGAAGGTGCGGTTTTTGTAGGGCAGGTTCCCATTCCCATGGTGCGGAGAGCGCAACACATGACCTCGGCTTTTAAGATGGATCAGACAATGTCCTGGCGCGAATCGTCGGTGCCCTCTGACCGCTTCTACGACGATTTTGACTTGCAATTTGATTTCCTGCAGCAGGACAGTCTGCAACCGTTGTTCTTTTATTACAACCTGAGCGGCCGCGGTCCGCAGGAAATTGGGTGTGATATTTACACAGGCCGAATTAAACCGTCTCTGCCCGGTGAAGAAGGATACGCTCAGATCCGCCGTTACCTGCAAAAGGTGGTAGCCAACAAGGCACAGACCAATAGGGCCGATTGCCTGGTATCGTACACGGGAGAAGGATCCTTTTCAAATTCCCTGTCGGCCTGGAAAGACGAACAAGTTACACTGAATGAGCAGTTCCCCCAGGCTTTCCGTACGGCAGAAACCGCCAAACTGTATATGTTCTACATGTATCCCGAGACCATAAAAGACGTGCTGACCAGCGAACTGCAGCGCAAAGAGGTGGATCTGTTCCTCTTCCACGAACATGGGGTTGCCGAACGCCAATACATTACAGGCAATCCGCCTGCCATGGATGAAGAAGCTTACTTTACTGATGGCCAGAGGTCACTGCGCTCACTGATAGAGCAGCAGGTGCGCTATGGCAGGTTTGCAGAAGGTTCGCCCGAGATGACCAACTACATGCGCAGGATTGAAAAGGAGTACGGTATAGATTCCACCTGGACGGCTACGTATTTCGATCCCGCCATACGGCTGCAGGATTCAATTTATGACGCGGCGCAGGGCTTTCTCCTGAACGATATTACCACCATTAAGCCACAAGCCCGGATAGTGATTTTTGACGCCTGTTACAACGCCGACTTCCGTGAAGATGACTGCATTGCCACTAGCTATATCCTGACAGAAGGAAGCGGCACAATCGCCTGCTTTGGCAATTCGGTAAACGTACTGCAGGATAAGTCTTCCTCGGATTTGATGGGACTGTTGTCTTTGGGTTGCCGGATAGGGGAGTGGGCCAGGAATGTGAATATTCTGGAATCGCACATCATAGGAGACCCCACCTTCCGCTTTATCGGAGAAGCTAAGCCGGATATCGATTTTTACTCATCGGATCCCGCCTATTGGCTGAACAAGCTGCAGACCGCCCCCGAATATGACGTGCAGGGACTTGCTCTCTACAAACTGCATGAACTGTCGTATCCCGGCATGCCCGAATTGCTCTACAGAACTTTCTGCGAAAGCCCTTCGTATATGCTGCGACTTCAGTGCATGCACCTGTTGGCCCGATACCAGGGGCCGCTGTATGTTGAACTGCTGAAGATGGGCAGTGCAGATCCGTATGAATTCATCCGCCGCAAATCCATTTACTTCATGGGAAAAGTGGGACTGGACGAATTCATTCCCTATGTGGTAAAGACCTATATGGATGACGTACAGTCTGTGCGCGTGCTTGATAACGTGTCGTTTGTGGCGGGTCATTTTGATACCGGGCTGCTGCGGCAGGAATTTGCCGAAACTATAGACAAGGCCGTTTACCTGCACGACAAGCAAGCTTATCTGACCAAGGTTAACACCATGATCGAGAGAGGGGAAGGCATGAAACAGTCCTGCTGGAAACTGATAGACAATTACCTGGATCCCAAGACGGCAAAGTCATGGTATCCCAATTCTTTACGCAACAATCCGTATCCGCAGCTGATGGATGCACTACTGAAGGCTTTACATGATAAGCAAACCGATGCAGCATTCCGTGTACAGCTTGCCGAAATTTTAGGCTGGTACGTCCGGGCCCCCCGCCGGGCAGCAATAGTGCAGGCCTGCAACGAACTGCTGGCAGACAGTGCCACCACCGATCCGGCACTGCGCGACGAACTACAGAAAACCATTTACCGTTTAACCGCATATATGAAGTAGTATGAAAAAAATATTATTGGTCATTTGCCTGCTGGCCCTGAGTCTCACAGCCCAAGCTACCCTGAATAACCGCCCGGTAAGCTCTTTCGCCATTATCATTGACCAGGCTTCGTATAACGCATGCAAAGCAGAAGTAGATGCCTACAAGGCAATACTGGATGCAGAAGGGTTGCCCACCACCATTTTGGCAGGGGACTGGCAGACGCCGGACCAGGTAAAAGCCCGGATCCTGAAATTGTACAACCGCAAGCCAAGGCTGGAAGGGATAGTGCTGGTAGGAGAAATTCCCGTGGCCCGTGTGTTGGGAGCCCAGCACCTTACAACAGCCTTCAAGATGAACCAGAACCGCTTTCCATGGGACGAATGTTCCGTTCCCTCGGATCGGTTCTACGATTGCTTTGATTTGAAATTCAATTACATAAAACAAGATAGCCTCCAACCCTCGTGGCATTACTACTGGCTCTCGGAGGAAGGAACCCAGCGGCTACAGCCAACCATTTACTCGGCACGGATGAAAGTGCCCAACGACTTGTGCGGCGGCAACAAGGCACGGCGGTTCGAACTGCTGCGTAGCTACCTGCAGAAGGTAGTGGCTGCCCACAAGGAAACGAATCCTTTTGACCGGCTCATACATTTTGCCGGTGAAGGGTACAACTCGGACTGTCTGACAGCGTGGCGCCAGTATGCACTGGTGTATGGCGAATATTTCCCGCAGGCATTTGCCTCTGCTGGAGGGAATACGTTCCTAAATTTCCGGCAGGATCCACTCATGAAATACCTGCTCTATGACCAGATTCAACGGCCGGGAACAGACCTTCTTGCATTTTATGAACACGGGGCACCGGGCACACAATACATCAATGGAGATTACCCCGCACATAATTTCAAAGATAACATTAGCTGGCTAAAACACCTGTTGCGTCAGCAATACAAACGATACAAAAAGCCGGAAGACCAGCAGAAATTCATAAAGATGAACTGTCAGACGTACCACCTGGATCCGGCCATATTCCATCCAGACACACTGGCAGTCTATGCCGTGAAGGATTCCACCGATGCATCCAACAGGAATATTGTGCTGGCAGACCTGAACAAACTCAAACCCGGAGCAAGGGTGGTCATGTTCAACGCCTGCTACAACGGATCGTTCCATGAAGAAGGCTACGTTGCTGGCTCCTACCTGTTTGTGCCCGGAAGCCTGACGGTTACCGCCCAGGGCAATACGGTGAACGTGCTGCAGGACAAAGTCGCAGACCAGCTCATTGGCTACATGGGAATGGGCATCCGCCTGGGATTCTGGCAGAAGGAAGTGGTTACGCTGGAGTCACACATGCTGGGAGACCCCACCTTCCGCTTTTCAGCCTGCGACAAAGCAGATGAATGGAACCGCGCACTGGCTGCCGGTGCTCCCGAAGTCTACTGGCGCGGGTACCTGCATGCCCGTGAACCCATGCAGCGGGCCATGGCACTTAAGCAACTGACAGGCATGGGGAACATAACCTCTGCCGGACTGGAAGAAATTTTCAGGGCCGATCCCTCCTTCATTGTCAGGATGCAGGCACTTTTGCTGTCGGCAAAATTTGCAGACGAGCACACCAAAGCCATTATTATGAGCGGTTTCAGTGATCCGTATGAAAACGTACGCCGTCAGGCATGCAGTATGGCAGGCAAAATGGGCTGCAATGAATTCATAGAACCACTGAAAGCCCTTCAAGCCGGTGCTTATCAAACCAAACGCGTGCAGTATGCTGCCCAAACGGCACTGAATGTCTTTAACCCGGCCCTGGTGGGCGGAGGAGCCGGACTGGAAAACCCTGCTCTGGATGAAACCGGAATCCGCTATCTGCGCAACAATCCGCAGCATTTCAGAATCCCGGAACTCCTCGGTTTTCTGGCCGATGGGGCACAATCGGCCGATTTACGCGTTGTTATGGCCGAGGCGCTAGGCTGGTTCAATTACTCGGAGCAAAGAATACAGATAGCTGCAGCACTGGAGGAGCAACTCAGGCAGAAAGGCCTCCCCGATGTGCTGCGTAAGGAAATGATGAAAACCGTCAAACGGCTGAATAACAATTAACCGTCAAAATATTATATTTACAAATTAACCTAAAGCACAAAGCAAGAGTAATGAAAAAACTTAAGATGTGGCTTCCTTTCGTAACGCTGCTGTTTCTGCTGGCGAGCACACTCACGCTGCAGGCTCAGAGAAAACAGGGCGTAACCCTGGAAGGGTATGTCTACGAAATGGACGAAGACCAAAAGCTTCCTGTGCCGTATGCCTCGGTGAGCATTGCTTCTTTAAGCATAGCGGTGACTACCGATGAGAACGGGCACTATGTGATCAACAACCTCCCGACGCGTGATTTGCAGGTCACAGCCAGGTTCCTGGGCCTGGAAGAAAAGACCATAGAGGTTGACCTCTCCAAACAGCAGGTACTTGATTTCGTACTGCTGGTATCGAACTTCCGGCTGGAAGAAATTGTCGTAACCGCCGAGTCCAACAAGGCGGGGGCAGCCACGGCATCCAAAATCAACAAAACCGCGATGGAACACATGCAGCTGACCTCGCTGGCCGATGTCATGTCGTTATTGCCCGGTGCTGCCACCGTAAAGTCCGACCTTACCTCTGTCACAACAGCATCTATCCGCGGGGGCAGCAGCCTTGGAACTGCCATTCTGATGGACGGGGCGCCCATATCGAACAACGCCAACATGCAGATTATGTCTTCGGCCATTGGCGGTTCAACGCCCAGCACATCGGGAACTACACCCTCCATAGGGGTGGACCTGCGTACCATCACTACAGACAACATTGAATCCATTGAGGTTATCCGCGGGGTGCCTTCCGTTGAATACGGAGACATCACGGCAGGAGCCATCATAGTGAATTCAAAGACCGGCCGCCAGCCGTTGACCATCAAGTTCAACACCAATCCCAACCTTTACCAGGGAACTGTAACCCACGGGGTGAACCTGGGAAAAAATGCAGGGAGTTTGAACTACAGTGGCGACTATTCCTACAGTGTATCCGATCCCAGGGAAGGATACGATTACTACCGCCGAGTTACTGCCCGCATAGGGTATTCCAACACCATTGGAAAATGGTACACCAACACTTCTGTGAATATCCTGTCTGCCCTGGACAAAGCTGAACCCAATCCCGACGATGAACAGGACGTGACCATACAGCGTCAGAAAGACCTGGGAATCCGCGCCAACACCAAGGGGACCATCACCTTCAACCGCAACTTTTTCAAAAGCCTTGAGTACAATGTGCAGTTTGCTTACACAGACCGCGACAGCTACTTCTATGACGAGGCCACCAACGCAACGGTAGCCTACTCGTTGTCCAAAAAGGACGGATCGGTTCTTTCCAGCATTCAGGGCAACAAAATATATGACATAAACGGCAACCTGGTGACAAGCGTGCCTGCCGGGGAAGAATACTTTATTGCCTGGACCCTGCCTTCACAGTACCAGTACGATTACACCATAGACGGCCGGGAACTCAACACCTTTGCCAAGGTGAAAGCCAATTTTGCCGGTGACCTGGGTGCCACGCACCACCGCATGGTGATAGGGGCCGATTTCAAGAGCGACGGCAACGTAGGGGAAGGGAAAATATTTGATCCGCTCAATCCGCCGTACCGTTCTGTATCCTACTCTGACGCCACCCAGCGCGAGCGTTCCTACAAGGACATTCCCTTCGTGAACCAGTTCGGGGTGTATGCAGAAGAAAACTTTGACTGGGAGTTTGCCAACCGGCATTTGCAAATCTCGGCCGGTATCCGCTATGACCATGTGCTGAATTTTGGCGGCGGTCTCTCGCCCCGTGTGAATGCATCCATTGACATTCTGCCCGAGGTTTTGACGCTGAACGCAGCCTACGGGATTACCCGCAAAGCACCTACCCTGGCATATCTTTATCCCGATAAGGCTTACTTTGACCTGTTGAACTTTGATAACTCCACGTCATCCTACGGGACCGATGCCCAGCACTTCCAGGTCATTACAACGCGTATCTTCGATACCGTGAACGAAGAACTGGAAATGTCCAAGACACAAAAGATCGAAGTGGGCCTGAGCGGAAAGATAGGACAGGTGACTTACTCTATCATCGCTTACAAGGAAGCCTGTGACAACGGGTACAGCTTCAGTAAAGCCGTTAATACCTTCAAGAGTGTTCCCCTGACAATATATTCGGCACTGAAAAAAGCCGATTATCCTGCAGACGGATCACTGCCGGCCCTTAAAGAACCGATCACCTACCAATACCTGATCAATTATTCACAACCGGGCAACGTAGGCGTGCACCATCAAAAGGGTATAGAATTCGACATCAACTTCGGCCGTATTGATGCCATCCGTACCTCGTTCATCCTGAACGGCGCCTGGTACGAATCGGAAGATACCCGCAGAGGCTATTCCTTCTGGAACAAGAACAAAGCCACCGCCTATGATCAATACCCGCACATGGGGGTCTTTGAAGGCAATCTGAACGGTACTTCCTATTACCGGAATTTCTCCACCAATCTGATTGTTACCCACAACATCCCGAAGCTGGGGTTCGTTGTTTCTCTTACTGCCAATGTGATCTGGGGAGAAAAACAGTGGAATACTTATGCCAATGACACCATTCCCGTGGGTTACATTTCTCGTCAGGACGGGAAAATGTATGATTTTGACCCTGCCTGGTTTGACGATGAAGCAAAAGCTGCTGAATTTGCCGGGATAGACCGTAGAAACGATGTGGACAATATGCGTCTGTTGATCGAACCTACGCTGCCCCCTCTGATTTGCTTCAATTTCAACGTAACCAAACAGTTTGGAGACTACTTGGACGTTTCTTTCTATGCACAGAATATGTTTCGCAGCACGCCCCTGTATGAAAGCAAGATATATCCGGGTTCCTATGAACGCAGGAATTCGAGCGTCTTCTTCTTTGGCTTGCAGTTAACGGCAAAAATTAAATAAAGGGAGACTACGATATGAAAAAGATATTTTTATTAAGCGCGGTCGTATGCCTTTTCTCTAGTGTGACCACTTCCTGTATAAAAATGATGCAGGAAGCCAACCAAGCCGAGAAAGTCCATATGATCACTGTTTCGTATAAAGTGAATGCCGTGACCGGTTTTGTACCTTATAACGGTGAAGCGGAACCCGATCCCACGTTCCAGACAAAAGGTCTGGAAGTGAATTTTATCAATTACCAGGAAGGTTCTTCGTTCAAGAGTATAGTGGGCGATAACAACATTGTATCCTGCTCCCTCACCCCCGGGGTTTATGCAGTAAGCGTATCGGGAAGCGTTACCAGTCCCAAAGGCACATACAGGCTGAACGGCTCGTCACTGAACGTTCCTTTCACCAAGGATATTACCCCTCAGGATGTGGCTTCCAACCCGGAATATACCATCAATATCCGTCCGGCCAAGGTGGGATCGGTGCTGTTCAGCGAGATTTACTATTGCGGGGTCGCTCCTTACTATTTCCGTGACCAGACCTACACCATCTATAACAATGGACAAGACGTGTTCTACCTGGACGGTCTGTGCTTTGCACAACTGCACCCCAATATTGCCACCACTAACCTGCCCTCGTGGCCCGAAGAAGACGGCCGTGAGAATTATGTTTACGGGCTTGTAGTTTGGCAATTCCCCGGCAGCGGAAAGCAATATCCACTCAAGCCGGGAGAAGCAGTGGTAGTGGCCCAGGAAGCGATCAACCATACCGTCAACAACCCGGCTTCCTTCAATAACTCAATGAGTGAATGGGAATGCTGGTCAGGGAATGCCCTGCGTGGGAACCCCGATTGTCCCGACATGCCGTATATCTTCTGGTGGTCACCAAACAAGATGCAGTGGCTGACCTCGGTATTTGGTGCAGCGTTCTGCATATTCCGCATAGACGACGCCGTAGTGAACAAATCTTACTGGGAACTGCCAGGAAACTGGCAAGTTGTGGTAGGCCCCTCCTCTACAAGGTATGCCAAGATTCCGGCAGATGCCGTACTGGACGGGGTTGAACTGCTTACCTCTATGAGTGCGCTCAATATGAAACGCATACCAGGCTTTGTAGACGCCGGAGGCACTTCAGTGGAAACAACCTATAACGGCAAATCGGTTTCCCGCAAGGTTATTGGGGAGCGTGCCGATGGTACGCCTATTTATCAGGACACCAACAATTCGACCAACGACTTCCAGGTGAACGACTCGCCGACCATCCGTCGCGACGGCCAGAAGATTCCCGCCTGGAGCCGTGCCAATGCACTCTAACCTTTAAATGATTACTGATATGAGAAAGAATATGATCAAATGGATAGGATGTCTGGCACTCCTGACGAGTAGCTGTTTTGCAGCCAAGGCGCAAACCCCGGTTACACCGGCTTCGGTTGATCGTCTTAAAATGGAAAGCCTCTGGCTCAGACATACCAATAACGTAGCCGGGGCCATTCTGGATAATCCCTGGCACTATGCACTTACCGATTTTGAATACCAGATTGAAAAAGGAGAATTCAAACGGGTACAAAGCGGGAACGACAACAATTCGTTCCGATTCAATACAGAAGGGGGCGGAATATATGAAGCACTGGGTGGTGCCTATGCCTGGGGCGAATTCCATTACGACCGGTCTGTGCTGAGAGGCACCAAATTCAACGCTTCTCTAGCCGATCCGTTGCGCGACATGCCGTATATTATTGCCGATCCCAACCCCAGCAAATGGATCAACCAGAACTACTCCATGCAGGTGAAGCTGGCTTCGCCCCTTATATGGGACCAACTGATCCTGGGAGTGGGAGCTACCTATGAAAACGGCATTGCCGCCAAGCAGGTAGACCCCCGTCCCAAAGTGCTGCTATCGGAACTGAGTGTGAATCCCGCCGTGGTCTGGACAAAAGGAAGGCATGCTGTAGGGGCTGACTTTGTTTACCTCTCGCACCGCGAAGACGGCTCCGCATCCAACTCCAACTACCGTGTGCCCCAGATGGGATGGGAAATGCTGTTCCCCGGCTATTTCATGGAAGGGGAAATCAGCAGCTTCGGAAGTATTACCGGGTTACGCAACTTCAACGCCAACGGTCTTGGCGGCGGAATGCAATACGGGTATGAAGGTCCGAAGTTCAAGGTTGTAGCCAGCGGAAAATACCGTCAGACAACAGAAAACGTGACCAATTCCTATACAACGCCCAAACGTATCGGGACCACCAACAAGAAAGAATGGACAGCCACTGCAGGGGCACAATTCCTCTTTAATGACCGGAATTCTTTGTTTGCAGATTATAAGTACTATAACCGCAGCATAGACGGGATTGAATACATCCAGATTTACAACCCTGAATTTGAAGTTCAGGAATGGATCGTGTACGGGAAGTACATCAAGTCCAACTATTCAACGGTTAACCACAATTTCGGACTGGATTACATGATCTCTAAAGAAGGTCGCAGTGATTTCTCCTGGATGTTCGGAGTCAACGCGCAGGCAGAAAAGCTTTCAGACGTATACTACCTGCCCGAAAGCACGCAGGAGGTTAATAATTTACTGATGAAGGCTTACGTGAAAAAGAACTTTGTTTTTGGCAAACGCAGCAGCCTGTTACTGACCCTGGAAGGGTTCATGAACAAGAACACCGGTGCGGAACACAATTACGGCGGCTACTATGAAAGTAACGTGGCATACACCCAGTTTGCCTTGTTGGATTTTTATTATCTAAGCAGCTCCTACAATGGCTTCACAGTAGATGCCAGTTACACGATATCCAACATAGACCGTAAACAAAAAACGGGCTTGTACTTTGGCGCATCGTTTAACTACGTGAACCCCACTTCCTACAAGGATTATTTCGACAAGCGGAGTATCCTGGTATTGAAGGCAGGTCTGGCGTTCTAAACGGAATGCCCATACTTAAGAGACTGACCATTATCCAATGGGTCAGTCTCTTTTTTTCTACCTCCTGCGCCGCTTCTCTAAGTCGCTACACCACAAGATAAAGAGAGCCTTTTCTTTCATTTTTTTCCGAGGCTTCTCCTTGCTTTTGCTGTCTGCTGGCGGTCATTTGAGCACTAATAGGCTAAACGGCAGGATCGCTGAACCATAAAGAACAGGGAGCCTCGGCATACCAAACAAGTTCCCTGTTCTTTATGGTTCAGCAACCATCTGCAGATGATTGCCCGTACTCTCAGCCGGGCTGGCCAATGATACGGTTTCTTACGGGGTCAGCAGCCGTTCCCCGGTGTCTTTGACAACCGCTTCTTTCCAGCGCTGGTTGTAGCCGCCGTAAACGGGTGCGGGCGGAATGGAGTCGGAGTGGCCGTTGGTGGCAAAGCTGCCGTCGGGGTTCTGGCGTTTGATATTACCGTCTATGTATTTGACCAACAAGTGAATATCAAGATTTTGCCAGCGATTGAACAGGTCCGATGCAGTGCCAAGCGAGTAATCTGTCAGAAAGCGGCGGGCTTCCATCGGGTCGCGTTCCCACAACTCCATCGCCAGACTGTCGGTATGGGGGATCTCTGCAATGCGGGAATTCTCGTGATCATCCACGGCCTGCCGGACTTCTGCCCCGATCTGGTTGTAGCGCAGGTAGGCAAACTGGGCAATGCGGTTGCACAGCCAGAACATGGAATGGGGCGAGTATTGCAGTATGGAGGCATCTTGTCCCATGGCATAATGGGGAGAGACTTCCAGAGATGAAGTATAGACCGGAGTCAGCGGTGATGTCCCCGCATCGTCTACACCAAACCAGAAAATGCCGCCAATTTCATGGGGAAACCAGGAACGGCATTGTCCCACGAACCAGAAACCGGTTTGCTGGGTTGCAATGGCCCGTTCGTTGATATACTGTTTCCCGTCTACTTCAAAACCCATGGGGCGCCAGCGGTAGGGCAAGTCGTGGCCTCCGGCCCCTATGTCGCAGGTCATGTCCATTGGGGTGCCCTCGTAGTGGTCCCGCATCATATCGGCCACCTGTTTGAGGGTGAGTTTCTCTTTGGCCTTCACGTATAGCGGAAGGGGGCGGTCCGGGTTGTGCCCCAAGGCGTAAGACAGGTAAGGAGCCATATCTTCGGCTCCGTGTTTGTTGAAAAAAGCCCACACCCGGGCGTCACAACCGCGGATTGTGCTTCCGTCTGCCGGACCATATGCCCCGGCAAAACTGAATAAGCTGTCAGGACCCTGGTACAGGCCGGTTTCTCGTGCATGCTCAATCACATCGGGGGCGTACAGGCAATTGTCCGGATCGTCCAGGGGAAAGCGGCGGATCCTTGCCTGGTTGGCATGAGCCGAGATGGTCCCGTCGGGCAGGCGGATGGCCACCCAGACGATTCCTTTGTTGAGGTTCTCTCCATTCACAATCCGGGGCGCTTTTCCAATCACGTCCATGAACCAGACCTCGTTAGGATCGGCAAAGGAAATGGATTCACCTGACGAGGCGTAACCGTACTCATTGGCCAGGGTGGTAAAAACTTCAATGGCCTGACGGGCGGTCCGGGCACGTTGCAGGCCGATGTACATCAGGGAGCCGTAATCCATTATGCCTTGCGGATCGCGGTGGGATTCCGGACCGCCCCAGGTACTTTCACCAATTACCACCTGGTGCTCATTCATATTGCCCACCACAGAATACGTTTCACTGGCCTGTGGGATCTTGCCCAGGTAACGGTTGGTTCCCCATTCGCGGACATCCATCATGGTGCCTGTGGGGTACAAAGCTGCCGGATAAAACGCCAGGCAGCCATACCGGGTGTGCGAGTCGGCCGCGTAGGTAACCATGCAGGAACCATCTGCCGAGGCTCCTTTGGTGATCAGTAAATTGGTGCAGGCATGTGCGCGGTTGCCGGATAACAATATAAGGACTGTAAAAAGTAAGATGCTGTGTTTCATAAGGCCAGGATTCGTTATTGCGTAGTCAGGTCCAGTCCCCAGTCAATGCCTTTGAGGGTGGCGGGAACGCCGGTCTTCATCCAAACGGGCATAGGGGCACCTTTCAGGAAATGGTTGAAGAACTGTTCCAGGCGTATACTCAGGTCCTTTGCATTCACACGCTCGCTCAGGTTATGGGACTCATTGTTGTACTGGAGCATCCACACCGGTTTGCCCAGCCTGCGCAAGGCCGTGAAGAGTTCAATGCCCTGGTACCAGGGGACAGCCTCATCCTTGTCGTTATGCATGATGAGCAAGGGAGTTTCCACTTTATCTGCAAAAAACAGGGGGGAGTTTTCAATATAAAGATCAAATCCGTCCCACAGGTTTTTCCCAATGCGGCTCTGGGAGTGTTCATACTGGAACTGCCGGACCATGCCCGACCCCCAGCGGATCCCGCCGTAGGCACTGGTCATGTTGGAAACGGGAGCTCCCGCGCCGGCTGCTTTCCATTTGAAAACCTGAGGCTGCGTAACCATGTAAGCCACCTGGTAGCCACCCCAGCTTTGTCCCTGGATGGCAATGTTGTCTGCATCAACCCAGCTGTTTTCTGAAATGATTTTTTTCACACCGGGAACAATACAGTCCAGCGCGCTTTTTCCCGGATGCCCCGTCTGGTAAGCTATATCGGGTACAAATACCAGGTATTCATTGCTGACAAAGAAGGGAATGTTTATGGTAGAGCGGCTGGGAGCCGGAGCCCTGTATGTATGGAGTGTCTGGGATGTTCTTTCATAAAAGTACACGATCATGGGGTATTTCTTTGTGGAATCAAAGTTTTCGGGCTTGTACAGAATACCGTCCAGGTCAATGCCTGTAGCAGATTTCCAGTGGACCAACTCTGCGGTGCCCCAGTTGTATCCCTTCTGCTGTGGATTAATGTCTGTGATCCTTACCTGGGTTTTGAAGTTGTCTTTGGTTAACCACACATCCGGTGAGTTTACAAAATTGTGTTTGCTGTAAATCATCACTTTCCCGTCTTTTGAACGGGTCAGGTAGACAAAAGTCATAGGTTCCTGAATCCATCGTGTCATAACCGGACGTCTTTTGCCCATCTGCTTGAAGTAGTAGCCGCTTTCCTTGGTGGTGTTGTCGAAGACAGAAAAGTAAATGGTCTCTTTTAGCTTGATAGGGTCTTTTTTCACTCCCGGAGTCCCTGCCGGCAACAAGGTTTTGTCAAGCCTTACGATACGGAACGTGAGGTTTTCCCTTAGGCCAAGCCCGTCGGTTAAGCTGACCGGGGGCGTCTTTCCCGACGGATCTATCTGCCAGATGTCGTAACGGTCGTTAATGAAAATTGCCTGGTCTCCTTCCAGCCAGCCTTCGTTCCCATAGGAATAGGCCATTTCCGGAGTATCGTGCAGTTCGTTGGCAAAAGAGACCTCCATGCCCCCGGTCATACAAACAATCTGCCTGCTCTGTACATCACAGGAATACCAGTTCTGGTCACGGTTGTTGAACCAAACCAGGTATTTGCCTTCTTCCGAGGCGCTTACCCCGGAAATGTACTCGTCTTTGAGCAGGGCCGAGGCCGAGCCGTCCTCAATGTTGATCAGGTAGAGGTCGGAGCGGGGGTTGGAGCTCCAGGTGGTTTCCAGCTGGTAGGGGTAATCGCTGACCGAATAGCCCCAGTTCGCATCGTGTTCCTGCGGAACCTGGACAATGTGGTACTCGTCTGTGGAAAGCTGCCGCCAGGAAGGGGTTTGCTGGTCTGTGCCGCATGGTTGGTCTGCGCCGCACTGGTGGTCTTCCGGATTCTGATCCCCTGTCAGGTCCATTACACACATGTAAGATTTTTTCAGCTCACGGGTCAGATTCTGCAATTGCTGCGGCTGAATGTAATTGTCCCTGTAATGCCAGATATCCAGCCGGGCCACTTCAGATGAGATAATAGTGGTGTCTTTTTCCGGTAGAACGGGAGCAATCCCAAAAAAGAGCCTGTGCCCCGAGTTGCTAAAAATCAGGGCCCGGTTCTCACTAATCTTCCAGTCTTTAGCCAGACCTTTCAGAGTGTTGTCTATCAGCACTTTCGCCTTGTCCAGATACTGGTTGTAATATAGGATGCTGACGTTGTCTTTTCCCTGCTCGGTTGTATCCAGGCTGGCATAGAAAACAATATGGCGGTTGTCTTCGCTAACCACGGGAAGTTTCACCTTCTGCTTCAAATCCAAGGTGTAGATATTGGTGAGCTGCCTGTCTTTCGCAGTGTACATGAACAGCCCGGCTTCCAGCAGGCTGTCCGTGGAGTGGGGCCTTCTGACAAAAAACAAGGTATCCCCGCCCGTGCTGAAATTGTAATCAGAAACGGCAGGCAGCGTGTCTGTGGACCCTGTTGCCAGGTGGTACACCATCAGGTCTTCTCCCTGGTCCTTTTCCTTTTTTGCGGGGTTTTTTCCTCCGGTGGTATCTGCCGGCATATCGCACTGAAAAGCAATATGGGTTTTACCCAATTTGCCGATTTTCACCGACTTCAGGAATGGTATCTTTTTCAGCTCTCCTGTCACACAGTTATATATGCCGAGCGTATCCTTGGGCATCTGGTCCTTTTTGAGCTTCTTGAGCTTAGCTTCTTTTGTTTCCTTGAAAAACGGATTGATGGAAGCAATCAGGAACCCTCCGTCAGGAGTCAGCTTTGGCTGGCTGGCCCTTTCAATACGCCTCTTTTTCAGTGTCACCAGGTTTAGCACCTCTGCATAGCGGTCACCTTCCTGTTCCTGAACAAGGTACGAAGCGTATTTTCCGTCCTCACTCATAGATAGCACCCCAACATTTTTCCAGGTGTCGTAAACACTGTGATCCAGTGGCTTTTTCTGTACCTGAACAGGCTGTTGCGCCCGGGCAGAAGCAGCTATAATAAGAACTGTCAATAATAGAATGGTTTTTTTCATGGGAATTATTTATTGGACACAAGTTGCAAAGATAATAAAAAGAGACAGAACCTCTTTGCCACAGGTTCTTTAAGCCGCTCACGGAAGGGAAGCTTGTTTCTTTTTGCCGAGGCTTCCCTTACCATGTGGTGTCAGCAGTAGCAGAAAAAAACCGGCTAAAGTCTAACATTAGCCGGTCTGTTTGTCAGAGCGCAGTACTTATTTTATTACGCCCAGTTCTTTACCTACTTTGGTGAAGGCAGCAATACATTTGTCCAGGTGCGGGCGCTGGTGAGCGGCAGAGATCTGCACGCGGATACGGGCCTGTCCTTTGGGAACTACCGGGTAGTAGAAACCGGTAACGTAAATGCCTTCGTTCAGCAGACGCGCAGCCATGTCCTGGCTTAATTTGGCATCATACAGCATAACGGCACAGATGGCGCTTTTGGTAGGCTTGATGTCAAACCCGGCGTCCACCATTTTCTGTACAAAGTACTTGGTGTTTTCGTGAAGGTGGTCCTGCAGTTCGTTGGTCTGGGACATCATGCTAAACATTTCGATCCCTGCAGCGGCAACCACGGGAGGAATGGAGTTGGAGAAGAGGTAAGGACGCGAGCGCTGGCGCAGCATTCCAATGATTTCCTTTTTGCCGGTGGTGAATCCGCCAATGGCCCCGCCAAAGGCTTTTCCCAGGGTCCCGGTAATAATCTCGATCTTGCCCCGGAGGTTGAACTGCTCGGTCACTCCTCGGCCCGTTTCCCCAACAACGCCGGCCGAATGGCATTCGTCCACCATGATCAGGGCATCGTATTTCTGGGCCAGCTGGTAAATTTTGTCCAGGGGAGCCACGTTTCCATCCATGGAGAAAACGCCGTCGGTGACAATCAGCCTGAAACGCTGGGCCTGGGCCTGTTTAAGTTGTTCTTCCAGATCGGCCATGTCGGCGTTAGCGTAACGGTAACGCACGGCTTTGCAGAGTCTTACTCCATCAATGATGGAGGCATGGTTGAGCGAGTCTGAAATGATGGCATCCTCTTCTGTGAGCAAGGGCTCAAAAACGCCTCCGTTGGCATCAAAGCAGGCGGCATAGAGGATGGTGTCTTCTGTACCGAAAAATTCCGCAATCTTGGCCTCCAGTTCTTTGTGCAGATCCTGGGTGCCGCAGATAAAACGAACAGAAGAAAGTCCGTAACCATGTGTGTCGAGGGCTTTTTTGGCAGCGGCTATGAGCCTCGGGTTGTTGGAAAGACCCAGGTAGTTGTTGGCGCAGAAATTCAGAACCGAGGCACCACTGCTGATCTTGATCTCGGCTCCCTGCGGAGTGATAATAATTCTTTCATTTTTGAAAAGTCCGGCTTCCCGGATGTCGGCCAGTTCCTTTTGGAGATGGGCCTGAAGACGATCGTACATAATATTTATTGTTTTAAGTTGACACTTTTTTGACCTTAAAAGGTGATGCAAAGATATTACTTTTGTATTACAGATTCGTATATTTGCGGGACTTTCAGTTAACAAAAACAATTAAGAAACTAATTTAACAAACCAATGAAAAATATTCTGGTAATTGGCTCGGTGGGCCAGATCGGGTCGGAACTGACCCTGGAACTTCGCAAAAAATATGGCAACAACAATGTGGTTGCCGGGTACAGATCGACCTTGCCCAAAGGTGAGTTGCTTGAATCGGGTCCTTCAGAAAGGGTAGATGCTACCGATATACAGCAGATAGTCGATGTAGTGAAGAAGTACAAGATAGACACCATATTCAATCTGGCTGCGATCCTTTCTGCCGTGGGAGAAAGCAAACCCCTGACCGCTTGGAATATTGGCATTGGGGGACTCATGAATTGCCTGGAAGTTGCCCGCGAATACGGTTGCGCAGTATCTACACCCAGTTCCATAGGCGCTTTTGGCGGAGGCACCCCCCTGGACAACACGCCCCAGGATACCATCCAGCGTCCGCAGACCATGTACGGAGTTTCCAAAGTATCCGGAGAACTGCTGAGCGACTATTACCACAAACGTTTTGGCGTAGATACCCGTTCTGTGCGTTATCCCGGGATAATATCCAACGTTACCCTGCCCGGTGGCGGGACCACAGATTATGCCGTAGAAATTTATTACGAGGCCATCAAGAACAAGAAATTCACATGCCCGCTCAAAGCCGGAACTTTCCTGGACATGATGTACATGCCCGATGCCATCCGCGCTGCCATTGACCTGATGGAAGCCGATCCCTCAAAGCTCAAACACCGGAACTCCTTCAATATCACAGCCATGAGCTTTGATCCCGAGATCATTTATGCCGAGATCAAAAAACACATTCCCGACTTTACCATGACCTACAACGTTGAGCCTGTCAAGCAAGCCATTGCCGACTCATGGCCTAACAAGATGGACGACAGCTGCGCCCGCCGGGAGTGGGGCTGGGAGCCCAAATGGGATCTTCCTGCCATGACGCGCGACATGCTCAAGGTCATTGGCCAGAAGCATATCCAGGGACTGATTTAAGGGACAGGGACACTTCGCTGCGCCACAAGGACCGGGAGTTTTTTTAGTTGGCCGATGCTCCTGGTCCATAGTGGAGGCAGCGGCGCAAAGGGATGGTCTTCGACCGTTTTGTAACAAAAACTTAATATACCGATCATTAAAATAGGCAAAAAAGTTAGTTAATAAGTTGTAATTTTGCCGGAAATTATCATTCTGGCTGGTTGGTTTTAGTTAGGATGCCGAACATGATAATTATACTTAAAGCCGGACTTATTGATTAGTTTAACAAGGCGGTTAATACTTATAGTAATTTTTCCAGGCCTGTTGCTTTCCTGTAAATGTGGCTCTTCAGGTACTGCTAGAATTACTTCAAAAAGTGCCGTATCGGGCGCCGGTGCTACTTTTCCGTATCCTTTTTACAACATTGTCTTCCGTGATTTTATGAGTGCCAATCCGGGCACTACTGTGAACTACGGTGCTATAGGCAGTGGGGGCGGGATCCGCAGCCTGCGGGATCATTCAGTAGATTTTGGTGCCAGCGATGCATTTCTGAACGAGTCAGAGACAGAGTCTATGCGCAGTGAGGTATTGCATATACCTACCTGTATGGGAGGGGTAGTGATGGTTTATATTCTGGAAGGTGTTGACAGCCTTCGCCTGACAGGCCAGATAATCTCGGATATTTACCTCGGCAAAATAAGAAAGTGGAATGATCCGGGGCTTAAAGCCCTGAATCCCACCGTTGCATTACCTGACCTGGAAATCACTCCGGTATACAGATCTGACGGCAGTGGCACCACATACAATTTTTCTGAGTACCTGTCCAGGGTTAGTCCGGAGTGGACCCGTGTCATGGGAAAAGGTAAGTCACTCAAATGGCCGGCCGGAATTGCTGCAAAAGGAAATCCGGGTGTTGCGGGTATAGTTCAGCAGACAGAAGGGGCCATAGGTTATATCGGCTCGGAATATGCACTCTCGTTGCGTCTGCCAACGGCTAAATTGAAAAACAAGGCGGGGAATTTTGTGGATGCTACCCTGAAAACAATATCGGCAGCAGCCAATATTGAACTTCCGAACGATATGCGGGCAACCATTATTGATTCTGAAGACCCTGATGCTTATCCGGTCAGCATCTTCACCTGGATACTTGTATATAAGGATCAGCAATATAAAAACCGCTCCATGGAAGATGCACAGGAACTGGTCAGATTGCTTGAGTATATAATCAGTCCTTTGGGACAGGCAGTAGCTGCAAAAATCAATTATGCACCGCTGTCGGAGCAGGCGGTGGGCAAAACAAGAAGACTGATAGAAAGTATGCATTATGGCGGTACGGTACTAGTTTCGACAACAGGGTCAGCTCAATAGAAGATGAAAGATAAAATATTCCGGTTTTTACTTTTTCTGGCGGCAATGATCATATTACTGCTCACAGCCGGCATTGTGTATGCCCTTGTGAGCCGTTCTGCCGTAGCCTTCAGGGAATATGGAATATGGAACTTCATTGTAAATCCCGAGTGGGATCCCCGGCCGGCAACAGAGGAATACGGAGCCATGTCGTTCATCCTGGGAACGCTTTATACCGCTTTTTTCGCCCTTTTTCTCTGTGTGCCCTTTTCATTTGCCGTGGCCCTTTTCAACGGGGAGTATTTCAGGGGCACGAAAATATCTTCTGCTGTAAGGTCTGTTGTAGATCTGCTTGCAGGGATTCCTTCCATTGTATATGGCCTGTGGGGATTTTATACCATCCGTCCGTTAATTATTGATTCAGGCATTAATGCTCAGGGTTTTGGGATTTTTTTATCGTCGGTGGTGCTGGCCATTATGATCATTCCGTATGCGTCGTCGTTGAGTGCAGAGTTTTTATCCATGGTGCCAAACAACCTAAAGGAGGGAGCATACAGCCTTGGTGCAACCCGCATTGAAGTGATCAGGCACATAAGTATCCCCTCGTCCATTTCGGGCATTGTGGCATCCTACATTCTGGCGCTGGGCCGGGCATTGGGAGAAACAATGGCAGTAACCATGCTCATTGGCAACACAGACAGGATTCCACAGGGATTACGCGATACGGGAAATACCATGGCCAGTGTGATTGCCAATCAGTTTGGTGAAGCTGACGGATTAAAACTTAGCTCTCTGATTGCCATTGGTTTACTGTTGTTTATTATTACTGCAATCATCAATATGATTGCCAAGTTGATCATGAAAAGAGTATCCCGCCTATGAAAAGGAGTGGCCTAGCGTCCATCAAAGCCCGTAAGGCAAAGGACAAGCTGGTATACTGGCTTGTCTGCCTCTTCTCTTTTCTTGCTATGATCCCGCTTTTTGTCATACTGTGCAGTGTGATCTCCAAAGGGTATAAGAATTTTAACCTCAACTTGTTTACCAAGGTAACCCCTTCTTCTATGGATGCCCTTATGGCTAAAATGTACGGAGAGCCTATTCCGGGAGGGATCCTCAATGGTATTACAGGATCCCTTCTGATAGTAGGCATGGCCATTCTGTTTTCATTGCCGATTGGATTATCTGTGGGGGTTTATCTTTCGGAAAACCATAAGCGTAAAATAGCCAGGACCATAAGTTTTCTTACAGACCTGTTGCAGGGGATGCCATCTATTGTGATCGGGATCATAGCCTATGCCTGGGTGGTGAAGCCCTTCGGAGGCTACTCGGCCCTGGCCGGGAGTATCGCACTCACCATCATGATGCTGCCCATGATCATACGTTCAACGGAAGAAACCTTAAAAATGCTTCCACAGTCTTATAAAGAGGCGGGGCTTGCATTGGGATCATCCTATAGGAACGTTGTATTTAAAATTCTGATTCCATCGGGCTTTGGGGGAATATTTACCGGGATTTTGCTGGCCATATCCCGGATAATGGGCGAGACAGCCCCACTGATGCTTACCGCCCTGGGGTCTTCTGTGGTAAACTGGAATGCCATGGAGCCAGCCAGCGCGATCCCCCTGTTAATATGGGATTTCTATAACGATCCCAACCTGGTGGAAATGGTCTGGTCTTCGTCGCTGTTATTATTGATTGTCATATTCCTGTTAAACGGGACAGCTAAAATTGTTGCACGCAAATGGAAGGTATAACTAATCAGAACGGGATGGAACCCGTGTTACAGTTCTTGGATGTATCTGTCTCATACAATCCGGGGGTATATGCTGTCAGGAATGTGTCAGCAGCCATTTATCCCCATACAATAACCGCCGTTATGGGACCGTCGGGCTGCGGGAAAAGTACACTGCTGCGTGCAATAAACCGCATGCACGATCTCTATGCCAATATCAAGACCACCGGGCAGATCATTCTTAAAGGAAAAGATGTGCTCCAGACAGATCCCATGGAAGTGCGCCGCATGGCCGGAATGGTTTTTCAGCAGCCCAATCCTTTTCCCACCATGAGCATATACGATAATGTGCTGGCCGGATATAAACTAAACGGGATCAAACTGAATAAAGAAGAAAAAGATGAAATTGTGGAAAGCAGCCTGCGGAGTGTTGCCCTATGGAACGAGGTAAAAGATGCCCTGAACAAGCGAGGATCCTTTCTTTCCGGAGGACAGCAACAACGGTTGTGCATAGCACGGGCACTGGCAATGAAGCCGGATGTGCTGCTCATGGACGAGCCCACCTCGGCTCTGGATCCCATTTCTACAAACAAAATTGAAGAGTTGCTGCTCGAGCTAAGGAATAAGTATACCATGCTGGTTGTTACACACAACATGTCACAGGCCGCCAGGATTTCAGACAACTCCATGTTTATGTATTTGGGGGAATTGGTGGAACACGACAATACAAAGCAGATGTTTACCAAACCAAAGAACCGCCGCACAGAAGAATACCTGACCGGCGTGTTCGGTTAAGCCCTGATAATGAATAAAATAAATATGTCATATGAACACATTGGATGATAATAAGGATTCCACTTCCATTGCCAGGATAAAAGAAAAATTCCTGGACAAGCTGCATGAAGATTTCACGTTTCTTTCCGACGTGGTGCTCACCCAGATGAAAAAAGCGTTGGAGTTGTTACACGACAACCACAATGAAAATCTGGTGAAGCTGCTCAAAGGCAATGAAAAAATTATCGACTTACTGGATCTAACCATCAAAGAGAAGGTGATCAACGCCATTATGTTGTTTACCCCAAGGGCATCTGACCTGCGTCGTTTAATGGCCTATCACGATATGACCATTTGTATGGAACGGGTGGGCGATCTGATAGATAACATCCGGCATATGCTCTTTGCAATGGATTTTTCCGTGCCGGGCTTCGAACCATACAGAAAGCTCCTTGACGAGATGTTTGTTCATGCCGAGAAGATGTTAAGAAGCGCGTTGTTCGCCTTCTCCGGGCTGGATGAGGTGTCGGCGTATGAAACCATTTTGATGGACGATACGGCGGACAACATGGAGCGTAAAATCGAGCATGACCTTGCTATGGATTTTTGCGGAAAAGCACAGGATTCGCAGGGGCTGGTCAACATAATGTATGTGAACAGCATCTCTTATTATCTGGAACGTATCAGCGATAAGGCTGTGGACATTGCCGAGTCTGCCGTATATTTAATAGAGGGGAAGGATATCAGGCATGCCAAATTACCGGAACAGAGGAGTTAACAGAGGCTGCGACCACGCCTGTGGTTGCAACAGGTGGCGGCAGAAGTGATTATTTCTCGGGGGTGGTGCCGGGGAACATTTTGTGCAGGGCATAGATCACAACCCCAAAGAGCAGCATAAAAATAAATATGCCAAGCATTCCCAGTCCCATTATTTTGAGTGAACTTATAAAAGTATTCATAACGATATCATTCAAAAATTACATAAAATATGGAACCAGGGTAAGGATTAAACCGCCCGCAATGACCGATCCTATCTGTCCGGCCACATTGGCGCTGACAGCCGGCATGAGCAGGTAGTTGCCCTTGTCCTCATCCTGGCCCATTTTATGGATTACCCTTGCAGACATGGGGAAAGCCGAGATCCCGGCAGCTCCTACCATGGGGTTTATTTTTAGTTTTTCGGGTAAAAACACGTTCAGAAGCTTGGCAAAGAGAACCCCTCCGGCAGTATCCATGATGAAGGCAACCAGCCCAAGCCCGATAATGAACAATGTGTTCAGGTTAACAAACGCCTCTCCAGTCATGGTAGAGGATATGGTAATTCCCAGCAGTATGGTTATCAGGCTGGACAGTTCGTTCTGAGCAGCCAGTGACAACTTTTGCAAAACCCCGCACTCGCGTATCAGGTTGCCAAACATCAGAAAGCCTATCAGGGCAATGGAGGAAGGGGCAATTATTCCGGCAATCAGGGTAATGATTATGGGAAAGAGAATCAGGGTAGTCCTGGAAACAGGATCCTGTTTTCCCTGCATTCTGATCAATCGTTCTTTCCTGGTAGTCAGTGCCCTGATAACAGGCGGTTGTATAATGGGTACCAGTGCCATATAAGAATACGCAGCCACCGATATGGGGCCAAGCAGGTGCTCGGCAAATTTTGAGGCCACATAGATTGAAGTAGGCCCATCTGCTGCGCCGATAATGCCAATGGATGCTGCCTCCTTAAGGTCAAAGCCTATGAGGGAAGCCACTCCTATTGTAAAAAAAATGCCAAATTGTGCCGCAGCGCCAAACAACAACAAGAGCGGGTTACGGAACAGCGTGCTAAAATCAATCATGGCGCCAATGGCAATGAAGATCAGCAGCGGAAAAACCTCGGTTTTGATCCCGGCCTGAAAAAAAACAGTCAGGGCGCCATCCGGACCTATGGCCGATGAAAGCGGAAGGTTAACCAGAAGGGTGCCGAAACCCATGGGCAACAGCAGCGTGGGTTCATACTTTTTCGCTATGGCCAGGTAGATTAATGTAGCGCCGATAACCAACATGACCACTTGTTTCCAGGTAATTAGAGCCAGGCTGCCGAAAAGTGATAGCAAAAGATCTTGATTCATTGTGTTGTATAAGTTGATGTGCAAAGATAAGAAAAGTATAAAGGTTCCATCTGTGGGTTGCTGATACTACAGGAAAAGAGGAGCCTGGGCTTGCAGGAAAAAGCCCCCTTTTTGATGAAGCAACTGCCTGATTCTTTTTATGTAAATTTGATTCATGAGAACAGAAAACCCGATATGACCATGATCCGCACTTTTTTGGCATTGCCGCTGGAACCTGTACTTCCTGCCTATGAAAAAATGCAGCTATTGCAAAAACAGTTGGGATCGTACCGGATCAAATGGGTTAATTCGGGGCAATTCCATCTGACTTTCTTCTTTTTTGGTGAAGTGGATGCACAGGTTATACCTTCATTGGTAAACAGACTTCAGATTGCAATAAAGCAAACCGCCTGTTTCTCTTATTCATTAGCAGGGCCCGGGATTTTCCGGGACCGCTGCGGTCCCCGTGTCCTATGGTTGGGCATAGAGGCACCTGCTGCACTTTATGAGTTAAAAAAAACTGTAGACCATTCCGTTGCACCGCTTGGCTTCCGGCCCGAGGGCAATGAGTTCCATCCGCATATTACCCTGGGACGCTTTCTGCCCGGACAGAAAATGACGCCATCACTGGAAAAAATCCTTGAGCAAGCAAAAGCACGCCAAACATCTCCGCAATATTCCGCAAAACACCTAATCCTGTTTAAAAGCGAACTCTTCCCTACAGGGCCCCGTTATACCCCGCTGGCCCGGTTGGACATGGATATCCGCGCCGATCTGGAAAAAAAGCAGAACCTTACGCTTTAATGGTAAAATCAGTTCCCGGGAGCCTTACCGGGAGGCTTTGCTCCAGATGAACTTCCATTCGTTTCCCTGCTGGGTAAGGGTTTGCCAAAAGACCTTGCGGTTTACAATCTTGTCCGAGCCGGTCTCGTAATAGGGGAATGAAGTATTTCCGGAGGGCTCGCTGGCGATCTTTTCGCAGGCGAGTCTCATCTTCGGGAATTGGTCATACCTGGGGTTGGTAAAAACATTAAGGCCGATTTCAGAGGCATCGGCGTTATAAAGTACCACCCCTGTTTTTTCCATGACCCAGATTTCGAAAGTATTGTCGCCAATAATGGACACAACGTTTCTGGCTATCAGATAAGCAGGTGAGAACAAACCGCTTACTCCGCCAAGTAACTGGTCTTGGGCTATGATGGGATGGATCTGGACCACTGCCTGGTAGCCTTCAACTACCGAAAACACATCGCTCAGCGCGGGCAGTTTCGTTTCGAAAGCCTTAATAATGTGCGCCTGCTGACTGATGTCGGAACCCTGGGAGGGATAATAGACAGCCGGCTCTACCAGCTGCAGGATGCCTTCCGGAGTTGTGAAAACGAATTCAGAGCCAAAGGAACATTCATTATAAAGACGCTGCAACTGGGAACGGACCACCGCCGTATCTGCGCCCACTTGAGCAAGGCCGGCGGCTGCGTCATTTAGTGAGTTGCTAAGACTATCCAACGAAGCAGATACAGCAGTTACAGCTGATGTCAGGGCAGGGGGGATATCGGCTTCCTTAACGTTACCACAGGCATTAGTTAGTACAATTAATGCCAGAAGAGCAAGAAATTGTTTAGTTTTCATAATGTTACCCGATTTAACGAAACAAATTTAAAAAAAATTCATGTGTTACGTTGGATTTTGACGTATCAGTATTGAATTTTTGCATGCTCAAAAATGATACGAACAAAAAGCAACCACACAGGAAACCGGGCTGATGTTGCCGGAACAGGATGTTTTTTCATATCACATCCAATGCCGAAACCTCACCATATGATGGCTTAGGTTCTGCCTCATACGTCACACTTTGGCGTAGTGATCCTGTATTTTGCCAAAAACCATGTAACAACATTAAACCTATATACTATGGAAACGAAGCACCATGTACACAACCTCATCATTCTGGATGAAAGCGGCTCTATGAACAGCATTAAAAACTTTGTTATCAGTGGATTTAATGAAACAGTACAAACCATCAGGGGCATAGAGAAAAAGTTCCCGGAGCAGGAACACTATATCACTTTTCTTACTTTCAACGGATTTGGCATAAAACAACTTCATTTGGCAGACCCTGTAAAGGATCTGACAAAATTAAACAGCCAGACTTATCAACCCGAAGCCGATACCCCGTTATACGATGCCATGGGGTACGCCATCACCAAGCTAAAACTTCACCTGATGAACAAAACAGAATATAATGTGCTGGTGAGCATTTTCACCGACGGAGAAGAAAATGCATCGGAAGAATATTCGGCACACGCTATCAAAAAACTTGTCGAGGAGTTAAAGCAGGAGCACTGGACTTTCACTTACATTGGCACCGACCATGATGTACTCAATGCAGGAACGTCAATCTCCATAACAAACACAATCATCTTTGATAAAAATGAAGAAGGCGTCAAAAGTCTGTTTCTGAGAGAGAAAGAAGCCAGGTTAAATTACAGCCAGAGGATCCGTGACAAAGTGGAAACCGGGGAGGACTACTACAAGGAAAAAGAAGCGAACCCAAGCTGACAGTTGGCCCCCCACGTTCTTCTGATGAAAGCGACCACTGTGATTTTTTTCGCACTGTGGTTCCACCTCTTCTCTTTTTATATACATTTGCGCGGTTTATTAAGGTACAGTTAACCGCTGCATAAAACAAATGAAAAAAGCACAGGCAGCCGGTCCCTTGTCGAAGCTATCGATGGCCGGTCTGCTCATCACACTCGGGATTGTTTACGGAGACCTGGGAACCTCACCGCTATACACGCTCAGGGCTATGCTCAACGGGGCGGCAATCATAGACAGGGATTTTATCCTGGGGGCCCTGTCCTGCATATTCTGGACACTCACGCTGCAGACCACCGTTAAATATATTTTAATAACCTTAAGGGCCGACAACAAAGGGGAAGGAGGCATTATGGCTTTGTTCGCCCTGCTCAAGAAACGGAAAAACTGGCTTTATTTGGTGGCTATTGTGGGAGGGTGTGCCCTGCTGGCAGACGGGATCATCACCCCGGCTATTACCGTCACCTCGGCCATTGAAGGCCTCAGGATCCTGAAGCCCGGGATCCCCGTGGTGACAGTGGTCTTTGTGATTCTGAGCGTTCTGTTTTTCATTCAGCAATTTGGCACGGCTATCCTTGGCAAATCCTTTGGCCCCCTCATGCTCTTCTGGTTTTCTATGATAGGTGTCCTGGGCCTGGCCCAGCTGATCCGTGTCCCTGAAGTCCTTCTGGCAGTCAATCCCTACTATGCCATAAAACTGTTGTCTGTGTATCCCAACGGATTCCTGCTTCTTGGGGCCGTTTTTCTTTGTACCACCGGGGCCGAGGCTTTGTATTCAGACCTTGGTCATTGCGGGGTGCGCAATATCAGGATTTCCTGGATCTATGTAAAGATGGCCCTGCTGCTGAATTACTTCGGGCAGGGAGCCTGGATCATAAGAAATGCCCAGGAAATTACTCCGGAAGTCAATCCGTTTTACGCTATTATGCCCGAATGGTTTCTTGTCCCTGGAATTCTTGTGGCAACGGCGGCGGCCATCATAGCCAGCCAGGCGCTTATAAGCGGATCGTTCACCATCATAAGTGAGGCCATATCCCTCAATTTCTTTCCCAAAGTGCGCATAAGTTATCCCTCGTCGCAAAAAGGGCAGATGTTCATTCCGCTTGTTAATGTGATCCTGTACCTGGGCTGTTGTTTTGTGGTATTTTATTTCAGGAAATCGTCGGGCATGGAAGCGGCTTACGGACTGGCCATTAACCTGGCCATGCTAGCCACTACCGTACTCCTGATGTTCTACCTGAAAGACAAATTTCCCTTGTATCTGCGGGTCCTGTGCGGCGTGGTGTTTTTTGCAGTTGAACTCTCGTTTCTTTCGGCCAATCTCTTCAAGTTTAGTGAAGGTGGCTGGATTACCATAATGTTTACAGGACTCTTTGCCCTGGTCATGTACGTTTGGACCCGGGGGCGCCGCATAAAGAACAGCTTTATATCCTATGTGAAGATTAAGGATTACCTGCCTGTTATCAAAGATTTATCCAGTGACGAGACCGTTCCCAGGTACGCTACCAACCTGGTTTATATCACGCATGCCAACCGGGTGACCGATATTGAAAACAAGATTCTGTATTCCATTCTCCGAAAGCAGCCAAAGCGGGCAGACACCTACTGGCTGCTGCATGTAGATATATTGGACGAACCTCACGTTAAGGAGTACGAAGTTATGGAGCTCATCCCCGGTGTATTGATCCGCATAGACCTGCGCATGGGGTACAAAGTGCCGGTCAAAGCCAGCCTGTATTTTCACAACATTGTGTTTGAACTCATGGCCGAGCATAAGATTGACATGATAAGCTCCTATCCCTCCCTCAAGCAGCATAATGTACTGAGCGATTTCCGCTACGTGGTCATAGACCGCGTGCCCAACAAGGACTACGAATTCTCCCACAATCAGAAACTGATCATGAATCTGTACTTCCGCATAAGCAAGATAGGCATGTCCGATGTGCGCTACCTGGGCCTGGATGTCACCAACGTGAATGTCGAGATGGTTCCCCTGCTGGCACACTCCGAGATCATCTACAACGAAAAACAGCCGTTCCAGCGCACCAAAGACCCCAAAAAAATCCACACCACCGACATCTCTTTCACCCGCGTCAGGCGGGATAACTAAGTAACTTACGATCCCGGCTAACAGATGGGACCTCTGTGCTTCTTGCTACACTGATTCTGTGCAGGGTATACTTTTATGATGCCTGACATAACTGATATCTTCCCCATAAATGAGAACTCCGTAACAAGGCAATTCCTGTATGGCAGTACCTTAATGTGCAATAATTATTTATAGCCTTCCGGGAGCTTCCTAACACGGGTGGCCTGCTCAAAAGCGTACCCGATCTGCAACAGCCTGCTTTCTTCAAAGGGCCTGGCAATAAAGGTAAGACCCGTAGGACCTTCATTTTCTGTATAGCCCATGGGGGCGATCAGACACGGGAAATTGGCAGCTGCCGCATAGGCGGCCTCCAGGTTGTCCACAGACAAAATTACATCCAGCTGGTACGCGTCCATGGGGGTTTCAAAATAGCGCCTCCCTTCATGCCGCAGTCTTTCCCGCAACTGTCCCAATGCTTCCGGTGTTATCTCAAGTGCGGCCATTTCTTTAAAAATTGCCTGGCCGTAAGGAATCCTGACCGATGAGTCCTGGCTGTTATACGAAACGATTTCTCCTATGGTGCGGATAGTCAGGAGATCAGGGGCGTTTTGGTCCAGGTAGGCAGGCAGGTCAATTTTCATATCCCCGCTCAACAATGTGCCAAAACAGCTGAGGTCAATTTCAATGGGCTCAAATTCAACGGCAATGCCCCCCAGCGAAGTAAGGATATCGGCCTGCTCCTTATATAGCGGGTTTCCCAGCAATTTTTTATTTACACCAAACCGCATCCCCTTAGGCAGCGTCGTTCCCTGTTCCTGTGGACTTTCTTCGCCCGCCATAGTCGGTTCAAGGCGCCGGATCAGTCCGGTAAACCATTGGTCTTGCTCAAGGTTTTGGTCAGCCATTGCCCAGATGAGGATGGCGTTGTCAACCACTGAGCCTGCCATGGGCCCTGGTGTGTCCAGCGTGCCTGCCAGTGGAACGATCCCGCTCCGGTCCAGCAGGCCCACCGTGGGCTTAAGCCCAACAACAGAACTTTTCCCTGATGGAGAAAGGATAGAGCCCGAGGTTTCAGTCCCGATGCAGGCCGCTGCATATCCGGCCGCCATGGCAACACCGCTCCCCGAACTGGAACCGCCGGTATCAAAAATCCTGCGACCATAGGCATTGAGGGTTTGGCCGCCTATTGCACTAAACCCGTTGGGGCCACCGTTAAACAGGTAATTGGCCCATTCGCTCAGGTTTGTCTTGCCCAGGATGATGCCCCCGCGATTCCTGATGTTTGCTATGATGGCGGCATCTTTTGTAAAGTTATCCTTCAGCACATGCGCTCCGGCCGTAGTGGGCATTCCCTCAACCCCGATATTGTCCTTGACCAGGATGGGCATTCCAAAGATCAGATGCAGGGCAGGGGCCTCTTGTCTGTCAATTCTTCGGCTCCGGGCCATGTGTTTAGCCAGGGTCTTGTCTCTTGAGCGAGCTTCCTTTACCGCGTTGGGGTTGATGGCAACGATGGCGTTCAGCATCTTGTTCCTGTCGTTCTCAAATTTTGCCACTCTGTAGAGATACCATTGGGTGAGTTGCTCATACGAAAGCTCACCTGAGCAGATATGCGACTGGAGGGTAGGGATGTCCTGCCCTAAGATTAATGGTTTAAGCCTCTGATAGACTTCTTCGGTAAAGTTGTTGAGCTGGGGTTCAATGACCCTCCACAGTTCATTTTTATCTAGCACCTGGGACTGGATGAGCCTGAAGCGCATTCTTTCAGACCCATGATCTGCGTTGCCGGCAACTTCTTCCGACTCGTCGTACGGGATCCATTCCGGAATCACTGCCTGCGGCCTTTGGATGCATGCAGTAAGCATGAAGAGAATAAGCAAAGAGATATTAAAAGCTCTCATAAAGTATTTTCGTCAATTTTCCGTCGTTATGATAATCAATTAAATAATATATAGTTACTAGAAAAACGCAAGTATAGCTTCATACAATACATTATTCAAAACAGGTTTACCATGATTCTCAAAATTAATGAAAACATATTAAATTTCATAATAACCTGTATTAGAGTCAAGGCCGCTGCGCCATAAAGAACAGGGAGCGTTTTGGGGAAAGCCAAGACTCCCATATTTTTGCTGCCTGCTTTCGTTGAAACCACCTGGAACGAGAGCTTCGGAAAAAAGAAAAAGCGCTCCTGATATTCTGCAGGCAACGACCAGCACCCGGCAATCTGTACGGCACAGGCTGGAAAAGGTTGTTGTTTTACCGAATTCAAAGTCAAACCGCCCGAAATCAAACTCATAGGAGAAAAGGTCAACACGAAGGCTTACATTTATATGTAAAAAAACCAGACTGCCACATAAAGTCGCATCATTATTTAACCATGATAAATGTATTTATAGGAAATATCATTAGACAAAAAGTCAAGGAACGAAAGCTTACGGTTTCTGAATTTGCCAAGAACATTAATCGCTCAAGAACAACTGTCTACGATATCTTTAGCCGAAAAAGCATAGATGTAGACCTGCTGCTGACCATTTCCGAAGCACTTGATTATGATTTTCTGAGTGAAGTATACCTTAGAAAAAAAGATAACTCAGCAAAAAAATGCTTTCTGGCTATAGAAATAGATCCATCGGAATTACCCTGTGATACGAAAGAAGTCGCAGAAACGGATAAGCTTAGGATCAGGGTCCTTTTGAAAGAAAAAATCAGATCAATCCTGGAGCAGGAAAAAGAAAAGAAAAACTTGAAAAAGCATTAACTGAAAAGATATCCTGACATTTACGTCTAATAATCCGACGTAGCAAAGTCTTGTTTTATGTTCGGATTTTCCCCAATTTTATAAATTCTTTTTTATTAAGAAAAAGGTAGTCGCATCACAATGCGGCAACCTTGCTTTACAGAATGCCGAAGTCATTAAAATATATAGTTTTTTCCTTCTGTATATGGCTGTTGCTTGTTCCGGGATCATATCCATTGTATGCCCAACAGCAGCATACGGTAGATTCACTGCTCAGGATCATAGAAAGAACATCTTCCGATACGGTCAGAATCGACAACTTGAGTGAAGTGGCCAGGTTATTTAGTAATTTGAAACCGGCCGAAGCCATTGAATATGCCCGGCAGGGGTTGAAACTGTCTGAAAAAATCGGGTACAAAAAAGGTATAAGCATGAACCTAAATAGTTTAGGGAAAGTTCATACCACTATAGGCAATTTTGATTCGGCTCTTGTTTATTTTGAAAAACGGCTGGTCTTTGTGCAAAAAACGAAGGATACCCTGGAAATTGCCTCGGCCAAGGACAATCTATCCATCATTCATCTGTACAAGGGAAATTATGATAAAGCTCTGGAAATAAGAAAAGAAACCAACAATATCTATAAAAAAGAAGGGGCGTTAACCAATCTGGCCAGTGGCAATATATGGGTTGGGAATATTTATTTATCTCAGGACAAATATGATACGGCATTACTGTTTTACCTGGAAGCAAAAAAACTTTATGAACAAAATAACGACCCGGCATTGGCTAACGCATTGATAAATATTGGGACGGTATACAGGAGAATGAAACACTATGAACAGGCGATTGACAATTTGGAGAGATCAAAAGAGTTGTTTGCCGGGAAGGGAGACTTAAATGGTGTAGGCGCATCGTTATATAGGATAGCCGGTATTTATTATGATATGAAAGATAGAGATAAGTACCTTGAAACATTATATAAAGCAGAAGAGATATTAACAAATGTAGGAAATGAATATTTCTTAAGTTTAATATATTCCAGATTATCAGAAGAATATATACGTATTGAAGATTATGACAAAGCCCTGTTCTATTTGAATAAATCACTGGTCTATGGAGTAAAGTCGGGAGCAGATGATGTAATTGCAGTAGCATTGCATGGCATGGGTACTGTTTATTTTGCCCAACAAGAGTATACCAAAGCCCAAAATTATTTTAGAAAAGCCCAACAGGCTGCCGTGAATCATAAAGTTATAAAAAAACAAATTTTTCGTGACTACGTACGTGTTTACGGCAGACTGAATGAACCGGACAGCGTGGAAAAATATGTTTATGCTTATGAATCCCTGAGTGATTCTATGGTTAGCGAAAAAACCATTCAGGCCGTTGCAGAACTGCAGGCAAAATATGATGCAGAAAAACAAGAAATTGAAATTGCCATTCTGAACCTGGAAAATGAAAATATTGAACATGACCTGGCTCTTTTGCACCAAAAAAACCAGATTGTTGAATTAAACTACCGCCAATCTCTGGCAGAGAATGAAAACTACAGGCAAAACCTGCAACTGGCACAGGCAGAGCATGAGAAGCAAAAAAGCCAGATTGAAGTTCTCATCCTGAAAGAGGAAATTCACAAACAGGCCATGGAGCATGAAAAGAAAACCCAGCAATTGATGTACCTGGGTTTTTTCATTATTTTCATTGCCCTGCTTATTACTACCCATTTCATTTTCCTCTGGTTTAAAAATAAGAGGAAAAAAGAGGAGGCCATTTTAAAACAGACGGCCGCCGAATTAAGCCGCCAGCTAATGGAAACCAATGTGAAGGCGCTTAATTTCCAGTTGAACCCCCATTTTATATTCAATTGTGTGCAAACGGTGGAATACCTGCTCAAAGAATCCAGAACTCAGGAATCCATGACGTGTCTGAGAATGTTCTCCAGCCTTACCCGCCTCATACTGGAAAGCATGTCCAAGCAGGAAATCCCCCTGGAAAAAGAATTGGAGATCATCCGTTTCTACATGGACCTGGAAAAAACCCGCTATATCAATTCCTTCACCTATACCATAGACGTAGACCCGTCCCTTGATGAAGAAGCCACCATGGTTCCCCCCCTGATTTTACAACCTTTTGTAGAAAATTCTATAAAACACGGATTTGCCGGAAAAGACCGGGGAAATGAGATCTGCATAGCCATACGCCCCGGGCAGGAACATCTTTTGTGTGAAATCACCGATAACGGAGTGGGATTCCTGGCCGGTCACCAGGCAAAGGCCCCGGCCTCGGGTTATAAAAAGGAATCCCTGGGGCTGAAATTGACCCGGGACAGGCTCAATGTGATTAACCAGATGAATAATACTAATTCTTCCTTCACTATCGTGGATATATTAACGGAAGACAACCAAAC
>DHUU01000020.1:34979-264894 GCA_002409325.1 Bacteroidales bacterium UBA5226 | reverse complement strand
TACCAGAGAGCAGGCGATCGGAAATCAAGAATTACTGTATTTTATTTCCTGCAACCGGTTTTGTTTTTCCTGGCCGGCGGAACGGTGCTCATTTTTACGGCCTGTTTCCTGTACCTGGAGGCATTCCGCATTGGGTGCAGAGGCGGTTGGAAATCGTATGCCCTCCGGGGGCTTCCGGCAGTGGCGCTCGTGTTCCTGTACCCTGTGATCGCACGTGTTTTATGGCAGTATCCTTATGAAAAGCTGCTGGGAGGGATCCACTTTTACAGATATTACTACTTTTCATATCCCATTCAGTACGCAGTCTGGGGATTGGCAGCCGCCGTCCCCTTGTTGTGTCGCCTGATCCCCGCTCCGAAGTCCAGTCGCGGAAACCGGATCATTTCCGCGGTTTTGTGGGTGCTGATCACCGCAGGCACCGTTGTGGCCCTGTTCCGTTTTGCCGGGTTGGATAAGGAACGGCTTTTTGGATACGACATCCTGGTGTATGAAGAGCAGTGGGATGAGGTGCTGCAGCGGGCCCAAAAAGATCCTCCGGGCTCTTCCATTGAAATGGTGGCCGTAAACCTGGCCTTGTGGAAGACCGGCCGCCTGGAAACCGAAATGTTCCACTACCCGCAACAGGGAGTCGAAGGGCTTATGCTGCCTTTCCGCAGGGATTTCGTGACCCCTTTGATGATGTCCGAGGTGTATTTACATCTGGGCATGGTCAATTCTGCCCAGCGGAACGCCTACGATGCCATGGAAGCGATTCCCGATTTCCAGAAAAGTGCCCGGTGTTACAAGCGCCTTGC
The DNA here is from genome assembly GCA_002409325.1 of Bacteroidales bacterium UBA5226. GTDB lineage: Bacteria > Bacteroidota > Bacteroidia > Bacteroidales > UBA932 > DMER64. The sequence goes on along the minus strand of DHUU01000020.1, from coordinate 264,100 downwards.
CCAGACAAACATAATTAACGGTCATTACCGGGTGGCCCGCAGTTACCTTGAGCAGCTGTCTAAAACCATCTTTTACCGGAAATGGGCACGGGAGGCCATGCAATACCTTGGTGATGACGCGCGTATAGAAGAACATCCCGTCTATGGCAAGATACGCAGGATACGTTACCGGGACGAAATGCTGTTCAGCCCCCAGGGGCTCAATGCCATGCTGGATGTTCTCTACAGGGACAACCGGGAGAACAAGATGGCTTACGCCTACATGCTGGCATATACCTTGTTGGCCAAAGACCTGGAACGCTTTGCCGATTACATTACCCTGGAATATCCCCCCGAAAGTGACAAAACCCTTCCTGTTCCCTACCAGGAAGCCCTGGCTTTGTACTGGGTGCAAAACAACAGCTCACTGGAAGGCATTCCCTGGAACATATCCGGGGATGTACGCAAGAGGCTGGATGATTTTACAGCCATGTACCAGCGCTTTGCCAGGGGACGGCCGGAGCGGGCATTGAAAAAAGATTTTGGAAAAACGTATTGGTATTATGTATTCTTTACTAAAACATAGCCTGGCTTTCGTGGCGCTCATAACAGTTTTTTCCTGCAGCAATTTCAGGGGGGAAGAAGTCGTTGAGGATTCTCTTCCGGCGATATGGCCCGATTACAAGGGAGTGACCGTACCGGTAAATATTGCTCCTCTGAACTTAACAATGGAAAAGAGTGCATTCCAAAGCCCTGAGGGAAACACATTCAGCCGTCTGGAAGCACTGGTGGAGGGGACCGATGGAACGTTTCTTAAAGGGTCCGGAAAGCGGCAGGTCCGTTTTCCCATGCGCCGTTGGGCCCGTTTGCTGGAAAAGAATCCAGGAGATAGTCTTTTGGTCACGCTCAGGGGCTGGGATGGAAAGCAATGGTACAAATACCTTCCTTTTACCGTTTATGTAAGCGATCAGCCCATAGATTACGGACTTGTTTACCGTCATATTGCCCCCGGTTATGAGGTCTACAGTAAAATTGGCATCTACCAGCGGGAACTGTCCTCGTTCCGGACCCGGGCCATTTATGAAAATACGCTCATCCCGCAGACCTGCGTGAATTGCCATTCGTTTAAGCACGGGGATCCCGATTATTTCTCCCTGCACGTAAGGGGAGAAAAGGGCGCCACGGTGCTGCAAAAAGAAGGGACCTTCCGATACCTGGACAGCCGCACCGACTCTACCTCCTCGGCCTTTTCCTATCCTTCATGGCATCCGCAGGGCCGGTTCATTGCCTATTCGCTCAACAAAACCTACCAATCCTTTCACGTGACTGCAGAAGACCGGGTGGAAGTGTATGACCTGGTATCGGACATTGTAATCTACGATACGCAGGAAAATTGCATACTGGCATCAGACCTGCTGACCACCGGGGATTTTGAAACTTTTCCCAAATTCTCTGCCGACGGGCGTTCCCTGTATTTCTGTCTTGCCAGGGAACAGGACCTGCCCACAGAATACCGGGACCTGAGGTACGATCTGTGCCAGGTGGATTTTGATCCCCTCACCGGCGAGACCGGGAAAGAAATCCATACCGTCATTGACGCTGTTTCCTTGGGGAAGAGCATTTCACAGCCCGTCCCCTCACCCGATGGCAGGTACATCCTTTTTTCCCTGCTCGATTTTGGTACATTCCCGGTGAATCACCGGGCCTCGGAACTGGCCCTGCTGGGCCTGGAAGAAGGAACATGGCGTTTGACAGACGCCTGGAACAGCCCCGATGTGGAAAGCTACCACAGCTGGAGCAGCAATTCGCGGTGGGTGGTTTTTTCCAGCCGGCGGCAGGACGGACTGCTTGTGCTGCCTTACATCGGATATATCGATGAACAGGGCAATACGGGCAAACCGTTCCTCTTGCCCCAGAAAGACCCGGAGCACTTTTACGGAACCCTTACCCGTTCCTTCAATTGTCCCGAGTTGGTCACAGCTCCGGTGAAGCTGGAACTGCGCAAGCTGGAACGCCGTGCAAACCGGATGAAGCGCGAAGAGGTGCGGTTCCGGCGTATTGATTAATTGGTTCTTTTTTGTATTTTTGCCCCACATTTACGTGCCTTGACACATTGAGTTGTTAGCTCAGCTGGTTTAGAGCACTACCTTGACAGGGTAGGGGTCACTGGTTCGAATCCAGTACAACTCACTTTTTTCCTATGATCCGTTTTGCCACCATTGGTTCCAATGTGATCGTGGATTCCTTTCTGAGGGGAGCCGCTCATGATCCCCGTTTTTTCCTGCAGGCTATTTATTCGCGGACACAGGAGCGTGCCAGCGAATTTGCCGGCAGACACAGGGCCAGAAAAACCTTAACATCTCTTGAAGCGCTGGCTGCCGATCCGCAAGTGGATGCCGTATACATAGCTTCTCCCAATTGCTGCCATGCCCCGCAGGCCATCCTGATGATGGAGCACGGGAAACACGTGCTTTGTGAAAAACCTCTGGCGCCGTCGCTGGCAGAGGGTAAAGCCATGACAGAGGCGGCCCGCTGTAACGGGGTAGTGCTGCTGGAGGCCATGAAGACCACGTTAATGCCCAATTTCTTTCAGGTTAGGGAAGCCTTGCCGCGCCTTGGTACGGTTAGAAGGGTTTTTGCGCAATTCTGCCAATATTCCTCTCGTTACGACAATTTCAAAAAAGGCGTGGTAAGCAATGCGTTTCGTGCCGCAATGGGAACCGGGGCGCTGCGGGACCTTGGGGTTTACGGGCTGGCGCCGCTGGTGCATCTCTTTGGTATGCCACAAGAGCTGCAGGCCTCGGCAACACTCCTATCCACAGGGGTTGACGGTCAGGGAACGGTACTTTTGACTTATCCCGGAATGGAAGCGGTGGTGGCGTTTTCCAAGATATCGGATTCTTTCCTGCCTTCAGAGATACAGGGAGAAAACGGAAGAATCCTCATTGGTAAACTTTCCACCATGAAAAATCCCGTACTGGAATTACGGGACGGGACCACAACAGACCTTACAGTGCCAACCATTGTGGACGACATGTATTACGAGGTGAAGGAATTCATTGACGTTATTGAATCCGGAGCAAAGGAATCTGCCGTCAACACACACCAAAGAAGTCTGGATGTGCTGGAGCTGGTAGACAGGGCCGGAAACATTATTCAATCCAAATAATGATATTATGAAGAAATTTACGCTGTTCATCCTGGGCGTATTGTTTTTCTGGCAGGGATTTTCCAATCACGTGCTGCAAAACGTATACGCCCGTAAGACGGTGACCCTTAACGGGACATGGAACTATATTGTGGATCCTTTTGATACCGGATATTTCGATTATCGCCAGGAGCCTTTAAAAGACGGATTTTTTCTAAACCAGAAAGCCGTTAATCCCGGGGACCGGTATGAATACGATTTTGACCGTTCGGCAACCATGACCATTCCGGGAGACTGGAATACTCAGGACGAAAGGTTGTTTTTCTATGAGGGGACCCTATGGTTCAAAAAAGATATTTCATACAAGGCCAAATCCGGAACACGCGTTTTCCTGTATTTTGGAGCGGTAAATTACCTGTGTAACGTCTGGGTAAACGGCAGGGAAGCCGGATCGCACGAAGGAGGGTTCACCCCATTTGCCTTTGATGTAACGGATCTTTTGAAGGAAGGGGATAATTTTGTGATCCTCCGGGTCAATAACCTCAGGCGTGCCGAAAACGTGCCCACATTGCATTTTGACTGGTGGAATTACGGAGGTATAACCCGGGATGTGATGCTGGTGGAAACGCCTGAAATCTTCATAGATGATTACCTGGTGCAATTGCCCAAAGGAGTGGACGATACCATTGAAGGATACATCCGTTTGGACAGTCCCGTGGCCGGTGTAAGCGTAAGGTTGCAGATCCCGGGGCTGGGCATTGACAGGCAGTTTGTTACCAATGATAAGGGAGAGGCCCCTTTCCGGATTGGGGCAAAACCGGATCTCTGGTCACCCGAATCGCCTTATCTTTACCAGGTAACGGTGTCGGGACCGGGTGAAACGCTCCGGGACAGGATCGGCTTCAGGAATATCACCACCAAAGGCAAAAGCATTCTTTTGAACGGGCAGCAGGTTTTCCTTAAAGGAATCAGCATTCACGACGAGGCCCCTTTCCGGCAGGGCCGGGTCATAAGTCGGGAAGAATGCAGGATCCTGCTGGGGTGGGCCAAAGAGCTGGGATGCAACTTTGTGCGGCTGGCACATTATCCCCACAATGAACACATGGTCCGTATGGCCGAGGAAATGGGACTGATCCTCTGGTCCGAGATTCCGGTTTACTGGACCATCCGTTTTGAAAATCCAGCCACCTTTGAGAACGCCTCGGCCCAATTGCGCGCGATGATGGAACGGGACAAAAACCGCTGTGCCATTGCCATCTGGTCTGTTGCCAACGAAACACCGCCCAGTCCGGCGCGGGATGCATTCCTGGAAAAGCTGGCCAAACAGGTCCGCAGCAATGACAATACCAGGTTGCTGAGCATGGCCATGGAAATCACGGGATTCAACGACAACACCAACAAGGTGGAAGATTACATGAGCCGCTTTGTGGATATCATCAGTTTCAATCACTATCTGGGCTGGTATGGGGGAACGCCGCAGGACTGCAAGACACGTCAATGGTATATTCCTTATGACAAACCTTTTTTTGTGAGCGAGTTTGGTGCCGGTGCACTCCAGGGATACCACGGGGAACCGGGGCAGCGCTGGACAGAAGAGTACCAGGCCGAGTTATTCCGAAACACCTTGGAAATGTTTGACAGGGTGGACGGATTTTCCGGAACATCACCCTGGATTTTGATGGATTTCCGTTCACCACGCAGGCCGTTAGCCTACATCCAGGATTTTTTCAACCGGAAAGGCGTGGTGTCGGAAAGAGGTATAAAGAAAGCCGCTTTTTATGTGTTGAAAGATTTCTACCTCACTAAGTAGGTTCGTTACTTGGAGAGGCCAGGTATTCTTTTGCCGCCTGGTATTCCTGGTCTGGTACGTTGACAAAGATCTTGTTATCCTTGTACAATGTATTCAGGGGCAGGAACGAATCCATACTGCTGTCAAAAACGACGGGATGAAATCCTTCGTTTTCCAGGTTCCCCTTTATGACATCGGCCTGGAAATGTGTATTGCACCGGGCTACTGTTTTCATGATCAGACACGTAGATTTTACGTCCTAAAGATACGTAAAATCTTGCTATCTTTGCCCCTAAAATTAACAGGCATGAGTGAAGTTTTTTTAACGGATTTCAAATCGCGTCCCGGCAGGAGTTTACCCAAAAAAATGGAACTACTTGTCAAGGCCGCCGGAATAGGCCGGCTTGATTGTAAAGATAAGTTTACAGCCATCAAAATCCATTTCGGGGAACTGGGTAATCTGGCATTCATTCGTCACAATTACGCTTCCAGGATGGTGGAACTGCTAGGGAAGACGGGCGCACGGACTTTTTTGACCGATACCAATACCCTCTACAGCGGTTCGCGTTCTAATGCCGTGGACCATTTGCACACCGCTTATCTGAACGGGTACAATCCCATAAGCGTCCCCGGGGCTCCGGTCATTATTGCCGACGGACTCAAAGGCACCGACCAGGTGGTGATTCCCATTCCCGGCGGGGAGTATTGCAGGGAAGCCCTGATTGCCTCGGCCATTGCCAAAGCCGATGTGCTCGTGAGCATGACTCATTTCAAAGGTCATGAGCAGACAGGATTCGGAGGCACCCTGAAAAATATTGGGATGGGCTCGGCCAGTGTAGCAGGTAAATTGCACCTTCACTCGGATTCCAAGCCGGTCATAGAACGTGCCAATTGCACGGGATGCCGCCAGTGCGTGATGAATTGCCGCCATGGGGCAGTGATCCTTGATGCAGGAAAAATTGCGGTGATCAATTACGATATATGTGTCGGATGTGGACAGTGTGTTGCCGTATGCCAGTACGATGCGGCGCAGGCTGGTGAATCTTCCTCGGCACAGGGTCTGACCGCCAAGATCGCTGAATATGCGTGGGCAGCACTACAGGGAAAAGCGCATTTTCATGTGAGTTTCATCATGGATGTATCGCCGTTTTGCGATTGCTGGGGCATGAACGACATCCCCATAGTTCCGAATATAGGCATACTGGCTTCTTTTGATCCGCTGGCCCTGGACCAGGCTTGTTTTGATCTGGTAAAAAAGTCCCCGGCAACATCCGGCAGCCTGGCCGATCCGGGGGGAACGGACTCCCGGCTGGGAGAAGATAAGTTTCTTTGTATACATCCTCGTACCGACGCGGAATTCGGGCTTACACATGCCCAAAAGATAGGAATTGGATCACGTAGTTATACCCTGATTGAAATATGATAAGACGGTTTACCTGGTTTGTCCTGGTCCTGTGTTTTCCGGCCATTATTCTAGCAGGCAGCACTTACCAGGGGATTTGCGTGCCTTTTGGCGCTGTAACTGTTTTTCCCCGCCTGGAAGAGCAGCAGGCAGGGAAGACTTTGACTTTTGAACATAGGTTTTTTAATGTGAGTTCAGGCCTTGAATACGGCAGCCTGGGGTTTGTGCCCTCTGCCGGGCCTTTGTCCCTGCAGGAAGGAGCTGCTTCTCAGACTCCGGGGTCTTTGCACTTTGTATCCACAAATCCTGATATGGATATCCAGGTAACAGCCACTCCAAGGGGTGCTATGCACCGGTATGCCTTTTTTACCAAATCCGGTGAACCTCAAAAAGAAGGGCGGATCAGGCTGGATCTTTCAGGTGCACCGGCTAGTACCGGATATGTGATCCTTTGGGCCGGTCTCAGGGTGGAAGATCCATATACCGTTACCGGCAGTGTCATAAATCGCGGTGACGGGGAAATCCGGCACACATACTTTGCCATGCGTTTCTCTCGGCCGGTGAAACGATATTTTGCAACCGACAGCACCGTTGCACTGGAAAATTATCCCCTGATGGGCGGACAAAATCTGGATGCCGTATTCGTATTTGACCTGGTAAAGGGTGGGCAGCAATTTGTTGGTGACGGGATACTGGAAATCCAGATCGCGTTTTCCTCCATCGATGCCCTGGGAGCCTTGAATAACCTGAAGGCTGAACAGAACGGAAAGAGTTTTGAAACGCTTCTCTGGGAAGCCGGTCAGCTTTGGGAAAAAGAATTGGGAATCATCACCATTGAAGAACCCATGGGCAACCAAGTGCTGGAATCGCGCAGGAGCCTGTTTTACAAGTCTCTGTCTCAGGCCATGATAAATCCCGCCTTATCACATGACGCAGATGGCAGGTTCCGTGGCAACGACAACAACATACACACCTCTGAGTATCATGTGAATTATGCCGCCCTCAATCCGGGCAGCATGGTCCGGGATGCACTTATGACTTTTATTGTACCCGGCAGGAGCCGTCAATTCGCCGCTTCTGCCCTGGCCTATTATGAGAAGAATGTTCTCAGGTTCCTACCAGGAAATGGCATACAGTACAGGGCCATATCCCAGCTTACCGATGCCGTTGTCAAGGGTATTCTGCCAGCTTCTCTGACTCCGCGCATTCTGGAAGCCATGACCTATACGTTGCAAACACCATATCCGGGACCCGTCTCCCTGGCTGCAGAAACAGGATTCATTCCCTCGGGATCTTTTCCCGGCTCAGTTACCCTGACCAGGAATTTATCCTATGCTAACTGGTGCCTGATGGTAATAGCTTCCGGTGAAGGATATATGGAAACCGTAAACCGGGTTCGGCCTTATGTCACAGCTTATCAGTGGTTGCTTGATCCCCTGACCGGATATGCGCAAGAGCGGAACCGTGACCACTCATGGAAGGAGGGAACAGATTCTCCTGACTGCCGGGATTCTCTGCTGTTTGTTCCGCACAATATGGCAGATATCGTTGAAAGGACAGGGGGCAGGAAAGCATATGAGAGACGGCTGGACAGTGCCGCATCTTTCAAGGAACTTCCTTATTTGTATACATGGACGGCCGCTCCCTGGAAAGGCCAGAAAAAGATCAGGAACATGATGGATTCATATACCACGGCAGATGCATCACCGGCCTGGTTTGTATTTTCGGCCCTGGGACTGTATCCATTGTGTCCCGGAACAGATCAGTATGTCCTGGGCGCTCCGTATTTTAAAAAAATGACCATCCGTCTGGAAGGCGGTAAAGTGCTGACAATAGAGGCGCCCCGGCTTACAGAAAAGAATATTTATGTAAAAGAGGTGAAATGGAATGGGAAAGCGCTGGATTCTTCCTTTATTACCCACGGGCAACTCCTGCAGGGGGGAGTACTGGAATTCATCATGACAGCCCGTCCGGTCCGGGGGAAGTCCTTCCAGAATGAAAATTTACCATACTCCTATTTAAAAAAATAGTATATTTGTTTTTCCTGAAATACAATAAAATGCCATCCAAAAACACTTTGATTGTCAATCTTTTCGGTGGTCCTGCCGCCGGCAAGACCACCTGTGCCTGGGAGATTGCCAGTAAATTGAAAAAGCAGCGGCTTGTAACTGAATACGTTTCAGAATACGCGAAAGAACTGGTATGGGATGAAAAAGTTGACATTCTGGATGGCAGCGAACCACACCAGCACCACATTTTTGAAGTACAGACACACCGTGTGGAAAGGCTGGTTGGAAAAGTTGACGTTGTGGTGACAGATGCCACCCTGTTGAACAGCCTGGTCTTTGGAGTAAACGTGTCGGATTCTTTTCGTAAGGAGATCATTAAGAATTTCAACCGGTTCAACAATTTTAACCTGTTTATTCAAAGGACTGCTTATTTTGAACAGGAAGGACGTATCCACAACCTGGAACAGTCTCTGGAACTGGATGAAAAAATCATTGATATCCTGGTAGGCAACAAGATACCCTTTGAGACCTACAGTCACAGGACACTGGACCTGGTTATTATGAAAATTTGTTTACTAGTAAAAAGTTGAGAAAATGATTCTGAAGTACAATGGGCCTTTGCAAATGCAAATTAACGACATTGCCAGGGTGGCCGAATATATGTGGCAAAAAGGATGGGCAGAAAGGAATGCCGGAAACATCACCGTTAACGTGACTGAATTCGTAGGAGAAGAAAACAGAAACCTGCCTGCCATCACCAAAATTCCCCTATACCATACGGTTCCGGAACTGGTAGGACAGTATTATTACGTGACCAGCGCAGGTTCCAGGATGCGTGATGTTGCCAGAAATCCCATGGACCAGGGGATCATTACCCGGGTAGCTGGCGATGGTAAAAGCATTGATATTCTGGCAGACAAAGACTTGCCACCCACCATAGAGTTGCCTTCTCACCTGCTCATGCACCAGGTCTTCGCACAGGAAGCCTTACAACAGGGTGTTCCCGTGTCTGCAGGCAGGCGCGTTGTTTTCCACACACACCCTAATGAATTGATAGCCCTGTCCCATATCAGCGAATTGAAAAGTACGCGGGCAATAACCGAAGCATTGTACGAAATGCATGCAGAAGTAAAAATGTGCGTACCCAACGGATTGGCATGGGTACCCTATGAAATGCCCGGATCCATGGAACTGGCGAAAGCAAGTATCAAAGATCTGAAGAATTTCCGCATTATGTTGTGGGAACGCCACGGGGTTCTGGGCACGGGAACCAATATTTTGGAAGTGTTCGATGCCGTGGATACACTCAATACCGCGGCAAAGATATACCTGTACGTTCATTCGCTACGCAGTTAAGTTTTTTATCTATGATCTCTTTTTTTCTGAAAAACCGCTCTGAGGTACTGGTCGTTCAGACAGAGCGGGCATTATCCAATCAGCACCTGGAAGCCCTGACCTGGTTGTTTGGAGGGGCAGCCCCCACAGATCCCTGCGACCCCGTGCTCAAAGGATGGTTCACGGGCCCGCGTCGCGAAATGGTCACCCCCTGGAGCACGGTGGCAACAGAGATCTGCCAGAGCATGAACATACCGGGAGTTGTCCGCATTGAAGAGTTTTTCCCGGCACGGGAGACTGACTCTTTTGATGCCATGCTTCAGGAAATGTACCAGGGACTGGACCAACAGGTATTCCGGACAGGACGGTTTCCCGAACCGGTCAGGGAGATCCGCGACATTGAGGCATACAACCGGGAGGAAGGATTGGCACTGAACCAGGAGGAAGTCTGCTATATGCAGGATCTTTCCCGACGTCTGAACCGCTTCCTGACAGACTCTGAAATATTTGGCTTTTCCCAGGCAAATTCCGAGCATTGCCGGCACAAGATATTCAACGGGATTTTTATTGTGGATGGTAAAAAACAACCGGCCACTTTATTTGAAATGATCAGGAAAACCTCTGCCGTTAATCCGAATCGTATAGTATCTGCCTATAGAGATAACTGTGCTTTTATTGCCGGGCCGTCGAAGCACGTGTTTTTTATTCCCGAATTTCCTGACCGTCCCGGTTATTTTAAGACGGTCCCTTACGATACGGTGATCAGCCTTAAGGCCGAAACCCATAATTTTCCCACTACGGTTGAGCCTTTCAACGGGGCAGCTACCGGCAGTGGGGGGGAAATCCGGGACCGGATGGCCGGTGGGAAAGCCTCTTTCCCCATAGCCGGTACGGCGGTTTACATGACTTCAATGCCAAGACTTGAAGGGGGGCCTGAAAGGTCTCAGGGCCGCCCCTGGATGTACCATGCCCCGGAAGACATCCTGACAAAAGCCTCCAACGGGGCCAGTGATTACGGGAACAAGTTCGGACAGCCCCTGATCTGCGGTTCACTGCTGTGCTTTGAACAGGTGGAAAACGGTCACCGGTACGGGTACGACAAGGTTATCATGCAGGCTGGCGGTGTGGGTTTTGCCCGCCTGGAAGATGCCCAAAAGGAAAAACCCTGCAAGGGAGATAAAATCGTGCTCCTGGGCGGAGACAATTACAGAATAGGCATGGGAGGCGGGGCTGTTTCGTCGGTAGCTACCGGGGAGTTCGGTAATGCAATAGAACTGAACGCTGTGCAGCGGTCCAACCCCGAGATGCAGAAACGCGTATACAACACCATACGTTCTCTGGCCGAAAAGACCGTAAATCCCATTGTTTCCATTCATGACCATGGAGCAGGCGGCCACCTGAACTGCCTTGCCGAGTTGGTGGAAAATGAAGGCGGCAAGATAGATATGCAGAAGCTGCCACTGGGGGATCCCACCCTGAGTGCTAAGGAAATAATTGGGAATGAGTCACAAGAACGCATGGGCCTGTTAATGCACCCGCAGGATGTGGACTTGCTCCGGAAAACAGCAGAAAGGGAAAGAGCTCCCATGTATGTTATTGGAGAGATTACCGGGGACGGACGCTTCACTTTTGAGAACTCCGGGACAGGAGAAAAACCCATAGACCTGGAGATCAAAGATCTGTTCGGTTCTGTTCCGCGCACGGTCATGGAGGATCAGACGTGTAACGTGGTGTTTAAACCGCTTGCCTATGGACAGGACAATGCTTCACTTACCGATTATGCCCAACAAGTGATGCAACTTGAATCGGTTGCCTGTAAAGACTGGCTTACCAACAAAGTGGACCGCTCGGTCACAGGATGGGTTGCCGGCCAGCAGTGTGCCGGAGAATTGCAGTTACCCCTGAATGACTACGGGCTCACAGCCATTGGCTTTGTGCCTTCCCAAAAAGGTTTTTCCGGCATTGCCACTTCTCTGGGACACGCACCCGTTGCCGGACTTATTGACCCTGAAGCAGGCAGCCGTTTATCCATTGCCGAGGCCCTTACCAACCTGGTATTTGTTGCCCCGGATGACGGATTACGCGATGTTTCCCTGAGTGCCAACTGGATGTGGCCCTGCCGGAACAAGGGCGAAGACGCCCGCCTGTACCGTGCAGTGAGGGCCGCCAGTGATTTTGCCTGTCAACTGGGGATTAACATTCCAACAGGGAAGGATTCTCTTTCCATGACTCAGAAGTATCCAGACGGAAGCAAAGTGCTGTCTCCCGGGACGGTCATCATATCTGCGGTGGCCCCTGTGAGTGATGTTCGCCGTAAGGTGCAGCCTGTGATGGACTGCATGACCCCCTCGGTCCTGCTTTATGTGGATTTTTCGGGCAGGAAAGAACGCGTTTGCCACCTGGGTGGCTCGGCGCTAGCCCAGTGTCTGGGAAAGATTGGTGCCTCTTGTCCCGATGTGGAAGATGGGGAAACCTTTAAGAGGGGATTTGAAACAGTGCGGGAGCTGATAGTACAGGAAGTGGTGCTTGCCGGCCACGACATTTCGGCCGGCGGGTTGCTAACCTGTCTGTTGGAGATGTGCTTTGCCAATACAGGCGGAGGCATCCGCCTCAGGGAGCATGTGCTGGAAGAAATTGCCGGAGCCGACAGGACGGCGGCTCTTTTTGCCGAGTATCCCGGAGTTGTCCTGCAGGTGCGCGCCGACAGGATCCACCAGGCCCTCGGCCTTTTGCTGCAAAATGATGTGAAAACCAGGTTGCTGGGAACCCCCTGTGAGGAAAGGATGATCATGGCAGATGAAACCCTTTCATTTGATATTGATCGGCTCAGGGACCTTTGGTTCCACACCTCTTACCTGATGGATAAGCGTCAGTGCGGTCCGGTCAAGGCCAGGGAACGGTTTGAAAATTACGCCAGGACACCGTTGAAATTTGAATTTCCATCATGGTTTGACGGAACCGTGGAAGCACCCTGCCGGTCCTCCGGAAATATTCCTTTGCCAAAAGCTGCCATAATCAGGGAAAAAGGATCTCAATGCGACAGGGAAATGGCCTGGATGCTCTACCTGGCCGGGTTTGACGTTCGCGATGTCCATACCACGGACCTGATCAGTGGACGGGAAACGCTGGATGACATACGCCTGATAGTCTTTGTGGGTGGATTTTCCAATGCAGATACCCTGGGTTCTGCCAAGGGATGGGCTGGGGCGTTTTTATACAATCCCAAGGCCAAAGAAACCCTTGACCGTTATTATGCACGAAAGGATACACTCAGCCTGGGGGTTTGCAACGGTTGTCAGCTAATGGCTGAACTGGGCCTGATCACCCCGGCTGCCCGGGAAAAGTCCCCCAAAATACAGCCCAACGAATCCGGGAAATTTGAATGTAACTTTGTAAATATCACCATTGAAAAAAGCAACTCAGTATTTCTGAAATCCTTGCAGGGAAGCCGGCTGGGCATATGGATTGCCCACGGTAAAGGTAAATTCTCAATCCAGCCGGATACAGAGAATTACGCGGTAGCGGCAAGGTATTCTTACGATATGTACCCGGCCAATCCCAACGGATCGCCCGGGGCAGTGGCAGCTGTTACCAGTGCCTGTGGACGACACCTTGCCATGATGCCGCATCCGGAACGCTGTATTTATCCGTGGAACTGGGCGTACTATCCTGCCAACAGGGCTTCTGACGCTGTTTCCCCATGGCTCCTGATGTTTACTGAGGCCCGTCAATTTTGTATGAAATAAGCAACACCCTGCCATCCATGGTAGAAACAACCAGCCGGGAAGGGGCTACAGGTTGTGCGTGATTAATCAGCCCGTCCGAGAGACGAATATGCCACGCTTCTGAACCATCATGACGGTTGTAGGCATATAATGACCCGGTGGCAAGGGGAACAAAGACCAGATCGTCCTGTTCCGTTATGGGTGACGGCCCAATCTCGTAGCCGAAACCTCCGGCAACCCGCCATATAGATTCGGCCTTCTGCGGGGCCGTAAGGAAGGCATACAGGGAATCAAACATAGTCTTGACGTAGACCTGCTGTCCATCCTCCGAAAGCCCTATGCTTTCCCGGCCACCCCCGGCTTCCCAGACAGTTTTTCCCGTAAGCGCATCTATGGCGTAGCATTTTCTTTCAGGTGTGGTGATGAATATTTTCCCGTGCGCTTTCACGGGCCAGGTGGCTGCAGGAGAGTACGAACGTCCCCGTTGCTTGTTTTCCCAAATCCACTGGACCTTCCCGGTCCCGGGATGGAACGAGTAGAGTTCATTGCCCCAGGAACCGGCAACAACCTGTGAAGAATCGGCATAAGGTTTGGATTCCATAAAGCCGCTGATATGCGGGTATTCCCAGAGGAGCATACCGTTTTCTGCATCCAGGGCGCGGAAAGTGCCATCGGAGCCGCCAATGAACACGGTGCCTTCCACCACCGAAGGGGAAGCAACTATAGATTTACCGGTGGGACGGGTCCAGATGATTTGGCCACTGTGCAGATCCAGGCAATACACATTTTTGTCGGTCGATCCTATGAATACACGGTCCCTGGAGATGGCAGGGGTGGAAAAGATCTTGCCATTTGTGGAGGTGCTCCAGAGTGCTTTACCGTCTTCAAGAGCTACTGCCTTGACAGTCCCTTTGGTGTTTGCAAAAACAACGATACCGGAAAGTGTATCTGCCACGGCAGCCGAACCTATATCGCTCTCATCCTGCAAACTCCATACAACCTCCACATACGGATTTGACGGCACCGCTTCCTCTTGGGCAGTCACAGCCAGGCTGTCTGCTAAGCGGGAACGTTTTTTTGTTAAGGATACAGTATGCCAGGCCGGAAGGGTGTACGATCCGGCAGGTTGTTCCTGCGCAATACGTTCGCGGAAAGTAACCTTACCTTTTTGAATGCTTACCAGGTTGTATCCCGGCCCTTCAGTTCCTCCAGACAGGGCCGAACGGCATTTGACAGAGGGGATGCCCACTGTAGTAAAGGCTTCGTTTTTATGGTAATGTCCGCAAAGGGCCAGCTGGGTGTTCCTTGTTGCGAGCAATTCAATGACCTTACGGTAATTGCTCATGTCTTCAGTCAACGGGTAATGGTTGATATAGACAACAGGCATCTTTGGAGGAATGGTCTTCAGCACGCTGTCCAGCCAGACAAGGCTTTCGCGCGGAACCATGGCAGGGGCCATGCGCATGTTGGGTCCCGAGTTGGTCCCGATGTAGGCGATGTCGTTATGAACAAACGAAAACTGTTCGGGGCCCAGGATTTCAAGGAATGTGTTGCATCCGCTCTCGGACCATTTTGAATCATGGTTCCCGGACAGAATATACCAGGGCTTTTCCAATAGGTCCAGCAGCTCAGCAGCCATGGCAATTTCCTGGTCCGAACCGAATTCGGTGATATCCCCGGCAAGGATTACAAAGTCAATACTGTCCTGGGAGTTAATATCTCTTATAACGCTTTGCAATCCTGTGCTGTAGCCCGGATTGTTGATGCTGATGTGTGTGTCGGCAACCAAGGCAAAACAAGTCCCCGGGTCTGTATTGCACCCGCAAATCAGGCAGCTGGCTGCCAGAATTATCAATGTACAGAATTTCATTTATTTAATTATTTAACCGTTTTTTTGGGGGTCGTACAGGAATCCACAAGATAAACAAGGGACATATATGGAATGCCCCCGTTGGTCATCAGACCAATTTCGCAGGTGCGGCTGTTGGAATACCCGGTGCGGATACCGGCTGCTTCCAGTTGTGGTTTGAGCTTCCTCAGGGCATAAGCATTAATCTCGGGCCGGGTAAAACCTTTATCCCCGGCAAAGCCGCAGCATCCTACTTCCGAAGGAATGAGAACCTGCGTGGAACACCTTTGGGCCAGGCGGCGCATTTCATTTTCAAGGTGCATCTTCTGTGTGGTGCAGGTGATGTGCAGTGCTACCGGTTCATTGGTGGGATGAAAATCCAGCCTCGGGACAAGAAACTTCTCAATAAATTCCACCGGTTCATACAGATCCATATTTTTGATCTTTTCCCGCATCCGGTACAGACAGGGACTCTGGTCACAAAGAACGGGGTATTTTCCTGCCTGGCTGGCGACCCAAAGGGCTCCGTTCAATTCAGCCGTTTTTTCATCGGCTATGTGGGGCATACCCTTACTTTCCCATATGGTGCCGCAGCAAAGCTTGTCCATGTGATCCGGAAAAACAACACGGTATCCGGCCTTATGAAGCAGGTTAACCATTTTATCGGTCAGGGGGGTGTTGTCGGGTGCACCACGGGCAACTCCCATGCTCTGGTTGATACAGGAAGGGAAGTAAACAACGGTATCTGCCAGGCTTAAAGGTTTTTGCTGATTCAAACGGTGGGCTCCGGGCATAGCCGGAGTCCAGAGTGGAAATCCCATCTTATTGGCCACTTTGCAAATCCAGCTCATAAGTGGGGTTCCCAGCACGATATGCGCTGTACGGGCCAGGCGGAGCACGATCCTCATTAAATCCTTCAGCCCTTGGAAATGGTTAGCAGACAGCCTGCCAAGCACTTCGTCCCGTGAACCCGGAGGGTGTGCCTCCTCGCGCAGGTAATGCGTAAATGCTCCCGTATTGATTTCCATGGGGCAGGAGGTGGCGCAGAGTCCGTCCCCAGCGCAGGTAGCCCGTCCGGGATAAAAATAATCTTTGTCCAGCTGTTTCAGCAATTTAGGATTCTCTCCGGTTTCTTTCAGACGTCGGATCTCCCGTTGTACAATGATCCTTTGTCTGGAACTGAGTGTGTTGCCCCAGGTCAGGCAATTGACCTCACAAAAACCGCATTCAATGCATTTGTCAACTACTGGATGCACAACCGGCAGGGGCTTGAAATCTTTGATATGGCATAGCGGGTCATCATTAAAGATCACCCCCGGATTAAGTATATTCTTTGGATCAAAAATCTCTTTGATACGCTTCATGACAGAGAAAGCTTCTTTGCCCCATTCTTTTTCCACAAAGGGAGCCATGTTCCTTCCTGTACCATGTTCTGCCTTGAGCGATCCATGGTACTTATCGGTAACCATGGTGATAACTTCTTGCATCAGGGCCTGATATCGTGCCACTTCCTGAGGTGTGTCAAAAGATTGGTTAAGGATGAAATGGAAGTTGCCTTCCAGGGCATGTCCGTATATGGCACTATCGTGGTATTGATGCCTGGCAAGGATTTCCTGCAGTTCGGCAACAGCCCGGGGTATATCTTCCAGGTGGAAGGCCACGTCTTCTATCAGACAGGTGGATCCCGGCGGCCTCATGCCTCCGATGGAAGGGAAGATACCGGCACGTATATTCCATAAAACTGAATATTCGCTTTCCTTATCGGTAAATGTTACAGGAAGCAATTTTTTAAAATGTTCCAGGCCGTGGGTTATGGTTAGGATGTTATCCTCAAGTTCCTTTTTTTCATTAGCTGCAGTTTCTATCAGGAGTGCGGTGGCGCCGTCCGGGAAATCTTTTATATAATCAGGGATTCCCTTGCGTCCTTCTACAGAATGGAGGGCTTTTCTATCCAGAAGTTCCGTGCCTATGACGGGAAGTTTTTTCAGGGCCTGAACGGCCCGGCAGGCCTCTTCCGTGGTTGTAAAAAAAGTCATGGAACTGGCACGCAGCGGCCAGAGCGGCTCGGTGCTGACCGTAACCCGGGAAAAGAAAGCCAGCGTACCTTCCGATCCGGTAATAAGGTGCGTTATCAGCTCAAAGGGATCTTCAAATTCCACCAGGGGAAGCAGGTTCAGTCCCGTTACGTTCTTTATACTGTACTTGTAACGGATATGCTTCTCCAGGGATGGATTGCTCATTACCTTTTCGCGGATCTGTATCAATTCGGTGAGGAACCGGGAGTGGGTGCGGCAGAAAGAATCCCGGGATGCTTCATCTCCCGTATCCAGTACTGTCCCGTCTGCCAACACCAGGCGCATGGAGCGGACAATCCTGTGACTGTTTGCATGCGTTCCGCAATTCATCCCCGAGGCGTTATTGGCAATGATTCCACCCACCATGGCAGAAGAAAGCGATGCCGGATCGGGGGAGAATTTCCTTCCATAAGGTTTGAGGATTTCATTGACGCGGTCTCCAATGATACCAGGCTGAAGCGATATGGTTTCCCCACTATCGTGTACCTGGTATTTATCCCATCGTGTGGCAGCCACCAGCAGGACACTATCGGAAAGGCTCTGACCCGAGAGACTGGTCCCGGCCGCACGGAAAGTCACTGCAATTTGTTTTTTGTCACAAATGTCCATGATCTTGGACACTTCTTCTTCCGTGTCAGGGAACAAAACCAGGCGGGGAATTTTCCGGTAAAAACTGGCATCGGTCCCCCAGGCCAAACGATGCAGGTAGTCTGTTTTAATGCGATCCGGTGGTAGTATACCGGAAAAGGGATTCTCGGATTTCATAAATAATTATCAAGCAGAATCGTTTCCAGTTGTTTCAGGCCTTCTACGGCTTTTTGGGCAATGATATGTAGATTTTTTCTCCTTACAGGGGCCGGTTTCGGATCCACAAGGAATAAAGGGATTTCATTATGCGCAAAATCAATAAGTCCTGCAGCAGGATATACGGCCAGTGAAGTGCCTATAACCACCATGATATCTGCCTGGCGGGTCCATTGCATAGCAAGCTCCATTTGGGGAACGGCTTCCCCAAACCATACTACATGCGGACGGAGCTGTGTGCTGTCCGGGGCTTTATCACCCCAGGCTATGGGAGCATAACCAATGTCAATGATCAGGTCAGGATTATCGGAACTTCTTGCTTTTGTCAATTCTCCATGCAGGTGCAGGATTTTACTGCTGCCCGCCCGTTCGTGCAAATCGTCAACATTCTGGGTTACAATAGAAACATCAAAATGTTTTTCCAGTCCGGCCAGGATCTCATGACCCTTGTTGGGGTGCACCTCTTGCAGGGCGGCCCTGCGTTCATTATAAAAAGAAAGCATTATTTTTGGATTCCTGTACCATCCTTCTATAGAGGCTACTTCCTGGACAGGATAGTTTTCCCAGAGTCCTCCGCTGTCGCGAAAGGTGCTGATGCCGCTTTGAGCACTCATTCCGGCCCCGGTCAATACTACAACTTTTTTCACGTCAGCCAGTATGTTTTGCAGAATCGTTCTTCAAACCAAAACTTGAACAAAGGATCAATGAAATGTGGTTTTTTACGGACTGTTTCAATAATACCTTTTCTTTCCAGGGCATCCCGTATCCGGGAAACATTGCCCGAAGATTTCAGCAGATATTTATCCATCACTTCTATTGAACAGAATTGTTCTACTCCCTGGCTTACGGCACGGAGGAAATAAATCTGCGGAGTTGTCAGTTCCTGGCATATACATTCGAAAGGTTGTTGGAAAATGTCGAGCAACTCTTCCAAACCACTCTGATACATGGAGTCGTTCATGTATCCCTTTGTGTTGGAAAAACAAATGTCGGCCAGATATTGAACATAATAAGGATGACCTTCCATTTTTTGGTAAATCATCCCTGCGAAATCCCTGGATATTACCCTGCCTGCTTTGGCAAAGCTTCGGATGATGTAATCTGTGAATTCCTTTTCTTCTATGGGATCCAGGGGTATGTGTTCAGCAAAACGGTAAAAGGGTCTGCGATCATCAAAGAGTTTCCTGAAAACAGAGTAACCGGCAGAAGTAGTGCTGCCAGATCCGCATATCAGCCATGTTACATTCTTCATACCTTTCCACAGTTCAGCCATTTTCTGTAACAGGGAACGGGCCGAGGTTCCTGAAAATTCTGCCAGAGTCTGAAAAGACTCTAAAACCATGATAACGGGTCTATTCAGGTGCATTGAAAAAGCCTGTGGAAAGCGAGCCAGTTCGCTATAGGCTTCTGCGGGCAGATCGTTAGAAAAAACCAGCGAAAATTCATTTTCCCGGTGGTTGGGTATCGGAACTCCAGGTTTGCTAGCCGGTAACAGGGTGGCGGCCAAATTTTCCCATTCTCCCAAAGTATTAGCCACACAGCCAAATAGTGCGTTTGTCAGAGCGGCATAAAAGGAATGTTCACTCCGGATGTTGAAACAGGATAAACGACAGATCAGGGGAGCCTGCTCGTTTTTACGGATCTGCGCCAGCACTTTGTTTATAAAGGAGCTCTTTCCCGTTTTGGGCTTATCCCATACAACGGAATGCAGTCCCCTTAAAAGATTGGAAGCCAGCCAGTCTGCACCGGCTGCCCTTCCCAGAACTTCAGGTGCCTGAAGGGGACGGTTGTATTGAAACGGTGAATTCATAACAAAGTGATTGTAACGAACAAAGATACTTTTTCTTTGGTATTCCGGGAAACTTTTTTACCTTTGCAATCCGTTTTTTAGCGATAATTATTTGACAATCGTTAAGCTATTGAATAAGAGGTATTTGTTAATACCCGCTTGCGGTTAAAACTATAAGAAGTTTTTATTATGTACGCAATTGTAGACATTGCCGGACAACAATTTAAGGTTGAAGAAGGCTGGAAGGTTTTCGTGAACCGGCTTGAGGTAGAAGAAGGAGAAAGTATTAACTTTGAGAAGGTATTGCTCAAGGATCAGGACGGAAAGGTTCTGGTTGGGAAACCTTACCTTGAAGGAGCTGCAGTCAATGCAACTGTGCTTAAACATCTGAAAGGAGCTAAAGTTCTGGTGTTTAAAAAGAAAAGAAGAAAAGGAACCCAGAAATGCAACGGACACCGTCAGCACCTTACACAAATCCAGATCAACACCATTTCGTAACATCTAAAACGTATAATTATGGCTCATAAAAAAGGTGTAGGTAGTTCAAAGAACGGCCGTGAATCACAAAGTAAACGTTTAGGCGTTAAGTTATTTGGCGGACAGGTTGCCAAAGCTGGTAATATTCTGGTTCGTCAGAGAGGCACAGTACACAACCCCGGTGATAACGTGGGAATCGGGAAGGATCATACGTTGTATGCCCTGAAAGATGGAATAGTGGTTTTCCGCAAGAAAGCCAATAACAAATCATTCGTTTCCATTCAAGCGGCAGCTGAAACTGCCCAGGCATAAATTCAAACGGATCTACATTCAAGGGAGACTAAACAGAAATGGTTAGTCTCTTTTTTTGCTGCCTGCTCCCGTCGCTGACACCATAAGAACGGGAAGCCTCGGCTTAAGTTAAAGGCGCGCGGTAGCGATGCATTCCATCTCTATGAGCCAGGTGGGGCGGCACACCCTGCCCATGACCATGACGGCAGGAATGGACGGGAAGCGGCTACGAAACAAGTCATTTACCAGTTCATAGTCTTCCTGCCTGCGCAGGTATACGATAATCTGTGCAACGTCATCAAAGCCGCTTCCCGCTTCATGTAACAGCACTTCTATATTATCCCACATCCTGAGCGTTTGCGCACGTATATCATCCAAGTGAATCACATTTCCCCACTTATCAATGCTGGCTGTGCCCGAGATCAGGATCTGGGTGCGGTCATCAAACTGCAGTGCCACACCCCGCTCGAAGGTGACCCCGTATATGTTGGTGGGACTCAGGTGGGTAAGTCCCCTGAGGTAAATGATGCGCTCAGGATCAAGACCACTGACAGCATAGGCGTCCATGGTCACATACGAAGCAGTAGCTCCGTTGCTGCCTTCTATCCCCGTACTGGCTATATAGTGTGTAGCGTTATCCATCCCGATTTCACTAAAGTATTGGGTACGGGATTTGGCAAAGGCAGCGTAATTTGTATCAATATCTTTAATGAAGAACCAGGTTCTCATGCAATGGTCCTTCATGTTGCATCCCTTGATGTGCAGCCATTGCTGGTAATCCATTAGCAATTTGCGTGTCTGTTGGGTTACATTGCCAGCCAGACAGAATTTTTCTGTAGTCCAGAAGTGAATATACTTTTCCGGAACGCTCCCTTTGTCTCTCAAATAGACCCATACGGCCATTTCTGTTTTGTTTGCAGGCGGTTGCTCAATAAAAGACACGGCACATGTAACCGGAAACAACTCCCTGGAATGGATACGGGACCGTTGCACAGAAGCATCTTTCAGGAAATACCTGACAAAAATACGTTCCGAATCACGGTAAGGATCGCGGGAAAGCCACTCTTGAATGCAGGAATTCAAAATGGCAATACAATCATATTCTATTGAACCGGGATTATTGTTTTTCTGCTTAGAGAGCTGAAAAATCATGTGGTGTTCAGATTTTTCACCCGAGGGGGGAGTGAAGGAGGAAATCTGTACCGAACATTCCGGATGATTTAAAAATATGTGATGCAAATACTCCATGACCAAAATTAATTACTTTATCGTTAAGGGTACCTCAGGCATAAGGGATTATTCTTTTACAAACACACCTTCAAAAACCGCCTTTCTGAGAGAGCCCTCCTGGTCATCTCCTTCGTATTCCCAGTACATGGCGCCCTTCATTCCATAATCGTTGATAAAGCTGGATTTGTAACCTATGGAGCGTGGGTTGTCATATGTGCATACGATCTTGCCGTTGCTGTCTTTCAGGTAAGGGCCTTTGGCGATGTCATCCCAGCATTTTTCAAATCCTTCCAGCTGTATGAGCTTTCCGTAACTTCCCATGCCTTGAGGAAAATCCGGGGAAGTTTTTCCATAGAAAGGTATTCCCAAAACAAGCCTGTCAAGGGGGAATCCTGCCCTGACGTGCGCCAGGACCGATTCATAGCAGGAAAGGTTTCCTGTCATGGAAGAAGGATACAGGCCGGAATGATGGAAGGGGGGCAGGGAGATATCGTAAGTCATGATATTGACAAAATCCACATAACCGGTTATGGCTTTGAAATCTATGAATTTTCCACTGGCAGCGGTAGCCAGTGTTAGCAGCATGCCGTTGGGCAGGTGTGTGCGGACATCGCGCATCAGCAAAGTAAAATTCCTGGTATCTTCGGGAGCATAGGATATGCCCGGGCCCTGGTTGGTGGGATATTCCCAATCGATGTCAATGCCATCCAGGCCGAATTCTTCCACAACACGCCGGCAATCACGTGCAAAAGATTCTCTGTGGGTATCGCAGGCCACCATTTCACTAAAGCGACCGCTGCCCCAGCCGCCAATGGAGAGCATCACTTTGAGGGATGGTTTTTGCTTTTTTAAGGCAACGATCTGCCGGAGCCTGTCGGGATTGTCAACGATCACCCCGTCAAAAGTTTCATTAACGTGTCCGAAGGCATAGTTGATGTGGGTGATATAGGCAGGATCCGGAATAGTTTCTTTCCATGAAGTTACGTAGGCAACAGCCACCTTATCTTCTGTACGCATTTCCGGGGTTAGAAGCCATTGTAATGCGTTGGTAAAAAGCAGGTTCTGCGATGCATTTGAAAATCCGTTGCCACCGTGCCCCATATTTAGATATACCATGCGGTATTGCCTGTTTGCCCATGCAATGGGTAGATCTTCGTTTTCAAAAACCCTGGATATGCCCAGGGGGAAAGATTCTGCAGCCACGCGGGCCAGCACCTGAACCGCCGGATTCTCACGCAAACCGGGTGAAAAACGGTACCATTCGTTGGCAGGGGCTATGAAACGTTCCGGGACACCCTTGCAGACCGGGTGCAGGGGGTCTTGTATCTGTATGGGGGTAGGCAGGGGCGGCCAGTTATAATCTGCAAAAACCACACCTCCCAGAAAACGGGTGAACCAGGGCCATTCTCCTTCCCTGTATAATGCGGCCTTGTGAAAACCCACCCAGCGGCCTCCGTTGTCCATATATTCTTCAAACACTTTTCGTTGCTTCTTGTCCAGAGGAACATGATTGAGCATCATAACCACATCAACTTCTCTCAGGTTCTCCTGGTCCATGGCTGCAGGATCTGTAGTGGCTTCAAAGCTCAGATCTCTACTCCCGTTAAGTCCGGAAAAAAAGGACACGGCACTTTCTGCAAATGCGACATGGGATGGATCCTCGCGCAGGTTATAAAAAGCCAGGATCCTGACCGGGCTAATGGCAGGAGCAGGTGCGGGAGAGCTTTGTGCATAGGTGGTTATAAGGCTTACAGTGGAAATGACCAACAGGAATATTCTGCGTATTTTCATAATTGTCACAATTTTCTTTACCAAAAATACAAAAAACAATGCATCTTTGCAGAGAAATTATTGGATTATGAGTACTGTACTGCAAATTCTAAACCTTGCCGGTTCCCTTGGATTGTTTCTCTATGGCATGACCCTGATGAGTGAATCGTTGCAGAAAATTGCCGGAGACAGACTACGACGTATTCTTTCCTCCATAACATCCAATCCCCTGAAAGGTGTTCTTACCGGCCTGGCTATAACGTCCATCATTCAATCCTCCAGCGCCACAACCGTAATGGTAGTGAGTTTTGTTAATGCCGGACTGCTTACGCTCGCGCAGGCAATTGGGGTCATCATGGGAGCCAACATCGGTACAACGGTTACCGCCTGGATCGTATCCCTGGTGGGATTCAAAGCCGACATAGCCATTTTGGCCATACCCCTGGTTGCAGTCGGATTCATCATGTTCATGTCCAAAAAGCAGAGACGGAAACACTCAGGGGAGATGCTCATAGGATTTGCACTTTTGTTTCTCGGCCTTACCTTCCTGAAAGATTCCGTACCCGATCTGAGTTCGAGCCCCGAGACCCTTGAATTTCTGCAAAATTTTACCGGACATGGCTTTTGGTCTGTTCTGATCTTCGTGGGAATTGGCAGTCTGCTTACCATGGTATTACAATCATCCAGTGCCACCGTGGCCCTTACCCTGGTCATGGTAAATTTCGGATGGATCCCGTTTGAGATCGCAGCAGCCATGGTGCTGGGAGAAAACATAGGTACCACCATTACGGCAAATATTGCGGCTGCTGTGGGAAATGTTTCTGCAAAACGGGCAGCCCTGGCCCATACATTCTTCAAT
Source organism: Bacteroidales bacterium UBA5226 (assembly GCA_002409325.1). Taxonomy (GTDB): domain Bacteria; phylum Bacteroidota; class Bacteroidia; order Bacteroidales; family UBA932; genus DMER64. The sequence continues at coordinate 239,569 of DHUU01000020.1, read as the reverse complement.
ATGATAGGGGTGATCTGGGCGGTGGCTTTCTTCCGTCCGTTCCTAAGGCTTGTTGGAGCAATAATTACCGGCCTGGGAGGGGCCGATCCATTCATTCCCATTGCCCAGGCTGCAGACCCTGTGGCATCGGGGAATGCAATGATCTATTCTGTATCGCTGTTGCACACCCTGTTCAACGTTATCAACACGTCCCTGTTGATCTGGTTTGTTCCCGTTTTGGTGAAAATGGTAATCTTTGTGATAAAGAGTCCGAAGGAAGAAGAAAAGTTCAGGCTTAAATTTATTCAGGCAGGTTTGTTCAGCACGGCTGAATTATCTCTTGACCAGGCCAAGCTGGAAATCATACATTTCGGGAATATCATTACACGACAATATGCCATTATCAGGAATGCCCTGGATGTCAAGGATAATGATGAATTCGACACGTTCTTCAAAAAGATTTCTTACTATGAGGAAGTTACAGACAGGATAGAATTCGAAATCGCAGAATACCTGAACCAGATAGGGGATGAAGGACTCAGCGCAGAGTCCGGGAACAGGATCCAGTCCATGTATAAGATTATTGGAGAAATGGAAAGTATGGGCGACTCGGGATACAATCTGGGAAGGATACTGCAGAGAAAGCGGAACAACAACGTTATCTTTGATGAGCGTATGACCCGCAATATTCTCGGGATGATGGATCTGGTAGACAAAGCCTATGAAATCATGCTATTCAACCTTCAGGCCAGCTATACAAAACTGAACAACATAGACAATGCCCTGGATGCTGAAAAAGACATTAACAAATACCGCGATATGATAAGAGAGGGCAATTTGTTAAGCCTTGGGAAAAATGAATATGATTACCTTTCAGGCGTATATTATATGGATCTTATTGCAGAGCTTGAACGGGTAGGGGATTTTATAATCAATGTTTCCGAATCTATCATGGAAATTAAATCATGATAAAATGCTAACAATTAAATTATTAAGAGAGGACCCTGATTTTGTGGCAGAGCGGCTGGCCATAAGGAATCTTGATGCCGGTCCGGTCATCCGGCAGATATTGGAACTGGATGCCCGCAGGAGGGCAGCACAGACAGAAGCCGATGCTTTGATAGCTGATCAAAAAAAGACTGCATCCCGGATCGGGATGCTGATGGCAGAAGGTAAACATGACCAGGTTTCTGAGATCAAAAAGAGCGCAGGTGAAAACAAGGAAAAGGTGAAGCTTCTTATCACAGAACAGGAAAAGCTTGAGATAGAACTGAACGATCTGCTTGTTACGCTTCCAAACATGCCCAATAAGCTGGTGGCTAGGGGAGAAGGAGCCATGGACAATGTCATTGTCCGTGAGGGCGGACAAAAACCAATTCTGCCTGAAGGAGCACTTCCCCACTGGGAACTGGCCAAAAAATATGATTTAATCGATTTTGATCTGGGAGTCAAGCTTACAGGGGCCGGTTTTCCCGTATATAAAGGAAAAGGAGCCCGTTTACAGATGGGCTTGATCCAATTTTTTCTGGATCAGAATGTCCGGGCCGGATATAAAGAGATCATGCCCCCCATACTGGTGAACGAAGATTCCGGATACGGGACAGGACAATTGCCCGACAAGGGCGATCAGATGTACCATGTAGGCCTCGACAATTATTACCTGATCCCGACCGCCGAAGTCCCGCTTACCAACATTTACCGGGACACGATTTTGGATGCAGCCCTGTTGCCCGTGAAGCTTACCGCCTATACACCCTGTTTCCGCCGTGAAGCCGGCTCTTATGGAAAAGATGTAAGGGGTCTGAACAGGCTTCACCAGTTTGATAAGGTGGAAATTGTCCAACTCACGCATCCGGACCAATCCTACACGGCACTTGATCAGATGGTCAAACATGTAGAACGGCTGGGGCCGCTTCTAAATTTACCTTACCGCATCCTGCGCCTGTGCGGTGCAGATTTGAGCTTTACCTCGGCCATGACTTATGATTTTGAAGTGTATTCGGCTGCACAGAAGCGCTGGCTGGAGGTCAGTTCTGTCTCTAACTTCGAAACCTTCCAGTCCAACAGGCTCAAAGCCCGTTTCAGGGCAGAGGACGGCAAAACGCAACTGGTCCACACCCTTAACGGGAGTGCCCTGGCATTGCCCCGCATTGTTGCGGCCCTGCTCGAGAACAACCAGACACCGGATGGGATCACCATCCCTGAGGCATTGCACAAGTACCTCCATTTTTCCGTGATATAATTCAGGTGACAAAAGAAAGAATCATAATTGGGATAGACCCGGGAACACGCCTTATGGGGTACGGAGTTATCCGTTCTAACGGGCCCAGAATGGAAACCCTGGCGCTGGGTGTTGTACGGATGTCGTCCATACAGGATCATTATCGCAGGATGAGCCATATACTGGAAAAGATGTACGAATTACTGGATGAATTCCAACCGGACTGCATGGCCATAGAAGCTCCTTTTTACAGCAAGAATGTCCAGTCTATGCTCAAGCTGGGCAGGGCCCAGGGAGTGGCTATTGCAGCGGCTTTGTCGCGTAACGTGCCTGTATGTGAATATGCACCACGCAAAATTAAGATGGCAGTCACAGGAAGGGGTGCAGCCTCCAAGGAACAGGTAGCCGTCATGTTGAAGCAAATGCTGCATTTTTCAGAAGAGCCCGAATCCCTGGATGCCACAGATGCCCTGGCGGTTGCCGTATGTCACGCCAATCAGTTGAACGTGCCGGAGAAAACAGCCTCGGCTAGTTCCTGGGAAGCTTTTGTGTCTAAGAATCCACAGAGGATTGTGCGGAAATAGCAAACCGGCGCCACTTCTTCAAGACTTCACTCATATCATCTGGCAAAGGTGCCTCGAAAAATATTTTTTCTCCTGTTGAGGGATGAATGAATCCCAGTGTTTTGGCGTGGAGTGCCTGCCTGGGGAGAATGTCAAAGCAATTATCAATGAATTGTTTGTATTTGCTGTAGAGAGTCCCTTTACGGATGCGGTCTCCGCCATAACGTATATCGCCAAAGAGGGGGTGCCCGATATGTTCCATATGAACCCTTATCTGGTGGGTCCTGCCTGTTTCCAGCCGGCACTCCACAAGGGTTACGTAACCAAAACGTTCCAGAACCCTGTAATGGGTAACGGCATGTTTGCCATTTACCCCTCTGGGGCAGACGCGGAACCGAAGGCGGTCAGATGGGTGACGCGCGATATCGCCTGTTACCGTTCCCTGTTCATTTTCCATATCTCCCCAAACCAAAGCGATATACAACCGTTCAGCAGTGTGGTCAAAGAATTGTTTTGCCAGCCGGAATTGCGCCACTTCTGAGCGCGCAACAACCAAAAGGCCCGAAGTGTCTTTATCTATCCTGTGTACCAGGACTCCCATGCGTGAATCGTCTGTATGTACCGTTCCCCGCTCTCCAAAATACCAGGCCAGCCCGTTGAGCAGGGTCCCGGTGTAATTGCCGTGCCCCGGATGGACGGTAAGTCCTGCCGGTTTGTTTACCACCAGGATATCCTGATCCTGATATACTATATCCAGCGGGATTTCCTGGGCAACCAGGCGGAACTCCCTTTTTTCAAAGGGCAGCATAATCCGTACGTCGTCCAGAGGTTTGACTTTGTAATTGCTTTTTACAGGAGATCCGTTTACTAGAATGTATTCAGATTCTGCGGCAAGCTGAATGCGGTTTCGTGAAGTGGCTTCCAGTTTTGATGTGAGGAACCTGTCAATTCTCAGAGGGGATTGCCCTTTGTCGACGACAATATGAAAATGTTCAAAAAGTTCCTGTTCATCTCTCATTTACAGGTCATCTTCTGTGAGGGGGATCTGCCGGGGTATGAGTAAATCGGGATTGATGGTCAGGGTAAGGTGCACTGCCGTACCCAGTGGCCACTCCGGATGCTGCGAATAATCGGGGGATTGCCTGAATACACGTGCAGCCAGCGTATCGGCAGCGGTGAGAACACTCTGGTCATAGGTGATAATCCCTGTATTCAAAGAATGATCGCTCAGGATGTCCAATGCAGCTTCCAGGCTCTTCCCGAATAACATGGGGATGTAAGCCAGTTCGTGGCCTGGTGCCATTCCCAGTACCAGGTCAATAGCACTGTATATGTTGATAGGAGCTCCGGGAGCAATGGGTTGGCCCTGGTATAGCTGTTGCATCACGTTGTTGGTGGCTAAGTCGGGAGTGTAAATCAAACGTCCGGGCTTCAAGCCGATGGCAGCCAGTTCTGCTTTGGCCTGCCTGAGCGAAAAGCCTACCAGAGAAGGTACGGCAACCTGGCGGGGAAGCAGCGAGTTTATGGTCAATTCTACCCTGCGGTTCTTTTTAACATGCCGCCCCGGGGGAGGAACCTGTCGGAAGACAACGCCTCCGGGTAATTCCGGGATGTAAAGGGAGTCTGTAACTTCCAGGCGAAGGTGCAACGGTCTGGCAGCCTCCTGTGCTTCTACCAGCGAGAGACCGGAGAAATCGGGAAGCAGGAATCCTTTTCCATGACGTGTGAAGAGATGTAAAAAACTGTATATGCCAATAAAAAGCAAAACAAGGAACACAATAATCCACAGCACGTTTCTGAGGATAGGTCTCCTTATATTTTTTTTACCAGGCACTTCCTAGAACTGATCTTCGTCGGATACGGTAAGTTTTTTGCGTCCGCGGCGGCGGCGGGCAGCAAGAACGCGACGTCCGTTGGGAGTAGACATACGCTCACGAAACCCGTGTTTGTTACGGCGTTTGCGTTGAGAGGGTTGAAATGTCCTTTTCATATTATTTTGCTACTTTAACTGCTTTTCAATTGGGGAGCGCAAAGATACGAAGTTTGTTTGATTTCACAAATTTTTTTGGTTTCAAAAAAGTCATCCTCCAGCCCGGGGAAAGTATCTTTAAGTTCTGTTACCGAGAAACAGGTTTGCGGTATGCGGCATTTAGCAGCAGCTTCCTCAATTTCACCCGCAAGATCCCCGCCCTTGAGAAAGAGGATACGCCCAGGTTCCCTAAGCTTTTTCCTTGTCCAGGGTAGAAATCCTGCCAGGCTTGTAACAGCACGGGATACGATCACATCACAGCAGCCATCGGGAAGTGTTTCTACCCGGCAGACTACAGGGGTAATGTTCTCCAAACTCAGGGAAGCCGAGATTTCCCGTACCACCATGATTTTTTTTGCTATGGAATCACACAAAATAAAACGTGTACCCGGATGTAAGATTGCCAGGGGAATCCCCGGGAAACCTCCTCCCGTCCCCGCATCCAGGACGGTCGCCCCGGCAGTGAAAGGGGTGTCCATGATGGCTGCAGAAAGGGCAAGCGAATGAAGGACATGCTTGACATACAGGTGTTCCATGTCCTTGCGGCTGACCACATTTATGCGTTTATTCCAGTATGAATAAAGCTCACCCAGTCGTAGGAGACGTTCCCTGGCAGTCGAATCCAGGTGGGGAAAATAATGGAAAACGATCCTGGCGTCCATGTTACTTTTTGCTCTCCTGCTCTATGATTAGCGCCAGATAAACCTTTGCCCTGTGTAGCCTTGTTTTTACAGTTCCCAGGGGTATATTTAGTTCGTTTGCGATTTCTTCGTAGGCATAATGCTGCATGTAACGCAAAGTGATCACTTCTGCATATTCCGGTTTCAGGCGCGAAATCATGTTTTCCATGATTTGTTTCTGTTGTTCTCCAATCAGCACATCTTCTGGGTTAATATCCTCCGTTTCCTGTGCCTCTTCCAGTGAAACGAAAAACTGTTTGTTCTTTCTGAAATGGTCTATGCATAAATTCTGGACAATGCTATAGAGCCATGTGGAAAAAGCGTACTTTGGATTATAATACTTCAGGTTCCTGAAAGCCTTGTCAAAACTCATCAGAACCAGGTCTTCTGATTCAGAAGAGTTGATTATCAATTTCTTGATAAAAGCATGTACACGGTCCTTGTGCCTGACAAGAAGCCTTGTATAGGCTTCCTGCCGGTTTTCCAGGGCCAGTTCCACAAGAGCCCGGTCATCCAGTTGGTCCAATGATTGTGACATAAAATCAATTCTTTAGCCGTTTGATAAGTGTGGCAACAAGATAGTAAAAATGTACAAGTGGAGAAAAAATGTCCCATACAGGGGCAGTATAAGCCAGCCCTTTTTCATTAAAATGGATTCCAAATCCAACATACTGAATCCATACGGTGATCCAGCGCAGCAGTAACAAACTTCCCGGGATGACCAGCAGGAGGAAGTCCCCGTTTTTCCCTGTCCTGGCAAAGGCAAGAGCCAGGAGGATGTAAAAAGCCGTGATAAAGATTTTCTCCAGGGTCAGCAAGAAATATCCCCGGCTTTTGGTGATTGCCATGGTACACAGTCCCTGCAACCGGTTCATGTGGTATTCTCTGGCGGGTAACCGGCGGTTCATGATAACCCTGCCGCAAGGGTTAACGCAGGCCTGGGTACTGTCTTTTTCCAGCACATGGGAAATGATGGCCTGTTCACTTTGATTCCAGGCTGTTGTTATAGTTTTGAACTCTTTTCCGGACAGGAATCTTTCTTTTGGAAAAAGCGTGTTGTTTCCCCAGGATACATAAGGCATTTTCTTACAAATAGTACCCATCTGGTGGATTTGTTGTTCCATCATATCGTAGCGCACGGGCAGACTGTTCCCTTTAAAGGAGGTATACCCTAAGACGGTATCCACTTTTTTCCCCAGGGCTGTATTTACCAGGGAAACAAGCCATTCCTTTGAAGAAGGAAGGCAATCGGGCCTGAAAAAAATAACGTAGGGATACCTGGCAGCCCGGATGCCCACACCCAGGGCCATCAGATCATCCCGCCCGAATTTTGTGTTGGCATTGAGAACCCTAATGGATAGATTTTTATGAAAATGTTCCAGGGAAGCCAGCAGCACTTCCGTATCGTCTTCCGAATTCTTGTCAACAACAACGATTTCAAAGGGTTCGAATTTCTGTTCAAGCAATGCCGGGAGCAACCGTACCAGGTTTTCGTATTCGTTACGGACGCATAGCACGATGGATACACCCAAAGCTTCCTCATCCACTGAAAGGTTCCTGTCTCTTTTTCCAAAAGCCGGACGGGCATATTGCAGGAACAGAAACAAGGTGATTACCCCGAAAGAGCTCAGTATCAGAATGTAAAGCAGCGGGTTCTGGTAGAAAAAAGTAAGATCCATAGTCATCGTCAATGTGCCTCCTCCCAGTTTTCCCCGACTCCAATTTCTACCGACAGGGGAACACTCAGGGTGGCAATGTTTTCCATGGCAGAACGCACCATTTGTTCCATCATTACCTTTTCCGGGCTGTAAACATCAAATAGCAATTCGTCGTGCACCTGAAGGATCATCCGGCTCCTTAGGCCCTTCTCCAGGATTGCCCGGTGAACCGAAACCATGGCTTTCTTGATGAGATCGGCTGCAGTTCCTTGAATGGGTGCATTAATGGCATTGCGCTCGGCCAGCCCCCTGAGCACGGGATTGGGTGCCTTGATGTCCGGTGCATAACGCCTCCGGTTGAACAAGGTGCAGACGTATCCCTTTTCTTTTGCCAAGGCAACCGTACTGTCAATGTATGCTTTCACTTTGGGGTAATGCTCAAAATATCCTTCGATCAGGTCACTTGCCTCTTTTCTGGGGATCCTGAGCCTTGAAGCCAGCCCGAACGCCGATATCCCGTAAATGATCCCGAAATTGGCTGTTTTGGCTTTGCTTCTTTGTTCGGGTGTTACTTCACTCTGGCTGCAATGGAAGATCTTTGCTGCGGTTGCTGTATGGATATCGGCACCGGTGTTAAATGCAGCAATGAAATCTTCATCTTCGCTCATGTGGGCCATAATCCGTAGTTCTATCTGTGAGTAATCGGCAGACATCAGAATGTGATCTTCATCCCGGGGAACGAAAAATTTCCGGATTTCCCGGCCTCTTTCTTCTCTTACAGGAATGTTTTGCAGGTTTGGCTTCTGCGAACTGAGCCTGCCGGTTGCCGTTACCGTCTGGTTGAAGGTTGTATGGATGCGGCCGGTAACGGGATCCACAAGCAAAGGAAGGCTTTCTATATAGGAGGAAAGCAGTTTTTTCAGGGATCTGTATTCCAGGATCAGGGGAATTATGGGATGCCGGTCGGCCAGTGCACCAAGCGTTTCCTCGTCTGTAGTATACTGTTTTTTTCCCTTGCGTGACCGGTCATCAACCTTGAGTTTATCGTACAATACGATCCCCACCTGTTTGGGAGAGGACACGTTAAGGGTGGGATCACCGGCGTACTCCCTTATTTGTCTTTCTATATCCAGCGCTGTGTTGTTCAGTTCAATGCCATATTTTGCCAGCTGCCGGATATCCACCTTTACCCCTTCACGCTCCATAGCGGCCAGCACTTCCATCAGGGGCATTTCAAGGTCAGAATAAAGGTTTTCCATCCCGTCGTTACAAAGCACCCTCTGAAGGGGCTCTTTCAGGTTGAAGGCAATGAAGGCTTCGCTCATCAGGTTTTGTATTCCGGGGTCATCCGCCTGACCGGAATCAAAAAGGCTCCGGCTTTCCATGGGTTTTTCTGCTGGAAAATAGTTGAGGTATTGAATTGCAAGATCCGCAGGACGGTGGTTTCTTTCCGGGTTAACCAGGTAATGCATCAGTTCAGGATCCCAGAGCATGCCTTTGAGCGAAATGTTTTGCCGCCAAAGGGGAAGCATCAGGTCCTTGAGCTTGAACCCGCATTTTGGAATATCCCTGTTTCCCAGCAATGGGGCAGCCAGTGAGGCCGTGGTCACATAGGCTTTGTTCCCTGTCAGGAGTACCAGCTGCTGCGGGCTGCCTGCCAGACCGGCCTTTCCTTGTCTGAGAGCTTCCTTAATAATGGATTCCATCATTTTTTCACTGTCTGCCGGTATAAAGCTTTCGGGAGGGGAAAGTGAAACGGAAGCGGGAGTCGGCTCGCCGATGCAGCAGAAAAGATCTTCCAGCTTAGGCAACAGGCGCGACAGGGAATGAAATTCATACTCCCTGAGCAATTCTTTCAGGCGGACAAGGTCTGGTGCATTAACCCTGAAAGAATCCTCATCCCATGGGATGTCCAGTTTGGTTCGTATGGTAACCAGGTCCTTTGACAAGAAGAGTATGTCGCGGGATTGGTTCAGTTTATCCTGCAGGGCAGAAGACAATTCAGGTAGGTGATCCAGTACGTCTTCCACAGAGCCGTATAGGGATACCAGTTTTTTGGCACCCACTTCACCTATGCCCCTGACTCCCGGAATATTGTCAGAAGCATCGCCCCAGATGGCCAGAACGTCAATCACCTGCTTCGGGTCCCGGATGTTGTATTTTTCACAGATTTCCTTTTCCCCCAGAATCTCCCAGCCGTCCCCGTGGTTAAGCGGGCGGTACATAAGGATGTTTTTAGATACGAGTTGTCCATAGTCCTTGTCGGGTGTGACCATGAAAACCCGGAATCCTTCATTCTCTGCCCGTTTGGAAAGGGTTCCGATCACATCATCGGCTTCGGCATTATCAAGGGTCAGAACAGGGATCCTGCACGATTCCAGAAACTCCCGGACCATAGGGAGCGAATCTTTGATCACCCGGGGTGTTTCGGGTCGGTTGGCCTTGTACTGGGGGAAGGCTTCGTGTCTGAAATTTTTACCTCCCGGGTCAAAAGCCACAAACAAGTGGGTGGGCTTTTCCTTCAGGATGATGTCAAACAGGGAGCGGCAGAATCCGTATACGGCAGAAGTGTCCACTCCTTTTGTATTGATCATGGGGCGGTTTACAAAAGCAAAGTACGCCCGGTAGAGCAAGGCGTGCCCGTCAATCATGAATATTCGTTTCATTTCACCCATTCGGCAAATGATGTGGGGGTTTCATACAATCGGACACGGTGTAGCCGGTTGGGTGGCGTGATGACCGGTTCAAGGATCCCGGCAATGTACAGGACCAGCTGTTCGCAGGTAGGCTGAAAATCGAACAGGATGACATTGTCGTAATGTTGAACCAGTTCCTTTGAAAGCGGTGCGTCTTTACGCAGCATCAGGGAGTGGTCCAGTGGTTCGAGAATGTACCGGCTAACGATCTTTTTAAGGTCATTAAAATCCAGGATCATGCCCGATTTTGGATCTCCGGGAACCAGGGATGGTTCACCTGTGATTGTAACCATCAACCGGTAAGAATGTCCGTGTATGTGACGGCATTTCCCATCGTAGTGCGTAAGTGCATGTGCTCCCTCAAAACGAAATTCTCTGGTAATATGCAGTTCAGACATAGAGCGCGGTTAATATCACAAATGTAAGACTTTTATCTGAGAGCAGCTCCTGACTTATGATTTTGTCATAATAATTAGTTAGAACTATATAAATGACAGTTTTTTTGCTTATATGGTTAAACTTATTTAGTTTTGCTCTACTAAACTTAAACAGATTATGCAACACGATTACTTAAATTCCATCATCTCCGACAACGCTAAAAACATGAGGCGTTCCGCTATCAGGGACCTTCTAAAAATGGCAACTCGTCCCGAGGTCATATCCTTTGGCGGTGGTTTCCCTGACATCACAGCCTTTCCTGTGGATGAACTCAGGGAAGTAATACAGGAAGTACTGGACGAAAACGCACTACAGGCGTTGCAGTACGGAGAAACCCTGGGAGTGAAAAGGTTGCGCGAAGCACTGGCCGCCCACTACCGTAAACAGGGCATTGATGTGACCTATGAAAATTTCATAATAACCACCTCCTCGCAACAGGCCATTGATATGGTTACCCAGCTCTTTATCAATCCGGGTGACACACTGATCTGCGGCCTGCCTTCCTATCTTGGTGCCCTCCAGGCTTTTTTTGCCCACAGGGCTAATCCCGTTGGCATTCCAAAAGATGAAGAATTGCGTACGGTTGTCAGCGCGCTGGTTACGGCAGGAAAAAAACCCAAGTTCATCTATGCCATTCCCGATTTCCAGAATCCTTCGGGGGTAACCATGAGTATGGAACAAAGGTTAAACGTGCTGGAAGTTGCCAGGGAATTTGATCTTTTGATACTGGAAGACAGCCCATACCGCGAGATCCGTTTCAGCGGGAAACCTATGCCCCTGATTTATTCTCTGGACAAGGAAGGCAGAACCATGTTGCTGGGCACCTTCTCAAAAACGCTCATTCCCGGTTTCCGCCTGGGATGGGTCATGGCCCCTGTTGAAATCATTGAAAGACTGGAAATCGTTAAGCAGTCAACGGATCTATGCGCCCCGGTGTTCAACCAGTTCATTGCTGCCCGCTTTATGGAGAAAGGGTACTTTGACAAGAACATTGAACGTATCAAGATCAATTACCGCAACAAGCGCGACAACATGATGGCCGCCTTCGAAAAATACATGCCCAAAGGTGTAACCTGGACCAATCCGGAAGGGGGTCTCTTCCTCTTCGTCACCCTGCCCGAAGGTTATGATGCCTCGGAATTGTTCCGCATCGCGGTTGAAAAAGATGTGGCCTTTGTTATTGGCGAGGCCTTCCACTGCGACGGCTCTGGCAAGAATACCCTGCGCATCAACTTTTCCTACATGGAAGAATCACGCGCAGAAGAAGGAGTTCGCCGCCTAGCCGATTCGATTCGCCAAATGATGGAGAACAAGAAGGCTAAAGGTTGATTATCAGGTCTTCAAGCGAACGTTTGGGGACGTGATGCACCCCTTGGGCATCCCTCCAGTATTTAATATTTTCCCCGGCCGGCAGGTCGGGGTTTATTTTTTCCAGGACTATGGTTTCGGCCGGCTTGCCCAGGGCGACCACATACAGGATCTCATAATTATCCGGCAGGGACAGGTATTGTTGCAGCCGCGGCCTGTTCACAGAAGCAAAAATACAGCCTGCGTAGCCCAGGAAAACCGCCTGAAGCAGTATGCTCTGCAGGGCAAGTCCCGGATCGCAAAGTAAATTCTGATGAATGGTCTTATCGTGGAGCATAATAACGTACGCGGCAGGCCGCTCTCCTTCCGCAGGGCCCGGCCAGTCTTTCAGATAGGCCGCCCAGGCCAGGCATTCGAATATTTCCCTTCCCATGACCGATCCTGCATCCCGGCACAGGATATATTTCAAGGGTTGCCTGTTGGCTGCCGACGGACTTAGCCTGGCAGCCTCTATCATGGACTCCAGTTCCAGGGCCCCGATCTTTTCGTTTTGCACAAACCTTCTGCAGGACCTGTTTTTCCTTATATAATCAAGCATGTTCATCATATGAAAATCAATAATACAAGCGGTTAATAATACCTTTTTCCTCCATCAGCGAAGGGGTTCCCTGATGCAATTCCTGCTCCGGGGTCATGATCCAGAAAAAATCGCAGTGTTCCATGGCCAGCGAAAGATCATGGGTTGAGAACAAAATCCCTTTGTTTTCTTCCAGGGCCAGCCTGCGCAGCAAGAGTCCGATGGCACGTTTGTTGGCAATATCCAGGAACGCGGTTGGTTCATCCAGCAGGATAAGGGAAGTGTCCTGCACCAGGGCACGGGCAATGGCCACCCTGTGGAATTCTCCGTCGGACAGACTGGCACTGTTCCGGTCTGCCAGGTGTTTAATGCCGGTCCGCTCCAGAGCGTTTTCAACTATTTGTTTTCCTTCCCGGTCTTCTATGCCCAGCCAGTTGGTATACCGGTAGCGTCCGGTACTGACTGTATCCCGGACAGAATAGTGCGCAGCCCGCAGGGGCTGTGAAGGCACAAAAGCGCAGGAGTGTCCTTTTTCCCCGCCCATCCCGGATTTTATGGAACCTTTCAGGGGGGGTAGCAGGCCGGCTATCGTCCTGAGCAGGCTGGACTTACCGATCCCGTTCGGTCCAAGAAGCCCGGTCACCGTCCCGCTGACCAGTTGTGCGTTGATATGCTCAAACAGCGGGGAATGCCTTGAATACCCGACCGATACATCCAATATATCCAGAACAGTGTTCATAGGTCATCAGCCCTGTTTTTGAATATCACATAGATAATTACCGGGATGCCCATAAGGGCTGCTACCGTATTGACCGGTAAAACGCTTTGCGTACCCGGCAGCTGGGATATGATATCGGCCAGGATCATCATGCAGGCCCCGGTTAGGGCAGCTGCCGGGATCAGGACGCGGTGGTTTGCATTGTGGAAAATCATCCGGGATATATGCGGCACGGCAATCCCTATAAAGCCTATGGGTCCGCAGAACGCGGTCACGCTGCCCGCCAGCAGTGTGGTTGCCACGAAGATCCGGTTCCTGACCTTTGAAAAGGATAATCCCAGGCTTTGAGCGTACTGTTCTCCCATGAGCAATACGTTCAGGTCCTTGATATTGTAAACAGAGATCAGCAATCCTGCCAGGCAAAGAAAAGTCATGATGACCAAACGGTTTCCGGTAACGTTCCCAAAACTGCCCATGGTCCAGAGCATGTAGGATTTCAGGGCCGGAGCCTCTGAGAAATACTGGATCAATCCTATCAGGGCCGAGGCAGCAGAACCTGTCATAATCCCCAGGATCAGCAGGCTCATGTTGCTTTTCAGCCTTCCTGAAGCCGCCAGTACGAGCAGCATCACGGCCAGCGCTCCCATCCATGCAAAGGCTGCCGTACCCAAGTCGAACAGCCAGGGGATTGAGTGCCTCCCGATGCTGAAAAGCGAAGACCCCATCACAAAAAAAGCGACACCAAGTCCTGCTCCCGAGCTGATTCCCAGTATATAGGGATCTGCAAGCGGATTCCTGAACAATGTCTGCATCTGGACTCCGCATACCGACAAAGACATCCCGGCCAAAAGGGCTGTCACCATCTTGGGAAACCTGAAGTTCCACACGATTTTGTAAACGATATCTGAAGATTCATTTCCCCACAGGGCCGCCCATACATCTGCTGCATTCAGGCTGACGGATCCCAGGAACAGGTCCGCTGCCATAAGAAGCAACAAAAGCAAGGGGAGCCAAAGCCTTTTCATCATTACAAAGATAAATGAAAAGATGTAAAATACTCAAAAACAGCCTTTTGCAGCCATTCGGAAGCCAGTTCCAGGGAAGCTCCCGCAGGGGTGACCGGTATACACTGGTCAAAAAGAACCTCTTTCATATGGGGTACTGAAGGTGCGATGCTCCCGCAAAAGGCAATCACTTTCTTGCCGTTTTTTTTAGCCAGACATGCCACACCCATAGGCGCTTTTCCCATCGCTGTCTGATCATCCATCCTCCCTTCCCCTGTGATGACCAGATCTGCATTGCGGATCTCTTGTTCCAGACCAATAGCGTCCATGATCATCGTGGCTCCCGATTCCAGTGTTCCGTCCAGAAACTGCACAAAAGCATATCCAAGGCCACCGGCGGCCCCGGCACCGGGCACATCCCGTTTGTCTCTTGTTTGAGAATCCCGGAAAATCATTCTGGAAGCCACATCGGCCAGATTGGCTAAACCGCTGTCCAGCCTGAGTATATCGTCGGGTGAGGCTCCTTTCTGCGGGCCGAAAACAGCAGCGGCTCCATTGGGACCGCACAGGGGGTTGTTTACATCACAGGCAATCCGGAAGGTGCATTCATTCAGCTCAGTATGTTTGCCCGAGTTGCGTATGGAAACGATGCGGTTCAGGTCTTTGCCGCAAATCCCAGTCTCGCGACCCGTATCGTCCCTGAATTCAAATCCAAGGGCGGTCAGCATGCCTATGCCGCCGTCGTTGGTTGCACTTCCCCCTATTCCTATCAGGAAATTTCGGCATCCTTTGGATAGGGCATGCAGTATGAGTTCCCCTACACCGTAGGTTGTTGTGTGTAAAGGATTCCTGTCTTTTTCCGGTATCAGCCACAAACCGGCTGCAGCCGCCATTTCAATGACGGCTGTGAGAGTCCCGTCTGTTGAAGTCACAATGCCATAAATTGCTTCTACCTGGGCTTTGAGGGGACCGCGGACTTTGATATTCCTGTAGACTCCCCCAAGCCCGCGGATTAGGGCAGTAACCGTGCCTTCACCGCCGTCGGCAAGGGGAAGCACCTTCACCTGTGGAAGAGGGCTGGACATATGCTGCCAGGCTTTTTCAATACCCCGGTAAACGGCATGTCCGGCATCAAAAGAAGTCAGGCTCCCTTTGAAGGAATCCATGGCAACCACAATTTTCACGATACGGGTGTATTGCTTTTTTTAATCAGGCGGTACTGGACTATTGCCTGGATAATTTCTGTTAAGGCGTATATCAGGCAGATGACTCCTGCAAAGATGATTAAGGTAGAAGCAGAATCAAAGGGATTGAGCATGATCACTACGCTAAGAATAAAAATAATGACAGGATTGATGTAAATAAACCAGGGCAATCCTATGGAATTGGCTTTGCGAAATTGAATAATACCGGTGATCTGGGTTAGGGAAGACAACAGCAGGACAATCCCTATAAGGAACATGGTCAGGCCGGCAAAGAAACCGGGGAACAGGATAAGAAGCAGGGCAAAGACAATGAAAACCAGAGAAGTCATATATAGCAGGCGCTGCAAACCCTGATCAGGGTTTACTCTGTTGCTTATAGGCTGAGCGTTTGTCTGACGGTTGTTTCTGAAGGCAAAATACAAGGCAAACAGACCGCCTACCAGGAGTATGGCAGCCAGAAGCCTGACCAGGGTACGTACGCCGGCTTCGGGATAGGCCAGCAGGAAAACCCCAAGGACAATCCCCAGAAATCCCCTCAGGGCAGAGTAACGGATATAGGATAATGCTTTCATTGTTTATAATTGTTTGTCGCATAAAGATAATAATTTTTACATTTGCCGGCTACAGGGAATTACTATGGCTGCATACCTTCAGGTAAACGACCTCTCCAAATCATACGGGGACAGGGTATTATTCAACAAGATTTCCTTTCACATAAACCAGGGTGACAAGGTAGCCCTTGTCGCGTCCAACGGGAGCGGTAAGACTTCCCTACTTGATGTTTTGGCCGGAAAAGAATCTCCCGAAGGCGAGGGGAGCATCAGGTTCATGAGCGGGATACAGGTAGCCTACCTTGAGCAGAACCCGGTATATGATCCGGAGCTGACTGTCACCCAACAGGTGCGCCTGGCAGATAATATTGTTCTGAAGGCCCTGACTGCCTACAAGCAGGCATCGGAGTCAGAAGACAGGAAACAGATGGAAAAGGCCATCAACGATATGGACCGGCTTGACGGCTGGAATTACGACCAGAAGATAGAGCGGATCCTAACCAACCTTCAGTTTAGAGAAATTAACAGAAAAATGGGAACCCTCTCAGGAGGAGAGGTCAAGAAAGTGGCCCTGGCCGGAATGCTCATCCAGGAAGCCCCGTTCATGATACTGGATGAACCTACCAACCACCTGGATATTGAAGTGATTGAATACCTGGAGGATTATCTTTCCACCTCACAGGCCACCTTGTTTATGGTCACGCACGACAGGTACTTTCTGGACAGGGTATGCAATAGCATCTACGAACTGGAAGACGGGGAGCTGTATACCTACAGGGGCAATTACACCCTGTTCCTGGAAAAGCGTGAGGAACGCCTGGCCAACAGGGCTGCAGAGACAGACAAAGCACGTAATCTATACCGAAGGGAGTTGCAGTGGATCCGGAGCACCCCGTGTGCCCGGACCGGAAAATCAAGATCAAGGGTTGAAAGCTTCGGCAGGCTGAAAGAAAATATCGGCCCGGCAGGCGACACCCGCACCATGGAAATAAATGCCGGAATTGCCCGTCTGGGCAACAAAATCATACATTGCAAGAACTTATCCTTTTCGTATGGAAAGGAGCCTCTGCTCCGCGACTTTACTTACAATTTTTCACGGAATGAAAAAATCGGGGTCATAGGCGGGAACGGGGTGGGGAAGACTACTTTTTTAAGGCTCCTGGCCGGGGAACTGGCACCGCAATCGGGAACCCTTCAGCACGGGACGACCGTCAGGTTCGGATTTTACCGTCAGGAAGGAATTTCTTTCAATCCCGGGGATACTGTATTTGATGTGGTACATGACATTGCCGAGGTGGTGGCCCTGGCCGATGGCAGCAAAGTAACTGCAACTTCTTTCCTGAACCGTTTTTTGTTTCCTCCCTCCATGCATCAGGTCAAGGTGGAACGCCTGAGCGGCGGTGAAAAGCGCCGACTCTACCTGTTGACCATCCTGATGCGCAACCCCAACTTCCTGATCCTTGACGAACCCACCAACGACCTGGATATTCTCACGCTCAATGTACTGGAGGAGTATCTGGAACATTTTAAAGGCTGTTTGCTCATTGTTTCGCACGACCGGTATTTCATGGATAAGCTGGCCGATCATCTTTTTGTATTTGAAGGGCAGGGAGTCTTAAGGGATTATCCCGGTAAATGCAGTGATTATTACCGCTTGCGCCCGGCTGCCACTGTCCCCGCGGCTGCGCCTGCCGGTCGCTCCGGGGCCGCGTCCTCTGCCCCGGCGCAGGGTCCTGCATCAGCCCCTGCCTCTGCCTCGGCGCAGACTGTAAAAAAACTGACGTACCGGCAGCGGAAACGCCTGGAAGAACTGGAGGCGGCAATCCAGGCGCTCGAAGAAGAAAAATCCCATCTGGAAAGTCTGCTGTCCGACCCCGCCAGACCTCTGAAAGAGATAACAGAAGCCTCGGTAAGGATGGGCGAAATCCTTGCCCGGCTGGAGGAGGATTGGGAAGAACTGCTCGGCCTGGAAGATCAGAGGGAATCGTAGTTGTCCAGGAACAGCGGGTAGATCTTCATGTTTTCATTGGCATCACCCCGTTCATCAAACAGATTGCCCCAGGCCGGCGAAGTGGCTTCCCAGATGAAGGTCCCCAGTCCCATGTCTTCCGGGATGTTGCGCACGATCTGATTCACTTCCAGGCGGTGCTCCTGGTATTCTACCACAATCACGGGCTTGTTGTACCGGGTAGCCAGATCGTTCAGGTTGTGCTGCAGGTCTTCAAGGGTTCCGTGCCACCGGGGATAGTAGGACTGACCAATGATATCGAACTTCACGTCACGGCTTAGGATCTTGTCAAAGAAATAGACCGATTCCTCATTTTGTCCTCCGCAGGCGATGTGCACCATGATGGGAATGGATGGATTGGCTGCACGAACAGCGGCCGTGGCACAGCGCAGCAATACCCCGAAGTGCATGTAGGAACTTTCGATTTTTCCCTGGGGCCAGAGCATTCCGTGGTTGATCTCGTTCCCGGTCTGGACCATATCGGGGCAGACCCCTTCTTCCATGAACCGCCTGATAACCTCGTATGTGTAGCGGTAGATTTGTCCTTCCATTCCAGAACCGGTGTATTGTGTCCAGGATGCCGGGGTGTATTGTTTGCCCGGATCGGCCCAGTTGTCGCTGTAATGGAAGTTGAGCAGCAGTTTCAGGCCTTCCTTTTTGGCGCGTTTGGCCATTTCCAGCGTCTCTTCCAGTCCGCAGTAGCCCTGGGGGGAATACCCGTTTTCAGCTGTCGGGTTTACGAACAGCCGTAGGCGGATCCAGTTGAAACCGTTGTCCTTCAGGATTGCCATGACGTCTTTTGCTACTCCTTTTTCCGAGAACACCGTGCCCCGGTTTTCCTGTTCCGGGACCCACGAGATGTCGGCACCTACAATTGGCCGGTCAAAGGACAGGTCTCGCCGGGTCAGGGGGATCTCCTGCGGAGGTGTTTTTTTGTAAGTTGCATCCATGTCACGGTATACGTTCAATACTGCGGGATCTGCCTTTCCCTTTGGGAAGAGTACCCGGGCCGGTTCCCAGGCCATGGTGCCGTCTCCCAGACCACCGGGGATGGAACGGACTATGTCGTTTATACGCCTGATATTCTCCAAACTGGCGCCGTATTCACAGACGTACAGGGGTTTTCCGTAACGGGCAGCCAGATCGTACAGGTTGGCATGCAGGTCGTCGTAGGTCTCGTGCCACTGTTCGTAGTAGGAAAGCCCGATAACATCAAATTCGGCCCCGTACTGGTTCATTTTGTCCAGAAATTGCCGGCAGAGGGTGTTTTGTCCTCCAAGGGCCAGGTGGACCATCAGGCGGGATTGCGGGAGGACCTCTCTCGCGGCTTTTTGTCCAGCTTTGTATAGTCCCATTAAGCTTGCCCAGTTTTCTTCTTTGGCATTGTCGTCTAAATACCCTTCCGGCCAGACCATGCCGTGGTTGATCTCGTTGCCCAGCTGGATAATCTGCGGGGCGGCGCCTGCTTCTTTAAGCGTGGTCAGCACATGGTGCGTGTATTCCTGCAGTGCATTTTCCAATGTTACTCCCGTAAGGCCGTTCCATGCAGAAGGCTTGTATTGCTTGTCGGGATCTGCCCAGTAATCGCTGTAGTGGAAATCCAGCGAGAAGGTCATGCCGGCTGTAACAATGCGTTGGGCCATGGCCACTGTCTGTTCCAGTCCGCAGAAGCTTTCTTCCGAGTATCCTCCCGGGGCCTGGGGATTCACGAAGATCCGCAGGCGGATGTTGTCAAAGCCGTTTGCTGCCATTATGGCCAGTACATCCTGTTCTTGTCCTGTAGTGTCGGTAAAGACCATCCCCCGGGATTCGTATTGTGGGATGAAGGACATATCTGCCCCGATACTGAAGGGTGGAATGTCCGGCTTGCAGTGGCAGGCCAATAATGCCAGCACAAGGGTCAGCGCGACTGCTGTAAGGGGTTGAAGGGTGTGTTTCATGATATTGTGATTATAAATTTTTCGGGTAAAGGGACAAGGTTACGGGCTACAGGCTAAGGGTTGACGCCTCGGCTCGGATCATTGCTCACAATTCCACGAGCTTGTTCAGAACGGCGTAGATAGTGAGGCCGGAGGGTGAGTGGATCCCGAGCTTGCCGGCGATGTTCTTGCGGTGCGTCATTACAGTATGTACCGAAAGGAAAAATTTATCCGCTATCTGTTTATTTGTGAGCCCTTTGGCAACTTCTGCAATGATTTCTTTTTCCCGTTTGCTCAGCTCTATACCAGTAGACGGTTCTTTTTTTGATGGCTGCCGGCGGTCTTTCAGGAAGGTTTTCCGGTCTGCCCGCATGTCGTGTTCCAGTTGCGAGATCATAGGGACAAACAGCTCGTCTTCGATAAAAGTGTGTGAAGCCAAATCCCTGGTACAGGCGAAAATGTCAAAAAGCACGTTGTTCAGTTCGTGGGGATTTCCTGTGGGATAGTATTTGATCAGGATGTTTTTGAGTTCGGTCAGTTTGGATTCAATACTGGCGTGCTGCCTGCAAAAAACACGGATGCAGTAATCGCCGGTTTGTTCCCCTTTGAGCAGCGAGCGTACGTAGGGGAAAACGGTTTGTTCCTCGTATGCCAGGTGGGTTATTACCTGTTCCACATATTCATCGTAGAAACGTATTACGGCTTTTGCCACCCCGTCATGGGGTGTGCCTATGGTCTGCAGGAGTTTTTTCCTTATGGAAGGCAGGCGGATGTCCAGGAAATGGCTGTGTGAATTGTGCAGGTAGTCCAGCAGGCAGGGCAGGGAGGGTTCCGCGTTATGGTCGCGTCTGCCGCTGGTAAGTATATTGACCACCGCCAGAAAGGTGTTGGTGTGCACATTGTTCTGCAGGCATACTTCCCCTATGGTCTTTTCGCCAAAGCCATGAGATATGCCAAAGCGGCTCATGACAAAAAGCATGGGATAATTGTCGCAGATCAGGTCACCCATTTTATCGGTTGCGGTATATTGCTCCTGTTTGTGCATGTTTGTAAAGATAAGAAAAAAAAAGGCCTCGCATACTTTGTTAATAAGATATGAAACAATGAGTTACGCAATTCATGCCTTGTGGGTAAGAATTATCCAAGTAGCAGATTATGAGTCAAATGAATCAATTGTGCGAGGCACTAATATGCAGGGGAAAATGAGCGCGATGCTCCTATGCGAACAGGATCAGGCTGATGGCCATGATGGCCATGCCTGAGATGAGTCCGTAAATGGCAATGTGGTGTTCGCCGTATTCATGGGCACCAGGCAGGAGCTCGTCCAAGGATATGTATACCATGATGCCCGCTACCACTGCATAGACGCCCCCCATGACAACAGGGGAAAGGAAAGGCATCAGGATGAGGTAGGTTAGTATGGCGCCAAGGGGCTCGGCAAGTCCCGATACAAGGGTGAAGCTGAAGGCTTTTTTACGGCTTCCCGTGGCATAGAAAATAGGAATGGAAACGGCTATCCCTTCCGGGATGTTGTGGATGGCAACGGCTGTGGCAATGGAAATCCCCAGTGCGGGGTTTTCAAAGGCTGCTATGAAAGTGGCAATTCCTTCGGGGAAGTTGTGTATGGCAATGGCTACGGCTGCCATTACACCCATTTTCATGAGTTTGGGCTTTGCATGGCCCTTTTTGGCCATTTCCTCTACGGAGTGGGGCTCGTGGGGGTTTCCGAAAGAAGGTACAAACCGGTCAATCAGGGCGATGAGGCCCATGCCCCCAAAAAAGAAGATGACGGTCATCAGGAGTCCCTGCCGTGGTCCCTTATCGGCCGTTAGGATGGAGCGGGCCTCGGTAAAAATCTCGACAAAAGCCACAAAGATCATGACTCCGGCGGAAAGGCCCAGGGCGTAAGATAAGAGTTTGCGGTTGGTGCGTCTGGCTATGAAAGTGATGGCAAAGCCTATGAGTGTGGCCAGGCCTGCAAAGAGCGAGAGTAGGAAGGGAAGCAGCATTTTCGAATCCATAAGTACAGTGCGGAAGATCTTACCGGTTGCAAAGATAGGCACAGAAGACGGGCCTGTAAATACCCAAATTCAGGTATTCTGCGTGCAGGGCGCTACAGATGGAACCTCAGGGCGTACAGTTTTTGAGCAATTTGTAAGACGCATATCTGATCAATTTGAGTGCAGCAAGGTTCCACCTGTTTATCGCAGCTCTGCCCAGAAGCGTCCCGGAAGATAAATGTTGGGGATGTCTTTGGCCGAGGCGAAAAGGGGAGCGATTTGGGAGGGGGTGAAGCCGGCGATGCCGCAGCCGATCTCGGTGACCAGGAAGGTCAGATCGGAGTGTCGTCTTGCGAAATCGATGAAACCGTCCACGTAGGGTTTGATGGACTCGGGGTCACCGTGCATGGTGGGAATGGCGTAAGACTGACCCTGAAGGCCAACGCCCTGTCCCCATACGGCTCCGAATTTGTTCACTGCCAGCAAGGCGGCACCTCCTCCGTGGGCTCCGGAAAGGTTGCTGCCAAAGACAAAGATCTCGCCTGGCCTAAGCCGGTCTATGCGAGGGGACGATGTACGGGTAGTTATGTCAAAGTTGCTCATAGTGGTTTTGCTGTTAGTTAATGATTCAGCAGTTGTTTAATCGTTTAGCGGGTACTTGATGATTCAGCATTTATGGGTTTTATCAATACTGCTATTAGCAAATATACACAAAACCGATATGGCAGGTGTTCCTAAAAAATGAATTTATTGTACGAATAATAAAGATATGGAAAACACACACTATGTTTCAAGCTCAAAAACTGCAGCCTTTAAGGGAAATAATTGAGACCATCTAAATACTCGATTTGTATTCAGTGAGCCGAGGCTCCCTCCAGTGGCGATTGCTGCCTTGAGGGGAGGCATTGAAGCTTTGTGGAAGCATTGGTGCCTTACGTGAATTATTGTGCGCTACGTCATGTTTTGACGTAGTACGCTTTTATTTTTGAAGCAGTTGTTAACCATTTAATTAACACCAAACTCAGGAAATAGTGACTAAACATACTGACAGACAGATTTTAATAAGAGGTATAAGATGAAAAATAACTTAAGAGGTAATGATATGAAACTATTTAGAAATATATCTTTTACAGGTGTTTTCTGGTTACTATTAATTGCAGCATGTGATTCAAAAGAATCACCAAAACCAGAACAGGAAGAGAAACATTCCATCTCATTCAGCGCTACTGCTATTAATGTCAATGCAGAAGCCGGGATAAAAACATTAACAGTTACCGCATCGGGTAACTGGACTATATCAGGTGGAACAGAATGGTGCTCTGTTTCGCCATCCAGTGGTTCAGCAGGAACAACCAGTATTACACTCACGCTTACTGAAAATACTGCAAATCAGGATAAATCAACCAGCTTGACCGGGAAATGCGGTAATGCTTCGGCAACTGTTGTTGTTACACAAAAAGAGAAAAGTGCTCTAACGATCACTGCCAATAAATTCGAAGTCAATCAGGATGGAGGTAACATTGAGGTTGAGGTTAAGACAAATGTTGATTTTGACATTATTGTTCCTTCAACCTGCAAGTGGATAAAATACATTTCAACCAAAGCAATAAACACAAAAAAGGTTACCTTCTCTATTGATGCCAATACCGAATATGATAAAAGGGATGGCTCAATTATCATAAAAGACAAATCAAGTACCCTTGCAGATACAGTACATGTTTATCAGGCCCAGAAAGACGCTATTGTACTTACTCAGGACATATACGATGTTCCCTATACTGGCGGCAACATCAAAATTGAGGTAAAAAGTAATTTGGAATATGAGGTAAAGATGCCGCAATCTGACTGGCTTTCTTTGATATCTACCAAAGCCTTGTCTTCACATACTGTTGAAGTGGCTGTAAAAGCTAATGAGACGTATTACGACAGAGAAGCCGTGATTACTTTTACTAATAAAAATGGATCATTATCTGAAGAGGTTGTTATACATCAGTTGCCCACAGGTGTTCTGATCATCAAACAGAAAGAATATTCAATTGGTGCTGAAGGGGGAACCGTGGCGGTACCTCTTAAGAAAAATGTTGCTTTGGAGGCTAACATTAAAAACGATTGGATCCATGTGGCGAATACCAAAGGACTGGCAAGCGACTCTTTGGTATTTCAGATAGATGCCAATTCCACGTATTATGACCGGATAGGAGAAATCGTCGTCAGCGCTCCGGGATATGATATCAAAGAAACAATATACATTGTTCAGGATCATAAGATCCTGGTCAGTGTTGAAGAACAGGAATACACGGTCTCAGACAGAGGAGATGTTTTTACTATCACAGTAAAATCTAATGAAGATGTAAAAATCCTTATCCCAGAGGATCATGCTGCCTGGTTGCGCAATTATTCCACAAAAACCATAGTGTCACAAAATTATTCTTTCCAGGCCGATCCTAACCCCGAGTTTGAAATTCGCAGGGGTGTCATCTATTTTTACCATGAACAATTGGAGGATGGAGATACGTTATATGTTATGCAACAGGCCAATACCGGAATTAAACTGTCCGGTGATACAGTTAATATTGACGCATCTGCCGGAAGCACAAATTATTCGTTTATTGCAGGGGCCGACTGGAGTATTTCAGTTGACAGGGAATGGTGTACAGTAAATCCTGCCTCCGGAACAGCAGGGTCTATAAAAATAGACATCAACTATCAGGAAAATAAACAGTTTGCACCCAGGAAAGCCAATCTTACAATAAAAACCGCTGAAGTATCTGCAACATTTGTTGTAAATCAGGAGGCCCGCCCCGGAGCCCCAAAAAACGGGATAAGTTCATATCAAGAATTGAAGGCCTTCCGTGTTGCATTTAATGCAGGTAAAGACATCTCACAATGGCAAGATGATAATGGGGTTGTGAATTTGATTGCAGACATAGTGATGCCTTATAATAAGGAAAGTTGGGTGCCCATCAATTCATTCAACAAGGTCTTTGATGGCAATGGTTTCTCGATTGACAGCATGTATGTGAATCAAACATGGGATGCGGGATTGTTTGGCTCAATAAAAAGTGGAGGTATTGTCAGGAATATCATTATGAAAAGAGGATGTTATATCGCATCCAAGACGTCAGCTAATGATGACTATTATATTTTTAGAATGAGTGGTGCAATATGCGGGTATAATAATGGCGGAACAATCATTAATTGTGAGAACGAAGCTTTTTTGATATACGGGCGCTTAGTTGGTGGCATATGCGGCTGTAACCTGGGAAAAATTGAAGGGTGTAGGAACAGGGCACCTATCCTTTCTTTATCTTATGACGAAGACTACTTCTTTGGTGGCATATGCGGTATAAATGTTGCGACTATTCGTAATTGTACAAATGAAAGTACTGCGTATGCCTATGGATCTGCCGCGGAAATTGGAGGAATTTCAGGGCGGAATGAAGGTGGCATTTATGGTTCTACAAACTATGCGAGTATAGAAAGCTCATACTCTGGAAGCGCGTATAAAACATGCGTTGGTGGTATTGCAGCAGCTTTAGTAGGTGATGACGCCTTGATAGAAAATTGCGTTAACCATGGGCAGATCACAGGGTTCACATATCCTGGCGGTGTAGCCGGCTACAACGGGGGAGGAGACAGCGGATATGGCACTATATCAAACTCCACAAATAATGGCAAAGTCATTGGCAATGGTAAGCAAGGCGGTGGAATTACAGGTATAAACTATTGTGGTGACGTTATAAGTTGTGTCAACAAGGGACAAGTTACAGAAGCTATGTATGCCGGAGGCATTGTAGGTTACGGAGACGGATCAACTGCAAAGATCGGCAAGATAGATCTGTGCACCAATGAAGGTCCTGTATTAGCCTCTTCTGCTGGTGGGGGTATTTGCGGGTATAACAGGAATTACAGCCGGATCACCAACTCCTCGAACAGCGGAAGCATTGAATCCATGGGTGATTATGCCGGCGGTGTCTGTGGATATAACGAAACCAACGGGATAGTATATAACTGTAAGAATACAGGTTCGGTAAAGAGCAACAAATACACAGGAGATATTATTGGCAACGATTCATCTGCCACGGCTCCAAAGGCAACTTCAGGCGCTTATAGTTCTTTAGAAATGACAAGTTTGAAAAACCTAATAAAAGAATTCAGGTAGTTCTTGTTTCAAGAAATTCAATTTTCTTTTAATGTTTCCAATCAGTCATATTGAGATTATTTATGTTATTTTTGCTTTGTAATAACACAACAATATCATGAAAAGAACCCTTACCTTTTTATTGCCGGCTTTATTGGCTGTGCTTGTGGCACTTCCGTTGTGGGCGCAAAGTGAAAAGACTATCAAGCGTAAAGTGGCCATTGGCCGCTTCTCCAATGAAACACAGTATGCCAAAGGTCTCTTCTACGATAAGGAAAATGACCCCATGCGCAAACAGGCGCTGGACATCCTTTCTTCAAAACTGGCGGCGAGCGGCAAATTCATCCTCCTGGAAAGGGAAGATCTTGACATCCTTGTTGCCGAGGCCGGGGACGCCATGAGAAAGATCGGTGCCGATTACATCATCCTTGGCTCCATCACCGAATATGGACGCAAGGCCGAGGGACAGCAGAAAGTCTTTTCCTCCACCAAGACACAGACCGTGGAAGCCGGGGTGAGCATTCGCCTGGTCGAGGCTGCCACCGGCCTGATCATCTATTCTGACGAGGCCAAAGGGTATGCCGAAACAACCTCCAAGCAGACCCTCGGCCTGGGAGGAACATCTGGATTCGATGCCACGCTAAGCGATAAGGCCATATCAGGGGCTTTGAGCCAACTGGTGGAAAGCATCATCAACAAATGCATGGATAAGCCCTGGAGGTCATACATACTTATGGTGGACGACGATTCTTATGTCATATCCGGCGGCGCATCACAAGGATTATCGGCCGGAGACTCTTTTATAGTCTACAGGAAAGGAAAGATCGTGAACAATCCTCAAACCGGTCTTGACATAGAGCTCCCCGGAACCAAAGTGGGCAGGGTGACCATCCTTCAGCCCGTGGGAGACACCCCTGAAACTGAGATATCTTTCTGTACTTATGAAGGCCAGGCGCTTGACACGGAAAAACTATCCAATTACTACATCTCAGACAAATGACCATGAAAAAGACATTATTTTCCATAATTATTGCCCTGACATCCACCTTATTGCTGAACAGTTGCGGTGTAGGGACCTATTCTGTCACTTCCGGGAAATCAGACGAAGCGGGCATATCTTTCACCTCGGCCAAAGCCATGGACATTACCGTGATCATAGATGAGAGTTCTTATGATATATGCACCGTAAAGGATAAAGCATATAAGGCTGACCGAAAGATAAAACAAACGGCAAATAACACCATACAAATCAAACCCGGCACTTACAACATAAAAGTCGTAGTAGAAGGGACTGAAGTCTTCGCCAAAAAATTGTTCATATCAGCCTCGGAACACAGGATCATAGAGCTATGAAAAGACTTCTTGCCGTGATTGTCACTATGATCGCACTGACATCGTGCGGAGTGACAAAACCCTTGTATTACTGGGGTGGTGAGCGGAATAACACCACGGTCTACGAACTCCTTGCCTACAAAGACTATAAATCGCAAACCCCGCAGGCAATTTGTGACCTTATCTATGCCTATGAGGATATAGTCAGGAATCCGGGCGGGTCAAGACAGATACCGCCTCCGGGCATTTGCGCCGAATACGGCTACCTCATCCTGCTGCCTACCACAGCGGCTACCTTTAATGAATACGCCACCAAAAAGCAGAAAAGCCTGTTCCAGGGATCGGATTATGCAGCCATCTTCACTGAACGTGGCCAGGAGCTGTTGAATAAAGAGATGGAATACTATCCAGAATCCTCACTGTTCATTCTCCCCCTCCTTAAAAAAATAGCCCGCTGATCATGAAAAAGTCACTGTTTATCATCCCGCTGGCAGCTATCGTATCGTCATGCGGCACGCTAAGCAACGTTACCAGGGGCAACCAGTATGCGCAGTTGTATGAGGAAAAGCCCATCACGCTCCTGGTCATGCCGCCCATCAACAATACAACCAATGTCGAGGCCAAGGAGTACCTGTATACCTCCATCAGCCGCCCGCTTGCCGAGGCCGGTTATTATGTGATTTCACCCATGCTGGCCATGGAAGTCTTCAAGGCCGAGAGTGCCTACGATGCCGAACTTTTTGTGGACGCTCCGCTCACGCAATTCCAGAAATTCTTCGGGGCCGATGCCGTCGTGTTTTCCGAGATTTTGTCCTGGGCCAAGAAAGGCTTCGGGATTGAGACAACGCTCAGGTATTTCATTAAATCGGCGTACACCGGCCAAATCCTTTTTGACAGGACGTGTGAACTGTATCTTGACCTCCAGGTACGTACGGAGTCAAATTCAGCATTGGCTCAACTGGTATCCCTGGCCGCCTCTGCCATCAATACAGCCACCACAGAACACATTGTGGCGGCCAGGAAGGCCAACTACTATATTTTCAGGGATATTCCCAGGGGAAAATACAGCCCGGAATATATGAAGGATAAAGATGTCATGGCCGAGAAAAAAGACATCACGGCCAGGGTGAAATAGCTGATTTACCGGCAAATATGCCGACCCTTTTGTCTTGATATAACTTTGAAAATGATAAAACGTTACTGTCTGTATCTTTCATGCAGGTCGCACTTCATATCTCCGTTGATGTGAAATTCACCTGCAGCGATATTGAAGCATACATCTTTCCACCTTAGGACAGCAGAGTACTTATTGAACGAAACAAGGGAAATACTGCCCGTAAAGCTATTTGTACTATTTCTTGAATTAGATGAATATATAAGGCTAAACATTACTTTTGTCGGCGTGAGGTCAGAGCATTCGCTAATGCTGGTTATGTCATCAAAATAGATGCTCAGCATTATCAGGTCATTTGCCTTCCTTCCATCAGTATGTGCAACAAACCAAGACTGACCTTCAATGTCTGAATGCTTGTATACTTTCTTGCTGGAAAAACGCAGTTCCTCCTCATTGTCGCCACCAGTTTCGATGACAGTTAAAGAAAGAGGAAAATAGTCATTCTTCTCACAAGAAGTGAGCCCCAGCGTTACCATAGTAGCAATAAGAAATAATGCAAGTATGTTTTTCATTATAGTCATTATTAAAATTCTGTATAAAGCGTATAAATGTTGGCGCTGACAAATATAAAAAAAAAAGGACAACCTCTATAGAAGTTGTCCTCTTGTGCGGGTAAAGGGACTCGAACCCCCACGCCTTTCGGCATCAGATCCTAAGTCTGATGTGTCTACCAATTCCACCATACCCGCATTTTTCTGTAAAACAAAAGACTGGTTGCGGTTTTTGTTTCTGCAAATGTTTTGCAGGATGGCAAAGGTATAATATTTTTAGGAAACAGGAGAGACCTCGGTGCGTAATATAGGAGAGTGCCTCGCACACTTGATGTATTACCGTGTTTAACAAGTGTTTAACAAAAGTGCTATGCCGGGGAGCTCTTTTGTTAAAGTACAGATAACCAGTACAATGAATCAAGTGTGCGCGGCACTCCTGTCCGGGCGGTCGCTGAAACCACATGGGACGGAGAGCCTCGACAAAAAGAAAAAAGCTCTCCGTCCCATGTGGTTTCAGCAACTGCAGCAGACAACAAAACAAGGAGAGCCTCTGTGCAAGCTCCCCTTATTTTGTGGTGCCGGCGACTATAAGCGCCAGCAATGCTATCAGACCCTATTCCGTATACCCAGGATTCTGCTGGAGTTCGGGATAGAACTTTCTTTCTGTGTGAGAGATCGGAAGCACTATCTTGAAATAGCTCCAGTCAAAAGTTCCTGGGCACCCGGCAGACTCGGCAAAGTTATGGCCATCGGAGTCCAGCCGGGTGATGGATTTGCCCAGGCGCATCTGGTCAAAGAAGCGGTGTCCCTCTCCAACGAGCTCCTTGCGTCGCTCAATCTGGATAAGGTCGTCCGTGGCCACTACATCGGCAACATTGGGATTGGCTCTTTTGCGGATGGTGTTCAGGTATCCGCTGGCCACTGTGGCACCGGCACTTCCCTTCAGGGCGCCCTCTGCTGCAATAAGGTAAGCCTCGGACAATCTGAGTACCTTGGGGTTATTGTAACGGAAGTTAACCCCCCCGTTGCCCGGGAATTTGTTGAACCACGCCTTGGTGGCGTCGTACTGCGAATCGGTTCTCACAAACTGGGCCCTGATGTCATTGGGGTCACTCTGGATCAGGTTGATCCAGCTTACGGTAGGTATGAGCGAGGCACCTGCCGAGGGTGCTCCGTGCCACAGGTTGTGCCAGTAGGAGACGTAGCCGCCATCATCGTCTATGCCTGATTGGGCCGAGACAAAAAACTCCAGTATGGTCTCCAGCGTGCCTTCCTCTTTCCAGTAATTGATGTACTGATCTCTGGTGGCCAGCACATACGGCGAGCCGTTTATGACTTCAGTGGCTGCGGCATAGGCATTGTTCCATTCGCCTTTATAGAGGTACACCCTGGCCTGCAGCAGTTTTGCTGCCCAGTAATTAAAGTGGCCGGTGTTTTTTGCCTTGGAAAGCAGGGGCAATGCGGTATTCAGGTCCTCTATAACAAGGGCGTAAGTCTGGGCAACCGTGCTTCTGGGTAGTTTAGACCCAGACGGCGAGGTGACTTCGGTAATGAGGACTGCTCCCAGCGAGGCCCCGTTGTCTTTAAGGTAAGGATAGCCATAAAGGCGTGCCAGATCAAAGTAAACCAGGGCCCTGACGGCATAAGCCTGTCCCAGGTAGTCGTTCTTTTTGA
This sequence comes from Bacteroidales bacterium UBA5226, assembly GCA_002409325.1. Lineage (GTDB taxonomy): Bacteria > Bacteroidota > Bacteroidia > Bacteroidales > UBA932 > DMER64. Next base: position 209,203 of record DHUU01000020.1, on the reverse strand, counting down.
CAACATCGGATGCAGATACGACCTCCAGTTTGGTCAGGTTGGCTATTAGGGTATTGCACCTCATGATGGTCTCGTAACATCTTCCCCAGGTAGAAAAGTAGGTACTGCTCTCGGACTCGTAACCGAGTGTATAGATTTGCACCCAGCCGGTACTCATGACCCTTGGCTGGATGTTGTCACCCCTCTGGTCGCCCAGAAGTTGAATTGTTCCCCCGTAATAATCCTGGTATTTCATATCTTTATAGAGACCGTTGACCGCCACATTGGCATCGTAGAGTGTCTGCATGGCAGTCTCTGCAACTACCTCATCCGTAGGTTTGGTGTCCAGGAATCCCTCACAAGAGCTGAACAGGAAAATCAATCCCGTAAGCAACAAAATACTTAAAATATATCTTTTCATGTCTTTACTTATTTACAGGTTAAAGTGATAATTCCAGGCCTATGGTCAGGGTGCGCACTGCCGGGAATGTAAAATTATAGTATCCATTAGCCTGCACCTCTGGGTCAAAATTTAGCCCGGTAAATGTCAACAGGTTGTTCCCTGCCAGATAGATCCTCGCGTTGGATATTTTCACCTTGCTGAGCAGATTCTGTGGCAGGGTCCAGGAGATGGTAAGGTTTTTCAGCCTCAGGTAATCTCCTTTCTTTAGTGCGCGGCTCGAGTCATAGTAACCGCCCTGGTTGTTGCCGGCAACCCTGCGGGGCACATCGGTTATGTCGCCGGGTTTCTGCCATCTTCTGAGTTGCTCTTTGGAAGTGTTCTTATAAGAATTGTAGCCGTCATCTTCCAAATCGTCCACGGAATTATCCCATACATAGTGGCCATATTTGTAGGACCAGGCCATGGAGGCAGAGAGCGACTTGTAGGTAAAGGAAAAATTGAATCCACCGAAGCCCTTGGGAATGGCAGTCATTCCCTCCAGGATGGTAGAGGATGCCTTTGATCTGGAAACCAACGTGCGGTCACGGGTGCCATCAGGCAAAGTGGCGTTGGAGTAATAGAGTGGGTTCCCGGTTTCGGGGTCCACACCGTAATATTCTCGCGTGTAATACTGCACATATGAGTAGCCTGCCTTCCAGATATGGGGCCTGCTCACGATTTGCTCTCCTTCTTCGGACAGGGCCAGAACCTCGTTCTTGAGGGTTGCCCAGTTAATACCCGCTTTAAGGGACATATCCCTGTTCTTGATAATGTCAACGCTCAGAGACAGTTCAACCCCCTTATTGACCATAGAGCCAATGTTGGTCAGGGCACTGCTGAATCCGGTAGTCGAGGGTACTGTCGCGTTGAGCAGCAGGTCTTCTGTGGTCCTGTTGTAATATTCGGCAACAAAATCAAACCGGTCAAAGACACGCACATCCAGCCCTATGTTCCAGTTATGGTTCTTTTCCCAGGTCAGATCCTTGTTGGCCAGGTTGGACGGGTATCCGGCTGCCTGGGTTCCATAAAGTTCGTATGAAAATACTGCCATATAGCCATAGTAATTGGAGGGCAGGGTCCCGCTCGTTCCATAGGATCCCCTGATCCTTAGGTCATTGATCCATTTTATACCCTTGATGAATTCCTCGTTGCTCAGCCTCCAGGAACCGGCAACCGACCAGAAGTCACCCCAGCGGGTTTCCGGGCCGAGCCTGGACGATCCATCCCGGCGGTAAGAGCCGGAAATATAATACTTGCTGTTGTAGTCATAACTAGCACTGCTTACAAAAGAGAGCAGATTGGACTGGCTCCTGTAGGTATAACCCGACTCAAAATTGGAGGCAAGAGCCGATTCGGTCGCTCCAAAATTGGAGAAGTCGATTTTGGCAAGGCGGGTGTAGAGGAATTCTTCTCTTTCGGCTTCCCATCCGGCCATAAGAGCTATGTTGTGTTTTCCCAGTGATTTGTTGTAGTTAGCAATGGTGCTGCTCACCACACGGTCAATAAAACGGTGCCGGTCCGAGGCATATCCCTGTCCATAGGCCGTGAAGTTAATGTGACCGTAGAGCCAGGCAAACCGGTCGTGCATCTTGAGGTAGTCTTTGCTCAGAAGGCTCTTGATCTTTAGGTTTTCGGTAATGCTGAGCTCTGCCCATCCCTTGAGCATGACCCTCATCTGGGTGGCATCGTTGATCTGCAGGTCAAACTGAGGCACGGGATTCACCCGGGTGCCGCCATCATAGAACTCCATCCAGTATGAGCCGTCGTCGTATTTAAAAGGCCAGCGCGGAGTAAGGTGCACCTTCCATAGGTAATACACGTTGTCTTTTGCCTGCCCATCCTGGTGGCCGCTCTGCCTTTGATCTGAGAACTGGACCGAACCGCCCACCCTAAGGTACTTTGACATCTTGTGTTCTGCATTCACATTGGCGGTAAACCGCTTCATGTACTGGATGCGGTTAATCCCGTTTTCGTCTGTGTAGGCTACCGAGGCAAAGACCTTCGAGTTTTCATTCCCACCGGATATCGACAGTTCGTAGTTCTGCGATATGGCCGTGCGGAAAAGCTGGTCTTCCCAGTTTTCGTAAATCAGGTTGCTTTTACGCGAAGGATAGTATCTTTCGGTCATTACGTCCACATAGTTGTCCAGAGTACCGTATTTCTGCCATTGTGCAGGATTGTCTGTACCGTAATTGCGCCAGGACTCCCGGGTGAGTACTTCTCCCTCTTCTTCTGACACCAGGGGATAATTATCCATGGCAAAATAAGAAATACCCACGTTGCCCTTGAAGGTTGTAACCGGTCTGCCGGCTTTTCCCTTTTTGGTAGTGATGATAACGACCCCGTTGGAAGCCCTGGATCCGTAAAGAGAAGATGCGGCGGCATCCTTGAGCACGGTGACAGATTCAATGTCCCCGGGATTCAAAAAGTTCATGGAACTTGTGTAGATGTTCCCCGAACTCCAGTCTCCACTGGTAGCAGGTACACCGTCTATCACATACAACGGCTCATTGCCTGCATTGAACGAACCAAAACCTCGGATGCGGATTTCGGGTAGGGAACCCGGTTGTCCCGATTTCTGGGAGATCTGCACCCCCGGAACAGCTCCCACTATGGCTTGTTCAAAAGAAAGTACAGGCACATCCTTGAAGCTCTCCTGCCTCAATTGGGTAGCAGAGCCGGAATAAGAACCTTTTGTAGTGGTGCCATAGGCCACCACCATGATTTGATCCAAACCCACAGCCTGCTGGATGAGCGCTGCGTCCACCACGGCCCGGCCGTTTACAGGAATATCCTGTATTTCATAGCCGATGCTGGAGAATACCAAAGTCCCGTTTTCCGGGACATTGTTAAGTACATAAAGGCCGTTGGCATCGGCAGGAACACTGGTGACGGTTCCTTTGATTACCACAGTAGCAAATGGGATTGCAGAACCATCGGCAGCATCGGTTACCTTTCCAGTAACCCGCATTTGTGCAAAAAGCTGTACCACTGACAGAGACAAAATGCACAAAAGCAAGAAAGTCTGTTTTAACATTTCCAGATAGTTTAAATTAGGTTAAAGGTCGGTGGGGCAAAAAAAAAGCCCTCAGGTACGAAGGCTCATTAATAGAGTAGGCAGATTAGTCTTCTGCCGGTAGATGATGCTTTGTTATAGCTGATCATTAGAGCTGAAATTTAAAAAGATGCATAAAAATAGGAAATCTTTTACAAAAAACAAGGCAAACTGTCAGAAAATTCGGACTTTGTACAGTTTTTTTGACAATTTTACTGTACTCAGTTATTCAAAACGCCAGATTATATGTTGGTGGTATAATGGAAGTAAACAAATCCTATATTTGTATTATGGATGGGTTGCTTACCTACAGTGTAGCTGGTCATTTGTTTGGGATTCAGACCCCGGACAAGGCGGTGACCAGGGGTATTCTCTCCAGTTATGCTTCGTTTACTGTAGAAAACAGCACAGCCAGTGACCTTTTGTTCTGTTTAAAAGGTAACCGCCAGATTGATGTTCCCGATATACCCTGCATTGACAGGCTCCAATGGGATATCGTGGATTACCATTATTATCTGACCGGGCAGGGTTTGACTGTATCTATGAAACACGAAAACCGCGAGCACCGGCTCTTTGCCTCGACCGGTTGTCAGGATATAATATCCGATATCACCTTCCTTTCCAGGAATGAAGCCCTGTTCATAAACAGTTTCCTTAGACTGGCCTATGGCGTTACGGCGGTTAATTATCAAACCATAAAAGTGCACGCATCTGTCATTGAGTTGGATGGGAAGGCACTCGTGTTTTTAGGCAGGAGCGGAACGGGGAAAAGCACGCATAGCCGACTGTGGCTCCAACACATCCCCGGCTGCACTTTGCTCAACGACGATGAACCCATACTGAGGAATTTTGAAGACGGGACGGTGAGGGTTTACGGGGCACCCTGGAGCGGCTCTACTCCTTGCTACAGAAACGATTGGGCCGAGGTCGCGGCCATAGTGCACCTATATCAGAGCCCGGATAATAACCTGAGCAGGTTGAAACCCCTGGAAGGGTTGTCTTCATTATACAAATCGGCAGCCCTGCTCCGTTCAGACCGCGAAAACAAAGACAAGGTACTGGACGTGGTGACCCGTGTTATTGAGCGCATCCCTGTATATCGGCTCGGTTGCCGGCCCGATCATGAAGCGGTGTTATTAACCAGAGGATTATTGCCAATGGAATGGGACAGCTGATCATTCCCAACAAGGTTTTCTTTTCCCATATCCAGGGAGAAATCAAAGCCGGGAACAGCGTCAGGATCCCGGTAAAGGGAAACAGCATGCTGCCGCTGATCCGTCCCGGCACGGACGACATTGAACTGAGCCCGTTGAACAAACGTTCCATTGAAAAAGGAAATATCGTTCTGGCACAAACGGAAGACGGAAGGTATCTTGTCCACAGGATCGAAAAAGTAGAGGGAGAGGTGGTCTTCATCCGGGGCGACGGCAATGTCTCGGCAAGGGAAACTTGCAGTATAAACAATATTTTTGCCCAGGTGACGGGGATATTCAGGAAGGGGAAAAAAATCAAAAAAATCAGTTGCCAATGGAAATTCGCACAATATTGCTGGCCATCTTCCCCTCTCTTGCGGCGGATTTGTCTGCGGGTATTCCGGAGGTTCCAATGTTTAGCACAAAGAACAAAATGCGAATGATATGCAAATAAAGGAGGACATCAGAATCAAGCAGATCGGGAATGAATCAATCCTGGTGTATAACGACGGTAACAACCTGGATTATACGCGGATAATTTCCCTGAACCAATCCGCTGCGTTACTGATTGGAGAAAGTATGGGTAAGGAATTTACCGTTCAACACTGGGCACATAGGCTGGCAGAGAACTATGGGATTGATAAAACGCGTGCTATGTCAGACGCACAGACACTCGTGGACAAACTAAAGCAGGCCGGTGTCCTGTGTGAACGGATATGATGGCTCTTTTGAGACGCTGTCTTATGGAAGAACCGTGTCTGCAGGGAAGTCTGCTGCTTCCAGGGTAACCGTTCCTTCAGGGAAGGCTGCTGCTTCGGGGAAGGCCTCGGTCCTGAGGGTTGGATCAAACTCTCCCGGTTTATTTGGATCATCTTTCTTTCCTTCAGGATCTTCGGGCTTGAGACAACTGTTCAAGGCCGGGACCATTAGCAGTGAGATTGCCAGCCATGACAAAAAAGCCGTTAATAGGTGTTTGACTTTTTTCATGGTACAAATTTAAGAAAAAACAAGAAAATACCATCTGGTTATGCCTAAGAGTCAGTCTAACAAAGATGTACCTATGCAATCAAAGGAGTGCAGGCTTGTATTCACACGGCTTAGGACGCAATTCGAAAAGCTGGGGCAGAAGTTCGCACGGCTGGGGCAGAGATTTGCAAGGTACGGGCTCGACGGATTTGTTCTGGCGCTGATAGCTTCCATTGTGGTGGCTTACCTTTGGCCACAACCGGGCATTTACCTCGGAGCAGTTGATATGCAGGATATTACCCGATCGGGGATAGCCCTGATTTTCTTTTTCTACGGGCTCAGACTCAATCCGGCGCAGCTAAGAACAGGCCTGGCAAACTGGCGTCTGCATCTTGTCATACAGACATTCACCTTCATAGTGTTCCCAGCACTGATTTTGCTGGCAAAAACATTGGCCGGTGGGACCTGGGATGCACACTTATGGATGGGAACCTTTTTCCTTGCTGCTTTACCTACTACAATATCCTCTTCCGTGGTCCTCGTTTCTATGTCCAGAGGGAATGTGCCGGCAGCCATATTCAATGCATCTGTTTCCAGCCTCCTGGGGATATTCCTGACCCCTTTGTGGATAGGGATCTTACTCGCAGCCACCAGCGGAGGTTTTGCTCCTGCTCACGCCATCCTGCAGCTTTCCCTCCAGGTATTACTCCCTGTTGTTGCGGGGATGATGTTGCATAAGAGGTTTGGCATACTGGCACTCAGGCATGCACATACTTTGAGGCTTTTCGACCAGAGCGTCATTCTGCTCATTGTTTATGTTTCTTTTGCCGAGTCGTTTTCCAATCAAATGTTCCGCCGATATTCCCCCTGGCACATCATACTGCTTTGTTTTGCAATGCTGGTCTTGTTTTTCGTGGTTTACGGCCTGACTGTGCTCAGTACCAGAATCCTGAAATTCAACAACCCCGACACAATCACCGCGTTATTTTGCAGTTCCCAGAAGTCACTAGTCAATGGCACAACCATGTCCCGCGTGCTCTTTCCCGGTTTTACCGCTGCCGGAGTCCTCCTCCTGCCCCTGATGATATACCATACCCTGCAACTCATCGTTACCAGCGCAATAGTAGGGAAGAGGCGCTAGGAGGTTCCACCTCTTGCAGCCCCCGGCGACATTCCATCCGTAAAAAAGCCGCTTTTTGTGTACGGATATGTGATTCTAGGCAAATCTGCCTGTCAAATTTGATTATTCCTGCTTTAAAGGAAACCGGACGGTCGTTTGAGCAGCAATACGCATAAACTGCAAGTTCGCTTCCATCACAAGGTAAGGGAAGCCTCGGCAAAAAGAACAAGCTTCCCTTACCTTGTGGTGAAAGCCGCCACCGTAACAAACCGCCTGTACAAACAGCTGGTGCCTCTGCTTAAAGCCGGTAGCTAAGCGGGGGCTACGGCCGTCTGCAGTTTCTACAAACAGGAGCGTTGCGGCAGGGACCACACAGCTAAGCGGTGGCAGCGAGGCACTACGCAGCATCCCGCAACTTTCCGACTACCCTGCGTAAATTTGAATAGGCTGCAATGCCCGTCAGGATGTTTGCAATGAATCCGGCCCACATGATGCCCTGCAGGCCCAACAGTGCATTGCCGGCCCAGGCAAGCGGCACAAACAGCCCCAGGGTACGTACTGCTATGAAAAACACAGAAGGGTAGGGTTTGTTGAGCCCGTTATAGGCCGAGGTACTTAAAGTGACCAGCCCCTGAAATCCATAGCTGGCGCCGACAATATAGAAGTATTGCCTGGCAACGGCTATAACCTGGGGATCGTCAGTAAAAACAGAAGCAATGATGCTCCCAAAGAATAGCAGAACCAGGTAAAGTGACCCTCCCCACAGGAGCGAGAACCGGGAAGCGTAGCCTAACGCCCGGAAAATCCTGGGGAACTGTTGGCGGCTCACGTTCTGGCCTATGAAAATGATCAGGACCGAGCCCAGTGACGAGATAACCATCATAGCAAACATCTCTACCCGTGAAGCCACGCCAAAGGCAGCCACAGCCTCTTTGCCGTAAGAGGCAACGATCCTGGTAATCACAGCCAGCGACAGCGGGGTGATGAGCAGTCCGAGGGAGGCCGGACCGGCAATGAAAAACACCTTTTTCCACACTTGGGCAATTTTCAGGAAAGGGCCGGGATGCAGGGTAATGATTTTTTCCCTTTTGAAAAGAATGATAAGTATGATTATCATGCTCACACTCCGTGCAATTACTGTGGCAAGGGCCGCTCCTTTGACTCCCATTTCCGGAAAAGGACCGTACCCGAAAATCAACAGCGGATCCAGCACAGCGTTGATCACCGCAGAAGTCAGCATGATCATGCCGGGCGTGAATGTGTCCCCTGTTGCCCGGACAATGTTATTTCCCACCATGGGCAGTACCACGAACGGGACCCCCACGTACCAGATGGACATGTAATCGTGGACGTATTCCAGAATATCACCCGAAGCGCCCAATAATGAAAACAAGGGTCTGAGAGTAAGCATCCCGACAACTACAAATACCACGACCACCAGCAATCCCAGCAGGAGCGCACTACTGGCCATGGTTCTGACCTGATCTCTATCGGCAGTAATAATGTTACGCGAAATCAGGGAACTGGTCCCGATGCCGATCCCTTGTCCTATCCCGTTCAGGAACATGATAACGGGAAAGGTAAAGCTGATGGCGGCCAGTGGCTTCACGCCCAGTCTGCCCAAAAAAAACGTATCGGTAAGGTTGAAGATCACCATGCCCATCATCCCGAACAGCATGGGCCATGTAAGCGATACGAGTTGTTTGCCTATACGGCCGCTGGTAAGATTCCGGTTCAGGTGCCCCATGATTTTTTCGTGATATAAAAAACTGCTAGTTACTTAAAATCTGTGAATAGCCAAAACAAATATTTTTCGTAAATTTGAAAGATTATAAACTATAACTAAGAAATACGAAATTTATGGGAAAAGAAGCAATTAATGTATCGGTTGTTGATGTCAATAAATTGGTAGAGATGTTAAACGCTGCCCTGGCAGAAGAATGGCTGGCTTATTACCAGTACTGGATCGGGGCAAGACTTATGGAGGGGCCCATGCGCCTGGAGGTGGAAGCCGAGTTGCTTGTCCATGCCGATGAAGAACTTGGCCACGCTGTTCTTGTTGTGGACCGCATAATACAGCTGGGGGGTACTCCGCTGATCAACCCCAAAGACTGGGCAAAACATGCCCGCTGTACTTATGAGGAACCTTCGGATCCTTACGTAGAAAAGATACTTGAACAAAACCTTGCCGGTGAAAGGTGTGCCATAAAAAGGTATCAGGAGATAGCAGACTTTACCGTGGGCAAAGACCATGCAACCCATCAGATGGCCGTACAGATTCTGAACGACGAGCTGGAACACGAAAACGACATCGAATCCTGGCTTACCGATCTGAACCGGATGAAGGAAGAATGGAAAAAGGCCAGGATGTAATCCTGCCGCAGACTCATGTGCTTTCAGACGGAACTTTCTCTGACTTATTCACAGCTGGAGAACAGGTTCAACGCCTTGTTCCGGGAGGGAGCAGACTATAAACCCGGGAAATATTCCGGGTTTTCCCATCCAAGGACACCAGTCATAGCCAACCGGGATCCGGGAACACTTGAAATGATGCAGTGGGGTTTGATCCCTCCCTGGGCCAGGGATACGGAAATTAAAAAATATACATTGAATGCCCGCCTGGAAACGTTGCGTTCCAAACCTTCGTTCAGGGATTCTGTTAACCGGCGGTGCCTTGTGCCGGCCAACGGGTTTTACGAATGGCAATGGCTGGATCCGAAGGGGAAAAACAAACGGAAATACATTCTGACACTTCCGCAGGGAGTAACCTTCGGCCTGGCAGGATTGTGGAATACATGGACCGATAGGGATACCGGAGAGGTGCTGGACACCTATACAGTCATTACCACAGAGGCTAATGAGCTGATGTCCCGCATCCACAATTCAAAAAAAAGGATGCCGGTACTAATTGATCGGGAGCATGAACCGGATTGGCTTGAAAACGGAGAAATGGTAATGCAGAACGACCGTTTGCAGGCCTCGCAGGATCCGTTGCTGAATATTCCGGGCATAGGAAAAAGTATGGCAGAGGATTTGCGGCTACTGGACATTGAGACTGTGGCGGACCTGACGGATAAAAACCCGCAGCAGTTGTACGACAGGTTGTGTGAAATCAGAAATACCAGGCTGGATACTTGTGTGCTTTATGCTTTCCGTTGTGCCGTATATTATGCGGGTACCAACAAACGCGACCCGGAAAAAATGAAATGGTGGAATTGGAAAGAAATAAATAATGATGTATAAACACCTTTTTGGACCGGTACCTTCGCGGCGTCTGGGCATGTCATTGGGAGTGGATATGGTGCCAAAGAAAATTTGCTCTCTCAATTGTGTATATTGTGAGGTAGGCCGTACCACATTGCTTACCAGACAAAGAAAGGAATATGTCCCGGAGCGGGAGATCATAGGGGAACTGAAAGATTTTTTTGCCAACCATCCCGATCCCGAAATCATTACCTTTTCAGGGTACGGTGAGCCCACACTGAACACAGCTCTGGGGAGCATAATTTCTTACCTGAAAGCCCAAAAACCGGCTGTTCCGGTGGCTGTTCTTACCAACGGGACGCTGTTGAACGACCCACAGGTAAGGCAATCCCTGCTCCGGGCAGATCTGGTGCTTCCGTCACTGGATGCTGCAACTGAAGAGGTTTTCAGGAAGATCAACCGCCCGGCAGATACACTGGATCTGCAAAGCTATATTGGGGGGTTGGAAGGTTTCAGGAAAGAATTCAAGGGCAGAATATGGCTGGAAGTTTTCATCCTTCCCGGCTTCAATGATCATAAAGCAGAACTGGATGCCCTGAAGGAAGTTTTTCTCAGAATCAGTCCGGATTCCATTCAGCTCAATACCCTGGACAGGCCGGGCACGGAAGAAGGGATCAGGAGCGCCACGCTGCTGGAGTTGGAGCACATAAGAGAATACTGGGATATCCCCGGCGTAGAGATCATCTCTTCTTCTGCTTTAAGAAAAAGTACGACGGCATACCGGGAAGATGTGCAAAATGCCATTCTGGAGACCATCAGCCGCAGGCCTTGCACCCTGGATGATATTGCATGCATTACAGGCCTGCATGTGAGCGAGATAAATAAATATCTGGATACCCTTGAGGCAACGGGCAATATACGCACTGAAAGACAGGAACGGGGTTTGTTTTACATGCCGGCACAAAGAAATCAGTAAATTCAATGATTATAAACGGGGAGAATTATGGAAAGTCTGGATAAGTGGGTTGAGCAAATCATCATTAATCTGGGGGTATCGGCAAGTGCGGCACCGCTTTTTAGGCTGTTCCTTCTGCTGCTGGTGCTGGGGCTCCTCGCGTGGGCCTTTTTCCGCATCACGCGTCTGATCATCAAAGGACCATTGTTCCGGTACATAAAGCGAACACAGTCCAGGTGGGATGACCTGCTGATGGACAATAAAATCTTTTCCAGCCTGGCACACATTGTGCCTGTCATCATTGTGCGCGTGATTGTGCCTATCCTGTTCCGGGATTTTGAAAAGATCCTTCCCTTTGTGATCAAACTCACAGACATCTACCTGATCATTGTCATACTTATGGCAATCAACGCCTTGCTGCGCATTATGGAGCAAGTGCTCAAGAAATCCAAAGCTTTTGTGGACAAACCGGTGTCCAGCTACTTTCAGTTGATCAAGATCATTTTATACATAGCGTCCGGGATTCTGATCCTTTCCATCCTTATCAATAAATCTCCCGTATACCTGCTCAGCGCCCTGGGAGCCATGACTGCCCTGAGTATGCTTGTCTTCAAGGATACCATCCTGGGATTTGTAGCCAGTGTGCAGATATCGGCAAACGATATGGTCCGCATAGGGGATTGGGTGGAAATGCCCAAATTCAACGCAGACGGCGATGTGATTGCCATAAACCTGAATACGGTAAAAGTACAGAATTGGGATAAGACCATAACCACCATCCCTACGTATTTTTTTATAACCGACAGTTTCAAGAACTGGCGGGGGATGAAAGAAGTAGGGGGCAGGCGTATTAAAAGATCCATTTACATTAATGCCGCAACTGTCAAGTATATTAACGACGAAGACAGGCTCCGGTATGAGAAACTCTATTTACTTAAAGATTACCTGGTTACACGGCAAAAAGAAATTGACGCATACAATAAGAAAATGAAGGCAGATACTTCGGTGCTCGTTAACGGTCGCCGTATGACCAACATTGGGGTATTCCGTCATTACATAGAGAATTACCTGATCGACAACAAAACCATCAGAAAAGACATGGCTTTGATGGTAAGGCAGATGGCTATGGAAGACCGGGGAATTCCCATTGAAATATACTGCTTCACCACGACTACCGTCTGGGCTGAATATGAAGAGATCCAGTCAGATATTTTTGATCATTTGATGGCGGCTGTGTCTTACTTTGACCTGGAAATATTCCAACAGCCCAGCGGCTCGGACCTGAAACGAGCCTTTTTCCCCGGAACAGAATCCCTTACTCCAAGTGAGCAGGAAAAGCAATAAAGTTCATTTGCCTGAGGATTTCCTGCTGGCGGCGCAGGATATAAGCCGAGGGGTAGCGGGAACTGAACCGTCGAGGATTGGGTAGCGTTGCAGCCACCAGCGCGGCCTGCGACCGGGTCAGCTTAAGCGGTGTTGTGTCGAAATGCAGGCGTGCCACGGCCTCGGCCCCGTAAATTCCTTTTCCCATCTCGATGGAATTCAGGTAAACTTCCAGGATTCGCTCCTTGCTCCACAGCAATTCAATCAGGAAAGTGAAATAAGCCTCCAGCCCTTTGCGGAACCACGAGGAGCGGGGCCAGAGAAACAGGTTTTTTGCCGTTTGCTGGGAAATGGTGCTGGCACCCCTTGGCCGGCGGCGTGTTATGTTTTCCTTTCTAGCCTTCTTGATCTGTTCATGGTCGAATCCCCTGTGTTCAAAGAAACGCTGGTCTTCTGAAGCAACGACGGCCCTTTTCAGGTTGCCGCTGATCTTTTCCAGGGGAACCCAGTGGTGGTAGATAGTCGCCTTTTGGTCCTTTTTTCTTTGTTCTGCAAAACGTATGATCATCAGCGGGGTAACAGGGACGGGCACAAACCGGTACAGAATTACCAGCAGGATGCTCAGGGCAAACAATCCGGCCCCCACCCACAAAAGAAACCGAAAGATTTTCCTAATCATTTTGCCGTATATACCTCAATTCAACGTATTTATTCGTAAAACCAAGCTTCTCGTACCAATTTTTTGCCAGGTTGTGCGGCTCTACATGAAGAGCCAGGTTGCCTTCTGCCTTGCAGAGGATCAGCTGCATCATGTTTTTACCGATCCCACTGCCCCTGTGTTCCTTGTGAGTGGCAATATATACCAGCAGGTTCTCCGGCACAAATCCTGTCATCCCGGTTTTTGTGACCACTGCCACACCGGCCATAGTGCTCTCCTGTGAAGTCATGAGGACGAATCCCCCGGGAGAAGGGGTGTCGCAGACAGCATAATCAATGGCCTTAGCTATATCATCTTTGTTATCCCTGAATTCTTCCATGTGTTCATGAAGGAACGCTGCCATGGCCTTTTTCTCCCGGGCCGATGGTTTGTTGTCCTTGTCGTATAGCGTGTTCCGTATCATGATCTGGCCAGGTGGAGCAGGGACCACCCCTCATTTTCTTTTTGTTCCTTCAGGGTCAGCCCGTTCTTTTGTCCGGCATCCAACAAAGCCTGTACATCGGTCGTAAAGAAGCCGCTCAGCAGCAAATCACCCCCTCCGGGTTCCAACCCCCGGGCAAAAGTATCCATTTCACTGATAAGGATATTGCGGTGGATGTTGGCCATGATCAACCCATACCTGCCTGATTGAATAAAGGATGCATCTCCGTGAAGGACATTCACTTTGTGTGCTATGCGATTCCTGCGGGCATTATCCCTGCAGGAGTGTACACAGTGGCGGTCATTGTCCAGGGCATGGACTGGTACGGCAGCTCCCATTTTTGATGCCAGTATGGCCAGAATTCCTGTTCCGGTTCCCAGGTCCAGAACCTTTCTGTTTTTTATCAATCCCTGCTGTTCCATATGCAGCAGGCTCTCCAGCATCATAAAGGTTGTTGGGTGGTGCCCGGTGCCAAAGGAAAGTTCGGGTTTGATCACCAGCCTGTAGGCAACCGGGGGCCACACCGGGACCATGGAGCCATTCCCTGTGGTGCGTATGCTACAGCCTTTTCCTGCCTCCAGTATCACGGGATTGAAACGGAGTTCCAGGTCTGCATTCCAGTTTTTTTCGGGGATGTATTTCCTGGAATACTTTGTCACTCCATAAGTGTCAAGGATTATCCGGAGGTGGGATTCCCTGAAAGAGGCTGCCGGGATATAGGCTGTAATGCTATGGTCTTCAGATAGAAAACCTTCGTATCCAATACCGGCAAGTTCGGCAACAAGGATTTCCTCTGTCTCCGGGCTATAAGGTCCGATAGTGATAGTTACAGCTACATGTTCCATAAATGATCAGGCAAACGATCCGACTATGGCCAGGAAATCGTCTGCTTTGAGCGAGGCACCTCCAATCAGGCCGCCATCCACATCGGGCCGGGAGAAGAGCTCTGCCGCATTGGAAGGCTTGCAGCTGCCTCCGTATAAAATCGGCGTGGATTCGGCAAGGTCTCCGAAAGTCCCGGCCAGGAAAGAGCGAATAAAGGCATGCATTTCCTGTGCCTGCTCAGAGGTTGCTGTTTTTCCGGTACCAATGGCCCAGACGGGTTCATAGGCTACAATCACTTTTTTGAAGTCTTCCGGTTCCAGTTGGCAGAGAACTTCGCGACATTGAGAGGATACTATCTGGAAATGCATATTGGACTCGCGCTCCTGCAATACTTCTCCCACACAGAATATGGGCCTGAGCGAATTGGCCAGCGCCAGCTTTATTTTTTCCAACAAAATTTCATTTGTTTCACCATAATACTCCCTGCGTTCAGAATGCCCCAGGATTACATAATGGCAAGGGACAGAAGCAAGCATAGATGCCGAGACTTCTCCGGTAAAAGCTCCGCTTTCCCTGTTGGCACAATTTTGTGCGGCCAGTGCAGGATTTTTGTGGTCTCCTATCAGGCGTGCTGCCGGGCATAAATGTGTAAAGGGAGTGGCTGTTATCAGGGTTACGCCGGCAGGAACACGGTCCATACCCGAAAGGATTTCTTCTATCAATTTTTTTCCTTCCCCTATGGTAGTATTCATTTTCCAGTTTCCGGCAACAATCTTTTCTCTCATAGATTCCGATATTATTGGATGGTGTATGTAGTGGGGGCAAAGGTAAGAAAATGATTGGTTTTTTGACGATTAATACCTACTTTTGCAGCCCCTTATAAGATTAATATTATGAATATCACTAAGAAAGAAATTGATGACCTTTCCCTGCAGGTAACCGTGTTGGTTGAAGAAAGCGATTACAGCGAGAAAGTGAAAAAGGCCCTGAATGACGTCCGCAGAAAACTTGAAATCAAAGGATTCAGAAAAGGGATGGTCCCTATGGGCATTGTACATAAAATGTATTACCGCTCTACATTGCTCGAACAAGTCAATACCATCATGTCCGGGGCACTGAACGAATACATGGAGAAAGAAGCTATCCGGATTATCGGAGAACCGCTGGCATCTGAAGAGCAAACAAAAACCGATTGGGAAAAAGACGTGAATTTTACGTTTTCATTTGACCTGATGCTGGCACCGCGTGTTGAAGTTGCAATCAATAAAGACTTGCATATCCCCCTGATAAAAAAAGCCATAGAGGTCAAAGAAGTTGACCGTCAGATTGAAACAATCCTGGAACAGCAGGGCACACTGGCGGTTACAGACCAGGTTGGAAAAGAAGATTATCTGAAAGTTGATCTCCGTCAGGGAGAACAGCTTATCAACGATTCGTACCTGAACCTGAAAACCATATCCAAACTCAAAGACAAGAAGCCCTTTATTGGAAAAGCGGTGGGAGAGGAAGCAGAAGCCGATATATCTGTTCTTTTTCCAAAAGAAGCAGACAGGGCCCTGTTATTGCAGGTAAAGCCTGAAGAACTGGAGCGTTTTACTGACCAGGTGTTTATTTTTGTAATCAAAGAGATCAAGCGCTTTGAACCGGCACAGGAAAATCAGGAGTTGTACGACAAGCTTTTTGGTCCGGGCAATGTCACAACACACGAAAGTTTCCTTGAAAAGGTCCGGGAACAGATAGATAGAAACAACCAGAGTGAAAGCAATTACCGTTTTGGACAGGATGTTAAAAATATCATGGTAGAGAAAGCCGGCTTACGTCTTCCCGAGAACCTGCTTAAACGCTGGTTATATGAAGGCAATGATGGCAAGTTCACCATGGAACAGATAGAAAAGGATTTTCCTACATTCCTGGAAGATTTCCGCTGGCAGCTGGTCAGGGAAGCCATCATGAAAGAGGCCGGGCTCAAGGTTGAAAAAGACGATATGATTCAGAGTGCCGTGGCAATGGCCCGTTACCAGTTTGCCATGTACGGGATGAACAACGTTCCCGATGAACACCTGATAAAATATGCAGAAAGTATGCTGGCCAATGAAAAGGAAGCCAGAAATCTCTATGAGAGGGCAGAGGAGAACAAAGTAATTTCGTATATTCGCGAAAACGTTACAGTCGATATCAAAGAGGAATAACCCATGACCGAGTTTGAAAAATACGCCATCCGAAATCAAGGTATCAGCAGCATGAGCCTGCACAGGTACCAGTCTTTGTACAGCAATCCGCAGGGATCCATAACCCCCTATATCATAGAGGAACGTCAGTTGAACGTAGCCCAGATGGATGTGTTCAGCCGTCTGATGATGGACAGGATCCTGTTTCTGGGTGTTCCCATCCTGGACGAGGTAGCCAATATTATCCAGGCCCAGTTGCTGTTCCTGGATTCTACAGATCCCGGGAAAGACATTCAAATGTATATCAATTCACCGGGAGGTTCGGTTACAGCCGGATTGGGTATATACGACACCATCCAGCTGGTTCATTCAGATGTTGCCACCATATGTACCGGGCAGGCAGCATCTATGGGCGCGGTTTTGCTAGCAGCCGGGAAGAAAGGCAAACGCTCGGCATTGCCTCACGCCCGGGTGATGATCCACCAGCCGGTGGGCGGAGTGGAAGGACAGGTAGCCGACATGGCCATAGCAGTTAAAGAGATTCTGGAACTTCAGAATCAACTTTATATGATTCTTGCAGAACATACCGGAAAAACACTGGACCAGATTCAAAAAGATGCCGACAGGGATTTCTGGATGCGTGCTACCGATGCTGTCAGTTATGGAATTATTGATGAAGTGCTCAGGAAAGCCAAAAAATAATGCAGAAAAAAAACCTGGACACAGACCATTGTTCTTTTTGCGGCAAGTCAAGTAAAGAAACAGGTGTGCTCATTACAGGCATTCAGGCATCCATATGTGAAGATTGCCTTCACGATGCCTCCCTGGTGCTGGAGGAAATGTATGGGAGCAAGCCCAAAGCCCCTTCTGCAAAGGACCCCATGCCAAATGGCAAAATAATGACTCCCAGGGAGATACGCAATTTTCTTGATGAGTATGTAATTGGCCAGGACCAGGCCAAGATATTTCTTTCGGTAGCGGTCTACAACCATTACAAACGCATCCGTTCCGGAAAGGACAATAATATTGACATAGAAAAATCCAATATTCTGCTGGTCGGGCCCACGGGAACCGGTAAAACACTGCTGGCCAATACGATTGCCCGGATGCTTAACGTGCCTTTTGCCATTGTAGATGCCACTGTGCTTACCGAGGCCGGTTATGTGGGTGAAGACGTTGAAAGCATCCTGACCCGGTTACTGCAGGCCTCTGATTACGATGTGGCCAGGGCAGAGCAGGGGATAGTCTTCATTGACGAGATAGACAAGATCGCCCGCAAGAGCGACAATCCCTCCATTACCCGCGACGTGTCGGGGGAAGGGGTTCAGCAGGCTTTGCTCAAATTGCTGGAAGGAACGGTGGTGAATGTACCCCCCCAGGGAGGTCGCAAACACCCCGAACAGCGTTTAATAGCGGTCAACACCCGCAATATCCTGTTCATATGCGGGGGTGCCTTCGAGGGAATTGAACGCAAAATTGCCCAACGCCTGAACACCAGTGTGGTTGGTTACGGTATGGCAGAAAAAAAAGCGCATATAGACAAAGATAATCTGGTAAGGTATGTGGCTCCGCAGGACTTGCGCGCCTACGGGTTGATTCCTGAAATTGTGGGACGTATGCCGGTGGTGACCTACCTGAACAAGCTGGACAGGGATGCTCTGAAGGATATCCTGACAAAACCAAAAAATGCACTCATTAAACAATACAAACACCTTTTTGCCCTTGATGGCATAAAAATGTCTATTGATCAACAGGTACTTGATTACATCGTAGATACGGCCATTGAATTTAAAATGGGTGCCCGGGGATTGCGCTCCATCTGTGAAACCATCATGGTAGATGCCATGTACGATGCGCCTTCTTCCGGAAAGAAAACACTGCGCATTACCCTGCCTTATGCGAGAAAACGTGTGGAAAAATTGACAAAAATTCTATAAATCAAGATATTATGAGCGAGATAAAAGATTTTATTGCAAATAATTCCCCGCGCTTTCTTGAAGAATTGTTTACCTTGCTGCGAATTCCTTCGGTCAGTTCTCAGAAGGAACATAAAGACCACATGCGGCAATGTGCTCAGCAATACGTGTTATCTCTGATGGAAGCCGGAGCCGACAGGGCCGGGATCTATCCCACCCAGGGCCATCCCGTCATATATGCCGAAAAATTAGTTGACCCCCAAAAACCCACCGTCCTGGTGTACGGTCATTACGATGTGCAGCCGGTCGATCCCATTGAATTATGGAAATCTTCCCCGTTTGAACCGGAAATCAGGGACGGGGCCATCTATGCCCGGGGCGCCGACGATGATAAAGGCCAGTCTTTTATGCATGTCAAAGCCTTTGAATACCTGGTTTCGAGAAATGAACTTCCCTGCAATGTGAAATTCCTGATTGAAGGAGAAGAGGAAATCGGGTCGCCTTCGTTGGGGGAGTGGGCCAGGCAGAACCGCCAGATGCTGGCCTGTGACGTGATCCTGGTATCGGACACGACCATGATCAGTGAAGAAGTGCCCTCCATAAATACGGGAATGCGCGGACTGGCCTATCTGGAAGTCAAAGTGACTGGGCCCGATAAGGATCTGCACTCGGGACACTACGGAGGGGCCATTGCCAATCCCATCAACGTACTATGCTCAATGATAGCCGGACTGATTGACAATAAGGGCAGGGTGACCATCAAAGGCTTCTATGACCATGTGGTGGAATTATCCCCTCAGGACCGGGCAATGCTTGCACGTGCCCCCTTTGACACTGAACATTACAAACAGTCAATAGGCATAAAGGACGTAGCAGGAGAAGAAGGCTATTCCACACTGGAAAGGACCGGAATCCGTCCCTGTCTGGATGTGAACGGAATATGGGGCGGTTATACGGGCGAGGGCGCCAAAACGGTAATTCCTTCCTTTGCCAGGGCAAAAATTTCCATGCGGCTGGTACCCAACCAGGAACACAAACAAATCGCCCGTTTGTTTGCAGATTATTTTACATCAATAGCACCTGCGGGAGTCTCGGTAGAAGTAACCGAACACCACGGAGGTCAAGGTTTTCTGGCCCCCATATCGTCACCCGTTTACCAGGCAGCGGCAAAAGCGGTAGGAAAGGTATATGGGGTTGAGCCTGTGCCCAGCCGCGGCGGAGGCAGCATCCCCGTGCTTGCCGAATTGGAGGAAATTCTTGGAGCACCACCGCTGCTGATGGGATTCGGCCTGGAACGGGATACCATCCATTCACCTAACGAGAGTTACCTGCTAAGCCAGTTCCATAAAGGAATTGAATCCATCATCCTTTTTTACAAGTATTATACCCAGGAATATAAGCAATGAAATGGCTTTTTATACTGACTTTTCTTGCAGCCGGGCTGCAGGAGGGTCATTCTGTGAAATTCTCGGCCAATTTTGACTCGGGAAGCCTTGGAAAAGTGAATCTGATTGACTCGGTCTGGGTTCGGTCTTCCAGGACCGATTCGGTTCTTCACCTTGCCTATGAAATCATTTCCCGGCAGGATCCTGACAACCCGGCCAATCCTGAGCTCAAGCCCAGTGCGCGCTGGTTCTACTTTATGATGGAAGGGGTTAAGGGGAAACACATCTATCTGGATTTCCAGAACACAGATCCCATGCGGGCCGTCTATTCCTATGATGCAAAACATTATCAGCGGTTTGAAGATTACCAGGCGTCCCTACGCAAAGTTTCCGCGTTCTTTTCCCGCGATACTGTCTATGTTGCCTATTTTGTTCCATACGGCCAGGAACTGCTGCAGGAACGCCTGAAGCATTGGACGGCTTCTTCCTTTGTTACGATGGACACCCTGGGAACCAGCATGATGGGGCTGCCCATCCAGATGCTTACAATAACCGATCCCGGTGTGCCGGAAAAAGAAAAAAACAGGATATGGATTCATGCCCGGGTACATCCGGGTGAGTCTCCTGCAAACTGGCAACTGGACGGGCTTTTGGGACGCTTAACGGAAGATACGCCTGTTGCCAGGCAATATCGTCGCCAGTCGGTCTTTTATGTGGTACCTTTTACCAATCCCGACGGGGTTTACGGGGGTTATTCCCGCTCCAATGCCCGCGGGATCAACCAGGAGATCAACTGGGACCATAACGATTCCGTCACTTCTGTAGAAGTTAAGGTCTTGCGCGCCAGGATGGATTCACTTACACGGGAATGCCCCTTTGACCTGGTGCTTAACATGCATGCCCAGTCCGATGACAAAATCAGTTATTACGTTCCCACCCAAGAATCCACCAATTCCCAGTACCATGAGAAAGCCATGCGCCTGGCCTACCTGACAACAGACGACAATCCGTACTTCTTTCCTGAAGATATGTTTTATTCAGTTCCGGCACCCCGTTACGTGGAAGGATGGCTGTGGAACAGGACCGGTGGCAGGACCCTGGCCATGACCATTGAAATGCCTTATTCCTACTATAATGAAAATCCAGACAGGTCATGGGTGACCGTTTCCTCACTCAGGGAAAACGGGGAATTCCTGTTACGGGCTATTTCCGATTACTTTGGCTGGGATACCCCCGGACGCCATATTCTAAAAGGAACAATCAGGGGAAATAAGACCATTTTCCGTTACGACAACCTTCCGGCCGGTGAATACCGTGTCTTTACCTGGGATAATGCGTGGATTCTCTGTGATACCGTTGTAAAAAAACATCCAGGGCCGTTCCGCTATGTGATCCGTGCGGAGGGAGAGCCCTACAGTGGACCGCTGCGCGTGAGCATACCCGCTATTTGGCAAAATTGACCGCCCGGGTTTCCCTGATGACCGTGATTTTTACCTGTCCCGGATAAACCATTTCGTCCTGTATCTTGTGGGCAATATCCTGCGAGAGTTTTTCCGCATCCTGGTCACTTACTTTTTCAGAACCCACGATAACCCGCAATTCCCTTCCTGCCTGTATGGCGTAGGTTTTGGTAACGCCCGGGTATGACAGGGCAAGGTCTTCCATGCCTTTAAGCCTTTTTATATATGATTCAATGACTTCGCGGCGTGCTCCCGGGCGTGCTCCGGATATGGCATCCCCAACCAGAACCAGGGGAGCGATCAGTGAAGTCATGTCTGTTTCTTCATGGTGGGAACCTATGGCGTTACTAACCTCGGGTCTTTCCTTGAATTTTTCGGCAAGCCGCATGCCCAGGATGGCATGGGGCAATTCAGGATCATCGTCCGATACTTTGCCTATGTCGTGAAGCAATCCGGCCCTTTTGGCCAGTTTGGCGTTCAGCCCCAGCTCGGAGGCTATAATGGAGCAGAAATTGGCTACTTCCCGTGAGTGCTGCAACAGGTTCTGACCGTAGGAAGAACGGTATTTCATCTTACCCACCAGCCTGACCAGCTCGGCGTGGAGCCCGTGGATTCCCAGGTCTATGCAGGTACGCTTACCGGTTTCCACGATTTCTTCTTCTACCTGCTTCTGAATTTTGGCCACTACTTCCTCTATGCGGGCCGGGTGAATGCGGCCATCGGTCACCAGTTGGTGCAGTGCCAGCCGGGCCACTTCGCGCCGGACTGGATCAAAGGCAGACAGAAGGATGGCCTCGGGTGTGTCATCTACAACAATTTCAACGCCTGTGGCTGCTTCCAGGGCTCGGATGTTCCTTCCTTCGCGGCCAATGATGCGCCCTTTTATCTCGTCATTTTCGATATTGAATACGGTCACCGCATTTTCTATAGCCGTTTCCGTTGCCACCCGCTGGATGGTATTCACAACTATCCGTTTGGCTTCCTTGCCTGCCGTGAGCCGGGCTTCGTCCATGACCTCACTGATGTATGACATGGCCTGGCTCTTGGCTTCCTCTTTCATAGTCTCTACAAGCTGGGCCTTAGCCTCTTCTGCCGACATGTTGGCCATACTTTGAATTTTTTCTATCTGCTGCAGGCGCAGTTTTTCAAATTCTTCTACCTTTTTCTCGGTCAGCTCCAGTTGCGATGACAGGGTCTCTTTCAGAGTTGATACCTCCTTACTCTTCCGTTGAATATCGGCATTTTGCTGATTCATAGCTATTTCCCGCTGCTTCAGCTTGTTTTCTGCCTGGGCTATCTTATTATTTCGTTCAATGATCAGTTGTTCATGTTCTGTCTTTAGCTGAAGGAATTTTTCCTTAGCCTGAAGGATTTTTTCCCTTTTTATGTTTTCACCTTCTGTTTCAGCCTCCTTAAGAAGGGTCTTGGCCTTGCTTTTGAGGATCACCGTCCTGAATATGGCATATCCCAGCGAAAATCCCACGATCAGGCAGATTGCAGCAATTATATATATATTGTTCATGGTTGTTTATGTTGTATAGTTGTTTATGTTTTGTAGTCATAGTAAATGAAAAACCCGTTAGCATACCACTGTTTAGCAAAAACCCTGATTAGCAAGGTCTGGAGGATCTGATTTTTGTTGCGAACTTCCCACGTCCCGAAACCGGAATTCCCCGAAGGGTAACAAAGGGGCCTGTTTTTAACAGTCAAGACACTCCATTTGATTTAAAGTGTTGAGTTTCGCAAAGAGCTGGTATGTAACGGGTCAACTAATTATCTTTCCAGGTATTCCCTTAAAAAATTATCCAAAGAGGCAATTTCTGTGACTATCTGACTTGTCTCGTCGTCCTTTTCATATTTGAGCAGGCTCAGAACAAATTGAAGGGTGGCCATTGCCAGGGCATCCTGTGTATCCTGCCCTGAATACTTTACGTTGAACTGCTCAATTTTCTGGTTTATCCGCTGCGCTGCAGCCCGTACCATTTCCTCGTCTTCTGTCGCTATACGTAAAGGGTAATAACGATCCGCAATACTAATTTTTATGGATAATTTATTGTCACTCATGTTGGCGGGCTATCGGTTAAGCATGGTTAAACATTTATCGATTTCCCTGATCAATTTCCCGATCTTCTGCTTTGCTTCTTTGGTATCTTCACTAGTTTTCAGAAAAGCACCAGCCATCTGGAGTTTTTGCACTTTCTGTTCTAATTCTTCTTTTTCTTTTTTATATATATTCTGTTCTTCGCTTAAGGTTTGTAATGTTCTGTTCAATTCACTGTTTTCAGTCAACGCCTTTTCATGCAGTGAAATTAGTGTTTCTATCTTCTGCTTAAGAGGGTTGATAATTGCAGCGTGTTGAGGTTTCATATGCATTGTCCGTTAAGCAAAGATAATGCATTTTTAGCGAATAAAAAAAGAGGTCTAAATGACCTCTTTTACTTCTTTCATTCCCAGCTCTATGGCCTTCTCGTTCATAGGGATCAGATCATGATACCTTTCTGGCAGGGACTTCTTCAGGCCCCTGATCACATTGTCTTTTTCCAGGATGGGTTTCATTTTCAGATAGGCGCCCAGAACGACCATGTTAAAAGCCTTGGACATCTCCATCCGGTTTGACAAATCGGCTGCCGCTATGGAGCAGACCTTAATGTCTTTGCGCACCGGATGGCGTGATATGCCGTTGGGGTCGTAAAGCAACAGGCCCCCTTTCTTGACCATGGGTTCAAACTTGTCCATGGACTGCTGGTTGAGCACGATGGCTGTATCACACCACTGGAGGATGGGAGAGCTTATACGTTTGTCACTGATGATTACCGTCACGTTGGCCGTTCCCCCGCGCATTTCGGGGCCATAGGAAGGCATCCAGGTGACCTCTTTATCCTGCATGATTCCTGAATAGGCAAGGATTTTGCCCATAGAGAGGACACCTTGTCCTCCAAAACCTGCTATAATCAATTCTTCTTTCATAATTATCTGTCTTTTATGTCTCCCAGGGGATAAAACGGGAACATGTTTTCTTCCATCCACTTATTGGCCTGTACCGGAGTCATTTTCCAGTTGGAATTGCAGGCAGAAACGATCTCAATAAAGGATGTTCCTTTTTTCTGTGCCGAGTTTTCGAAAGCCTTCCGTATGGCTTTTTTTGCTTTTCTGACACTGCCCGGATTCTGGACAGACTGACGTGTCACATAACAGGTTCCTTCCAGTTGGGCTATCAGTTCAGTGATCTTGAACGGGTATCCGTTAAGATCGGCCCTGCGTCCGTAGGGAGTTGTAGCTGTTTTCATCCCCAGAAGGGTAGTAGGGGCCATTTGTCCCCCGGTCATCCCATATATGGCGTTGTTAATGAATATGACAACAATGTTTTCTCCACGGTTGCAGGCGTGCATGATCTCTGCCGTGCCGATAGAGGCAAGGTCACCGTCTCCCTGATAGGTAAAGACGTATTTATCGGGATATAGTCTCTTTGTAGCGGTAGCCAGTGCGGGGGCGCGTCCGTGTGCAGCCTGTTGCCAGTCAATATTGATATATTTATAGGCAAAAACGGCACAACCCACCGGAGAGACACCAATGGCGTTGTCCTGGATTCCCATGTCTTCAATGACCTCTGCCAGTAATTTATGAACCACGCCATGACTGCAACCGGGACAATAGTGCATGATTGTATCTGTCAGCACTTTGCTTTTGTTGTATACCAGATTTTCAGGTTTAATGATATCTTTAACGTCCATAATGATTGCGATTACAGGTTGAATTTCTTAGTTAAGGCTCCGAATACTTCTTCAGGAGAGAATATGGATCCGCCCATCCTTCCGTAGAATTCCACAGGTACAGTTCCGTTGACGGCCAGGCGTACGTCTTCTACCATCTGACCCGAGTTTAGTTCTACTGACATGATGCCCTTGAGCTGCGGCAACATCTCACGAATGGCCTGTTCGGGAAAAGGAAACAGGGTGATGGGCCTGAGCAATCCCAGCCGAATCCCTTTTTCGCGGGCAATTTCCAGGGTGCCCTCACAAATACGGGCAGAACTTCCGAATGCTACCAGCATGTATTCTGCATCGTCGCACATCATTTTTTCAAAACGTACTTCGTTTTCCCTCATCTTCTGGAATTTTTCCTGGAGCCGGAGGTTTATGGCTTCCATCTCGGAAGCCGCCAGGGAAAGGGAAGAGATGATATTTCCGTGACGGCTGGCGGGTTTGCCCACGGTTGCCCAATGGCCGTATTTTTCTGCAATTTCCTGGTCTGTAAGGCGTCTGACCGGTTCGCGCAATTCTACTTTTTCCATCATTTGGCCAATAGCACCGTCAGACAGGATCAGCACCGGATTGCGGTATTTGAATGCCAATTCAAAACCCAGACCAACAAAATCGTACATTTCCTGAACCGAGGCAGGAGCCAGTACTATGATCTTGTAATCGCCGTGACCGCCACCCTTAACCGACTGAAAATAATCTCCCTGGGCCGGTTGGATGGTACCCAGTCCGGGACCGCCGCGGATCACATTGACCACCAGGCACGGTAATTCTGCACCGGCCATATAGGACATACCCTCGCACATTAGGCTGATACCGGGGCTGGATGAGGAGGTCATAACTTTCTTCCCGCAGCAGGCTCCACCGTAGAGCATGTTAATGGAAGACGTTTCACTTTCTGCCTGCAGGACTACCATTCCGGTCGTTTCCCAGGGCATCTCTTCCATCAGGGTCTCCATCACTTCGCTCTGAGGGGTAATGGGGTAACCAAAATACCCGTCCGCACCGTAACGGATGGCGGCCAGGGCAATGGCCTCGTTCCCTTTCTTCAATAATTTTTCTGCCATAGTATTCCTTTTGTTATATTTTAACTCTGTATACAGTAATCACAGAATCCGGACATACGGTTGCACAATTTCCGCAACCGGTGCAATTATCCGGGTTCTCCATATAGGAATAAGGATAACCTTTGCTGTTAACCTTTTTTGCCAGGGCAATCGTTTGAGTGGGGCAATTTACCACACAAACGCTGCATCCCTTGCATCTTTCAATGTCTACTACAATAGCGCCTTTGAATGCCATATTAATTGAAATTATAAGTTGTTTATCAAAAATACTTACAAATATAAAGCGAATTTTTAAAATTGCTTACATTTTACTTGCTAAAAAAGGAAAAACCTTTCTTTACGCCTTCCCACACCCTGTCCCAGCTGAGCAGGATAGCCAGCAGGAGCAAAGGGATCGTGATAATCATGACCTGTACCCCCGGAGACTGGCTCTTAAACCATGCAAGCAACCTTCTGATCATGTACGTGAGATCCTTATCCTGGCGTCTACTGCTACTACGGCACGCGCTGTTCCCAGAAGCGGATTCAGGTCCATTTCTGCAATTTCGGGAGCGCACCGGCACAATGCCGATACGCGGCAGATGGCCTGTATGAACAGATCTTCGTTCACCCCTTCCTGACCCCGGGCACCCCGGATCAGACCGTATCCTTTCAGATTGCGTACCATCCGGGCGGCTTCTGTTGCGGAAAGCGGGCTAAGCCCGGTACTTATGTCTTTGAGGACTTCCACAAAAATTCCTCCCAGGCCGCAGACTATCGTATGGCCGAATAAAGGTTCCCTTTTGGCCCCTATGAAAAGTTCCCTGCCCGTAAGTTGTGACTGGAGCAGGATGGCGGTGGTGTCCTTTATGCTGATCATTTCCCTGAAGACTTCGTGCAACGTTTGCTCATCGCAAATGTTCAGCCTGACTCCACCCACATCAGATTTGTGCACCGGGCCGACGACCTTCATAACCAGGGGGAATCCCACCCGGGCTGCGGCAGCGGCCAATTCCTTTTCATTATGGGCAACAGCTTCTCTTGCCCCGGGGATCCCGGCGGCATCCAGCAGGGCACTAATCTGGGCTGGCGGCAGGTATCCTTCAGAAGCACTGTCCACGATCCGGCGGACGGCCTGTTCATCTATCTCCGGCAACTCAATATCTTCCGGAACCGGGAGCGGGGTGTTCAACACCTTAGACAAAGCCGAGCCAAACACAACCTCGTCGGGGAAATAGAGCCTTCCTTTTTTCTGAAATTCCCGGATCTCTTCCACAACATTGAGTGCTGACGGGAATATGGGGTAGACGGGTTTGCTGCATTGGGACATTTTAATGTGGAGCAGGTCGTAGACATCAAATACACTGTTAAGACCGGGAGATCCAAATATTACAGCCATTCCGTCATATTCGGGGCACTGGCCCTCTACAAAATCAATGATCTCCCCTAACTGCTGTGCAGTGCCTGTTGCCAGAAAGTCTATGGGATTGGCCGCAGAGGAGCCGGGGAATAGTTTTGGAAGCAATATTTTTCTTTTACTTTCTTCCA
The DNA here is from genome assembly GCA_002409325.1 of Bacteroidales bacterium UBA5226. Taxonomy (GTDB): domain Bacteria; phylum Bacteroidota; class Bacteroidia; order Bacteroidales; family UBA932; genus DMER64. Next base: position 181,721 of record DHUU01000020.1, on the reverse strand, counting down.
GTGTAGGGACCCCTATCCCGTTCTCTGATAGCACATCGGTAAGCATGACCGCAGGTCCTCCCGCATGTGTGATAACGCACATGCTTTTCCCTTTTGGAACACCTTTAAGCAGAATGCACGCTACGGTCAGGAGCTGGTTCCTGCCGTTGCAGCGGATAATGCCGGCTTTTTCAAACAGGGCCGTTACTGCGCTATCCGGGCTGGCCAGGGCTCCGGTATGTGATGAGGCGGCCCGGCTTCCGGCTTCTGAAGAGCCGGCTTTTACGGCAGCGATTCTGGCCCCCTTGCGGTACAGGGAAGCGGCGTGTTTCCATAATTTGAGGGGATTTTTGATGCTTTCAGCATAGATCAGCTTTACAGGAGCACTTTTACCATGCACGTAACTTTGGTCCATGTATTCCAGGACTTCTTCCATGCCGGTCTGGGCAGAATTCCCTACAGAGAATACATTGGCAAAGGGGATGCCAAGCTGGACAGCCGCATCTATGATGAACAGGGCCGTTGCCCCGGAACCGGAAATCAAGTCTATGCTGTCGGGCACAAAGTGTGGTATGGGTGAGGTGAACACCCCTGCATAATGCTCATTCATATACCCTACGCAGTTTGGACCTATGAGCGTCGCATTGTATTGGTCTGCTACCGTGCGTATCTTTTTTTCGAGTGCAGCCCCTTCCGGGCTTTCTTCCGAGAAACCGGCCGAAAAGATGATGATCCCTTTTGTGCCTTTAGTGGAACAAAGCGTTTCAACAGCCTGCAGGCAATAAGCAGCCGGAATGGCCAGGATGGCTACTTCTGCACCGGGAACCTCTTCCACCGTGTGAAAACAGGGCAGATCCTGTACGGAATCAGCTTTTGGGTTAACAGCATAAAGTTTTCCAGGGTAACGGGTGTCTATCAGATTTTTAATCACCTTTCCACCGGGTTTGTGCAAGTCATTGGACCCTCCTACGACCACAATGCTTTTTGGGTTGAGCAATTCTTTTGTAATCATTAATAGTGCGTGTTTATCCTACAAAGTTAGCAATTTGTTTCGCAATTTATCTAAATTTGTAACCTCATTAAACAGGGTCATTATGATATTGGTTGCAGACAGCGGATCTACCAAAGTTGCCTGGAGGGTAGTACACAGGGACGGGACTATTCAGGCCATCCAGACAGTAGGAATCAATCCTTTTTTTGTTTCTGAACAGGATATTCTCAGAACTATTGAATTAAGCCTTAAACCGGCCATACGGGGGGATGTAAGCCAGGTGTTTTTTTACGGGGCAGGAGTGGCCGGAGAGGATAAGATTGACATCCTGACACGTTCTTTTCAGAAGGCATTCGCCGGGTGTATGGTTGAAGCCAACTCAGATCTGCTAGCTGCTGCACGGTGTCTTTGCGGGTCCGAAAAAGGCATTGCCGCCATACTGGGCACTGGAGCCAATTCGTGTTTTTATGATGGTCAAAAGATCGTGGATAACGTACCGGCCTGCGGATACATCCTGGGAGATGAAGGCGGTGGGGCGGTACTTGGGAAAAAGCTCGTTTCCGATTACCTGAAAAAGATGCTGCCCGAAGATTTGAGTGAGGCTTTTGAAAAACAATACAAACTAGGGCTACTGGATATCATAGAAAAAGTCTACAGGCAGCCCATGCCCAACAGGTTCCTGGCTTCATTCACCTTGTTTCTGGGGGATCACCAGTCGCATCCCTACGTTCAGGAGTTTCTTGGGAAAGCCTTTGATGAATTTTTCTCGCGCAACATTATCCATTATGACTACAAGACCTATCCGGTGAATATTGTAGGTTCGGTTGCCCATTATTTCAGGGAAGAAGTATTGGCGTCGGCTGCCCGGCACGGGATGCAGGTGGGGAAGATTGTGCGTACCCCCATTGAAGGCCTGGTGGCATACCACAGGAATCTTATTGCCCAACAGGAATGATACAGAAATTAACAGAACAACGGTCGCGGTACGATCATCTGGAAAGGATGTCTGTAAGGGAATTGCTGGAAAACATCAACAAGGAGGACCAGACTGTCCCTTCTGCGATTATCCCCTGCATCCCGGACATTGAGAAGCTGGTGGAAGGAATTGTTGCCCGCATCAGGGATGGCGGAAGGATGTTTTACATGGGAGCGGGGACCAGCGGCAGGCTGGGCATTCTGGACGCCTCGGAAATTCCCCCTACTTTCGGAGCTCCGTACGATCTGGTTATCGGCCTGATAGCCGGAGGGGATGCAGCCATACGCAAAGCGGTAGAAAAGGCCGAGGACAGCCTGGAAGCAGGTTGGGAGGAACTCAGGGATCACCATATCGGAATCAACGATGTGGTGGTGGGAATTGCTGCTTCGGGGACGACACCTTACGTGATAGGGGCCCTTCGCAATGCCCGGCGTATGGGATTGCTGACAGCGTGCATAACCTGCAATCCCGGATCCCCGTTAACACTGGAGGCCGAAATTCCCATAGTTGCCGTTGTGGGTCCGGAGTTTGTCACAGGTTCTACAAGAATGAAATCGGGTACCGCTCAGAAACTGATACTAAATATGATATCCACGACTGTCATGATCCGCCTGGGGCATGTGGTGGGAAACAAGATGGTGGATATGCAGCTCTCCAATGCCAAACTCATTGACAGGGGCACCAAAATGATCATGGAAGATACAGGGATTGAAGACTACGGCAAGGCGCGTTCCCTGCTGTTGCAATATGGGACGGTGCGCTCGGCAGTTCACGCCGTGAAAAACAATAGCCATGTTTGAGCCCCGTTACGTCTCCGATTTGCTGCAAAAGGCGGTGGATGCCTTTTCACGCCTTCCCGGCATAGGCCCAAAATCGGCCCTGAGGCTGGCGCTGCACCTGCTTAGACAGGAAGAAGAAGAGGCAGAAAACCTGGCACAAAGCATAACAGATTTACGCAGGAACGTTGTTTATTGTTCCCAGTGCCGAATGATATCCGATGCTGCCCTGTGTCCGGTTTGTTCCAACCCTGACCGCGACCTCGGAATCATTTGTGTTGTGGAAAATGTACGGGATGTGATGAGCATTGAACATACCGGACGCTATAAGGGTTTATACCACGTACTGGGCGGCATCATATCCCCAATAGATGGCATAGGCCCGGCCGACCTGGCTGTTGAACCACTCATGGAAAGGCTCGCCAGGGGAGGAGTCAGGGAAGTGGTACTTGCCCTGAGCACGACCATGGAAGGAGAGACCACGTGTTTTTACCTCTTTAAAAAAATAGTCCCATTCAAACTGTCTGTCACAACCATTGCCCGGGGCGTGGGCTTTGGTGACCAGCTGGAATACACAGATGAACTTACCTTAGGCAGGTCTATAGAGAACAGACAGCCCTTTAAACCCGAATAATCCTTTTTTGCACATGGAACATACATTCCCGCTTTCCTGGCTGTTAACAGCTTTTGCAGTATATACGGCCCTGCTCTTTTTTATTTCCTGGCTCACCTCGCGAAAAGCCGACAGCAATTCCTTTTTTCTGGGGAATAAGAAATCCCCGTGGCCCATTGTGGCTTATGGAATGGTAGGCACTTCCATAAGCGGGGTAACCTTCATCTCTGTCCCGGGCAATGTAATGAATGAAAATTTTTACTACATGCCCCTTGTGCTAGGCTTTGTAATAGGGTATCTGGTTATAGCCAGGGTTTTACTGCCGCTCTATTACAAAATGAATGTGACATCCATATACACGTACCTTGAAAACCGTTTCGGGTTTACCACCTACCGTACGGGAGCGGCTGTATTTATGGTTTCACGCATCCTGGGAGCAGCCGTCAGGATCTTTATCGTTGTACTGGTCCTTCACACGTTCCTGCCTGAGGGTTCTGTGCCTTTCTGGGTAGTGGCAGGCGTGTTCATGCTGCTGATTTTCCTATACACCTACAGAGGAGGGGTCAAAACCATCATCTGGACCGACGTGCTGCAAACCACCTTTATGATTCTGGCTGTCATTTTAACGGTAATTTCCATAGTCAGGGCTATGGATTGGAATTTTGGCACTATGACACGTGCCGTGGTGGCAACGGATTATTCCAGCTGGTTCAACTGGGACTGGAGTGCATCCAACAATGCGGTTAAGCAATTCATAAGCGGGATATTCATCACCATAGTCATGACGGGGCTGGACCAGGAGATGATGCAGAAGAACCTGACCTGCAAAGATCTGAAATCGGCTCAGAAGAATATTTATACGACCAGCATCACCCTGGTTTTGGTAAATATTTTATTCCTGACACTGGGGGCTGTCATGGCCATATATGTGAACCAGCACCTGGGAGGCATGCAGGGCATAGGGCTGGCCGATGCCATAGGCAATTTCAGTAAAGCCCAGACTGACAAATTGTTTCCCGTGATTGCATCGCAGTATCTTGGACTGGGTGTGGGTCTTTTTTTTATCATCGGTCTGATTTCCGCATCGTATCCCAGTGCCGGCGGGGCACTCACCTCCCTGACAACTTCTTTCTGTATCGATTTTCTTGGTTTTAACAAAAAGAAAGATCTGGCACAGGAGCGGAAGGCCAGAATCCGAAAAATGATCCATGCGTCTTTTGCTGTGTTGTTCTTCCTCATCATCCTGATACTGTACGTTGTCAACAACCAGGCAATAATCAACCTGGTTTACCTGTTGGCTGCCTATACCTACGGGCCGTTGCTGGGATTTTTCTTTTTTGGAATCCTGACAAAATACCGGGTCCGGGACAAAGTGACCCCGTACCTTGCCCTGGCAGCCCCTGTTCTGTGCTATCTGACAGACCTGGCATTCAAAGCCTGGTTTCATTTCGGGTTGGGGTTTACTGTTCTGATAGTTAACGGGTTGCTAGTGTTTTTAGGTATGTGGATTTTCAGGGAAAAATCATCCCGGGTGACCGCCTGATGTTTGTTCAAAAAAAAAAGTTACATTTGCAAAAATTATCTAACAGCAAATGCCGGACGGTTAGTTAACCATATAAACCATTGCTTGCAAGGACTTAAAACGAATTAGGTATGCGTTATCGTGAAAAACATACAGGGAATTCAGGTACCTGCTGGCAAATTGCTCATAAAGTAAGATCAAAGCCGCGAAGTTGAAGGGAAACAAACGTTTGCAACCGTATGTTTTACCTGATAAACTTCGCATCATGATCGAAATATTTTACAAATCCAAAGGGCAAATCTTAAACGATACAGATGTAAAAATCCTGGATAAACTGGGATTGGATGATGTTTTATGGATAGATTTGCATAGTCCCACAGGGGATGAAAAAAGGGCAGTGGAGGATTTCCTGGACACCACTCTGCAGAGCAGGGCCCAGGCCGAGGAGATCGAATCTTCTTCCCGTTACTCGGAAACAGAAACCACCATCTTTGCCAATACCAACTTCCTGATCCCCGGACCAGACGATTATGCTTCTGTTCCGGTATCATTTATTTTGTCCGAGAGCATTCTGGTTACATTACGGCACACACCGCTCAGAACTCTGGCTGAAGTCCAGCGCAAATTACTCAACAACCTTAAATTTTATCCCACCGGTTACCACATCATGGTGAGTATCCTGGAGAATAGGATTGATGTGGATGCCGACCTGGTGGAGATCCTTTCCAAGGAAATTACACAATTGTCCCGGAGAATTGACCTGGGAGAATCCATGGACGAGTCCTTTCTTCTGGATGTGAATCAGTTGCAGGAAAACACCATGGTCATCAGGACAAACGGTGTTGACAAACAAAGGATCCTTTCCGGTATTTTCAAGAGCGACAAATTTCCAAGGGACTTGTATTCAAAACTGGAAATCCTGAACAAAGACATTGATTCACTCATACACCATGCCAATTTTAGTTTTGAACGGCTTGAGTACCTTCAGAATACTGCACTGGGTCTGATCAATCTGGAGCAGAACAAACTGATGCGTGTATTCACTTTTGTTTCCCTTTTACTCATGCCTCCCACCCTAATTGCCAGTATTTTTGGTATGAACGTGAAATTACCCATTGTGTCGGGGAACCAGTTATGGGATTTTGTGATATTGCTTTTATTGATGCTTCTGACTGTGGTAATAGCCATTTTTTTATTCAGAAGGAGGAAAATGATCAAGTAAGCGCAGCGGTTTTCTGCTGCAGCCAGCGCGATTCTTCATAAGTCAGGTAAGGAACCATTTTTTCATATACACTTTTATTGTACCGGTTGAGCCATTCGATTTCCCCCCTTTCCAAAAGAGAGACAACTATTGCCGATGTATCAATGTGGCATAGAGTAAGGGTCTCAAAGCCAAGCCAGCGTCCGAATTCATTTTCTTCCAGTTCCTTGCATAAAAGGATGTTCTCATGCCTTACTCCATGGGAGCCTTCCCGGTAAATGCCCGGCTCGTTGGAAGTGACCATCCCCGGCAGGAGCTCCTGGTCTTTCCAGGTCATCCTGATGTCCTGGGGACCCTCATGCACACACAGAAAATGCCCTATCCCATGCCCGGTCCCGTGTCCGTAATTGCGGCGGTACCTCCACAGCGGATCTTTTGCCAGCATGTCCAGGTGGGTTCCCCGGGTCCCTTTCAGAAAAACGGCCCGGCTCAGGGCAATCATTCCTTTCAGTGCCACGGTGTAATCTTCCTTTTCCAGGGGAGTCAGCGGTCCCAGCGGGATGGTCCGGGTGATGTCTGTGGTCCCGTAGAGGTAATGACCTCCCGAATCAATCAAAAAAAGCCCCTTTTTCTCCAGACGGGTGTACGAAGCGGCTGCTGTGCTGTAGTGGGGCAGGGCTGCATTGGGCCCGTATGCCGGTATGTATTGAAAACTGTCGCCCATGGCATCAGGGGAGAGGGTACGCATCCAGGAAAGTTTGTCTGCAGCATCTTTTTCTGTCAGCGGGATATCTTGCTCCAGGGTTTTTTCCAGCCAGAACAGGAACCGCTCCATGGCCAGACCGTCGTTCAGGAACGCTTTTCTGAATCCTTCCGTTTCCACAGGATTTTTAAGGGCTTTTGCCAGGATGACAGGGGATGGGGTATCTTTTACACCCGCTGCGCTAAAACGGGATAATAAAAATTGGAAAAGGCTGTGGTTCAGGGTATCCCCATCGGCCATGAAGACCGAATCCGGTGACAGGCCTTTCAGTAGGGCCGTCAGGGATTCGTATGGAGCAATATCCACCCCCTGCGCCCTAAGTGTCTTTTTGACGCCCTCTCCCACTTTTGTCTCTGTTATGAAGAGGGTTGCATAGCGCGAATCCACCAGGGCATAGGCAATGGCTACCGGATTATAGAGAATGTCGTGGCTGCGGATATTAAAAAGCCATGCTATCTGGTCCAGTCCGCTGAGCAGGATGTGGGAACAGCCCCTGGTGGACAACTCCCTGCGCAACCATTGAATCTTGTCTTCCGTTTCACGGCCGCTGTATTTTGGTTCCAGGACATAGACAGGACTTAACGGCAGGGGAGACTTGTCCCTGCCGATTTCATCAAGAAAAGAGGGCCTGTTGACAATGCTGCCGGAGTTGACCTTGACAGATTGGTATAGTAGCTGAACCTGCCGGTAAGTCATGCACTCCCCGTCTATGCAGGTAACTGATCCTGCGGGCAGGCTGGCAGCAAGCCACTGCGGGTAATCCACCGCATCCGGGACCCGCAGGGGATGCAGTTCGAATTCCGTTCCTTCCAGTTCTTTGCGTGACTGGATAAAATACCGTGTGTCAGTCCACAATCCGGCATGGGTATGCGTAACAACCACGGTTCCGAACGAGCCGGTAAAACCCGATATCCACTTTCTTTGCTGCCACCGTTCCGGCAGGTATTCGCTGCCGTGCGGGTCCGTTCCCGAGATGACTGCTGCATCCCATCCCTGCTGTTTCATCAGGCGCCGGAGCGCTGTGATTTTTTCGGATATATTCATGACTGAGTGGATCCTTTATTGATTACATAACGATTAAACCATATGAGCCCTGCCATGCTCAACATACCTACGCAGCTGAATATCAGCCATAGCAAATCGGGCCTGCCCATCTTGTCCACAAACTGACTGTACAGGGGGGCCCCCACAAAACCGCCTACAAAACTGCCAATCACGCTGCAGAAAAAAGAATAACCCATATAAATGGCTTTTTTCCCCGATGGAGCAATAAGTCCTACGAATGAATTAAATTTGGGATGTGCGGTCATTTCCCCCAGGGTAAAAACTATACAGCCTGCAATAAAAACCCAGGCATAGGAAGAACAGGCCAGAATGGCCATGCCCGCTGTGCCCAGGCCAATACCGGTGATTATGGTGGGCAGGGCCTTGAAACGGCTTACGATCCGGGATACGAACAACTGCAGCAGGATGATCACCCCTGCGTTCAGAACGGTGACATGTTCCACATCAAATTCCCAGGCAGACGGTTTCTGTGTCAGCCAGACTATGACACCATTTAATGCGTTGTTTACAGGGGTCATGTCCATGTATTCGTTCACATACCAGAGAACGGTCCCGTACATCTGGAAATACATGATCCAGAAACCGGAGTAGATCAGGATCATGACAATAAATTTCCAGTCCCGGAAAACGACAGCCATATCTTCGAAAATTTTGGAAAAAGGAACTTTTTCCCTGGCACGGACTGGCTCCCTATAGAGGAAAATGTTCATCAGAAGCAATACCACACCGGCCGCTGCGGCCATCCAGAAAACATAACTGTAGGATTCTTTTTTAAGTACGGGTACCAGAAGGAGCGGGAACAAAAAGGCTCCCAGGTTGATAGACCAGTAAAAGATGCCAAAACCCAATGTGGAGTTCTTTTCTGTAGTTGAGTGGGCAATCGTGCCCGATATAACAGGTTTGAAGAAACCTGCGCCAATGGCCATCACAACCAGTGAAGCGAAAACCAGCCCATAGGAGCTCATGAAACCGGTCAGGAAATACCCAGTTGTCAGGAAGAAGAAAGCGATCATGAGCATATTCCTGAATCCATACCTGTCTGCCAGGGCCCCGGCAAAGAGGGGCAGAAAGTAGAGCAGGGGGGGGATAGTTCCCATGACGGCTCCTGCAGCTTCTCTGGAAAAGCCCAATCCCCCTTCATCAGGAGAAAGGACAAGGTAAACAGACAGCACCGAAAGCACCCCGTAATAGGCTCCGCGTTCAAAGAACTCCATACCAACGGCAGTCCAGAAATTTTTAGGAAATGATCTGATCCCGGATTCGGTTTTATTCATATGATTATGGATAAAAATTGAAACTATAAAGTTACATTCTTTTGATAATTAAAAAATAACATTTACTTTTGCAGCCCCTGTAAAGGGTTTATAAATAAAGTCTAACCATCTAATTCTTATTGAACTATTATCATGGCAAAAGAAAAAGAATTGTCTCCAAAAAACAACCTGAGCGAAGTTCAGGATCCGGAAGAAATCGTTATCCAGCAAAAAGAAGAGCTAGAAGATTATTCGGAAGAAGTTCCTGAGGTCCATAACCTTATAAAAAGAAACACCAGCAATGCATCGGTTCCTGTTGATCAGTTTGACTGGGATGCATTTGAAAAAGAAAGCGTATACGACACAGAAAAAAGTGTCATAGAAGACCAGTACATTCAGACCCTCAACAAGATCATTGAAAACGATATTGTAGAAGGTACCGTGGTCGCCCTAAACAAAAGGGAAGTCATTGTAAACATCGGATTCAAGAGTGAAGGGGTGATTTCCATAAACGAGTTCCGTTACAACCCGGAACTGGCCGTGGGTGAAAAAGTGGATGTCTACGTAGAAACTGCCGAAGACAGAAAGGGACAGTTGATTCTGTCTCATAAAAAAGCCCGGTCCCTGCGTTCCTGGGATCGCATAAATGATGCTTACGACAAGGATGAGATCATCAAGGGTTATATCAAATGCCGCACAAAAGGCGGTATGATTGTTGACGTTTTTGGAATTGAGGCATTCCTGCCCGGTTCCCAGATTGATGTCAAACCTATCCGCGATTACGATGTGTTTGTTGACAAGACAATGGAATTCAAGATTGTCAAGATCAACCACGAATACCGCAACGTTGTCGTTTCACACAAAGCCCTGATAGAGGCTGAACTGGAAGCCCAGAAGGCCGATATCATAGGGAAACTGGAAAAAGGACAGATCCTGGAAGGTACAGTGAAAAACATCACTTCCTACGGTGTGTTTGTGGACCTGGGAGGCGTTGACGGCCTTATCCACATTACCGACCTATCCTGGGGAAGGATCAACCACCCTGAGGAAATTGTCCAGCTTGACCAGAAGATCAATGTGGTTATCCTTGACTTTGACGACACCAAGAAACGCATTGCCCTGGGCCTGAAACAACTTACACCCCATCCATGGGATTCCCTGGGAGACAATATAACCATCGGGACGGTGGTCAAGGGCCGTGTAGTGGTCATAGCAGATTATGGAGCTTTTGTGGAAGTGCAACCCGGGGTTGAAGGCCTGATCCATGTGACCGAAATATCCTGGTCTTCCCACCTGCGCAGCGCACAGGATTTCCTGAAAGTGGGGCAGGAGGTAGATGCTGTTGTGCTCACCATAGATAAGGAAGAACGTAAAATGTCGCTGGGTATCAAACAACTAAAACCCGATCCCTGGGCTTCTATTAATGAAAAATACCCGGTTGATTCCAGACACACAGCCATGGTTAGGAATTTCACCAATTTTGGGATCTTTGTAGAACTGGAAGAAGGGGTGGAAGGATTGGTGCACATAAGCGACCTGTCGTGGTCAAAAAAGGTTAAGCATCCTTCCGAATTTACTTCCATAGGTGAAAACCTGGATGTGGTGGTTCTTGAAGTAGACCAGGACAACCGCAGGCTTCGCCTGGGTCATAAGCAGCTGGAAGAGAATCCCTGGGAAGTGTTCGAAACCGTTTTTACCACCGGCTCTGTTCATGAAGGGACAATCACCAATTTTGTGGATAAAGGCGCTACTGTCACATTACCCTATGGAATAGAATGTTTTGTAGGACAGAAGAATCTGGTAAAAGAAGACGGTTCAGCTGTTGCCCTTGAAGAGAAATTGCCATTCAAGGTGCTTGAATTCAACAAAAACAGCAAGCGCATAACACTATCCCATACCCGTATCTGGGAACAGGAATCCAAAAAAGCAGCTCCTGTGAAGGAAAAACCCGAAACAGAAGCTGAAACCACCCAGAAAGCCGTCAAGAAATTGAAAGCCAACCTGGAAAAAACAACTTTGGGTGACATTTCCGAATTGGCTGCCCTAAAATCGGAGATGGAACAGAATGCCGCTGACGCTGACTAGTCTGGGATGTGCTTCGGCACTGCCCACAAAGGATAATTATTTTACCGCTCACGTATTAAACATACGTGGGCGGTCCTTTTTACTTGATTGCGGAGAAGGCACGCAATTACGCCTCAGGCAGCTGGGCATTTCACTAGTGGCAATAGATCATGTTTTCATAACGCATTTGCATGCTGATCATGTTTTTGGCATGCTGGGCATGATCTCATCCATGCATCTGCTGGACAGGAAAAAGCCACTTTACGTGCATGCGCCCCGGGGCCTGGAAAAGCTCATTGCCTTTTATTTTGATTTTACAGGCAAGCAGGATCCGTCTTTTCCCATTATCCATGAACTGGTAGAAGGCCAGGGGATGTTTCCCATCATGGATTGTGATGAGGCCGCTGTGCTGGCTTTTCCCCTTAGCCACGGTGTTTCCACATATGGATACCTATTCAGGGAAAAGCCAGTACGCAGGAGCGAACCCAGGTCTGTGGCTTATTGCACCGATACGGCACCGTTCCCCGAATTGGCCGGCTGGGTTAAGGGAGTTGATATACTCTTCCACGAGGCCACCTATTTGGAAAAAGACATGGAATCGGCCATAAAATACAAACACTGCACAGCCCGCCAGGCGGCGCAAACGGCTCTTCAGGCCGGGGTGGGCAAGTTGCTGCTGGGGCACTTCTCGTCACGCTATAAAGAAACCCCGGCCTATCTGGCCGAGGCAAGGGAAATTTTTCCGGATACCGAATTAAGTACCGAAGGCAGAACCTTCAGCGTTCCGCGCAGACTTATTGCACCATAGGCTTTATAACTCCAAACAGGAGGTAAGCAACAGCCAGGGTAACAATGATATTGAAAGACTGCGCAGTCAGGAAGGCTTTCAAAGGTTGTCGGTTCTCCTTGGAGAATATTTCTTTGAACCTTGTTTCCAGACCAATACATACAAAGGCTAAGCTGAACAGGGAATTGCTGAATCCTTTGGTGATCTTTCCTACTACTTTAGCTTCTTCTATACTGAAGAAAATACTAAAAATCAGTGATGCCAGAATAAATCCTATTACAAATTTTGGGAAGCGGTCCCAGATCATCCTGCCGGAGGGTTTTTCCTGTCCTTCCTTTCCCCTGTAGGTCCAGTAAAGGGCTATAAGAAAAGCAGCTATTCCCAGCAATACATTTTGAGAAGATTTCACGATAATAGCTGTCTGAGCTGCCTCTTCTCCCAGCATGGTGCCAGCTGCGGCAACGGCACCTGTGGTATCTATGGTACCGCCAAGCCAGGCTCCGGCCACATCGGCGGGAAGGCCCATTAGGTTGGAAAGCCAGGGCAACAGGTACATCATGGGGATGGCTATTACCAGCACCAGGGAGATGACCGTAGAGAGTTTCTTGTTGTCTCCCTTGATCACACCGCAGGTGGCTATTGCAGCCGATACACCGCATATGGATACACCGCTGGCCAGCATGGTGGCCATTTCATCGTCTACCCTCATTTTGCGGGCAACCCAGAAAGCGAAATTCCAAACCACCAGCACAACAACCAATGCCTGGGCCAGTCCGTAGGCTCCTGCCTTCATGACTTCACCGAATAAAATGGTCGAACCCAGGGTAATGATCCCAATTTTAATATAGAATTCACTCTGGATGGCAGGCTTCAGCCATTGGGGGACTTTGAACACGTTGCTGATGATTAATCCGAAGATAACCGCAAAGAAAACCGACTCGAGTCCTGTTGATTTTACGGCGGGTATGGAGGCAATCACATTTGATAGCAACGCCAGCAGATAGATGGCCAGGAAGGAGAAAAAGATCCCCTTCAGAGGCTTGTTCAGAATAAGGGAAGTCAGGTAGGTAACAAGCAGAAGGAACACGAACATATACCCTGCGTCGAGCCACTCTTTGCCAGTGAGGAGCGATTTAGGCATTTTGGGCATTATGACGGGAACGATCACAGCTAGCACCAGGATTATGGTGGCAGCAATGACGGTAATCCAATCCTCGGTCATAAATTGTTTCCACCAGCGTTTCTTAGTTTCTTTTATCATGAATTGATTCTTTTAAGTAAGTAATCGTTATCAGAAGCGCGCTGTAAGCATGATACCCAGCAGTCCGCTGTTATTATCTTTCTGTATAAAGGTCCGGTAGGTGTAGTTGACCTGCAACCGGAACATGCTGTGGGGCCAATAGTCAAATCCCACCAGGTAGTTGATCTGCCTGGAATTTTCATCTTTCAGATCCAGACGCATGTAATCGTATTTAAACAACGGCTGGAATTTGCCGGCGATGGTATACCCTGCCAGCAGGTAAAAACCGTCGCTGTCTTTCTGGTTTGTCTTCCCTTTAATGTATTCACCCCTGAAGAGGATCTTGCCATCGTCGTAGCGGGCACCAAACCCGTAACGGGTCCTGGGGGCGAGTTCTCCGTCTGGTCCGATTTTCCCGTTATAATAGAAAGCAGACAGGGTAACCGGGCGGATGGGATTGATGTTTATGCGGCCGGCAAAGTCTTTGTGTTTGTTGTTATCCTTGACATTAATCCCGGTACCGTTGTACAGACCTACAAAATAATCCACAATATTGTATCCGTCCTGCTTGAAGAAACCCCCATATACCGCCACCCCGATATCACGCCCGGCTGCCTTGCTGCCGGCCAGGTCATTGATACCCGAAAGATAACTTACAACCTGCGAATTTTCGAGTGTTTCCAGGTCAAGAGGACCGTACGGATTTTCCAGGGAGAAAGCGAGTTTGAACTGTCCTGCCTGCACGTTGAACATGGGGTGTATTTTAAACCTTACAAATGCATCGATGATCTTTGGGGAAGATGCAAAATCGACCTGCAAACGGTAGTCAAACCATTTGGCAGGTTCTCCCTTAAAATCCAGTCTTGCGCGGCGGATATCAAAAGAGTTGGTGTTGTTCTCATACTGATACCGGAGGTTTATGAACCCCGACATTTTGGGCAATTTTGACAGGAAGTTTTCCAGTTTTCCTGTTCTTACTTCCAGATCAGAGACCTGTGCCTGTGCCTGCTCTGTGTAAAAAAGTGCCACTGATAGAAATAAAAACGCAATAATAATCTTTTTCATCATAGTATACCTTGATAATAGTATAAGGGTTGATAGTAAATGCAAATATAGTAAAAGCATTTACTAAAAAACAAGTCTTGTTAAAATAATATCGTGTGGCAAGGAAGGTTTTTGTACATTTGCAGGCATGAAAAACAAACCTAAATCCATTAAGAAATCATTGGCTATCACGCTCTTTCTGGTAGCCTTGCTCCCATGCTCTGCCCAGGGACAGACAGACGTTTTGAACCAGCAGGTAAACAAGCTGGGACAGGCGTTGTTTTTTATACAGCAGTATTACCTCGACTCCCTGGATGCGACAGGTGCAGTTGATGAAATGATCACAACCCTGGTGGGACAGCTGGATCCCCATTCTTCTTATATTCCTGAAACAGATGTCCGTTCCATGACCGAACCCCTGGAAGGGAACTTTGAGGGGATTGGAATTGAATTTGCGATCATCCGGGATACTTTGGTGGTGATGACACCTGTGGCAGGGGCCCCATCCGAAGCAGTCGGGATCAGGGCCGATGACAGAATCGTTGCCGTTGACGGGGAAGCCATATCTTCTCCTGACCTGACAAACCAGAAGGTCTTCAGCCTTCTGAGGGGACCAAAGGGAACACGGGTATCCCTGACCGTGATTCGCCGGGGCGAGCAGGAACCCCTTTATTTTGAAGTGGTCCGGGACAAAATCCCCATTTACAGCCTGGATGCAGCCTATTGGGCTACCCCGGAGGTCATGTATGTCAGGATTAACAAGTTTGCACTGACTACGCAGGACGAGTTCATAGATGCTTTCAAAGACCTGGAAAAAATGCCGCGGGGACTGATCCTTGATCTGCAGGGTAACGGCGGGGGTTACCTGGGTGCAGCTCTTTTTATGGCGGAGCAGTTTCTAGGCAAGGGCGAAATGGTCCTCTACACCGAGGGAGGAAAAATGAAGCGTCAGGAAGTACATGCTTCAGGGATGGGTTTCTTTATCAATACTCCCGTAGTGGTGATCATGGATGAAAGGTCGGCCTCGGCAAGTGAAATTGTTGCCGGTGCCATCCAGGACTGGGACAGGGGGCCCATTGTAGGGCGGCGGTCTTTCGGGAAGGGGCTGGTGCAACAGCTTTTCCCCCTGAACGATGGGTCCGAGCTGCGTTTGACCGTGGCACGATACCATACCCCGAGCGGCAGAGTGATCCAGTCTCCTTATGTCATGGGGGAACAGGAAACTTATTACAGGAAAATTCTGGAGAGATATGAAAGAGGGGAATCCATTAACCAGGACAGTGTTCAGATACCCGATTCATTGGCTTTCAGAACATTAAAAAACAACCGGGTAGTGTATGGCGGGGGAGGTATCATGCCCGATTTCTTTGTTCCGGCCGATACCAGTTATTATTCGGGTTACTTTGTCCAACTGGCAAGAAGGGGCATTGTTAATGCTTACGTAAACGACTACCTGGACAGGGAAAGAGAACGAATGGTCAGGCAATACCAAACATTTGAAGCCTTTGACCGGCAAGTTACACTTGCAGACGTGCCGTTTGAAGGTCTGACAGCCTATGCGGCCACCTTTGGCATCATACCTGAAGAAGGAGATCTGGATGTGTCGGAAAAGCATATCCGGACACAGATCAAAGCCCTGATAGCATCCAGGCTCTTTGGTACGGGGTGTTTTTACCGGGTGATCAATCCGGTTCTTCCGGAGTTCAGAAAGGCGCTGGAAGTTATGAACGGCTTGCTATAACGCCAGATCCTACCAGTTCTTCGCCCTGGTACCAGGCTGCAAATTGTCCCGGAGTGATACCTCGTTGGGGCTCCCTGAAAATAATTTGCATACCTTCTTCATGGCGCAGGGTGCCTTCCTGCAGGGGCTGACGGTAGCGTATGCGGATCCTGTAGTCACGTTCCTGGCCAGGTCCCATTTTCAGATCGGGCCTAATCCAGTGGATGTCGCTTTCCTGAATGGCCAGGCAGGTATGGTACAGTCCCGGGTGGTCCTGACCTTCTCCCACGTAGATAGTATTGGTTTCAATATCGGTTGAGAGTACAAACAGCGGGTTTGCATGTCCCCCGATATGAAGGCCTTTTCGCTGACCAATGGTATAAAAATGGGCTCCCTGGTGTTCACCTATCACCCTGGAGGATCCATCGTGGAAGATTTCCACCACGTTTCCTTTGCGGGGAGCCAGTTTCTGTTGCAAGAAAACGGGCAGGTCCACTTTGCCCACAAAGCAGATTCCCTGTGAATCTTTACGTTCCGAAGTTGGAAGTCCGGACTGTCGTGCCAGTTCCCTGACCCTGGCCTTGGATAATTCCCCTATGGGAAAAACAGCCTTTGACAGTTGCTCCTGGTTGAGCTGGCAAAGAAAATACGACTGGTCCTTATTCCGGTCCACTCCCTGCATAAGACGATACACCCCGTCGCTTGTTCTTTCTGTCCTGCAATAATGGCCTGTTGCCACCCTGTGAGCTCCCAGTTCAAGGGCCTTTTCCAGAAAAGCGTCAAACTTGATCTCCCGGTTGCACAGGATGTCGGGATTGGGAGTCCGGCCTTTTTCATATTCACTGAACATATAATCAGCCACACGCAGGCGGTACGCTTCGCTCAGGTCTGTAAAGAAGAAAGGGATTCCAAGCTTGTTTGCCACCATTTTTGCCAGGTCCAGATCTTCTTCCCAGGTACAGGAACCGTGGAGCGTTCCTGTGGTGTCGTTCCAGTTCCTCATAAAGAGGCCAAACAGGTCGTGCCCCTGCTGTTTGAGCAGAAGGGCGGCGACTGAGGAATCAACCCCACCTGACAGGCCAACGGCAATTTTCATAATAAATAAAGAAGGGTAAGCTTAGTGTATCGCACCGCTACAACCACCTACCCTTGCTGTCTTCCAACCCTGGGGGAGTTCAGTGGGAGCTGGTCGTACACGACTTACCCCGTACAAAGGTACAAAAAATCAGATAGAATCAAAGCCAAAAGGCAGGAGGTCCTTAATACTATTAAAAATGCGGACCTGGTCACCCGCTCCCAGTAAAACGCGTATGGGAATACCGCCTCTTTTTTCGCTATCCAGTAGTACCTGTCTGCAAATTCCGCAGGGAGAGGCCGTGATGGCTATGGCCAGGATACGATTGGCCGGGAAATTTGCGTGTGCATAGAAGACTACAGAACGTTCGGCACAAATGCCTGCAGGAAAGGAGGCATTCTCCTGGTTGTTGCCACACAGGACCTGTCCGTTGTCCAGACGTACTGCAGCTCCCACCCGGAATTGCGAATAAGGGGCATAGGCACTGCCGGCCGCTTTAACCGCTTTCTCAAGGAGTTCAATGTCTTCAGATCCAAGCTGGTCTTTTGTTGTTTCTGTATAATCAATGGTAAGGGTACTTCTGTTCATATAGCATGGTGGTTTATAGAAAGCAAATATAGGAATTTATACTACATTTGCACCATGTTGAATCCGTCTCTATATAAGGCCTTTTGCTTTATTTTCTGCATCCTGCCCCTGTCTGTCCCCACTTCGGCTATCCCCTTGCCGGAGGTCCGGGAGCGGACCCTTTCACGGGAACAATACATAGACACTTACAAGGGTATTGCCGTTGGCCAGATGCACCGATATGGAATTCCTGCCAGCATTATCCTGGCCCAGGGATGCCTGGAATCAGGCAACGGGAACAGCCGGCTGGCCAGGGAAGCCAATAACCACTTCGGTATCAAGTGTCATGATTGGGAAGGAGACCGTATATACCACGATGACGATACGTTGCAGGAATGTTTCCGAAAATACAGAACGGCAGAAGATTCCTATTACGATCACTCGGAGTTTCTCAGGACTCGGCCACGTTACTCCAACCTGTTTTTGCTGGACAGAACGGATTATACCTCATGGGCTAACGGCCTGAAACAGGCTGGATATGCAACGAATCCGCGTTATGCCCAACTGCTCATAGAGTTGATTGAACAGTACGATTTGCATCAGTATGATTTGCTTCCCCTTCAAGACACCATTGGGGAACAGACCCCGGCGGTACGGCCCGGACTGTTTTCTCACGGCTTCCCGGGGGAAGACGTCTTTTCCATTGATGTGGTAAGAAGGATTTTACAGACCAACGGGAAGCGTTATGTATTGTCTGCCCCCGGAGATACCTATCAGTCTTTGGCAGCTGAATACAGGCTTTTCCGAAGGGAACTAACACGTTTTAATGACGTTGCACCAGATGCCGGTCTGGCCGCAGGTGAAAAAGTCTATCTGGAGCGCAAAGCAGGTAGAGGAGAAAGGGGCGAAGCTTCCTGGTCTTCTGTTCCCGGTGAATCACTGTCTGACATTTCGCAGCGTTTTGGGATTCGTCTGCAATCATTGCGCAAACTCAACCCCGGTGTGACGGATTACCCCCCTGCCCGTACCGTAGTGCGTCTGAGATAAATAATGATATTATGAGAAGAAAATACGGGATATTGTTCTTTTTCACTGTTTTGATTTTGGGAGCTGGCATTCTGGCCGGAGGGTGGGCTTATCTTACGTTCCACCACCGTAACGTGGTGACGGAAAACGGAAAAACAGCCTTTCTGCTGATACCGGAAGGAACAGATTATGAGGAGCTTATTGACAGTCTGAAAGCCGGTGGCCACTTGAAAATCGAACAAACTTTCCGTTGGGCTGCCCGACGCGAAAACCTGCCGTACAATGTGCATCCCGGACGCTATGCCTTAAGCCACGGAATGAACAACCGGGAACTGGCCAGAAAGCTGTCCATGGGATGGCAGGACCCCCTGAACATGACCCTGTCTGGTTCCATAAGGACTTTTGAAAGACTGGCTTCGGTCCTGGCACGTAACCTAGCCATAGATTCGGCCTCGGTACTGGAACATTTGAGAAACGATTCCCTTATTGCCTCGTTTGGTTTTGATTTGGCAAGCCTGCGGGGCATGTTCATTCCCAATACCTACGAAGTCTACTGGACCGTAAGCGGAGAGGAGCTTCTGGAAAGGATGTACCGGGAATACAATCATTTCTGGAATGACCAGAGAAGAGAAAAGGCAAAAAGCATAGGGCTGACCCCAAAGCAGGTAAGTACTCTGGCTTCTATTGTTAATGAAGAGACCGCAAAGGCCGATGAAATGCCGGTGGTGGCGGGCGTTTATATGAATCGCCTCAGGACAGGAATGCCTTTACAGGCAGATCCCACCCTGATTTTTGCGGCACAGGATTATACCATCCGAAGGGTGCTCAAAAAGCATACGAAAATTGAATCTCCTTATAACACCTATAAGTACCGCGGATTGCCCCCGGGGCCCATATCTGTGCCTTCGATAGAAGCCATTGATGCCGTACTCAATTATCAACGTCATAATTATTTGTATTTCTGTGCAAAAGAAGATTTCAGCGGGTATCATAATTTTGCTACTACCTTGGGCAACCACATGAAAAATGCCAGGCGATTCCAGCGAGCCCTGACCCTGCGCCTGAATCAGGAGGGGCGGGCGCAATGAACACTCCGGTGCTGTATCTGATTCCGTCCCCGCTGGGGGACACACCGCCGTCGGGTGTCCTTCCGTCAGATCATATAGAGATGGTGAGAACGCTGCAATATTTTGTAGTTGAAGAACTCAGAACTGCCAGGCGCTACCTCTCGGCTTTGGGCCTGGATGTGAGGTTGCTGGAATTTGGAGTGCTCAATGAGCATACATCCCCCGGGGAACTGAACGGACTGCTGGAGCCTTTGAGAAAGGGACATTCCATGGGGATGCTGTCCGAGGCAGGTCTTCCCGCAGTAGCAGATCCCGGTGCGGATCTGGTTGCACTGGCGCACCGTGGCGGATTCCCGGTGGTTCCCCTTGCCGGCCCCTCTTCCCTTATGCTGGCTTTGATGGCCTCGGGGCTCAATGGACAAAAATTTGCATTCCAGGGATACCTCCCGGTAAAACCCGAATTGCGTGACAAGAGGATCCGGGTCTTGGAAAAACAGTCGGCTCTGGAACAACAGACCCAGATCTTTATTGAGACCCCTTACAGGAACGAATCCCTGTTCCTCGCACTGCTGGCTTGTTGTTCTGCCTCTTCAAGGCTCACAGTGGCAATAAATCTTACCATGCCCGATGCATTTATCTGTACCAGGACGATAGGGGAGTGGAAGGGTATGGAGCCTGATTTTTCCACTGTATATAAGAAAAAACCATGTGTATTTTTATTATTGGCTTGATTTATGGCAACAATCGCTTTGAAGGATATCAAATTTTACGCCCACCACGGGTGTTTTGACGAAGAGCGCCTGATAGGCACATATTTTATAGTTGACGTAGAGATGTCAACCCCTGAATGCCCGGCTGCCTTGACGGATAAACTGGAGGATGCGGTTGATTATTCGCATGTCTATCAAATAATTAGTAAAGAAATGTCTATACCAAGCCGGCTTCTGGAACACGTCGCTGGCAGGATTATCCGCTCCCTGTCCCGATCCTTTTTATTGTCCGATTGCCGTGTAACAGTATCCAAACTGGCACCCGCCCTGGGAGGAGAAGAAGTGGGGCGAGCTTCGGTTACCTTGACTATGAGGGATTTGCAGCATGAATGAAAAAAGGACATTTACTGTCGTAACACTGGGGTGCAAGCTCAATTATGCCGAAAGTGCTACCATAGCCCGGGATCTGATCCAAAAAGGTTATCAAAAGGTGGGGGCCTCTGCAGGGGCAGGCATTACCATCATCAATACCTGTTCTGTAACCGAACACGCAGACAAGAAAAGCCGCCAGGCCATACGAAAAGCATTGCGTATCAATCCCGAAACACGTGTGATCGTTACCGGCTGCTCAGCGCAGCTGAGGGCAGGAAACCTTGCCGGGATTCCCGGGGTAGGGGCAATACTGGGAACTAATTTCAGAGACCGTGTGGCGCAAGTGGCCGATAATCCGGAGTACAGGACTCCACTTACGAATCCTGGCGGGGCAGGAAAATTTTTTTTCCCTGCCTGGTCTGCCGGAGAGGATAACCGTGACAGGACAAGGTCCTTTTTAAAAGTGCAGGATGGCTGTGATTATTACTGCACGTACTGCACTGTACCACTGGCCAGGGGCCGCAGCAGGAACATTCCCATTTCACAGGTGGTACAGCAGGCGCAGGAAATAGCCGCCAGAGGGGTCAAAGAGATTGTATTGACCGGAGTTAACACCGGTGATTTTGGAAAAACCACCGGAGAGTCTTTTGCCGACCTTCTGAGAAACCTGTCCCATGTACAGGGGATTGAGCGCTACAGGATATCCTCCATAGAGCCAAACCTTCTGACAGAAGAGATCATAGAAATAACGGCTGCGGTGAAGTGTTTCCTTCCCCATTTCCACATTCCTTTGCAAAGCGGTAGCAGCCGGATCCTCCGGAGAATGGGAAGGAGGTATGATCCCGGTTTGTTTGCCGGCAAGGTAAGGTTTATCCGCTCCCTGATGCCTTATGCGTTCATAGGTGTTGACGTGATAGCCGGTTTTCCGGGTGAAACGGATGCTGATTTTGTGGAAACTTACAAACTGCTTGAAGGCCTTGGGCCTTCTTTTCTGCACGTTTTCCCCTTCTCTCCCAGACCCGGCACGCAGGCTGCCTTATTACCTGTAACAGAAAGAATCCGCGAAGGGATAATCACCCAAAGGACCCGGATGCTGGGCCAATTGTCCGACCGGTTGCACTGGGACTTTATTCAGGCCAACAGGGGCAGAAAGGAGGAAGTGTTGTTTGAGGGCAAGACCGGTTACGGGAAGATGCACGGTTATACCCGTAATTATATCCGGGTGGAACGGCCATACGATCGTTCCTTGATCAATACGGTTGTGGAAATAATTCTGGATTAACAATGTACTGGGAGCTGTTTAAGGTGTTTTTCAGAATAGGAGCCTTTACTATTGGGGGCGGGCTGGCTATGTTGCCGGTCATTGAGCGGGAGGTTGTGGAGCGAAAAAAATGGATCACAAAAGAAGTTTTTACAGACATACTGGCTGTAACGCAGACTATGCCTGGTGTTATTGCTGTTAACATTGCTGTAGCAGTCGGCTACCGGGTCAAAGGGACTGGCGGGTCTCTGGTATCTGTTCTGGGGGCTGTCTGTGCCCCGTTTTTTTCTATTTTGGTTCTGGCAGTTTTCTTTCAGAATTTCAGGGAAAATTCTGTTGTAGAAAAGATTTTTATGGGCATGCGTCCGGTGGTTGTTTCCCTGATTGCCGTTCCGGTTATAACCACCATGCGTTCCATAGGCCTGACTTATGCGACGGGGCTGATAGCTGTTGCCGCCACAGTGCTGATCTGGCTGATGGGGGTATCTCCTGTCTGGATTATCCTGGCTGCCGGGATGGGAGGCTATGTCTGGTTCAGGATTGAAACATACCGGAAGAGGAGGCACGGCCTATGATCTACCTGGAATTGTTTTACAGCTTCTTTAAGATTGGTTTGTTTTGCTTTGGAGGAGGCTACGCGATGCTGTCCCTGATCCAGGACGAAGTAGTATACCATAACGGCTGGATTACCATGGAGGTTTTTTCCGATATTGTGGCCGTATCGCAGATGACACCCGGTCCTATTGCCATCAACACGGCAACTTACGTAGGTTACACTGCGTCGGGAGGAAATTTACTCGGATCGGTCATGGCAACCCTTGCCCTGATCATCCCTTCTGTTGTCATGATGTCCATTGTAATACGGGCTTATAAAAAGTACAGTAAAAACCAAACCTTTCAGGGGATATTCAGTGGCATCCGTCCCGTTGTGGTGGGATTGATTGCTGCTGCAGTACTGAATATGGCCACTCCCGCCAATTTTGTGGATTACCGCAGCTACCTGCTCTTTTCGGTCAGTTTCCTGGCCGCCTATTTCTACAGGGTGCATCCCATTTTACTTATGGTTCTGGGAGGCTTTGCCGGATATTTGATGTACTGACGTTTTTCAGTAAATTTGTTGTCTGTTATTATTTCTATGCAATTCAAACTCAAGGCACCGTATGAGCCTACGGGAGACCAGCCACAGGCAATTGATCAGTTAAGCACCCTCTTAAAGGAGGGAACTGAAGCCGCCGTTTTGCTTGGGGTTACGGGTTCCGGGAAAACATTTACCATGGCCAACGTGGTGGAGCGGTTGCAAAGACCCACACTGGTGATCAGTCACAACAAGACATTGGCTGCACAGCTATACGCCGAGTTCAAAGGCTTTTTTCCCGATAATGCAGTAGAATATTTTGTTTCCTATTATGATTACTACCAGCCGGAAGCCTATTTGCCTGTTACCGATGTCTATATTGAAAAAGACCTGAGCATTAACGATGAGATAGAGAAATTACGCCTGAGCACTTCCTCTTCTTTGTTAAGCGGCCGGCGTGACGTCCTTGTAGTTTCCAGTGTTTCCTGCCTGTACGGCATTGGCAATCCCGATGATTTCCATGCCAATACCATTACCTTGAAAACAGGCCAGGTCCATGACTTTAACCAATTACTGTACCGGTTGGTAGATGCGCTTTATTCGCGCAACGAAAACGAATTCAAAAGAGGGACTTTCCGTGTCCGGGGTGATGTTGTGGATGTCTACCTTGCCTATGATGACATTGCCTGCAGGATCTCTTTCTGGGATAATCATATCGATTCCATTGAACGGGTTGATCCTATGACCGGTGGGGTAATAGAAAAGATTGAAGGCATAGCCATATACCCGGCCAGTGCCTTTGTAACCACCAAGGAAAGGAAAGAACAGGCCATAAGGAGTATCCAGGACGATCTGACCGATAGGGTGACTGTACTTAAAGAGTTGGGCAAACACCTGGAAGCCAAAAGATTGCTGGAACGTGTAGAGTTTGATATGGAAATGATACGTGAGCTGGGCTATTGCCCGGGCATTGAAAATTATTCCCGGTATTTTGACGGACGTTCTCCGGGAACAAGGCCTTTCTGTCTACTGGATTACTTCCCGCAAGACTTTCTGACCATTATTGACGAGAGTCACGTAACACTTCCCCAGATACGGGCCATGCACGGGGGCGACCGCTCCCGCAAGGAAGTGCTCATAGAATATGGTTTCCGCCTTCCGGCGGCTGCAGACAACCGGCCCCTGACCTTTGGCGAATTTGACCAGGTCATAGGGCAGCGCTTTTATGTATCGGCCACCCCGGCGGATTATGAACTGGAACGGTCAGGCGGACTGATTGTGGAACAGGTAGTACGTCCCACGGGCCTGCTGGATCCGCCGGTTGAAGTCCGTAGGACAGAGGGGCAGATAGATGACCTGATAGAAGAGATCCGTCTCCGAGCCGCCAAAAATCAGCGCGTTTTGGTTACAACACTCACAAAAAGAATGGCAGAGGAATTGGACAAATACCTTCAGAAGATCCGTGTTCGCTGCACCTACATTCATTCAGATGTGGAAACCCTGGAACGGATCAGGATCCTTGAAGAATTTCAAAAAGGGTATTACGACGTACTGGTGGGGGTTAATTTGCTGAGGGAAGGCCTGGATCTGCCACAGGTTTCCCTGGTTGCTATATTGGATGCAGACAAGGAGGGTTTTTTACGCTCTGAAAGAGCGTTGACCCAAACGGCTGGAAGGGCAGCACGCAATGTGGAAGGGCTTGTGATCATGTATGCCGACAAGATTACCGATTCCATGGCCCGGACGATTGGGGAAACGGAAAGGCGCCGGAAAAAGCAGATGCAATACAACCTGGAGCACGGGATTACCCCGACACAGGTAGCCTTGAACATACGCTATACCATGAAACAGGAATCCGGGTATGGCCAGGTGCCGGATGTAATGGCCATGGTGGCCGAAGATCCGGTGGCTCATGCCATGACCCCGCAACAACTGGAACAAGCCATTGCCACGGCAAGGAAAAGAATGGAAGAGGCGGCCACGAAACTGGATTATATAACAGCTGCCAGGTACCGCGATGAAATGTATGGGTTGGAAAAATTACGCAAATGAATCAGTCAATGACAGATAAGGCCAGGGAGATTGCTTCTGTCACTCTGGAAGGCCTGACACGGGGCAACGGGACTCCTTTCATGCATCATGTGGAGGCAGTGGCTGCCATCGTGGAAAAGGAAATCGGCCTTACCCAGGAGGCCGTTTCCACGGTGTACCTGCATGAGGCCAGCCGCAAGCATCCGGAGCTGCTGGAAGAAATTGATCGGTTCTTTGGTGCTGAAATTGGCCAGATGGTTCAGGGACTGAACAAGATATCCACCATCAATCCCAGGGACACACGCTTACAGGCGGAGAATTACCGGAAACTGATCTTATCCTATTCCGCCGATCCCAGGGTCACCCTCATCAAACTGGCCGACAGGCTGGAAGTCATGAGGTCGCTTACCGATTGTTTTCCCAGGAACGACCATGTAAAAAAAGCGACTGAAACCATGATGCTATATTCTCCGCTGGCACACCAGCTGGGTTTGTACGGAATCAAGAGCGAACTTGAAGACCTTTCTTTCAGAATCCTGCAGCCGGAAGATTACCGTTTGATCAACAACAACCTGAGGGCTACCGAAATTGAACGGAAGTTGCTGATTGCCCGGTTTGTTAAGCCACTGGAAGAGGGACTCAGAAAGGCCGGGGTACAGTACGAACTCAAGAGCCGTACCAAAACAACCTATTCTATCTGGCGCAAGATGCAGGTACAGCAGGTGGGCATGGATGAAGTGTACGATATCCTGGCTATACGGTTTATTGTGGACACAACACCGGATAAGGAAAAGGAAGTCTGCTGGCAGGTGTACTCCATCGTTACGCAAATATATGTACCCATACCCGAGAGGATGAGGGATTGGATCACGGTACCCAAAGCCAGCGGGTACGAATCGCTGCATATCACAGTCCGTGCGCCGGAAGGCACGACACTGGAAGTTCAGATCCGCAGCCGCAGGATGGACATGGTGGCAGAGTACGGAGTTGCAGCTCACTGGGCATACAAAGGGGTTAAAACCGAGCAGGTAATGCGCGATTGGCTTTCCGGTGTGAGAAAACGCCTCCAGAATCCTAACGAAGATTTTTCAATCCCTGAAGGAGATTTATTCAAACCCGATGAGATCTATGTTTTTACCCCGGCCGGTGATCTGAGGCGACTGGCAGCTGGGGCCACCGTACTTGATTTTGCCTTTGAGATCCATACCAATATTGGTCTCAAATGTACCGGTGGCCGGGTGAACGGTAAAATGTCGCAGGTACGGGAAGTACTGCACACCGGAGATGTGGTGGAAATCCTGACGTCCAGGAACCAGAAGCCTTCAAAGGACTGGCTCGGTTTTGTGGTTTCGGGAAAGGCCAGGAATAAGATTCGCCAGAAATTGCGCGAAGAGACCGGAATCCAGGATGCAGCAGGCAGGGAAATGCTGGAACGCCGCCTGAAAAACTGGAAACTCGAGCCAACTCCAGAAGATATGACCCAGCTGTTGAAGCATTACCGGATCAGGCAGATCAGCGATTTTTATGCCGCTATAGCACGGGAAGATATATCTCTTCAGGATATCAAATTGTTCCTGTTGCAGGAAAAAGAAGAAAAAACAGAAAAACCCGAGATCGGAGCACCTCCGGCGGAACAGACAGAAGAGAAAAAAAGGTACGGGGAGGGAGACTACCTGGTGATCGATGATTCTTTTGGAAGGATTGGCTACAAACTGGCCAGGTGTTGCAATCCGGTGATAGGTGATGACATTTTTGGATTCGTGTCCATCAAGGAAGGGATCAAGATACACAGGATGAGCTGCCCCAATGCTGCCCGCCTGATCACACAATACCCCTACAGGATTCAGAAAGTGCGGTGGCGCGATACGGTAGCCTCGGCCATTTTTCAGATAACCATACGGTTTACAGCGTATCAGGAAGCCGGACTGGCTCAGGAAATCAGTGATGTGATAGGAAACCTTTCGCTGAACCTGCGCAGTTTTACGTTCTCGGGGCAAAGCGGAAAGATTTCCGGGAAGCTGCAGGTGGCGGTAAACTCCAATAAACAGGCGGACCTGCTGTTGTTCCAGCTTCGGAAAATCAGGGGAATCATTAAAGTTGCCAGGGAATGAAGCCATGAAGCAAGAGGTTATTAAAGTCAGGGGCGCCCGCGTCCACAATTTGAAGAATATATCCATTGATATCCCCAGGGACCGACTTATTGTGATAACAGGAGTGTCCGGTTCGGGAAAATCATCCCTGGCTTTTGACACGCTTTTTGCAGAAGGGCAAAGGCGTTACGTGGAAAGCCTGTCGGCTTATGCCCGCCAGTTCCTGGGAAGGATCAAAAAACCCGATGTGGATTCCATAGAGGGAATACCTCCCACCATTGCCATTGAACAAAGGGTTAATACACGAAATCCCCGCTCCACACTGGGAACGGCTACAGAAATATTCGATTACCTTCGCCTCTTATATGCCCGCGTGGGAAAGACCTATTCTCCGGTTACCGGAAAAGAGGTAAGAAGCCACAGCCAGGAAGATGTCCTGCAGTTTATTTTATCCCTGCCCCAGGGCACTTATGCTATGCTGCTGGCCCCGTTCGGATGGGAAGATGCCCTGCGACGGGTAGAGAACCTGTTGCAGTTGCAACAGGAAGGATATGTCAGATTTCATGACGGAAAGGATATGGTGCGTACCGGGGATTTGCTCGGCGATATGGACAGATATGCTTCGCAGAATGTGCTGCTGCTGACCGGTCGTGTGGAGTCGCGGGATGATCCCGATAACAGGGCCCGGATCCTTGAGTCGATACGTTCTGCCTTTACCATTGGACAAGGGGCACTGTTTGTCCGTTACGGGGAGGAAACGGTGGCGTTTTCCAAACGTTTTGAAGCCGACGGGATCACTTTCATGGAACCGACCGAACACCTCTTCAGTTTTAACAGTCCACTGGGAGCTTGTCCGGAATGCGGTGGTTACGGGCAGGTTACCGGAATAGATGAATCACTTGTTGTTCCGGACCAGAGCCTATCTGTATACCAGTTTACCGTTGCCTGCTGGAGGGGTGAGATCATGAGCGCCTACAGGGACGAAGTGATCAGGAATGCTTCACAGGCAGATTTTCCTGTGCACAAGCCCTATAGCGAGCTTTCCACAGCAGAAAAGGAATGGCTTTGGAATGGAGATACCCATATCACGGGAATCCACCCGTTCTTTAAAAAACTGGAAACTGCACGTTATAAAATCCAGAACAGGATTCTGATCAGCCGCTATACCGGCAAGACGTTGTGTCCCGGATGCGGGGGAACCAGGCTGCGCAAAGAGGCCTCTTATGTGAAAATAAACGGCAAACGCATTGACCAGCTTCTGGATATGAATGTTGAGGATCTGGAAGCTTTTATTGATGGCATAACCTGGGACCAGAAAGAACTGGAGATTGCCGGCAGAACCATCCAGGAAATCACGTCCCGCCTGCATTTCCTGAACCAGGTAGGGCTTGGTTACCTGACATTGAACCGGAGGTCTTCCACTTTGAGCGGGGGAGAGAGCCAGCGCGTCAACCTGGTCAGCTCCCTGGGAAGTTCCCTGGTCGGCAGCCTGTATATTCTTGACGAGCCGAGTATAGGCCTGCACCCCCGGGATACCCAAAGGCTGTTGTCATCTCTGCTTGCCCTGAAAGACCTTGGCAACACCGTGCTGGTTGTGGAACATGACGAGGAAATTATGCGGGCCTCTGACCAGATCATTGATATCGGACCGCTGGCCGGAAAAGACGGGGGCCGGCTTATGTATCAGGGGCTTCCGCCGCTGCCGGGACAGCCGTGCGAGGCGGGTGAGAGCCGCACACTCCGGTTCCTGGCAGGCACCCATATCACCCCGGTTCCTGACACCCGCCTTCCCTGGAATTCCTATATAGAAGTGGAAGGAGCATCCCACAATAACCTGAAGGGAATAGACGTGAAATTTCCCCTGCAGATCTTTACGGCTGTTACGGGCGTTAGCGGTTCAGGAAAATCCTCACTGGTAAGGGATATTCTGTATTATGCCCTGGGCAGGGAATACCATCAGGGCAGGATGCAGGCACCCGGTGTATTCCGCCGCCTTACAGGAGACCTGCACCGGATAGGGGGAGTGGAGCTGGTTGACCAGAATCCCATTGGAAAGTCCACCCGGTCAAATCCAGTTACCTATATCAAAGCCTATGACGACATCCGGAAATTGTTTTCTGAACAGCCATACGCGCGTATGAACGGTTACGGACATTCGCATTTTTCTTTCAATATTGAAGGCGGACGCTGTCCCGAGTGCCAGGGCGAAGGGGTAGTTAAAGTGGAAATGCAATTTATGGCGGATGTTATCCTTACCTGCGAGTCCTGCGGAGGAAAACGTTTTAGGCCCGATATTCTAGAAGTAAGTTACAAAGACAGGAATATTAATGACATTCTGGAAATGACGGTCCGGGAAGCTATAGATTTTTTCTCTTCCCAAGACGATCCCACTGCCCGTCGCATAGCCGAGAGACTTATGCCACTGGATCAAGTGGGACTCTCGTACATTAAACTGGGCCAGAGCAGCAGCAGCCTGAGCGGGGGAGAAAGCCAGCGGGTGAAACTGGCTTATTTCCTGTCCAGGGAAAATACCATGACCAACCGCCTCTTTATTTTTGACGAACCCACCACGGGGCTTCATGCCTACGATATCGAAAAACTGCTGAAATCTTTTTCCGCCCTGATCTCCAAGGGGCATACGGTGCTGGTTGTTGAACACAATATGGACGTGGTCAAATGTGCCGACTGGGTCATAGATCTGGGTCCCGGGGCTGGCGAAAAGGGCGGATCCTGTTGTTATTGCGGTACACCGGAAGGATTGGCGCAAAGATCCGATTTGCCCACAGGAGCGGCCTTACGTACAAAAATTCCTGTGTAACAGTAACAGGGATCGTGAGAAGTTTTTATTTTTGTGATATGGTAAGAAAATCCTTCATATCGGCCCTGCTGGCAATGGCTTTTTTCTGGATGTCTGTTCCACATCTGTCTGCACAGGGAACAGACTCGTTCACTTCTACTTTCTGTATCGCCCCACTAATTGGGACGGACATAGGGGGAACTCTGCCGATTCCCTTTTCTGCCATAGGCGGGGCTTTCAATGCCTATCCAAAACTGAATGCCACCCTGGGAGCCCGCTTTTTTCTGAACTTTCATCCCCGCTGGAGTATTGGAGCCAATCTGAACTACAAAACCATTGCTATGGATGCAGATGCACGCGTGACCAACCAGAAGTTCAAGGGAGAGAATACGGTCCAGTATTTTACAGGAACTTCTGAAATGTCTATGAGCTTTCAGATACTGGAACTACCCCTGTATCTGGAATTTCTGACAGGATCAAAAAGGCAGCATGGCATTCAGGTGGGTTTTTTCGGGTCCTGGGTTATGAGGTCTCGTTTCATAACCTATGCAACCAAAGGTTTTATCGGTGCTGAACCGGACCGGATGGATTCTGCTCTTTCAAGTCCCCAGGTTATGGATTTTTCGGCATTGCTGGGCAATTGGGATGTAGGGCTGCTTGCAGGTTATCAAGCAAGAATCTTTCCCCGTATCAGAATGGGTTTGTATGTAATGATAGGTTTAAAAGATATCTTCCTGCCGGGAAGTGATTTTTTTGACTATAAGATGAAGCAGGTCCGCGGAAGTGTCTCCGTGTCCTATGATCTGGTAAGGATTTTTCAGCGATAAGCCAGGTCCCAGAGGGTAAAAAAGAGCCACCTGACCCTTTTTTCCAGGACGGGCAGATTAATGATATCAGCCGTATCTGAAGGTTTATACGTATGATCATTCAATCCTGAGGAGATCAGCAGCGAAGGAACCCCCATTTGTGCCAGGATGGATTGTTCTGTCATAGTAAAATAAATGTCTGCAAAGCCCGGACTGTTATAAAAAGAATAATCCAGGTCAAGTCCCAGGTTAAAGTAAAAATTATTATTGTTCAGGGAACGCACAATATGAGAGGGAACGGTGCCGGCACCCAGGATCAGTACATAATCCAAAGCGGCACCCGGAGGCTCCAGACTGGTGCCCAGCAGATCCAGGTTTAAATTCAACACAATCTGGTTTGCAGGTATGCCAAGTGAGAGGGCAAAGACCCGGGCTCCTGTCATTGAGAATTCTTTGGCATCGTAAGCAACAAAAATTATATTGCGTTCGGCCCGGTACCCTTCTTTATCCAATGTGCCAAAAACCCGCACCAGTGATAGAAGGGCAGAAACACCCGAAGCATTGCTGTCTGCCCCTGGATAAAAAATCCCGCTGATCGTACCCAGGTGGTCGTAATGGGCAGAAACGACAATGTATTCATCGCTCTGGGTGCTGGCAGGGATCCAGCCAACTACATTCCTGCCCCGCTGTCCTGTGGGGCATGCAAATTCCTGGCTGAAGGTAGTATTGTGGCGCCGCGGGTTGCCCGTGCCCAGGGGGCGCAAACCGTATTCCAGAAATCTTTCGGCTATGTAGCTAGTCGCTGCCGAGCCTCCTGCCGATCCGGTTTCCCGGCCCTGAAGGGCGCTGTCTGAAAGAAAACGGATATGGGAGTCCAGTTCCTTCCGGTTTATCAGTGCGGCATACAACTCGGGTTGTAAAAGACGGGTCTGCACAGAATCCGGACCAATATTCGGGGATAAGTCCAGGTATAAGGCAAACAGGAGGAGCAGCGGCATATTTTTTGTTTTTTACGCTGCAAAGAAACAAATTTTCCTGTCAATTTTTATATCTTTGAAAAATGGCAAAAAGACTACGCCTCCATATTTTTTTATTGATACTGGTTTTCTTTACGGCTGGGAAGGCACAGGCCCAATACGACAAACAGCAATTTTTCTACAGGGGACAACAACTGTTATTTGAAGGACGCTACCAGCAGGCTATAGATAATTTCAACAAACTGATCCAGCTTGATCCTAACTTGCACGAAGCTTATTTTTTCAGGGGCATCGGCAAGTATAACCTCGGGGATTTCCTGGGAGCCAGAACAGATTTTGACAAAGCCCTGAGCATTCATCCCATATTTACGCTGGCATACCATTACAGGGCCATTACAAACTCCCGTCTGGGTGATTATGAAAAAGCCCTGGCAGATCTTCAGGAGGCCATAGACCTGAGGCCCGGATACAACGGGCTGTATTTCAGCCGGGGTGTAACTTATTTGCTTTCCCAGCAATTTAGACTGGCAGAAGAAGATTTCAACCGCTTTATACGCCATGAACCCAGGGTGAGTGAAGCCTACCTGAACCGGGGAGCATGCTATTTGTTTTTGAAAGATACGGTCAGGGCCCTTCACGATTACGATACCGCCGTTCTTCTGAACAAGTTTGATCCCGAAGGGTATATCAGAAGATCCAGGGTTTATGCCATGCTGGAAAATTACACGGCTGCCCTGACAGACCTGGACCAGGCTTTATCCCTGGAACCGGATAATTCCTTTGCCTATTTCAACCGGGCGCTGATCCGTTTTAATCAGAACGACCTGAGGGGAGCGCTCCAAGACCTGGAGCGGGTATTGGAAGAAGATCCGGGCAATGCCCTTACCTTATACAACAGGGCCTTGATTCGTACACAGATAGGCGATTACAACAATGCCTTGAGCGATTATGACAGGGTAATATCCATAAATCCGAACAATGTTCTGGCCTATTACAACAGGGGAGCCCTCTTCATACAAATGGAGCGTTACAGCGACGCTTTGCGGGATTATGACAAAGCCATTGAACTATACCCCGATTTTGCCAATGCCTACATGAACCGTTCTTACGTCAAGAACCGGATGGGTCTCTTTGCTGCGGCAGAAGTGGATTATAAAACAGCCCAGGGTAAAGTCAATGAATACAAATCTCAATTGGGAGATACCACATATTCTGCCTTTGCAGACACCACACAGCGTTTTGACCGCCTGCTGGCCCTTGATGCGGATTTTGCCAAAAAGGATTTCAACAATGAATTGCTTCAATACAGGGATGTGGATATCCGGTTGAAACCACTCTTCAAATTGCTGGCAGGACCTTCGGACAATAATGTTGTGGCTTTGGAACAAAGGTATTATTATGAAGAATTGGAGAAATTCCTGCTCAATCAAAGCATATCGGTTAATCTTTTTAGTGAAGAACCTGTGGTTGAACCTGATCACCTGGACTTCCTCAGGGAACAAATTCGTCCCCTGCTCCGTCAATCAGGGAATTCTGCAGACCTGTACTTTATCAATGGAATACTCGATTTCCAGAGCAAACTGTTCAATGCCTCCCTGTCTTCGTATAATCAAGCCATAAGCCGCAATCCGGATAATGTTTTTTATTATATTAACAGGGCGGCATTGCAGAGTGAAATGATTGAATTCATTTCTTCTATGGAGAGTAATGTGCAGATACTTACCCTGGATGAATCGGGGACTACAAGAACACGCGTCCAGGAACAGGGCCGGCATGAATATGATTACTCAGGGGCCATAGATGACCTGAAAAAGGCTGCTATGCTGGCTCCTGATTTTGCACATATCTATTATAATCTGGGCAACCTCTACTGCCTTTCGGGAGACTTCCCCAAATCCATTGGCAATTTTACCCGTTCCATAGAGTTGTATCCCTACCTGGCAGAAGCCTATTACAACAGGGGACTGATCCAGATTTACCTTAAAGAGAAGGAAAAAGGTTGCATGGATATCTCTACAGCCGGAGAGCTGGGTATCAAAGATGCATACAGTGTCATAAAAAAATTCTGTGTCACAGAATAGTAGCACAGAATTTTAAATAAACAGGATTTTCCCCCGTCAGTTGGAATACGTGTTCTGCACGTAAGGGGCATTCTTCAGAAAATCGTACGAAGCTTTGATGCTTTCGAAAGGCTCCATATCGAAAGCTTCCTGCTCTACGATGGCATACCTGAGACCAGCAATCCCGGCTTTTTCATAAATGGCTTTGAAATCCATCTTGCCCGAAGCGCCAATCTCTTTGTCATCTTTCACATGCCAGAGATCAAAACGGGCCGGGTATTTGTCAAAATAGTCTGTGGCAGGGGCGCCGCCAACCTGGCTCCAGTATACGTCTATCTGAAAGAAGACTTTTTCAGGGTCTGTGTTTGCCAGCATATAGTCGTACATGACCACTCCGTCAAAAACAGTGGTGAATTCATTGGCATGGTTATGATAACCAAAACGGATGCCTGCCTGGTTGCATTTTTCTCCAACAGCATTGAACAGTTCACAGTATTTAGCCAGTCCTTCAACAGATTCGTAAGCACTCTTCCACATGGAAGGCTGAACTATGTAAGTTACGCCTGTTTTCAGGTGGTCCTGGATGGCTTTATCCCACCAGACCATGCATTCTTCCCAGGTTGCGCTGTTGGGATCGGGGCCGTTGATATGCGAAGAGATCACATCCAGCCCTTTTGAGTTGCACAAAGTGGTGAAGGCATCCCCTTCAAGGCCGTAAAAAGTGCCATCCTGGGCATTGTATCCGGCCATTTCCACAAAAGTGTAGCCGGCCGTTGCTACAGCGTCCAGTGCTATTTCCAGGTCCTGGCCAATCTCGTTGCGAATGGAATAAAGCTGCAACCCGATTTCCTTCTGTACCGGTTCCTGTGCACAGGATGCAAGGCCAAGGAAGGCTGCCATAGTCAGAATTATGAATTTACTTTTCATCAATTCAGGATTTTAACTTGAATATTCCTGAACCAGACGTCATCACCATGGTCCTGCAGTCCAATAAATCCGGCTTTTTCCTCTCCTCCGCAATTCAGAAGCAGGTCGTAGGCAACAGGCCATTTATCCTTGCTGAATTTGCTTTTATCCAGCATTTCCTGCCACTGGGGTGTCCACAGGTGGTATTCCAGCACAGGTTCCCCGTTCTGGAAATGGGCAACAGTACCTTTATAAACCAAAATTTTGGCTGTGTTCCATTCTCCGAAAGGCTTTGCATTCTGGGGCTTGGCCGGGATCATGTCGTAAAGGGATGCAGATTGCCGGTTGCCATCCACGCCCAGCAAGGCATCGGGATGGTTGGCGTTGTCCAGAATCTGGTATTCTGGTGCCGAGATGTAAATGGGTTCGCCGGAAACTTCCTGTGCCAGATAGAAGACACCGGAGTTGGAGCCCTGAGCTACTTTCCATTCAAAAGTAAGTTCAAAATTGCCGAATTTCCGGTCAAAAATGATGTCGCCGCCATTTTCGGCTCCGGCTTCTCCGCGGCCGGATCCGTTGATCTTTATGGCTCCGTCTTCAATTGTCCATGCACCGGGGATATCGGTGCCGTTGTAGGCGCGCCAGCCTTCGAAAGTCTGACCGTCAAAAAGTACAATCATATTGGGATCGGCTTCCTGTACCTCTTTTTTATTGTTGTTGCAGGAAGAACAGGAACTGATAATCAATACAGTCATCAGAACAGGTAAAATAAATAATTTTTTCATAGTAACTATGTTGTTTTAGATTTATGGCATTTCGGGAAGGGCATAACCGTTCCTGTAGGTATGGCGGATCAGTTCATTGCCAAATTCCAGGGCATTGATGGGATCTGTATACTGGTGGTTGAATGTGGGGTGTCCGTCCTTGATGGAGAACCCGTCTTTGGTCTTCATCCGAATGGTATCATTGGGGGAGATGTTGGTAAATTTCATAGTATCACCGTCCCAAAGCAACTCCCGGTTCAAACCTTGCAGACGTACGGCAAGCACTCCCATAACCACCATCTCATTAAGAGGTCCGGCTTCTGAAAAGTCTGAAGCACATTTGATGCGGTTTTCGGGGCTTTCTTTGCAGGCACGGATAAAGTCCATTATATGGTTGTTTTCCGGAACTTCACGTGTCATGGTGGGAACCGGGATTTCCCTGCCCGATAACAGCCAGGGCCTTACCCCGTAGCATCCGCAAATGAGGGTATCTCTGGTTCCGTAAAAAATTACGGCACCGCCACTGTCGTTCATATCGCGCCCGGCAGGCCATCCTTTTGGATATTCAGGCAGTAGTCCTCCATCGTACCAAGTTACTTCCACACGGGGCATGCCTACCTTGGGCATATTGTCGCGAGCCGGGAATATAAACTTGGCAATCTGGGCGTTGGGAGCACAATCTGTCATCAGGGCGGTTGAACTGCCCTGGACAGCGACAGGTGATTTCAGGTTCAGTGCTTTTACAGCGGGTTGCAAAATATGGCAGGCCATATCGCCAAGAGCGCCTGTCCCGAAGTCCCACCAGCCCCTCCAGTTCCAGGGGTGGTAGATTTGGTTGTACGGGCGGTAGGGAGCAGGTCCGATAAACAGGTCCCAGTCCAGATCGGGATGCGGTGTATGAACCTCGGTGGGCGTTTCAAGTCCCTGCGGCCAGATAGGCCTGTCGGTAAAGGCTTCCACTTTGGTAACATCTCCAATCATTCCTGACCAGATGGCTTCGCATATCTGACGGACACCGGCACCGGAGGCACCCTGGTTGCCCATCTGCGTGGCTACTTTATATTTATCGGCCAGTCTGGTAAGGAGCCTTGTTTCGTAAACAGTGTGGGTAAGCGGTTTTTCACAATAGACATGTTTGCCCATGGCCAAAGCTTGTGCAGAGATAACGGCATGGGTATGGTCGGGAGTGCCAACAACAATCGCATCGATCTTGCTTCCCATTTCATCAAACAATTTCCGGAAATCTTTGTATTTTTTTGCGTTTGGATATGCCTTGAATTGTTCACCGGCATATTTCCAGTCAACATCGCACAAGGCGACAATATTTTCCGAGCTCATTTCGCGGATAACCCCACCGCCGCGTCCGCCAATACCGATCCCGGCAATATTCAGTTTATCCGATGCGGCCGGCTTCTTCTTTTTTTGAGAATCCAGTGGCATTTTTGCCATTAGCGGTGTACTGGCAACAATAGCACCGGCAGTGGCCAAAGCGCTTTTTTGAAAGAAATTCCTTCTAGAAATGTTTTTTTCCATAAATCTGATTTATTAGTTAAAGGAAATGGTTATGCATTGAACTACGAAGATAATAAAAAAATCATTTTTTTTCCTTTTTGGAACGAAGCCTTTTATAAGATTGCACCAGCGCCTCGTCAATACCAATAGCCCGCAGGGCCAGCAGGACAAGGATAATGCTTATGAGGGGAAATACTGTGGTAACAGGGAATGAGATTTCGGACATGTTTTTGACATAAACCACACCCATCCATACCTGCTGGCCCAGAAGGATGAGGGAAGTATATATACATAACCTTATCTGCATTTTGCGGTATCTAAACAAAAATATGATGACCAGCAGCAGGAGGCAGGATGCGCAGGTGAGTACAACAAAAGGCATAAAGTCAGCATAAATTCCGAAGAGGATGGATATCATGAGTCCCAGCGCTATGGCCAGGTACAGTGTCTGAATTCTCTGAATCATTTTATTATGTGGTTTGTTCCAACAAATTTAGAGGAAAATCCGTTGATTTCCTCTAAATTTGTAAAATGAAAGTAATTGAACCGTCAGAATTGGTAATTAATAGTGATGGCAGCGTATTTCACCTGCATCTGCGCCCTGACCAGCTTGCAGATAACATACTGCTTGTTGGGGATCCCGATCGCGTAAAACTATTGCGCGGGATGCTTACCCATATTGAATCCGATACCCGGAACAGGGAATTCGTTTCTGCCACCGGAGCCTTCAAGGGCAAGCGTATCACTTTGCTTTCTACCGGGATAGGCACGGATAATATCGATATTGTGATGAATGAGCTGGATGCGCTTGCCAATATTGACTTTGAGACCAGAACCATAAAAAAAGAACGCCGCACGCTGAAAATCCTGCGTCTGGGAACTTCCGGTGCCATACAACCCGATATTCCGGCCGGCACGCTCGTTTATTCAGAGTATTCGGCTGGGCTTGACGGATTGCTCAATTGGTATGAGCAAAGGGATAAGGTATGTGATCTGGAAATGGAAAAGGCTTTCACACAACATATGCACTGGGCACCCAGACTGGCAACTCCTTATTTTGTACAAAATTCCCGGGTGATAGGAAAGAATTTCAATCAGGCTGTCAGGGGCATCACGCTATCGGCCCCCGGGTTTTATGGACCGCAGGGCCGTGTAATCCGGCTTTCCCTGGCCGATCCCCTCTACCTTTCCAGATTGGCGTCCTTTGGTTATTACGGCTTAAGGATCACGAATTTTGAAATGGAAGGATCTGCCATTGCAGGGTTATCGCGCATGCTGGGTCATGAAGGGGCGACCGTGTGTCTGATCATAGCCCAGAGAAGCAATAAAAACATGAACGTGGATTACAGTGATCTGATGTTTGAAAAGGCGGAGCAGGCCATTGAAAGGCTGGCCATGGAAGAGAAGGCAGTAGAAATGATATAGCTGATGGTTTACGATAAAGAAATATTGGATATCATAACGCTTCTGGATGACCCTGACCAGTACATTCAGGACGCCTTGTTCAGGCACCTTAGGAATATGGGACGTCCTGCACTTGAGCAACTGGAAGGAGTTTTCATGGAATCTGGAGATGAAAAATATCCCGGAGTCAGAAAAATGCTTGCGGCCCTCAGGGAAGAAATGAAATTTGAGGCCCTGGAAAAATGGATAGGAGAACCCGCAGATGACCTGTTGTCCGGACTGTGCCTGATTCAGGACATTCTAACCGGGGATGCAGACAGACAGGATCTTCAGGAAGTCCTGATGAATTGTGTTAACGAAGTCTGCGTTGAAATCCGGGACGATCAGACAGTAATGGAAAAAGTAGAATTGCTGAACCATGTTTTCTTTAACAGGTTGTGCTTCAAAACCATAGATCCCATGTTTTCCATACCGGAGAACACTTTTATACACAAGGCACTTGAAAAGAGGGAGGGTAGCCCCATAGTTGTGGGGATCATTTATTTGTTGCTGGCTTACCATGCTGGTGTACAAGTCAGGGGGCGTGTCTTCAAGGGCGGCTTCCTGCCCGCAGTGACAGATTCCTCTGGCAACGTGTTGTTCTATGTCAATGTCTATAAAAACGGTTTACTTTTTCCGCACAACGAACTGGAATCTTTTCTGGCGGGACTGAATCTTCAGATTCCCCAGGAATCATTCCGGGAAGCCAGGCCCGAAGACCTTGCACAGATTTATACAGAAACCCTGTATTACAGCTACTCGATCCGGGATGACAATCAGAGGAACGATATAATGAACAAACTTGAAAAAATCCTGAAATTATTTGGAAGGGAGAGTTCCCTGCTCATAGAAATTGATGAGGAAGAGGATGATGAATAAAAAAAACAGAGGCTGTCCTGTCAGGAACAGCCTCCCGTATCGGTTAGGTTTCAGGTTTGGTTCCGAGCGGGAAACGAGGTTCGAACTCGCGACCCTCAGCTTGGGAAGCTGATGCTCTACCGGCTGAGCTATTCCCGCATTACCAAACAGTGGGCAAATATAGCGAATAATTTTTTATGACCAAGACGCATACTTCAGTCTACATAGCCAGAAAACTCAAAGGAGATGGCACCTCGGTGGGAAAAATCAGCCGCGTTGGGACAAGGATAGCGACCATTAGTGTAGCTGTCAGTGTTTTTACAATGATACTCTCCATAGCCATTGTCCGTGGTTTCAGAACAGAGATTGAAAAACGTGCCATAGGTTTTACAGGGGAGATTCTGATGGAAGCACCGGGAGCGGGATTTGTTACTGAAGCCAACCCAGTCTCTACAGCACTATCTTATTTGCCGGCTTTAAAAGAACATCCGGAAATTGCACATATTCAGGAATTTGTAACATCCTATGGCATCATGCGAACAGAGGAGGCGTTACAGGCTGTATCCTTCAAAGGAGTGGGACTGTCCTACAAGTGGGATTTCTTTGCACGCCACCTCAAGGAAGGCCGTCTTCCGGTCTTTACAGATACTATTTCTTCCAGTGAAGTGCTTGTTTCCCAACGCCTGTCGTCCATGCTCGGGATTGGCCTGAACGATGTGATCACCATGTATTTCATTGGTAATAATGTGAGGATGCGGCGCTTTGTAGTATCCGGCATCTATGACGCACAACTGGAAGATATTGATAACCACCTGGTAATAGGCGATATTCGCCATGCTCAACGATTGAACGGATGGCGCGAAGACCAGGTCAGCGGCTTGGAACTTTTTCTGAACAACAAAGACCGTCCGGATGCCAGACTTGGGGAGATTGAAGATTTTATTATTAACAATTCCGCAGACACTGATGACGGTGTTGTATTGCGTAGCATCCGGAGGATTTATGCACATTTGTACGATTGGCTGGATTTGATGGATATCAACGTAATGGTGCTTCTGACCCTGATGGTTCTGGTAGCAGGTTTCAATATGATGTCCGGATTGCTGATTCTGTTGTTTGAGAAAACTTCGACTATTGGACTGCTCAAAGCTGTAGGTATGAGGGACCGCCATATCAGGAACAGCTTCCTTTACAATGCGGCGGTTGTCGCTACCCGCGGAATGATAGCAGGATCTGTTCTGGCCGTGGCCTTTCTGGTACTTCAGAAAACGACACAATTCATTAAACTGGACCCTGCCAGTTATTTTGTAGACAGCGTACCGGTGGACATATCCTGGTTCCACATTATTGCAGTAGACATTGCTTCAGTGGGGATCTTATTGCTGTTACTGATGTTGCCTTTAAAAAGCATTATTAAGATCAGTCCCGATAAGGCTATTCGGATGCGCTGACCCAACCCATGTACCTGTTCCGCACCTGTTGAACGTATTCCTGTGTTTGCTTTGGGGCATAAACAGCAACGTGTGCCCAGATGTCCGGGTTTTTTCCTTCTTTTGCAACTTCTTCCCTGTCGTTTTGAATGCGAGTCATGCCCGCGTTGTAGGCGGCAAGTACAAAATTGATTTCTTCTTCCGCAGGCAGGTGAGACAACTGCATATTCCTTCGCAGGAAGGCAAAGTAACGTACCGCTCCCTTAATGTTTTCTTCAGGGTCGAAAGGATTTTCTACATTCATATCTTTTGCCGTCGATCCCCGGATCTGCATCAATCCAATAGCATTGTTCGGGGAGTGTGCATTCATCCTGTACTGTGATTCCTGGTACATTACAGACCGAAGCATTATCCAGTCCCAGCCCAAGGGCTTGCTGACTACCCTGAGCAGAGAATCGTAGGGACATCTGTCGGCAGAGGAGGGAAGGAACCGGTTTGTGAATTTCTGAAAATGTGGATTTTGTTTAAACAGGGTGAGCCAGTGTACCAGGCTCAGGTGCCATGGGCAGTGGTCTTTCATCATGATCCACACTTCTCCCAGCGGGGTGATCCGGGGTGTTATGCATACCTTACCAGCTAGAGATTTTGGGACCGGATCATGTATAATATTAATAACCAGTATATCTGTGTGCTGATTTTTAAGCAGGTCCCATACCGGAACAGAATCTATGGCGGGAATATACTTTACTATCAGGTTATGAGATCCTGCAAAACGTTTCATGATCTCATAGTGGTATCCCACACGGGCTCCTGCGTGGGAAGGTAGGTATATGGTACAGCGGAGGCTGTCTCTGTCCGATAAAAGCACGCTCCTTTCGTTCCTCATATCGGATGACCTATGCAATAACCAGTTGTGGTATTCCCTGATCAGGATTGAGATCAGAAAAGTTGCTGCCAGAGCAATGAATATCTTTTTCTTTGACATCAACGGACTGAATTAACCGGGCTGCCTCCGGTGGAATCGTCTGTCCGGGAACCGGCTTTTCCCGGCTTGATATAGAATGGCCAGGTAATTCCAAGTTTAAAAACACGTTGTGGGCGAATATAATGGGGGGCAGAAAAATACCCGCTGTCGGGCCATCCCTGGGCAACATTTACATACTTGGCATATATGGTTGCCCGCTTCCACTTAACATTAATAAAAGCATCAATAT
Organism: Bacteroidales bacterium UBA5226; assembly: GCA_002409325.1. Classification (GTDB taxonomy): domain Bacteria; phylum Bacteroidota; class Bacteroidia; order Bacteroidales; family UBA932; genus DMER64. Next base: position 139,686 of record DHUU01000020.1, on the reverse strand, counting down.
AAGGGGTGTTCCCGTATTTTCTTTCGTTCTGAACATGGAAGTTACCCAGTGCCGGATTGTAAGCTTCCATATAGTATGCCGTATGGAATGTAATATCGGCTCCTATCTGGGCTGTCATAACATTTTTTACTACAGGTATTTCTAAATAATACCGGAGATTGGCACTAAAAAGTGGCAAAGGCAAAACGTCCTGATTGGATGAGAATTGGAGTAAAAACCGGTGGTCCAGGCGGAAGTACCAGATACGAAAATTCTGGGTAAGTGAAGCAGTCATCACACTAATTGGCTGATCTGCCTGACTAGCAACACCCAACGTGTCATAATAAATCCTGTTCCCGAGCAGGGCATAAGAAAATGCGGCTTCTGTCCTCCAGTCAGGTATGGATAATTGAGCTTCAACCCTGGTCTGGGTAGTCTTGTTAAATACGTTTCTCCAGACATAATGGTTGGAATAGTAATTCTGAACGTACCAGTCCGGTGTCTGTGAGCTGAACAGGAATCTGCCGGACAAATGAATCCCCGAGGTTAAGGGATAAAATGAAAACCGGGCGTTCGCATCCAGGAACATATCCCCTGCATAATAACCGGCAAGATCAAGCCTTCCTGTGGCGTCCCATTTAAAATACCGTTTGAACATACCCGATGCGGCGGCATATACATACATATTGTTTTGCCATTCCCGGGAAGGTCCTTCTGTGTAAAAATCCGGGACAAAGCAGTAATTGGACAACAGCTCGTAACCAGCTCCGCCTTCCAGTCTGGACACAATCGCAGTAGAGGACCAGGGTTGCAATCGGAGGAAAAAACGGTTGTCCAGTATCATGGTACGGACCGAGTCTGCTGTTTGTGAGGGGTTCAGGTAAAACCGGTTATGGTAGAAATCCCTTCCGGCTCTGTCAGAAAGGCTGATATCATCTGTGTATTTCCTGGTCATTGTGGACCACTCTCCGGAGTGTCCCAGGATCATCATGGTACCTTCACCTGCTTCCAGTGAATCCCTTTTAAATATGTTGATGGGAAAGCCATAGCTCTGATTGATGAACAATTGGCTGCTTGATAGGGCGGAAGAGGCCTTGGTAAGGTATACCGGAATAGTTCTGGCTTCTACAAGCGTATCGAGTATGAAGCTATCGTCGATGATACCTCCGTTTTCATTTTTTTTCAGTGAGTTTCTGATATAACCTCCGTGAGCAATGTATCGTTTCCCCAGGTAGTTAGCCGTAAGGGCCAGGGTACGCGTGTTGGTGGCCTCATTCTGAAGCTGGCCCTTGGTTCCTTTTCGCTGGTAAAAAAACTGGATATTTGTTGCGGGAGTGAGGTTCTGGGTGTGCAGAAAACCCACGTTCTGTTCTTCAGTTTCCTTATTTGCAAACAGAGTCCCTGAATAGGACATTACGGTAAACGGGCTTTTTGTATTGTAAAACGGAAGTGTTTTCCTGTCGTACGCCTCGTACATCCCGGCGCTCCAGAAATCAAAGCGTTCCCTTGTCTGGCGTTGAAAAAAATTATGCGTAAGGGCAGGAGATCCGGCAGTTCCCAGGGTAACAGCCCCTACATCGTTTTTCATGTGGGCATAATCGTAAAAATTGCTATTGATATTGGTATCTATCTGCCTGAATGCAAGCTTGTTGAAATAATCATCGCTGGCCCACGAAATAACCCTCCTGTAGCGCAATGAATCGGGTATCACATAGGTTTCCAACGGATGGAAGGTGCTTTTGTATATGGAATCTGCCACAGCTTTTTCTTCCTTTCTTTTTTGTCTGGCCATCACACGGAGTTCCTTTGTAGTAAAACTGGCCAGGGAATCAATCAGGAAGGATCCAAGGGTGTCTAGTTTAATAAGACCCGTAGTATCTGTCTGGTAAAAAAAGCCAAGGCTGTCGCGCAGCTGTTTTCCGGCTGAATCCAGCAGGGGGATGCGTATGGTGTCCCTTAACGGCAAACTCAGGCTGTCCATAAAATGCATCAGAGACAGTGTACGGGGCGGATAACTGCTGAGCGAATCGATCACCGGGGTCCCCTTTTCATTTAAGATCATAAGACCCAGGCTGTCGAGCTGATAGAACAAACCTTTTTCATCCCGGACAACCTTCAGCAGGGAATCCACAGGAGGGACCCGGCTTGCTTCTGAATAGGGAAGGGAAAGACTGTCCAGGTAAGCTCTTGTCAGGGAGTCGGGCATTAGGGCTCCGGTTGTGTCTGATGTGTTCCTTGTCAGGGTATCTGCCGTCTTCCTAACCGGGGCGCCAGCCGTCTGGCCGGCAGCTGTCCCCGCAGAAAACAACAAAAAGCATATTAACAAAGCTTTAACCAGTAATATCATCTACTATCTATGTGACGAGGCGCAAAGCTACAAAAAATGTGCCTCTTGCCTGATGGCATCCTCTATTTGCGACACAGACAAGGCATCTTTGACCAGAACCCGTTTTGAACTATCCAGCAGATAAAGTGATGGGATGGCTCTCAGATCATAGGTGCTTCCGTTGCGAATTTCTCCTTCCGGATCGTAGGCGTGGATCCAGTCCGGAGGCAGGGTGGGCAGGTATTTCTGCCAGCCTTCCAGATCCTTGTCGGGGTATATGGTCAGAATGACCAGATTTTTCTTCCTTGCCATTTCCGTAAGTAAGGCCGAGGCGAGGATCTCGTCGGCCGCCTTTCGACAGGTTGTACATCCCGGATTTATGAAGAAGAGCAGCACATAATCAGACTTAAGCCCATAGAGTGTCTCCTGCTGTGCAGGATTGTCAGTATAAGGGAAATTTCTTACAGCGCGTACAAAACACAGGTCACCGGCCTGCTCTCCGACACGGTTCTTCCTGATCATTTGCAGAAGGTATACAGGCCGTTGTTTGTCAATGGTGTCGGGAAGGGGGCTGGCAACCATATGTTCAAGGACAACCCGGAAGTAGTCATCGTTCCTGTAGGGTGAATTGGGATGGTAGAAGAAGTATTCGGACAAGGTGAAGAATTGCTGCAAAACATTCTTCCGAACAAGAGGATCATTGGCCGCAGTGCCTGCCCTGTTCATCATGCTTTTCAGGGCTTCCTCCCCGATGTGACCAGGGGTTTGCTGCAACAAATCAACAAAACCGGTGAAGGCCTTTGAGGCAAAATCTTTCTGTTGGATACAGAGTGAATCTTCAAAGGGAAACAGATCCCAATAATGAAGTGTCCGGAACCGGAGGACTTCCGATTCAGACGTTAATAGTACCGGTATGGCCGGCTGGGTAAAGATTATAGGCTTGCGTTCTTTTTCCCTGTTTCCCCTTATACAGGACCCTGTGGTCACTGCAATCATGATAAGGACCAGGCAACGGAAGAGATGGTTCATAAAACAAAAATAATAAATTTTATTACATTTGTCTGTTATGAATATTTCTCTGGATACTTTCAGGATCATATTGTATGTTATGGCAGCCCTGGCGGTTGTTGTTTTTTTTTCCCTTTACCAAGTAAAAGCAGGATACGGCATTCTTCTTGACAAAAGCTGGGGCATCACCCTGTCCAACAAATGGGCCTGGATGATAATGGAAGCTCCCGTATTTATTGCCATGTACTGGTTTTGGGTGATGTCTCCACGCAAGTGGGATTTGGCGCCCTTTATCTTTTTCCTGTTATTTCAGACTCACTACCTGCAGCGTTCCTTTATTTTTCCCTGGCTTATTAAGGGAAAAAGCAGGATGCCTCTCCTGATCGTGTTCATGGGAATTGTCTTTAATCTGACAAACGCGTTCATGCAGGGACAATGGATATTTTTCCTGGCGCCCGGTACCATGTACACCCAGTCCTGGCTCAGGGACCCCAGGTTCTTACTGGGGACTGTTCTGTTTCTTGCAGGACTAATTGTTAACATACGATCTGACGGAATTATCCGGCATTTGAGGAAAGAGGGCGACACCAACCATTACCTGCCCGAAAAGGGTCTGTTCCGGTATGTCACATGCGCCAATTATCTGGGAGAAATCGTGGAGTGGCTTGGGTTTGCCATACTCACCTGGTCGTTGAGCGGATTCGTTTTCTTCCTCTGGACTTTTGCTAACCTTGTCCCAAGGGCGCACTCTATCTACAAGAGATACCAGCACGAATTTTCCTATGAGATGGCCCGTGAATCCCGGAAACGCATATTCCCTTTTATTTATTAGTTCAATATGAATAATAATTCCCTTTTGTTTACTCCCTCTTCCATAGGTCCCCTTACCTTGCGCAACCGTACCATACGGGCTGCCGCTTTTGAAGGAATGTGCATTGACAATGGCCCCTCTCAGGCATTGTTCAATTACCACACGGCCGTAGCAGCCGGTGGTGTTGGCATGACAACAGTGGCTTATGCTGCCGTAGCCAGGAGCGGATTGTCTTTTCCCACCCAGCTGTGGATGAGGCAGGAAATCGTTCCAGGCCTGAGACAGCTAATCAACGGGATACACAAGGAAGGGGCTGCAGCTTCTATACAAATGGGACATTGCGGAAACATGAGCCATCGCAGTATCTGCGGATGCATGCCCGTTTCGGCAAGCACAGGATTTAATATGTATTCCCCCACATTTGTCCGGGCAATGAAGAAATCAGAAATACTCGGGATGGTCAAAGATTTCGGAAAAGCTACCGCGCTGGCCCGGGAATCCGGTTTTGATGCTGTGGAGATCCATGCCGGGCACGGCTACCTTCTCAGCCAGTTCATGTCACAATGGCTCAACAAGAGAAAGGATGAGTACGGAGGAAGTTTTGAGAACCGGCTCAGGTTCACTTCTCAGGCCATTCAGGAAGTCATGGAGGTGGCAATCCGCAACAATATGGCCGTGCTGGTTAAGATGAACATGAGGGATGGATTCAGGGGGGGGATGGAACTTGACGAATCTCTTGAGGTAGCCAGACTTCTTGAAAAACTGGGCGTTCACGCCCTGGTTCTGAGTGGCGGCTATGTAAGCCGGGCTCCCATGTATGTGATGCGCGGCGCCATGCCTATCAGGACACTGACCTATTATATGCCCTGGAATTACGTAAAAGCGGGTGTCCGGCTTGTCGGCCGCTGGATGATCCCTTCGGTACCGTTTAAGGAAGGTTATTTTCTGGAAGATGCCCGCGAATTCAGGAAAACCATAAAAATACCACTGGTTTGCCTCGGGGGGCTCTTTTCGCGTTCCATCATTGAGCAGGCATTGCAGGATGGTTTTAATTTCGTAGCCATGGCTCGTCCCCTGATCAACGATCCGGCTTTTGTAAACAAAATGAAAACAGCAGGAGAGCAGGCTGTTAAAGGGGATTTCAGAAGTGGTTGCAAGCATGCAAATTATTGCATAGGCAGGATGTACAGCAGGGATATGGTATGCCACCAGCACGTACAGGACATTCCCAAACGTTTGCTTGATGAATTCAAATAACCTTTCCGTCGCCCTGGTAACTGGAGCCAACGGCGGCATGGGCAGGGAAGTGTCTGTAGCCTTGCTCCGGTCCGGGTTCCGGGTGATCGTATCCTGCCGTCCGGGCAACAGGGGTCTTGATTATTACAACTTGCTCCGGCAGGAATTTGGGAGCGACCGGGTAAATTACCTGGATATGGATCTTTCTTCTGAGGTTTCTGTACGGGATGCGGCACGCCGGCTGCTGGAAAAGGAATCCCGTCTGGATGTACTGGTTAACAATGCCGGAATGCTGGGATGGAAGCCAGAAGTGAACAGCCAGGGTTACGAGATGCACAATATGGTCAACTGTCTGGGCCCGATGATGTTCACCTGGCTTATGAAGCCCATCCTGGGCAGGGGAAGCCGCGTAGTGAACACCGTTTCTGTTATGTTACGCCTTGGACGGATCCACCCTCACTTTCCGTATCCCTCTAATAAATTCAACCGGTTTAATCAATATGCCTGTTCCAAACTGGCGCTAACGTTGCTTTCCCTGCGACTGGCGCAATTATGGAAAGAAGACGGCATAACTGTCAATATGGCCGATCCGGGCATTGTCAATACCCCCATCATAAGGCTCCACAAATGGATTGACCCCCTTACCGATGTGCTGTTCAGACCGGTAATCCGACAGGCTCCCAGAGGGGCCTCAACATCCGTCTTCCTGTCCCTAGATCCATCTGTAGAGGGAATAACGGCAACCTTGTTCAAGGATTGCAGAGCGGTCAGGTTGTCTTCCAGGGTATTGGATAACCCCGGGAGCGGTAACCTTTGGAGTTTTTTTATAACTTTGTGTACTTATGGGAATCAGCAATAAAATCAACCTGGGTTTTCTTGTAGTGGGCTTTGTCCTGTTCCTGTCAAGCCTTGTCAGCATTTTTGAAATGGGAAGGACCCGGCGTTCCCTGGGCGATGTGTTATCAGTCAATGTTGATAACATAAACGCATCCACCCAGTTACTCGAGGTTACGGACCAGAATGTCTTTGCGTTACTCAACCAGATAGGCGTCAGCCCGGATTCAATACTTCAAACAGCATCCTTATACGACGATGACCGGTTTGAAGGCTATTTTCGTGCCTCCCGGGCTACATTTACCAAAGATGAGGAACAGGCACTTACAGATTCCATAATATTTGCCTATGCGGCTTATATGCAGATCCTGAATGAAGCCCCCGTTCTGTGGGAGGGAAACGGTTACGCGGCCAGAAGGGAGTGGTATACCACACGGCTGTATCCGACCTATACAAGGTTGAGAAATTATATTCAGGACCTCATATCTCTGGAACAGCGCCTGCTTGATCACAATACGCAGCAGATTCAGGATGGGTTTTACAGGAGCATTATGCCGGGGGTTATTGCAGTGGCCAGCAGCATGTTGCTGCTTTTCCTGCTATCTATTTTTATCAGGATTTATGTTATACAGCCCATAAGAGAAATCCGTACAGGTGTCAGGAATACATTACTCTTTAAAAAGAAGTACCAGGTCAGGCTACCGGCCGGTGACGAACTCTCAGAACTGAACGAGTCCATTACACAACTGTGCGACGAACACAATAAATTATGAGAATCCAGGTGATAGCAAGGTACATGGGCCTGGTTCTGCTGGTTAACGCCCTGTTTATGTTCATTGCCGTTATTATATCGGCAATTTACGGTTTTGATACCGGTTTTTCACCCTTGTTGCTCTCTGCAATCATTACGGTCACTATTGGTTCTTTCCCTTACATATTTGTAAGGGAGTCCAGCGAGGTAACCACCAGAGAAGGCTACTTGATCGTGGTTTTATCCTGGGCTTTATCCTGCCTTTTTGGTATGCTGCCCTACCTGCTCTGGGGAGGGGAGTTCATTCTCATCAATGCCTGGTATGAAAGCGTAAGCGGCTTCACCACAACCGGGGGAACTATCCTGACAAACATCGAAGCCATCCCGCATTCCCTACTTTTCTGGCGTGCCTCTACCCATTGGATCGGGGGTATGGGAGTCGTTCTTTTCATGTTGTTGATCCTACCTGAAGTCAGTTCCATCCGCCTGAGATTGTCCCGGATCGAGATTAGCTCATTATCCCAGGAATCTTACCGTTTCAGGGCCAAAGAAACGGTTCGGGTGATTGCTTTCATTTATTTTGGGCTGACTCTTCTGGAAACTATCTGCCTATACCTGGCAGGAATGAACTTGTTTGATGCTGTTTGCCATTCTTTCTCTACCATAGCCACCGGAGGATTTAGTACCCGCAATTCCAGCATTGCTTATTACAATAGCACGGCTATAGATATTATTCTGATAATTTTTATGGGGTTATCGACACTTCATTTTGGAATGATATTTCTCCTGGTAGCCAAAAGATCAGGTGCTTTATTCAAATCACCGGTTACGAGGTATTATATCCTCACCTGCCTGGTTGTTGGATTGCTTATCTCTTTGGATTTATGGAAAACGGGAACGTATGAATCGCTTGGAGAGGCTGTGAGATATGGTTTTTTTCAGACATTTTGCTCCATATCAACTACCGGTTTTGCCACAGCCGACACTTCTGTATGGCCTGCATTTTCCATACTGCTGCTCGTTTTTGTAATTTTTCAGGGCGGTTGTTCAGGTTCGACTACCGGAGGGATCAAATCGGACCGGTTATTGATCGCCTTCTATTCCATCCGGGCACAGATCACCAAAAAGCTTCACCCCAGGTCCGTTGTTCCGGTCAGGGTAGGGGGGCATGCCATTGATCCTGAGCTGGTCTCAGGCGTAAATCTGTTTATTGTGCTGTATCTGTTGTGTTTTCTTGTAGCAGCACTGTTGATAGCTTTATCCGGGGTTGGTATAACAGAGGCTGTTACTTCTTCAGCCGCCCACATCGGAAACGTCGGCCCGGGTTTTGGCAGTGTGGGTTCTATGAGTAATTACAGTTCCTTTAACGGTTTTGCAAAATTTGTCTTATCGGTGATCATGATCATGGGCCGTATAGAATTGTTCGGCTTTTTCATTCTGTTCAGTTCAAAAAAATAAAAGCCTTATTCATGGCAATTGACCAGTATATTCTTGATAAGCTCCGGAGCAACCTGCCCTTTTCCCCGTCCTCTGATCAGGATATTTTTTTCAAAGCCCTGTCTTCCTTCCTTACCGGGACAAGTCCAATTTTCATCTTGAACGGTTATGCCGGAACAGGCAAGACCACGGCCATGGCTGCACTGGTTGGAGCCCTTGCGGAACTGAACAAAGAGGCTGTTCTTCTGGCGCCTACTGGACGTTCTGCTAAAGTGCTTATGGGGTATGCCGGTGCTCCTGCCCATACCATCCATAAGGCCATCTACCGTCAGAAAGCGCCTGCATCATCTGATGAAGGGGGTTTTGGGGTTTTTGAATTACACCCCAACCGGAACAAGAATACGCTATTCATTGTTGACGAGGCTTCCCTGCTGTCCAACACCCCAGGGGGAATGCTTTTTGGCAGTGGCAACCTGCTTGAAGACATGGTTTCCTATGTGTTTAAAGGGCAAGGGAATCAATTGCTCATCCTGGGTGACTCGGCACAACTCCCGCCGGTAGGCCTGCAAATATCTCCGGCCCTGGATCCGGGACATATGGAACAATATGGTAGGGTGGTCTATATGGAGATGAAAGAAGTGCTCAGGCAGTCTTTTGATTCGGGCATCCTGTATAATGCAACGCTGCTAAGAAATAACATCACTTCGGGTAATTACTGTTTGCCGGAATGGGAAACCCAGGGCTTTGAGGATGTACATCGTATAGGTCCGGCAGATCTGACCGAAGCCCTGAACGAGGCCATATCGCGTTACAGTCTGGAAGAAGTCGTGGTCCTGTGCCGCTCCAACAAGAGGGCCAACAGGTATAACAAAGGAATACGGGGCAGTATCCTGTACAGGGAAGAAGGCATTACCAAGGGAGACAGGGTGATGGTGGTAAAGAATTGTTACCAGTTTTTGGAGGACGTTCCCGAAATGGATTTCATAGCCAACGGTGATATTGCTGAAATCCTGAGGATTCATAAATTTCAGGAACGGTACGGGTTCCGTTTTGCAGAAGCCGTATTACGTTTCCCGGATTATAAGGATGCAGAAATCAGTGCACGCCTGTTGCTCGATACACTTGAAAGCGAATCTCCGGCTTTGTCACGCGAACAACAGGAACAGCTTTACCAGGGAGTATCCGGCGATTATGCCCATGTTAAAGGGAAACGCAAACGCTACAACGCTATCAGGGAAGATCTGTACCTGAATGCCTTGCAGGTAAAATATGCCAATGCCGTGACATGTCACAAGGCCCAGGGAGGACAGTGGAAGGCTGTATTTGTGGATAAAGCCTTTTTTGGCCAAGCTTGCGATAAAGATGTGCTGCGCTGGTATTATACAGCCTTTACCCGAGCCCGGGATCAATTGTATTTGATTAACCTATAATATATTATCTATGAAGCGTTTAGCTGTTTCCTTTTTTCTGATCCTGACCATGCCGCTGCAGCCTTATGCCCAGGAGCGTTTCCCTCTGGAAATATCGCCCGGGGGACTTGTAAAACCCCTGGACACACCCATTTCCTGGAAAGATAAACGCACTTTGTTGCTGCGTTCGGGCAATCAGCAGGAGGCCGCATATTTTCAGGAAGATATCGTAACAGGAAAAACGGTTACGCACAGAGGGCCCCTCCTTTCCTGCAGAAGGATCTTCTAATTATGTTCTTCAGGAAAATGCCATAAACCCCACCCTCTCGCCCGATGGCAGGTATGTGGCCTACACTGTGGATAATGATCTTTATGCCACGGAACTGACTTCCGGAAAAGTTATCAGGTTTACACACGATGGCAACAAGACCATCCTGAACGGCCGGGCTTCCTGGGTATATTATGAGGAGATCCTGGGCCGGAGCAGCAATTACCGCTCCTTCTGGTGGTCACCCGACAGCCGGAGAATTGCCTTTTTCCGCTCGGACGACACGAATGTTCCCATGTTCCCGATATATGTTGCCAATGAGCAACACGGATTCCTGGAAGAAACCCGATATCCCAAAGCCGGGGATGAAAACCCGCAGGTCCGCGTGGGCATAGTATCGGTAGGTGTTGGTCAAGGTATTGTCTGGGCAGATTTTGATCCCTGTGCAGACCAGTACTTTGGTCAGCCTTTCTGGACACCCGACGGGGAAACCCTGCTGGTCCAGTGGATGAACAGAGACCAGAACCTGTTGAAAATATTTGCCGTAAATCCATTGGATGGATCAGGAAAGGTCATATACCGGGAGGAGCAGCCTGCATGGCTGGAATGGATCGCCGATCCGCTTTTTACACAGGAGGGGTTCCTGATGGTCCGGGACTTCGAATCATGGCAGCAGATCTACCTATGCTCTCTGGAAGGAAATGAGCTTCAAAGGCTTACCAACGGTCAGAACTGGGGCATTACTATCCACGGGACAGATCCCAGGGGAGAATTTATATTTTTTTCGGCCAGAAGGGAAATATCTACCAGGACAGACGTCTACAGAGTGCCCATGACAGGGGCACTAAGGAAAAAGGATTCCTCTGTTAGGCGTCTTACAGACGGGGAGTTCAATTTTACGAACGTGATGTTCGCTCCCGATTACCGTCATTTTACCGTTTTATGTTCCAATGTTTCCACCCCCGCACATTCTTTGCTTTTTAGTGTGGACAAGGGATTGATACGGCAATTGGGCGATTCACGGGGTGATGCCTATGCTCTCGAACTGGAAAAGGGGAACATTCCCGTTTCTGAAGTGCATTTCATTACCACAGAAGATGGTTTTACCATTCCGGCGATTATTACCTGGCCCCTGGATATGGAAAAGGGGAAAAAATACCCTGTTCTGGTCAATGTTTACGGGGGGCCTGACAATGGCAGTGTAACAGACCGCTGGATTTCACCTGCGTCAAAATACCACTGGGCGCGCAAAGGGGTGATCCAGATCACGATGGACCACCGGGGGAGTGGCCATTGCGGGAAGCGTGGCCTGGATATGATGTTCAGGAACCTTGGCACGTGGGAGGTTCACGATTATAAACTCTGGATAGATTACCTCAGGCAGATGGGATGTGCCCATGACCACCGCGTGGGCATTACCGGATACAGCTACGGTGGCTACGTGACTGCCCTGGCCGTATGTACGGCGGGGGATTATTTTCCTTACGGCATAGCAGGAGCCGGTGTATACGACTGGATGTTTTACGATTCACACTATACGGAACGTTATATGGATACCCCGCAGGAGAATCCGGATGGTTACCGCAACAGCTCAGTTCTGGAACATTGCGCCACCTATGGGACATGGGGACCTTCTGTATTGCTTGTTACCCATGGGACTTCCGATGATAACGTCCATTTTCAGAATGCCATGCGCCTGACGGATCAGCTGATCAAGGTCAACAAACATTTCCGGTTCATGCTTTATCCCGGGGCCAGGCACGGTTACAGGGGTTACCAGGCTGCTTTTTCTGCCGACGAGGATAGGGCTTTCTGGACAAAGTATCTTCTGGAGGAATAGGCCATGATCACACCCCGGGAAATCCAGTTTGTACGAGAACACATAGATGAAGACATCCACAGCCTTTTGCTGGGTAAACACAAATATCCCGGTTTAAATGTACCTAAATGTGTCTTGCAGATAGAAGGACTGCGCAAAATGCGTGACAAAATCCCGGGATGGTATGCCTGCAAACAGATTTTCATCCCTACGCTCCTGGCTGTGGAGCAAGCTTCTTCCCAGGCAACGGCCCTGTACAAACAGCTTTTTTGTGCAAACCCGGGGCCGGTGGTGGATCTGACCGGAGGATTGGGAGTGGATTCATATTACTTTGCCCAAAAAAGTGAACGGGTGATCTATCTGGAAAGAGAACCATTGTTATGCCGGGCAGCAGAACATAACTTCAGGGCACTTGGGGCAGGTACCGGCCTACACGTCCTCCAGGGCGATGCTGTCCGGTTTTGGGAACAGCAATCCGGTATTTCTTATGCATCAATGGTTTATGCAGATCCTTCACGCCGTAAGGGGGGACTCAGGCTGCGCGACATAGCACTCTACAGCCCCGATATAACGCAGATCAGGGAATCTGTGCTGGAACGGGCTGCGGCTTTCCTGGTTAAAATATCCCCGCTGGCAGATATCTCCCGGACTCTTTCCCTGCTTCCCGGGACGGTGGAGGTCCATGTAGTATCGGTAGGCAATGAATGTAAGGAATTGCTTTTTTTGATGAAAAAGAACGATCCCGCCTCGGCCGATCCCCTGATCGTATGCACAGACGGTTTTTCATTTCACAGGGGGGAAGAGGCGCTTGCAGCGCGGACCGTTGAACGGAAAGGGTATGAAAGTGTACTGGTGGAAGGAGATTGTCTGTACGAACCGGATGTCTCTTTGCTAAAAGCCGGTGCGTTTGCTTTGCCTGTCACAAGGTTTGGTGTAAAAAAGCTGCACTGCAACAGCCATTTTTATGTATCTTCGGTCCCGGTAAGGGATTTCCCCTCAAGAAAGTTCAGGATCAGGGAGGTCATTCCCTTAACCTCGGCCAATATTAAAAAAATGCATACACGGTTTCCCCAGGCCAACATTACGGTCCGCAATTTTCCGCTGACCGTTACGGAGTGGAGAAAGAAGACAGGCATTGCAGAAGGAGGAACCGGTTATCTTTTTGGAACAACAACTCATAACGGGGGCAGGGAGGTCCCTGTGGTCATATATGCAACTAAATGGGAGGAATCAATATGAAAAAAACAATCTTATTTATGGTATTGGCCGTATTGCAGGCATGCACTACGTCAGAAACAAAAACAGATATGTCGAATATTACTGAACAAACGGTAGAAACCATCCTGGCACGCCTGGGGGAAGAAAATCCTGAAGGTCTTTTGCCTACGGCTGAAAACGGGATCCGTCAGGCAGCCGGTTTATGGAGGGCATCGGACGGGGATGCCTCTGCTTTCATTGATTTTTGCATGGAGAATTATTGTGACACTAGGGCAGCCCGTGAAATCCTGTACGAAAAACTGTCCGGTGCACTTGAAAATATGTACGGGACGTCCAACCAGTTGAGCGTTGAACTTAAAAAACCTGTTCATCTGGAAGGAGGTACGCTTTTGCCGGTGGATTATGTACTGGGCAATTACGATCCTTCCGCCCATTTGATGGAAGACCTGTTCACCAACAAGGTGGCTTTTATCTGCGTGCTCAATTTCCCGAATTATTCACTCTCGGAAAAGGATTCCCTTGGGAGGAACTGGGACAGGAAGCAATGGGCGTATGCCAGGATGGGGGACTTGTTCACCCACCGCACCCCCGCGGCACTGAACCAGGAAATGTCACAGGCTTTGGGCAATGCCGATAATTACATAGCCTCTTACAACATTGTGATGGGAAACCTGCTCACAGAAGATGGCAGGCGACTTTTTCCTGAGGGTATGGTCTTGTTATCTCACTGGAACCTAAGGGATGAGATTAAGTCAAACTATGCAAATGTGGCGGATGCGCAGGAAAAACAGCAAATGATCCATAAGGTTATGGAATACATTGTTTGTCAGACCATTCCAAAGTGTGTGATCAACAATCCGGAATACGACTGGAAACCGTATTCAAATACCGTCTATAAAAACGGAGAGCCTGTTGAGGCAGAACCGGAAGTAGATGACCGGTACGAGCACCTGCTGGCAACCTTCAGGGTGGAAAAGAAAATGGACCCTTACCATCCGAACATGCCCACGGCCATTATCCGGAATTTTGAAGGATCCATGGAAATTCCGGCTGCCGAGATAGAAACCCTTTTCATCAATCTGGTTTCCTCGGAACAGGTAAAGAAGGTGGCGGCTTTCATACGCCAAAGGCTGGGCCGGGAACTGGAACCTTATGACATCTGGTATGATGGTTTCAAAAGCAGGACGGCATACCCTGAAGATGAGCTGACGACCCTCACGCGCAGGAAATATCCCAATGCCCAGGCTTTCCGTTCCGATATGCCCCGGATGCTGAAGGCCCTTGGTTTTACAACGGATCAGGCTGCCAGCCTGGCATCACGCATTGTCGTGGAGCCGGCCCGAGGATCTGGTCACGCCTGGGGAGCTGTCGGACGCTGGGAGCCTTCCCGGCTCAGGACCCGTATCTCCCCTCAGGGTATGGATTACAAGGGATACAATATAGCCGTTCATGAGTTCGGCCACAACGTAGAACAAACCCTGAGTCTGTATAACGTGGATCACTTCATGCTCAGCGGTGTTCCCAACACGGCTTTCACCGAGGCAATGGCCTTTGTTTTCCAAAAACGCGACCTGCAATTGCTGGGATACCCGCCGCAGCAGATGGATGACAACACGGTACTGGATATTTTCTGGGGAAGTTACGAGATCATGGGGGTGGCTTTGGTAGACATGTATGTATGGCAGTGGCTGTATGAGAATCCTGAAGCCACAGCCGGTTCGTTGAAAGAGGCAGTGCTTGAGAAAGCACGGAAGGTGTGGAACCAATACTATGAGCCGGTTCTGGGGCATCACGATTCCCCCTTGCTGGCGGTTTATTCACACATGATCAACAGTCCTATGTACCTGCCTAATTATCCGTTCGGGCACATCATTGAATTCCAGCTGGAAGAATACTTCAACGGGAAAATGAAGGAAGAGGGCAACACGCTGGCAGAAGCCATAACAGGCATGTATACGCAAGGCAGGCTTGTTCCGGGTCTCTGGATGGAACAGGCTGTGGGATCACGTGTTAGCACCGAACCGCTGCTCAGGGCAGTTGATGCGTGTGATCTATAACCTGGAGGCACATCCGGGAGTTGTGGTAGGGGCATTTCCAGAATCCGGCCTTATCGTCTGTGGTATTGCCCGGACTCCAGAACCATTCTCCATGTTCCCGGTCCCGGATGTTCTCTTTTATATAATTCCAGCAATTGCAGGCCAGGCTCAGGGCGTGGGGAACCTTATGCCAGAGGTTCAGGTAAAACAAGCCCACTACTGTTTCTGACTGTACCCACCAATGACGTGTTTTGTCTATCCTGCCGCCTGACGCAATTTCGTATATCACACTGCCATCTGACTGGAGTCCCTTGAGCCCCGCAAAGGCCACATTCCTGCTCTGGTCTGTAACCCGGCTCAGGAGTTCTCCGTATACCCCGGGCTTGTAGTCTGCCAGTTCCTTTGCAGCCTCCATCAGGAGCCAGGATGCCTCGATGTCATGACCGTAGGATATTGCCGAGCTGCGAACATGGTATTCCTCGTCAAAGAAAAGGGACAGGTGATGTGTTGACGGGTCAATGATCTTATCCAGGAACAGCCGGATAAGTCCTGCCAGGGCCACTTCCAGGCCGGGATCCTTCCAAACCCGGAACAGGTTGGTATAGGGTTCCAGGATGTGCAGGTGCGTGTTCATGGTCTTTTTTTCATTCGCATCTTTTTCCGACAGACGGTAGTCCCGGATTTCACTCCAATCCCGCGAGGCAGCTTCCAGGTAGCCTCCGTAGATTTTATCGTAAGAATGGGCCTCAATGTCGTGGAAAAGCCCTATGGCACTTTCCAGAGCCCGGGGATCCCCCGTTGCCCGGTGGTATTCACTTAGCCCGTAAATGGCAAATCCAAGGGCATAGAACTGCTTTCGGGTATCCAGGGGTTCTCCTTTGTAATCTGTGCTCCAGTAAACCCCGCCGTATACTTTGTCCAGAAGTTTGTCCAGCACAAAATCCCTGGCCCTGGCAGCGGGTACCAGGTATCGTTTATCCCTCAGGACCCTGGCTGCTGCAGAAAAGGTCCACAGTATCCGGGATTGCAGAACGGCACCTTTGGGAGCTTCCGGAATCAATTCCTCTTTTCCGCTAACACGCCCGTAATACCCCCCATAGTGCGGATCATGAAGCTTTTCCCAGTATGGTAGTATGTTGGTGGTGAGCTCCAGAAGGAGCTCCTTTTGCAGGTCCTCCAGAATATCAGAATTTTCCATGAGCAGCCCTTTTTTCATTCAGTTGCCGGGTTATTTCCGTGACTTTACTCTCGCTAAGCGGGTAAAAAGATACCGCCAGTATGGCCAGGATACAACCTACAGCAGGCAGGTAACTCATCATTAGACGAACCCCAGTAATGGCACCCTGGCTTTGGATTGCAAGGTCTGCATCATATCCGAATGCAGCCAGCAACCAGCCTGTTATGGCACCACCCACTGCCCAGCCGAATTTCTGCGACATGGAAGAAGAACTGAGGATCAGCCCGGTGGCACGCCTTCCGGTTTTCAGTTCCTGGTAGTCAACAATATCGGCATACATGCTCCATAGCAACGGGAAAATGATTCCGGCACAGGTGCTTATCAGTACCTGGAAGACCATTACAAGAATTATCTGATCCGGTTTGAGCAGGAAAAAGAAACAACTCAGGATGGCGGCCAGTATCATAGCCACAAGGTAAGTGCTTTTTTTCCCTATTTTGTTGGCCACCGGCGCTGCCAGTGCCACCCCGATCATATTGGAGGCCTGTCCCACTAGCAGGTATATGGTTCCTACGGTCCATCCAAAAGCGGCTGTCCTGAAGGTGGAGGTTACGTAATCTGAAAAATAGAAAAGTGCCACCCCGTCCCGTATGGAATTGAAAAGCAGGGCTGCAACGCCCGAGGCAAGCAGGATCCACCAGGGTTTGTTTGAAAAGAGCAGTTTCAGGTCTTTACCCGCCGAGGCTTTGTTTTTGCTTTCATCGGCCGCCACCACACGCTCTTTTGTCCAGCGGAAACATAAAAAGAAAAGCAGGGCGCAAAGGCCGCCGATCACGGCAACGGCAGCTGTCCAGGCCTGTGGCTCGGTGGATATCTGTTCTCCTCCCTGCGTTCCGCTGCTGAAAGCGTCCACCAGCGGCTGCAGAACCATAAAAGTGATGAAGCTCCCTATGTAAGCAAAGAACATCCGGTACGAGGATAGTGTATTTCTGTCCTTTGGCAGGGGGGACATGACTCCCAGCAGGGAGGCGTAGGGAACGTTTACCACCGTATAGACCATCATCATGAAGGTATAGGTTATATAGGCGTAAGCAAGTCTGGCGTTTTCACCCCAGGAGGGAGTGTAAAAAGTCATGATGCCTATAAGAGCAAAAGGGATGGCTCCCCATAATATATAGGGACGGTATTTGCCCCACCTTGTCTGCGTCCTGTCTGCAATAAGACCCATCATGGGATCATTGACTGCATCCCAGATGCGGGTAAGCAGGAACATGGTCCCCGCGGCTGCGGGGGAGATGCCAAACACCTTGGTATAAAAGAATAGGAGGTACATTCCAAAGATCTTCCAGAACATGCTGGAAGCCATATCCCCTAATCCGTAACCCAGTTTTTCACGAAAAGAAATTTTATCCATCAGCATCATCATTTAACCGGCGTAAGTACAACACAAAAAACATCGTGACCTGGAAGAGGGATCGTCATTTTCCCCCCGGCTGTCCCCATATCCTTTTTCTTCCACACATCCCTTACAGCATAGACGTTTGCCTTCGGATCAAGTTCCAGTCCGCCCAGGGTATCTTTAGCAACCATTTTGTCCCAGTCAATTTCCAGGGGTACCGGCTTAGTTCCCCTGTTCAGGAAGCATATGGCCCACCGGCCCCCTGACAAAGGTTTTAGCCAGGTGTGCACAGGGCCTTCTTTGGCATAGGGAAATGCCTGAATTCCCAGCGGGTCCTGATCTATGGCAATGACTTCTTTATTCAAGAGTATTTCTATGGTAGCCGGACTCATGGTACGCAGGTCGTTCCCTGACATAAGCGGGGCTGCCAGCATGCACCACATGGTAAAATGTGCCCTGTCCTGGCTTTGGCTCATGCCGTTGCCCACTTGTAACATGTCTGGGTCGTTCCAGCCATCGGGGCCGGCGTAACGGCGCAGGGTGTCCTGCAGATCGATAATCTGCAGGACACCCAGGCTTTTATACGTGCCGTGGTCCAGAATCCCGTCAAATATGGCACAGATATCTCCCGTTGTACGCCACAGGTGGCCCATCTGCGAACCCCAGAGCCAGGGCTGGTTGTTGCCCCATTCGCACAGACTGAAGACGACAGGCCTTCCGGCTTTGTAAAGGGCATCCCGCATGGTCATGTAAGCTCCGTATGCATTGAGTCCAACGGTACCGCACCAGTCGTACTTAAGGTAGTCCACATCCCAGCAGGCATAAACCAGGGCGTCCTGGTACTCATATCCCCGGCTGGCAGGTCTTCCTGCACAAGTTCTGAATCCGGCCGATGAATAGATACCGAATTTCAGGCCTCTGGCATGAATGTAATCTGCCAGGGCTTTCATTCCTGAGGGGAACAGGTCGGGATTCTCGTGTATGAATCCCAGAGAATCCCTTTCCCCGTGCCAGCAGTCATCTATAACCAGGTAGATATAGCCGGCATCGCGCATTCCCGTTTGGACCAGCATGTCGGCCGTTTCCCTGAGCATTTTCTCATCTACGTTACAACCAAAACGGTTCCATGAGTTCCAGCCCATTGGGGGGACGGGTGCCATATTCTCATATTTCTGTGCTCCGGCATTGAAAAAGGACAGGATGGCAATGAGAAGAAGTGAAAAGTGACGGATTATATTTTTCATTCCGGAGATTGTTTCTCGTTGAGCAGGGTGGTGTAGGATTGGATTAGTGACACCGTTTCATCTTGGGCAAAAACGGAATTGAGTCCCTGTTCTTCCTGGGCGGGATCTCCGCAATAGTCATCCCCGGGTTCCCAGAAAATGTGTTGCGGACGAGCAAATCCTCCCCAGGCCCAGATATTGCACCCGGCAAAATTTCCCGATTCTCTGAAAGATGTGCTTAAACGTTCAAAAATGTACGAATAAAAGGCATTCCTGGCCGTGACGGGATCTTCCCTGTCATAACGGTGATTGTCCCGGGGAAATCCGAATTCGGACAAAACAATGGGTTTATTCAATTCAATGGCCAGGGAAATGTGTTCATCCAGATAACCCCCTGCCAGCGCTGCGGCGCGTTCCACAGAACCCGGAATATCTGCATAATCCAGCCACATCCAGTTTTTGGGCCATATGTGGCACGTCAGATAGTCCACGAATTCACTCCTGTGGACCTTTCTGTAGAGTTCCATGTCGTTCTCGCTCCCGTAGGACCCTTCCGAACCCACAGAAACCAAATGGTTGGGATCCAATGATTTGATAAACTCGGCAATTGAAACGATAAACCGTTCGTAGGCTTCCTTGTTGCCTGCTCCCATGGGTCTGGGCTCGTTGGCTATCTGCCAGGACATGATGGCCGGATCTTCTGCATACGGCACCCCGGTCAGACTGTTCACGCGGGTGACAATATTTCTGACGTGGTTTCTGAACAGGCTGTCACACGGATTGCAGTTCAGGTACTGACCTACATATTCCTGGAAGGCCGGCCACCCGTCTATGACAGGTACAGGGGCATTGCCATAACCGGCCCATTCCAGGTATTGGGAGTAACCACCGGTCCACTCCCAGGTATTGTTGAAGAACAAAACGGCCAGCATATCCCGTTTGCCCAGTTCCTGCAACAGATAATCAAGTCCCACAAGCAGGGTGTCGTTATAGACTCCGGGTTCGGTCTGCAGGCTGGGCCGCACCTTGGCCCTGTTCTCCGGACCGTCTGCACCTACCATGATCCGCAGGTTGTCTGCCCCTATGGATTTCAGATAGTCGAGTTCGCGGTGCAGCCTTTCCCGGTCACCCCCGTTGCCTTCGGAAGCCAGAAGGCCGGCATACCAGAAATTGAATCCTATGAAACGATAGGGCTCTTTGTTTCTAATAAACTGCCCGTTCTCCACACGGATAAAAGCATCTTTTTCTTGGGGCTGGTTACAACCGATGATCCAGAATGCGAGCAACAGCATTCCGCAGAATAATATCGTTTTTTTCATATCAGTCGAGGTCCAGGTATTTCTTAAAAAACTCCATGCGGACTTCCTGCCATTCAGGTGGGGTGTTGTGTCCGTTGTCCTGATAGATCCTATAATCCTTGGGGGCTGTGATCAGGTTGTAGCCGGCAAAATTGGTGTGAGGTGGACATGTGGGGTCCTGCAGCCCGACTCCCATAATGGTGGGGGTTTTGATGCGAGGGGCCAGGTTCTTGATGTCAAAATAGCTCAGCAGCTTATAGATGTCTTCCCAGTTGGTCTGCGGATGTTCTTTCATGTAGGCATCAATATCGCTCCGTGGCCAGTCCACAATCCGGAAATAATCGGGGTAATCGCTCAAAAAAGGTATAGTAGGTGCGGCAACGGCAATCCTCTCATCAAGGGCACAGGCGGCCAGGGTAAAGGCACCTCCCTGACTGCCGCCTTCTGCAGCTATCCGGTCTTTGTCGGCCTCGGGCCTGGAACAAACAAAATCAATGGCCCTCACAAGGTCCATGAAAGCACCCCTGTAATAGTAATCGTTTTTATCCTCTATACCCCATACGATCCATTTGTCGTTGTACTTGTTGCCGGCTTTATAGATTCCCTGTCCCCTGACAGACACCACGAATGAAATGAATCCGGGTTCCCCGTCGGTATGCGGCATCCAGGGATTGGATCCGTAGCCCATATAGGTTATGATCACCGGGTATTTGCCTTTTTCTTTGGGAACGGCGTAATAACCGCCCATGATTTCGTTGCCGAATGATTTCATTTCTACATAATAAATGTTTCTTGCCCCGGTGGAATACTCTTTCAGCAGTTTCATGGATGGCCGCATGGGTGTTCTATCGAGAATGGATCGCGTCTCTTTCCAGAAAGTATCAAAATCTTCCTGCGCATCGACAGGTGAAATGATCTTTTCTGGCTCCAGACCGATATTGAATGAAAGGGGTTCTCCCCTGACTCCGTCCGTTTCAAGCTGGAGGGTGCAACGGTAGAATCCGGGACCGGAGATATCCAGGGGAAGGACACAGGTCATGCTCTGTTGTGTCTTTACGGTAATTTTCCGGGATAATTCCTGTACCGGCTCGTAATCGTCTGTGGTAACGGTCAGGTGTATGACAGATTTTTTGTTTTTTTCTTCCCGGTTGTTAACTGTTACACTAAGTGTACGGGGTGCCTCTCCCATAAATACGCCGTTCTCTGCATCTACAAGGTAATCCATAGAAATATTCAGGGCCGGGGCAACGGGCTGGATAATCATCGCAGAGGTCAGCAGACCGCCATCGCCCCCTCCATCGTATACCTGGATGGCAATGGTGTTGGGTTCATCGGTCCTTATGTATTCCAGCGGAACGGTGTACGTTCTCTTTTCCCCGTAACGGCTTATATATTCCGGGGGAAAACTGCCGGTTGCCCCAATGATCTGCCCGTTGAAATACAGGGCGTCTGAATCGTCTGCGTTGTCATAGCGGATCAACAGGCCTCCGTAATGTGTAACCGCCTTAATGATGTCTTCCGGGATGGTGAAGCTCTTGCGGTACCATCCATATCCGTCGTAATTTGTGTAGCCCTGGTTTTCCCAGGATGTGGCCGGGGATATTTCCGGCCACTGATTGTCGTCAAAACCGGGCAAAGCCCATTGCAGATCGTTCCCGGTCTGAAATTTCCATGCCGAATCCAGTGCCACTTCCCTGACTGCTGGAGGCTGGTTGCAGCCCAATATGAGGATCAGGGTTAGAAAAGACAAAAATGTTTTTTTCATATGATTTTAATTAGTTGTTTGACCGGTGGTTTTCTAAAGTGTAAATGTAACGCCTTTTGGTCTGATTTTCTACGTTTTTTTTATCTAAAACACGTAAAAATTTGGCTACATTTGTTATCCGGTGAATTCTATAAAATAATCTGATATATGAGAAGAATAACATTATTATTTATGACTGCTTTGATTTTTGCCGCATCCTGTTCGGGCGGGAAAGGAGACACCCCCCCCTACATGGACCCGTCACTGGACGTGGACAAGAGGGTTTCGGACCTTATGAAAAGGATGACTTTGGAGGAAAAGATAGGCCAGATGAACCAGTGTGTAGGGCTCAACCATATTGACGAGTCACAGGCCGGCATGACTGAGGAAGACCTGATGCGCAATACAGCACAGGCCTTTTATCCCGGTTTTATGAAAGAAGACATAGCGCAACTGGCCAGGGAAGGCAAAGTGGGTTCATTCCTGCATTCGGTCAATATCGGGGAGGCCAATGAATTGCAACAGCTGGCCATGGAATCCAGGTTGCGCATTCCGCTGCTTATGGGTATAGATGCCGTTCATGGCTGTGCCTTGGTCAGCGGGACGACCGTTTATCCCACTTCCATAGGTATGGCTTCCACTTTTGAGCCGGAGCTGGTTTACATTTCCTCCCGTCAGACCGCCAAAGAGATGCGGGCCATAGGCATGCACTGGACATTTGCACCCAACGTGGAAGTCGCCCGGGACCAGCGGTGGGGAAGGGTAGGCGAAACATATGGAGAGGACCCTTACCTGGTATCTCTGATGGGGCGCGCAGCAGTAAAAGGGTTCCAGGGTGATGAAGGCCTGGAAAAAGACCTGGTCCTGGCCTGTGCCAAGCATTTTGTTGGCGGATCCCAGCCGGTCAACGGCACCAACGGTGCACCCACCGACATATCCGAAAGGACTTTGCGTGAAGTCTTCTTTCCCCCGTTCCGGGCATGTGTTGACGCCGGGGTTCAGACTTTTATGATGGCCCACAACGAGATCGAAGGGATTCCCTGTCATACCAATGCCTGGCTCATGCAGGACATCATCCGCAAGGAAATGGGCTTTGACGGGTTCATAGTCAGTGACTGGATGGACATGGAGCATGTATATGACCTCCACCGCACAGCCGTGTCAGTTGAGGATGCCTACGCCCAATCGGTGCTGGCAGGTATGGACATGCATATGCACGGGCCTGGATTTGTGCCGGCTATGCTCAAATTGGTGGAGGACGGGACGGTTCCTGTTTCAAGGATAGACCAGGCCTGTCGCAGGATCCTGGAGTTGAAATTCCGTCTCGGCCTGTTTGAAAATCCTTTTTTCGATACCACGGCGGTTCATCAAACGCTCCTGCAGGAGGAACATGTGCAGACGGCCCTGGAGGCTGCCCGCAAAAGCATTGTATTGTTGGAAAACAATGGAATCCTGCCGCTTACCGACGGCGGAAAGTATAAGAATGTGTTTGTTACCGGACCCAATGCCCATTCTCAGGGCATCATGGGAGACTGGACTTTCCCGCAACCCGGTGAAAACGTTGTCACTTTCCTGGAAGGGCTCCAGATGGTAGCACCCAAAACAAAATTCATGTTTCTGGACCAGGGCGAGTCCATCCGTTATATGGACCCAGAAAAGGTGCGAAGAGCAGGAGATATGGCACGCAGGGCAGATTTGAGCATAGTCTTTGTTGGTGAATACGTGAACCGCAAGGACTGGGGCAACAAAACTTCAGGGGAAGACGTGGAGCGGGGCAACCTGAACCTGCCCGGATTACAGTCAGAACTTATCAACAACATACTGAGCAGCGGCAAACCGTGTATTGTGGTGCTGAACAACGGACATCCCCTGGCAGTGGAATGGATCGCGCAGCAGGCCGATGCACTGGTAGAGGCCTGGGAACCCGGCATGCAGGGAGGCATTGCCCTGGCCGAGATCCTTTACGGCCTTGTGAATCCTTCGGGCAAACTGCCAGTGACTTTTCCCAGGTCAGCCGGTAACATTCTTTCCGTTTACAATCATATGCCTTCACATTTCTTCCATCCCATTGTAATGGAAAACCCCATGCCCCTTTATGAATTTGGCTACGGGCTGTCATACACTACGTACCGCTATGACAACCTCACTCCGGGAGAATTCCGTGACGGGACACTGGAAGTGCAGGTGGATGTTTCAAACACAGGTACTGTGGCCGGGGAAGAGATTGTTTTGCTATACATGCGTGATGATTATGCCTCTATGACAAGACCCGTGAAAGAGCTAAAAGCTTTTACACGGATTGCCCTTGAACCGGAAGAAACAAAAACGGTAAGTTTGAAAATCAGCCAGGAACAGTTAAAATTCTGGACCAGGGACAGGGGGTGGATTACAGAATCCGGCACGTTTACCGTTATGGCAGGGGACCTGTTTGCGCAGGTCACTCTGCCCTGAAGTCAGCCATGTCGGTGATCCGGTGGACCACATACCGGATCACCGGTTTTCCGGACCGGTGCACAAAAAAAGTATCCAGGGGAACAGTCCCGGAAAGGTTTTCCGGAAAACGGCTTGATTCAACGTAATACAGTTGTTCCCCTGGAGCAATCCCCCCTCTTTTCCTGGTAATCTGTTCGTATTTATGGGTTTTATTTAATGGCCCCGTTGTTTTGACAACCGTACCGGCAGGGCGGGCCACGTAATAATCCAGATGAGCGCCTGGAAACCAGCGTGTTGCCAGTATGGAACTCCCCGGTGGCATTCCCTGCGTGCCCCCGCTTTCCATGTATAGTGCCTCCTGGTTTGCTTTCAGTTGTGAAAAATGATCCCCCAGTTGTGTCCAACCGTACATATCCAGAGTAAAATCATACCGTCCCAGTTCCCTATAGGGATCTTGCGGGGATTCTTCGCCGGATGCGGCAACTTCCCTTAGCTGAATGAATCCGGTCCTGATCTGAACGACCGACAACAGAACTATTACGGCAAGAATGGCAGGGGACAACCCTACGGGCCAACGCAGATCTGTGTGATCTGCCACAGCGGCGACAAGCAGCATCAGGGAATAGTAGGCCGGAGCACTCCAGTGCGGCAGGGTCTCCCTGAAAAGCGAAAAGAACAGGAACAGGGCTATAAGGGGTACAGATTGGGTCATGATCATACGGAATGTGCCCCGCTCCAGAGGCAATATCGCGGTACCTTTTTGCCGTCTTTGCCTTGTGTACAAGATTACAGACCAGATTACCAGGAAAACGTTCAAGGGGTTGTTGTACAGAAACGATCCGGAGACCTCCCTTATGAAATCAAAGGGTTTTATCCCTTCTCCAAAAAAAGAAATGCGTTCCGTATGAAAAGCAAAACCGGACATGTTTTGAGACAGGTTCCAGATCAGAACAGGTAGAAACAGAAGCAGGGAAACCGCCATTCCGGTCCATAACCAGGGTTCTCTTAAAGTTTTTCTCCGGTAGAGTATCATGTAAAGGATGGCTCCGATCCAGAGAAAAATCCCGGTATATTTGCTGAGCATGGCCAGCCCTGTAAAAAGGCCGGCCCACAGGAAATGCACGGGAACCGATAGTTCCTTCCCGCCTGAAACAAGCCCAAAGGCCTTGAAAAAGCTCAATAGGGCTGCCAGGTAAAAAGTACTGAGCGGGGTATCGGGCAGGATAAATGTTCCTGATATGATGGCAGCGTATAGCGAACCGGTGTAAAGCAGGGCACCATACCAGCCGGTTTTCGGACCTTTGACCAGATACCCCAGGCGGTAGATGAGCCAGATGTTAAAAGTCCCCAGTACAAGTGATGGCAAGCGCAGGGCAAACGAACTGTCCCACTTCAGATTGCAGGTAAAAAGTTGTATGATCCATCCCAGCATGGGAGGGTGGTCAAAATGGCTCCAGTCAGGAACTAGGGCATAGGTCCAGTAATACACCTCATCGTTGCCCAGTTCCGTAAAGGCAGCCACCATGCTTCTGGCAAGCAGCGAGGCAGCCATCAGCAGGATTATCCTTTTCCTGTAATCCTTTTTCATTCAAACAAAGATAGTCAAGTGCAGTGTACTGTGTACCTTCATTTTTAATACCTTTGCAATATGAAAGTAGTTCTTACCGGAGCCAACGGGGGCGTAGGCAGGATAGTTCAACAGCTGGCCCCCGTGCAAAACCAGATGGAATTGACACCTTATTCACGTTATGAATTGAATATACTTGATAAACAGGCTCTTATGGATTGTGTTTTATCCCTGAAGCCTGATTATTTAATTAATACAGCAGCCTTTACTCATGTTGACCAGGCCGAGAAAGAACCCGGAGCAGCGTTTTTGCTGAATGCTGATTGCCTGGAGGGAATGACAGAGGCCTGTGGGAAAGCGGGAACAACCCTCATTCATTTGTCAACCGATTACGTTTTTGACGGAACCAAAAGAACACCTTATACAGAAGATGATCTTCCGGCTCCGGTAAACACATACGGAGCTTCAAAAAGGGCAGGGGAACTCATAGTCCTGTCTTACCCCCGGGGGATTGTCGTGCGTACCAGCTGGGTTTATTCCCGCCATTCCCGGAATTTTCTTGCTGCAATACCCGGGTTGCTTCGCACACAGTCAGAACCCCTGTATGTAGATACACTACAGACTAATTCTCCCACCTATGCGCATGATCTGGTCAACGGCCTGTTTGCCCTGATAGGGGCAAAAGTACATTATGGACTGTTTCATTTCACCAACACAGGAGGAGGCTGCACCCGTTATGCCTTTGCCTGCAGAATCCGGGAGATGATTCTCAGAAACGATCCAAAAGCGTCTCCGGCACTGGTTCTGCCCATGTATACCGAGGTGCCGGGAGGGGCACCGAGACCTGTCTACACAGTAATGAACCCTGAAAAGATGGCACAGCTGACTGGTATTGTAATCCCCCACTGGCAGGAAGGAATTGAAAACATCATATAACTCAGATATGGAAACGAGCACTGTTGATAAAGCCAGGCAATGGCTCAACCCTTTGTACGACGAACAAACAAGAACGGAAATTCTCAGACTCATGAAAGAAGATCCGGTGCTGCTGGAAGATTCATTTTACCGCAACCTGGATTTTGGTACCGGGGGATTGAGGGGCGTTATGGGTGTGGGGACCAACCGGATGAACAGGTATACCGTAGGAATGGTCACGCAGGGATTGGCTAATTACGTTAAAAAAACATATCCTGGTCCGCATAAGGCAGCTATTGCTTATGACTGCAGAAACCAGTCCCGGGAGTTTGCAGACATTACTGCCCGGGTGCTTGCTGCAAATCATTTTACAGTATATCTTTTTGATGCACTCAGGCCAACGCCCGAACTGAGCTTTGCCGTCAGAAAGCTGGAATGTCATATTGGGGTTATGATCACAGCCAGTCATAACCCAAAAGAGTACAACGGATACAAAGTTTATGGGAATGACGGGGCACAGGTAGTTGCTCCCCATGATGCCCTGATCATAGACCAGGTCAGGGAAGTGACTTCACCGGATATGGTAAGTTTCACGGGTGAAGGGGGAAAGATTATCAAATTGGGTAAAGAAATGGACAAAGCATACCTTGATGCCATTCTGAGCCTTGTAAATCTGAGTCCCACGGAAATCAATAAGTTCAAAGATATCAAAATGGTATATACCCCATTGCATGGGACAGGTGTTCACATTATTCCCATGGCTATGGAAAGGATGGGCTTTACCAATCTGCTTCGCGTCCCGGAACAGGAGGTTACAGACGGGAATTTTCCGACTTTGGTTTCACCCAACCCGGAAGAACCGGAAGCATTGAAACTGGCTATAAAAAGGGCTACAGAAACAGGTGCGCAACTGGTTATGGCCACCGATCCCGACAGCGACCGGATTGGGGTAGCTGTTCGTAATCAGGATGGGGACATGGTTTTGTTGAACGGGAATCAGGTAGCCGTATTGCTTACCTATTACCTGCTGGAGAAATGGAACGAAGCCGGACGCCTCAAAGGAAAGGAATATGTAGTAAAAACCATAGTAACCACAGACCTGATACAGGTACTGGCAGATCATTATCATGTAGAATGTTACAACGTGCTGACGGGTTTTAAATACATAGCCCAGGTAATCCATAAGAACGAAGGGAAAAAAGTCTTTATATGCGGAGGGGAAGAAAGTTACGGGTTCAATGTGGGTGAATTTGTTCGCGACAAAGATGCTGTGGTAAGCAGCGTTCTGGTGGCCGAGGTGGCCTGCTGGGCTGCTGGGCGAGGAAAAACGCTGTACGATTTGCTTAAGGAAGTATACCTTCGTTTTGGCTTCTTTAAGGAACGGATGGTTTCCAGAACACTCAAAGGAAAGGATGGAATGGAACAGATTAAAATCATCATGAAAAGCATGAGGGAGAATCCGCCACAGCAGTTACTGGGATCACCCGTGGTTCTTATTCACGATTATCAAAGAAGTGAAACAGTTGACATGGTTAGCGACCTGAGGTATCGGATCAACCTGCCCAAATCAGATGTGATGCAGTTTATCTGTGCCGATAATACCGTTGTAACGGTAAGACCTTCGGGAACTGAACCAAAGATCAAGTACTATTATGGGGTACGTTCTAAACTGGTTTCAGAGGCTGCCTTTCTGGAGACAGAAAGCCTGGTGGATAAAAAACTGATAGCTCTGCATGCCGCTTTTCAAAAATAAGTAGGGTGCCAGTTAAACTTATCAGGATCA
Organism: Bacteroidales bacterium UBA5226; assembly: GCA_002409325.1. Taxonomy (GTDB): domain Bacteria; phylum Bacteroidota; class Bacteroidia; order Bacteroidales; family UBA932; genus DMER64. The sequence continues at coordinate 111,015 of DHUU01000020.1, read as the reverse complement.
AATCCAATAGCCTGCATTGCTTGTATGATCCCTGCTATCTGCGCTTCAGACAGGGATGGTTTTTTTGAAAAAACCCAGAACTTTGTTTTTCTTTTGTTACAGATCAGGGTAACTGTATTATCAGGATCCAGGTACAAGACATAATAGTCCCTGTAAATATTCAGGAACAGTGCACATTTGAACACACCTGAATTGTCAGGATTCCATGTTGCCCTACCCCTACTTTTACTCAATGGCCCATAGGGAGTGAATTTTATTTTATTTATGATCATACGGATCATATCCTTATCGTCTAGAGAAAGATCAATTTTTACAGCTGCAACCTGTTTATATTCAGGCCTTCCCCATTGGCCCAGTTCAAGCCAATGTCCCATAAGAAGCTCAATGTCTATCTGTTTCACAGTGTTTATTTCCGCAGGCACCGGCTCTTCGATACAACCGGTACAGGCTATTAGCAGGATACAAAAAATCTTTTTCATCTTTCTCTGTATAGGTTGCGAAATTCTGTTATGGTTTTTCCGGAAATCCTTTTAAAAAAGCGGCTGAAAGAAGAAATTTCCTCAAAACCAAGGATATGGGCAATTTCTTTAGCGTTCATATTGCTGTACAGCAACAAACGTTTTGCTTCTGCCTCTATACGTTCCTGAATTATTTTAAGAGGCGCAGGCAGCTTGTACAGGGAAAAAAGGTTGGCCAGCGTCTTGGGTGACCGGTTTAGCAGTTGGGCATAATCCCCTACTTTCTTCATTTCTTTGAAATTCTCGTCCACAAGTATGACAAACTTACGAAACAGGTAAAAGGCAGATTCGTTTCCCGGCTCAATGGCGTATTTATTCCTGGCCATACGTGTACAGGCTATGATAAACCGCTTTAAATGCAGTCGAAGCATCTCTTCTTTAAGAGAATCATCTTCTTTGTATTCCAGCTGGATATCAGAAACGATCCTTTCAAGAGCCAGGGCCTGGATGTCCGTCAATTGCATGAGCAGGGGATGTGAATAACCCGCAAAAAGGAATCCGTTACAAGACACCTCATTGTCCGACTTGAAAATGCAATAAAAATTGCTGTTGAAAAAGATGGAAATGGATCTGCCAGAAATACGGGATATGCGGATATGATGAATATTGGATAAGGGTATCACCTGGTTTTTTGCCAGGTGTACTCCCATGTGGTCAATAGTAAGGTCAAGTGATCCCTCCAGAACCCATATGAACTTATACAGGTCTTTATTTTGCAGAAGTGATTTGCTTTTATGCAAATCATCTGTGATAATCAGGCTCCCCTGCAGTGGAGTAATACACGCATATTCCATATGCGCAAAGATACGAAACCTATTCTTTTTTAAGCAAGGTGTTCTTAATAATGGATTCAAGCTGGCTTTTTGGCAGAGCACCCTGGGTAATACTGGGTTTCCCATTGATTGGGATCCATAAAAGAGTGGGGACGCTTCTAACTCCGAAGATAGCTGCCAGTTCGGGTGATTTATCAACATCTACTTTGTAAATATTGATCTGACCGTTGAATTCCTGATTCAGCTCTTCAAGTGAAGGTGCAAGCATTTTGCAGGGAGCGCACCAGGTTGCGTGGAAGTCCACCACACAAGGCTTGTCGCCCTCATATTTCCATTCGTTGGGATTGGCTTCGTAGTTATAAACGCGCTTGATGAATTCGTCTTTTGTGAGTTCCATAATCTTCGTCTTGTTTTCTTTTGTGTTTTCCGATACCCCTTCGTTGTCGCCAAAAGCTAACAGCACTGGGAGCATTGCCAGGAATATTATTATTGTTTTCATGAGGCAAAGTTCCCGTTTATTCAGAAACCAGACAATGGCTGATTTCCACAAAATGTTGGCAAATCTTCCCGATCTTCAGTTAACTGTGTTCAACCCAGATAAGATCTTCGATTTTGTACCCCAAAGATTTAGCTTTGTTCAGAACCCTGTTCAGATCTTCCGGAGCCATTTCAGGAGTACGTGAGAGAATCCACAGGAATTTTGCTTTTTTGCTTCCTATCAGGGCAAAAGTGTAGTTTTCGTCCAGGTCCAGTACCCAATAGTCAGAATAAAAGAAAAGGAAGAATGATACCCTGAGTGCTCCCGGGTACTTGTCGTCAGGCCTGAAGGCCTTGGCTTCTGCCTCGTCGTACTTTCCATTCTTGTAGCCAGTGTTCAGTACTTTGATTGTCCCGTCCTCCTTGAGTGAATAATTGGCCTTTGCACCTGTCAGGCCTCTTTCAAAACTGTGGTCAAAACGTGCAATTTCGTACCATTGTCCCAGGTAACGGTCCAGGTTCAGTTCCTTGACTGTGTTATCTATGGTAACGTTAAATTCCGGGATCTGCACCCCGCATCCTGCAGTTATTATCAAAGCAGTGCAGCTCAATAAAATGCTCATCATTTTCATAAAAAATATGTATTTATAAGATAAATAACAGATGTAAAAAAGTTACAAAGACATACGGTAACCAGTGAGAAAAAGTTCAATTGCTCTCCAAGCTCCCTTTTCAGCACTTTGATGGTATTGTCCTCGGTGCAATGGCCGGCAAAGATATGTATTTTAGAGAACTAAACAATAATTTCTGCCGCGCCGTCTTTCAGGTATGTTCAGGATTCCCTTGTAGGAGCATGAAGAAATGACTGTATCTGCATTAATCCCGAAAACCACCAGGCCCATTTTTATGATGGAACGGATCTTGTGTCTCCCGGCCAAGGTAAGTCCAGTTCAGATAGCTGTTTGCCCCGGGAAAGGGGTACTATGCAGGAATATCGGCCAGAAGAACAGGTGCTGTCTTTTACACGGTCAGAGATATGAATCTGTGCCCTTGAATTGTTTTTTAACAAACTCTTCAAGCCCGCCAGTATGTATGGTCATTATGGTTGTGTGAAAGTATCAGATGGTCCACCTTCGTTATGTCGACACCGGACAGAGCGGAATTTTCTAAAAAGGGACTGAAGCTCCTGTATAGATCATCCATTTTTTTCTATCCTTTTCAAAGAATATACAAAGGCCGTGTTCTGTAATAAAATTGTGTTCTGGAGTACCGGCGGTAGCGTCACGGTCATCTATGATTGTTTCCAGATAATCCATGCGTATATATCCGGGAATTATTCATAAATTTAAACCATGGAACAAGAGAGACTAAGAGCAATCATAGATCATTACAGGAATCGGGCGCAGTCGGCAAGGGAGGTTTCTCTTATGGATAAATCCCGGGAGATGGATGAATTTGCTGACTTTCTGGAAGACAACCTGGAATCCTTTCTTGAGGACGCTTATACCATGGAATCTGAGTTGTGGGAAGAATATGAAAATTATTGAAGCAATTCGTACCTGCGTCCCCCTTTTCTTCTGATGATTCCCGAATCTTCCAGCTGCCTGATAGCACGGGAAAGGGCAGGTCTTGTAACTCCAAAAATATCTGCCAGCTCCTGATGGGTATGCGGGATGGTAAAAGAACCGCCATCATTGTCGCGGGTTAATTCTATAAAATAACTTCTCAGTTTGCTTTTAATGGTACCAAAACTGAGCAACCGAAGTCTTTCAGAAAGGAACCTGCTTCTGTCGGAGATTATGCGCAGAAAATTTTCAAGGACCTTACTGTCGTTGTGCATTATGGTTGTAAGCTTATTTTTGGGGATGGATACCACAGAGGAAGGCAGGACCGCAAATATACTGACAGGAAGGCAGTTGTTTGTTGCAAAAATGAAAGCAGGGGCTACGGCACACGGTGCAATAATCTCTTCAAGGGTGACTCTGCTCCCTTCTGCATTGGTCATTTCTGTACGCAGCAATCCCTTATCTACAATGAGCAATGCTTTATAGACATCGCCCTGAAGGGCCACCAACTCTCCTGGTGAATACTTGCGCACCCGGCCATTGTAACCCAGAAGGCAGTCTATCGTGTGTTGGTCAAGGCCTTCAAAAAGCAGGGACTGATATAATCCTTCCATACCGGACAAAGGTAGATTATTTTACCTTTTGTAACAAATGATACAAATTGACCTGCAGCCTGCATCTTATATTTGCAGCGTAAATAACAGGTAACATGAAAAGGACTATAGTCAAAATTGACGAAAAACGTTGCAACGGCTGTGGTATATGTGTTACAGGATGCCATGAGGGAGCTTTGCAGATTGTTGATGGTAAAGCCGTCATCCTAAGAGAAGACTATTGTGACGGTTTGGGAGCCTGTATACCAGAATGCCCGCAGGGAGCCATATCCCTTGAAGAAAGAGAGGCCGAGCCCTTTGATGAAAAAGCTGTCCTGGAACGAACCTTACAGCCCCTTTCTGAGCATGAGTCAAACCCCCCGGGCAAAAATGAATTGCAACCATTGCAGGTGCTTGCCACGAGACCCGTTCAGTTCCCCGTTCAGTTGCATCTGATCAACCCGCACAACAACATATTTAAGGGAGCAGACGTGCTGCTGGCTGCCGATTGTACCGCTTATACCGCTCCGGATTTCCACACACGTTACCTAAAGAATAAACTGTTGGTCATAGCCTGCCCTAAACTGGATTCCAACCGCGATACCTACGTTGACAAACTGGCCCAAATGATAGGAAATACAGGGATTGAGACATTGACGGTCCTGATCATGGAGGTTCCCTGTTGCGGGGGGCTGCTGGAAATTGTAAAAAAAGCCCGCGAAAAATGCTCCCGTTATATTCCCGTGAAAAAAGTCATGCTGACAATACAGGGAAACCTGAAATCGGAAGAATGGATTTAATAAAAAAACTATATTTATAACCTATTAACAAAAAAAATTATGAGTATGTTTTGTTTTCAATGCCAGGAAACAGCCCGGAATCAGGGTTGTACCGTGAAAGGCGTTTGTGGAAAGGAGCCCCAAACAGCTGCCCTGATGGATTTGCTTATCTATGTTTGCAGAGGGATTGCCATTGTGCAGAGGACACTTCGTCAAAACGGGAAAGCATCGGATGCCCCTGACCATTTTCTGATAGATGCCCTGTTTAGCACCATAACCAATGCCAATTTTGATGACGCAGCCTTGTCAAGACGCATCGACAAGGGATTTGCATTAAAAAAAGACCTCCTTACCCAAGCCCGAAAGGAAGGCATCAATGTTCCCGATATGCCTGAGGTTAGATTTACAGCTGTACCTGCCGATTACCAGGCCGTAGCCGCATCAGTAGGGGTTTTAAGTGAGCCCAACGAGGATATCCGTTCCCTAAAACAAATGACCATGTACGGTTTGAAAGGCATGTGTGCCTATACCGAGCATGCCGTCAATTTGGGACACACAGATGTTGCAATATACACTTTTCTTGAAGAAGCACTTTACCAAATTTCCCGTAATGACATTGGTGCCGATGAGCTGGTTGCTCTGGTGCTGAAAACCGGTGAAACAGGGGTGAAATCGATGTCTTTGCTGGATAAGGCCAACACGACCACATACGGTCATCCGCAGATGACCCGGGTAAATATTGGCGTGGGTAAGAATCCCGGTATCCTGATCTCCGGTCACGATCTCAGGGATATGGAAGATTTACTGGAACAGACTGCCGGAACCGGCGTGGATGTATATACCCATGGAGAAATGCTCCCTGCCCATTACTATCCGGCTTTCAAGAAGTATCCTCACTTTATCGGGAACTATGGCAATGCCTGGTGGAAACAACGTGAGGAATTCGAGTCTTTCAACGGAGTGATCCTTTTCACCACCAACTGCATAGTGCCTCTTGCTAAAGAAGGTACTTACCTGGATCGCATGTACACTACCGGTTCGTGCGGATATCCCGGGGCAAAACACATTACCGATCGCAAGGAAGGCGGGAAAAAAGACTTTTCCGAACTGATTACTAAGGCCAAAACCTGCCAGCCTCCACAGGAGATCGAAAAAGGTGAAATCATAGGAGGATTTGCACACAACCAGGTATTGGCCCTGGCAGACCAGGTAGTAGAGGCGGTCAAGACCGGAGCTATCAAACGTTTTGTAGTTATGGCCGGATGTGACGGAAGGATGAAATCCCGTCAGTATTATACAGATTACGCACTGGCCCTTCCCAAGGACAACGTGATCCTGACAGCAGGATGTGCCAAATACAGGTACAACAAACTGCCTATGGGAGATATCAATGGCATTCCCAGGGTACTGGATGCCGGACAGTGCAACGACAGCTATTCGCTTGTGCTTATTGCCCTGGCTCTGAAAGATGCTTTTGGCCTGAAGGATGTGAATGATCTGCCCATTTTCTACAACATCGCCTGGTACGAACAAAAAGCCGTCATCGTTCTGCTGGGACTGCTCAGCCTGGGTGTGAAGAATATCCACTTAGGTCCCACACTGCCGGGATTCATTTCACCCAACGTTGTGAAAGTGCTTGTGGAAAAATTCGGGATTGGTCACCAACCGGAGTTGAATTAGTTTTTATGTAATCCCTGATGATGATGTCCGGAGATCCTTAGGATCCCGGACATCACTATATAGAGGCATATGCATCCCATCATAGTCAGGCCGGGATGGTTTCCCGTTGCGAGCAATACTGCGGCCATGGCAAGACAAAGTCCAAGGAAAGTATACCTGACTTTATTCCTGCCGAAGCTTAACCCCTGGAACTTGAGGGAGAACATAGGCAACTCGCTTATAAGAAGAAATGATATCACCACCGATATACAGGGAATAAACCAGGAGGCTTGCATGAGTTCTTTCCAGGAAGGATTGCTGTTTGTATAAAATACGGCCGATGCAATAAGCAATGCGCTGGCCGGGCTGGGAAGGCCCATGAAACTTTCAGTCTGGCGGGCGTCAACATTGAACTTAGCCAGGCGTATGGCCGTAAAAACCGCCACGAGCAATGGTGAGTAAGAAATCCACATGCGTGGGGCTGCCGGCAGGTAAAGAGCATAAAGCATAAAGGCCGGCAACAGGCCGAAGCTGATTGTATCGGCAAGGGAGTCCAGCTCTTTACCTATAGCGGAGAAGGCATGGAGCAACCGTGCCGCAAAACCGTCCAGAAAATCAAAAACAGAGGCCGTTATCAACAGCCAGAAGGCAACGTCCATCCGGCCCCTGAAAACAAAAGCAATGCCCAGCGCCCCGCACAACAGGTTCAGCGATGTGATGGCATTGGGAATATGAGACAGGATTTTTTTCAAAGTCCCATTTTTTTACGAATATCTTTGGGGATGGCGTCTTTGTGAACCATATAGCCGATGCACCGGGCGCGGAAATATTGCTCCGACATATGCACAAAGCCTTTATATTTGCCGGCCTCTCCCCATGAATTCTTTGTGATATAGAATTTAGCGCCGTACTGGTCATGTGCAATCCCGGTTACGTGCATCAGGTGGTCATCGGTGGTGCTGAAGGTTTCATACCATTCCTGACGGAGCTCCTGTGTGACATTCACTTCATCTGAGGAAGGGTCATTTGAAGGCACTACAGCTAACCCGTTTTCCTGGGAAAAATCCTTGCTGATGTTGCCGTCCCAGGCAATGGTAAAACCATGGTTCAAGGCATGATCGGCAATGTCCATGAATTCATCCAGCGGCACGTTGAAATACCGTTCGTGTTCCCAGTTATCGGGGACCTCGACAGGTATACGGCTGTAATAGGGATGGTGTGAAAAACTGGTGATTTCCACATAATCATCCATGTCCAGGTCCAGTTCTTCCACAAAGGATAGCGGTGTATACTCTTTTCCACCGTACTGGAAAGTTAGCGGGACTTCACCCAGATATATGTCCAGCAGAGCATCCAGGATCTCTTCCGATTCCCGGCTCATTTTTTCCCTCTTCACTGGAATCCCGGAAAGGGCATTAATATAAGCCTGGAGTTCCGAATGATTATGGATCTTCGAGTCGTAAGAGATACCGGGATAGGCATCCTCTGGTACCAGTCCGTAACGTGTGATGGCATTGGTTGCCGTATGGCTTAGCGAACCCGGGCCCAGGTTGCCTTTGCCCGTTCTCAGATAATTGTCAAAGTAGCGTGTTTTATAAACGTTGCGGACAACAAACATCTCGGACAGATCCATGGGCTCCCGTCCCATGCGTATCAACTCGCTTTCCAGGAAAGACAGGGTGGCAAAACACCAGCAGGTGCCTGTACGGCCCTGGTTTTTCATGGATGTGGACGGGTTGTCAACGACCGTGCGGAATTCATATTGTTGGGCGCATAAAGTAACGGAAAGCGCCAGCACCAGAGATAACAGGATGGTTTTTTTCATAATAAAAAAAACGTTATTTTATATTTAATTTTTTGCGGATTTCCTTTGGTATGGAATTTCTATGCACCTGGATGTCCATGGTTTTGTACTGGACGAACTTCTCTGTTACGTACCACAGCCCTTTATAGTTTCCGGCATCATCTCCCCAGGAGTTTTTCACCATGTAGTACTTTGTTCCGTTCTGATCTTTGGCTATTCCATAGATCTGCATCCCGTGGTCATCTGTGGTTTGTTTATTATCATAGGCTTCCTGTCTCATTTCCTGGGTAACTTCTTTGATTTCGGCTACGGGAGCTTTCAGGTTTCTGAAAGCGTTGCTTCTCTCTGCAGGTGACAATTCCAGCCATCGGGCCTGGTCCGAGCCAACCATTTCTTTGGGGTCGGTCGTGGGGTACATGGCAATCCCGTTCCTTCCGAAGCCTTGTTCGGAAACGTCGGAAGCCCAAAGTACGGTATAACCTTCCATGACGGCGTTGTCAATTACAGACATCAACTCGTCCATAGGAACGTTGTATGAAGTACCCCATAGCCAGTTATCGGGAATCTCGAGGGCAAATTGCGTATAGAAAGGATGGTGGGTGTACGAGGTGATATTGATATAATCATCCGGATTGAATCCCAGCGAAGCGGCAAAGGATTTGGGTGTATAGGTCATCCCATTGTATTGAAACGTTTCCGGGATTTCTCCCAGATAGGCATCCAGCGCTCCCTGAAAAGCATTTTTCCAGGCAGACGACAATTTGCGGTTGGGATTCTTTTTCACGGCCTCAACTATACCGCCAAGAACAGCTGAGAGTTCACCATGACGGTGAACGTCTTCTCCATAATTGAGCCCGGGCATGACTTCCTCCGGCACAATCCCGTATTTGCGTATAACGTAAAGATAATCGTCAAATCCGCCACCCTGGGCAAAATTAAGAAAACCATCCAGTCGCACGTACCGATCAGCTTTATCTGTATAGGTCCTGGAAACGACATACATCTCGGAAAAATCGTATTCTCCTTTGCCCATCCTCAGGAGTTCCGATTCCATAAATCCCAGAGAAGAAAAGCACCAGCAGGTGCCTGTGCTGCTTTGGTTCTTGACAGATGTGACTGGATTTTCTTTGATAACGGTGAACAGGAAACCTTCTTCTTTTTTCTTTTCCTGTTCCTGTGCCGTTGCCTGGATGGTAATTGCCGCCAGGGCAATTAACCAGATCAAGATTTGTTTCATAATGACTGTTGTTAGGGTATATGAATGTATTTGTGGGTTTGAAGTGATATTTTCCAGGAAGGGTTGGCCTTGATGTAGGAAACAATATGCGGGAGTACCGCTTCCCTCCGGCTCCATTCAGGTTGCAGGTAAAGGTGGCATTGCGGGCCCACTTTCCTGCGGTTGAACTCGGCCCATTCCAGATCCAGCGGTCCGGTAATGATCACTTTCAGCTCGCTGGCCAACGGATAGAATTCCGGGAGGGGAGGATGGTTTTGTTTGGGAGAGAGGCAAATCCAATCCATTTCACCACTCAGGGGCTGCGAACCGGATGTCTCCAAAAATATATCCATACCATTATTTTTCAATTCCTTACATAGTATTCCCAAGGGGTAGGAAAGTGGCTCACCACCGGTGATCACCACAGAACGGGCAGGGCATTTGACTGCCCTGGCAATGATCTCTGTTACAGGTACGGGAGGATACAGTTTTGGGTTCCATGTAAATTTAGAATCACACCAGGAACACCCCACATCGCATCCGCCAAGCCTTATAAAATATGCGGCCTTTCCCGTGTGATATCCTTCTCCCTGAATGGTATAAAAATCTTCTGCAAGCGGGAGCAGGTTCCCTTCATCCAATAGTGAATTCATTGCACAAATGTAAAGAAATATTGTGACAATTTGTCAGAAAAATGGGTTTGGAACAAGGTTTGAGCTAATCGTGGTACTATGAATGAACAAAAATATACAATTCAAGCACAGGAGCTGCTGCAATCAGCCATCCTGAAAGCCCGGTCCGGTTCCAACCAGGTGGTTGAAACGGGCCATATAATAAAGGCCATACTTGCAGACAGCGAGGGCATAGGGGTTTACCTGCTGCAAAAAACGGGGGTAAATACAGAAGCCCTTGAACAGGAACTTGATCTGATTATAGAAAAATACCCCAAACAGCAGGGTGCAGCGGATGCTTATTTATCCAGGGAATCACAGGATGCACTTCAAAAGGCAATGGATACGGCTACCCGTATGGGGGACCAGTTTATTACAGTGGAACATATCCTGACTGGTGTTTGTGCAGGAAAGGATAACGTGGCAAAATTGCTGCGTTCCGCAGGCCTGAACGAAAAGTTGCTGGAAAAAGCCATTGAGGGCGTACGACAGGGAAGAAAGGTAGATTCACAGACAGAGCAACAGACATTTGATGCCCTGAACAAATATGCCATCAATCTGAACGAGCTTTCTGTTAAGGGGAAGATTGATCCCGTAATTGGACGTGACGATGAAATACGCCGTGTACTGCAAATCCTGAGCAGGCGGACCAAGAACAATCCCATACTGGTGGGTGAGCCCGGTGTGGGTAAAACGGCTATTGCCGAAGGGATTGCCCAGAGGATTGTTACCGGAGATGTCCCCGACATGCTGAAAAGCAAACAACTCTTTTCACTGGATATGGGCGCTCTGATAGCCGGGGCAAAATACAAGGGGGAGTTTGAGGAACGCCTCAAGGCGGTGGTCAAAGAGGTAATTGCCGGTGCAGGGGAGATCATCCTTTTTATTGACGAGATACATACCCTAGTCGGGGCCGGAAAAGGGGAAGGGGCCATGGATGCTGCCAATATTCTGAAACCCGCCCTGGCCAGGGGGGAATTGCGTGCCATCGGCTCGACAACCCTGGGAGAATACCAGAAATATTTTGAGCAGGACAAGGCCCTGGAAAGGCGTTTTCAAATGATTATGGTGGATGAGCCTTCTCCGGCCGAAGCCATATCCATCCTCAGGGGATTGAAAGAGAGATATGAACAGCACCATAAGGTCCAGATCAAGGACGACGCCCTGATCTCTGCGGTGGAGTTGTCCCACCGCTATATCACCAACCGTTTTCTCCCCGACAAGGCCATTGACCTGGTGGATGAAGCGGCTGCCAAACTCAGGCTTGAAATGAGTTCTGTCCCCACATGTATTGATGAACTGGACCGGAAGATCCGCCAGCTTGAGATAGAGCGGGAAGCCATAAGACGTGAAAAGGACACGGAAAAGATAGAAGCATTATCCAAAGAGATAGAGGAACTTTCTGCCCGCTGTGATGTACAACGGGCCAGATGGCAGGAAGAAAAATCGGTGCTTGAAGAAATTCAGCAAAAGAAGAAACAGATGGAAGAACTCCGGTTTGCAGCCGCCGAAGCCGAACGCCGTGGGGATTACGGGCGTGTGGCAGAGATCCGGTATGGGAAGATCGTGGAACTGGAGAAAGCTATAAATGAACTGAACAGACAGAAAGAATCCTTTACCCAGTCTCTGATCAAGGAGTCAGTCACCGAAGAAGATATTGCAGAGGTCGTTTCAAAATGGACGGGGATCCCCGTCCAGCGGATGCTAACGGCAGAGCGGGAGAAACTGCTCCGTCTTGAAGATGAATTGCACAAGCGTGTTATAGGACAGGATGAAGCCATTAAGGCAGTTTCCGATGCTGTGAGACGCAGCAGGGCAGGTCTTCAGGATCCCCGCAAGCCCATAGGCTCTTTCCTGTTTCTGGGGACAACCGGTGTTGGAAAGACAGAGTTGGCAAAAGCCCTGGCGGAATTCCTGTTTGACGATGAGAACCTGATTACCCGCATTGACATGAGCGAATACCAAGAACGCCATTCGGTAAGCCGCCTGGTGGGTGCGCCTCCCGGATATGTGGGATACGACGAGGGGGGGCAGCTTACAGAAGCGGTGCGCAGGAAACCCTATTCGGTGGTTTTACTGGACGAGATAGAAAAGGCGCATCCCGATGTGTTCAACATACTGCTTCAGGTTCTTGACGACGGCCGGTTAACCGACAATAAAGGCCGTGTGGCAGATTTCAAGAACACCATCCTGATCATGACCTCCAACATGGGATCTCATCTGATACAGAACAGCCTGCAGGAAGATCCCGCAGATACGGCAACTTTTGACAAAACAAAAGAGCAGGTCATGGAATTGCTGCGCAGGACTATACGGCCCGAATTCCTGAACCGTATTGACGAGATCATAATGTTCCATGCCCTGACCCCAGCAAATGTAAGGGATATCCTGAAACTTCAGCTTAAAGCCCTTGGCTACACCCTGGGTACAAAAGGCATTGGCATAGAACTTACGGAGAGCGCACTGGATTACCTTCAGGTCAAAGGGTACGAACCTTCTTACGGGGCCAGGCCCTTAAAGCGCTTGTTGCAGCGCGAATTGGTGAACGAACTGGCAATCAAAATACTGGAAGGATCTTTGGATGCAGACCAGACTGTTCTTGTGGATAGCGACGGGCACGGGTTAAGCCTGGTAAACCTCAGCGGGGATCAAACCGTTCCGGATGTTTCCCGATAACGCCTTTGTCAATGTACCATTGTTTTATGCGGCGCATATCGGCCTTAACATCATCGGTTATCAGGACCTGCTCTGCCACTCCGATTTCTTTGCGGCCCCAATCAAAAAAGCCGTAATACACGGGAATGTCAAGTGCCCTGGAAAGCATGTGAAAACCCGCTTTCCAGTTTTTTGTAGCCTTGCGCGTGCCTTCAGGGGCTATGGCAAGGTGCATGGTTTCCTGATTCCGGATAGCTTCTATCGTATGTCTGGTAAAAGTGGCACCTTTTCCGCGGTCAACGGGGATGGCTCCCGCCCAGTGCAGCAGGCCTCTGAGAGGCCAAATAAAAATGTCGCTCTTTACCAGTACTTTGGCGTTGCCTCCGATCCCGGTATAAAACAGGAAGGAAATCACAAAATCCCACATAGAAGTATGTGGCGCGCCCAGAATAATGCATTTGGGAACGGGGATGGGTTTCCCTATAAGTTTCCATCCCATTATGCGGGTGGCAATGAATGCGCAGATTTTTTTCTTGATCATTAGCGCAAAGGTATAAAAAATGAGTAATTTTGGAAGGCCAAACCTATTTGAAAAATCTTACTATAATGGACGAACAAAAAAAGATCAGCAGGAGAAAAGCCCTGAAATATTTTGGAGCAGGTGTTTTGGGGGTTGCCGGTATCTATGCCGCCATACGTTTCACACCGCTGGATGACAAACTCAGGGAGTCCCTGAAGAAAGGAGATGTCAGGCCTATAACCACAAGAAAAGACAAAATTTTGGGAGAACGGATATCCCTGCTGGCTTTCGGTTGCATGCGCCTGCCTACCGTCAGGAACCAGGAGGGGAACATGGTCATTGACAGGGACAGGACCAGGGAATTGCTCGGGTATGCCTATGCCAACGGGATCAATTACTTTGATACGGCATACAATTACCACAACGGTGAATCCGAGATTGTCACAGGACAGATACTGAAGGATTTCCCGCGCGATACGTTCTGCCTGGCCACCAAAATGCCTACCTGGCTGGTAACCAGCCTGGAAAGAGGAAAAGAACTATTCAGCGAGCAATTGAACAAATGCCAGGTGGATTATTTTGATTTTTACCTGCTGCACGCCCTCTCATCCATAGACGACTATAACAGGGCATACCGGGATACCGGCGTTCTGGAATACCTGAAGGAAGAAAAGGCAAACGGGCGCATCAGGCGGCTGGGCTTTTCATTCCACGGGAACGAGGAAACGATGGATTATATACTGGAACAGCACGCATGGGACTTTGTAATGATCCAGATGAACTACCTGGACTGGGAAGTGCAGAATGCCAGATATATGTATGAACAGATTGAAAAAAAGGGTATACAGTGCCTTGTGATGGAACCTTTGCGCGGCGGGGCACTGGTCACGCTTAACACAGAGGCAGCCGGCATCCTTGCAGAGGCTGATCCAACCAGCAATCCTGCCAGGTGGGCATTCCGGTATGTGGCATCACACCCCAACGTACTGACTGTTTTGAGCGGGATGAACGTTATGACACATCTGGAAGAGAACATCAATACTTTTAGAAAATTCAAACCTTTGAACAAGGCAGAATATGAAGTGATAGCCAGGGCACTGGAAGCATACCGTAAAATATCACAGATACCTTGCACGGCCTGTGCCTATTGCATGCCCTGTCCCTATGGAGTTGATATTCCACTGGTTTTCAGCACCTACAATCAAATGGTGGTCCAGAATATGGTCCCCGATATAAACGGTCCGGAAAACGAAGAGTTTTATACCAAAGGAAAGGCTTTCCTGTCTCATTTTGACAATGCCATTCCTAATCAAAGCCAGTCACACAACTGTACGGCGTGCGGGGTATGCAAACAGCATTGTCCTCAGGATATAGACATACCTGCTGAAATGAGAAGGATTAACCAGATCCTATGGAATTTCAGGAACAGATCCTGAACTCTGTTCAGTCCTGATTTAGTATCCGGGAGAGGGCCTGTGCCATTTTCGCCCGGATTTTTTCATTGGCCAGGTTGCCTGTACTTCCTGTATGGGTATGGTGGGTAACTTTTTCAGGTTTGAAGGAACCGTCCCTGAGCGATGAGGCTACCTTTCTGTAAGCATCCCTGAATGGCATACCGTTCAGTACCAGGTTGTTGACGGTCTCAACGCTAAAGAGTTGGTCATAACGGGATTCCTTTAGGATGGTACGGTTAACTTTCAGGTTGTTCACCATAAGGATGGCCATTTGGATGCAATCCGTCAAAGAATCTATGGCAGGAAAAAGCAGGTCTTTGAGCAACTGATAATCCCGGTGGTATCCGTGCGTAAGGTTGGTGCTCACCAGGGTGATCTGGTTGGGCAAACCCTGGATGCTGTTGCAGCGGGCCCTGATCAATTCCCATACATCAGGATTTTTCTTGTGGGGCATTATGCTGCTTCCCGTGGTTAGAGCTTCCGGAAATTCCATAAAACCGTAGTCAGGTCCGGAAAAAAGGCAACAATCTGCAGCAAGCTTGTTTAGTGTTCCGGCCAGTGAGGCCATAGCATAAGACAGTGACCGTTCTGTCCTTCCTCGGCTCATCTGCGCTGCAATACTGTTGAATTTCATGGTGCCGAATCCCATCAGCTTAGTCGTTTCTTCGCGGTCCAGGGGAAATGAATTACCATATCCTGCGGCCGATCCCAGTGGATTCTGGTCACATTGCTGCCATGCGGCTCCCAGCTGGTGCATATCGTCAACCAGCACCTCGGCATAGGCCCCCAGCCAAAGACCAAAAGACGAAGGCATGGCTGGCCTTTCATGGGTGTACCCGGGCATAAAGATGTCTTTGTACAAGTCACTTTTTTCCTGCAGGCATTCGAATAAATGGGCAGTCATACGGGCAATTTGCCTGCAAACATCTTTAAGATACAGGTGTATATCTGTCATGATCTGGTCATTGCGTGACCGTCCCGCGTGAATTTTTTTACCTGTATCGCCCAGTTCCCTGGACAATTCCAGTTCCACCAGCGAATGAATATCCTCGGCTTCCTGCCCTATGACCAGCCGGCCCTGCAGGATACTGTCCTGGATCTTTTCCAGGGCAAAGAGCAATTCTTCTGTTTCTGTGGTAGTCAGCAGGCCGGTCTTTCCCAGCATTTTTACGTGTGCCATGGACCCTTTAATGTCGTAGAGAGCCAGCCGCAGGTCCCAGTGGGGATCGTTACCCACTGTGAACCGGGTAACTTCCAGGGGCGTTTCAACGCCTTTGTTCCAGAGTGTTTCCATAAATTAAAATTTGAGCAAACGAAGGATATTTTTGTAAATTGCCGCTCCCTGTTGGAGTTCAGACAAGTAAATGTGTTCATCGGGGGTATGGGACCTGTGCGAGTCTCCGGGACCCAGTTTAATGGCTGGGCAGGGCAGGCGCATCCAGTCCGATGAGGTGGGGGATATGTAGGTTCCAGCTCCCGCTTTTCTCACGGCATCGCGTAACGGATGATCCAATGGAGTAAGGGAGGCTTTATGTGAGAGGTCCCGAGGGACGAGCCGCCCCGATACAGTCTTACCCAGCAATTCCACAATCCCTTGGTTGGTGTATGCATCCGTTGTCCTGATATCCACCACATAATGACATGAATCGGGAATGACGTTGTGTTGTGACCCGGCTGAAATTTGTGTTACCTGCAGGTGAACGGGACCCATGACTTCGGATTCTTTTTCAAAACGGAAATTTCTCAGGACAGCAATATCGTCCAGCGCGGCATACAGCGCGTTTACCCCGTCGTTGCGGGCAGCATGAGAAGAAAGTCCCTCAGTGTACCCGTCCAGCACCAGCAGACCCTTTTCTCCAACAGCGGCCTGCAGTCCGGTGGGCTCACCAACTATGGCGCAACTGATCCCGGGATAGCCGGGCAGAACCTTAACGATACCGGCCTGGTCCGAGGTTTCCTCTCCAGCCGCAATCACGAGCAAAAGATTGAAGGGGAGCTTTTCCAGCTCACAGAAAGCCCGGATCATAGTGACCACGGCACCTCCTGCATCGTTGCTCCCCAGCCCGTACAGGCAGGTCCTGCCTTGCGGGTCATTTTCAAGTACAGCGACAAAAGGGTTTCGGGTGTAGCCGGCAGCCGGCTTCACCGTGTCGTGATGGGAACAAAGCAGCACCGTGGGAAGTGTTTCTTGAAAAGAATCTTTCCTTGCGATCACATTATTTCCCATACGTTCTGCAATGACCCCGGGCTGTGCATTCAGATAACCTGTCAGGAGTTCAGCCGTTTTTTCCTCATTGCCCGATACAGAGGGTGTTTCAATCAGCCGGCAGAGCAAATCAGTCATTTCTTTCATCACAATTGAATACAGGTATTACCGATTAAAACTTCATCAATGCCCTGTTCCAGGGCCCGGAGCGCATTCTCCACCTTTGGAATCATCCCGTCCGAGATGGTGCCCTGATCCCGGAGTTTTTCGTACTGCGCACGGCTCAGCAGGGGCAGGGGCTTGTCCGAACCGGGGCAGCAGACCCCCTCCCTGTCGAATAGAAACCGCAACCTAACCGTGTAGTATCTTCTGAAAGCAACGGCCAGTGCCGAGGCAATGGTATCTGCGTTTGTGTTGAGCAGTTGCCCGGCAGGATCACAGGTGATGGGCGAGAAGACCGGCACCAGCCCTTTGTCCAGGAGTTGTCGGATAAAGATTGTATTGACGCTCCCGTCTTTCAGATCCCCGGCAAAACCATAATCTACCGGTTCAGGCTTCCTCTTATCGGCGATGATGCAGCCACCGTCTGCCCCGCTCAGACCCAGTGCCCGGCATCCCCTGGAAAGTAGTGAAGCCACCAGGTTTTTGTTGATCCACCCGGCATAAACCATAACGGCAACACGCAGCGTCATTAAATCTGTTATTCTTCGCCCCTGGTTCATCACAACTTTGATGTCCAGCTGCCGGCACAGTTCG
Source organism: Bacteroidales bacterium UBA5226 (assembly GCA_002409325.1). Taxonomy (GTDB): domain Bacteria; phylum Bacteroidota; class Bacteroidia; order Bacteroidales; family UBA932; genus DMER64. Next base: position 93,369 of record DHUU01000020.1, on the reverse strand, counting down.
CTGGCAAGCTTGCCTCCTCCATGCACCAGGATCTTTTTTTCGCTGCAATCACAAAATGTGTTCAGGAATGTATCCAGTCTTTTGGGATCGTCTAGGATATTTCCCCCGATTTTGAAAATATTGAGATACATTACAAATTATTTTGCGGAAGGTTCTTTAATATCTTGCTAAGGACCACCTGAGCTGCAATCTCACGGTTGGCAGCCTGAGGAATGACTATGGAACGCGGGCCGTCCAGCACTTCATCGGTTACGATCATGTTCCGCCTAACCGGCAAACAATGCATAAAACGGGCGTTATTGGTAAGTTCCATTTTTTTACTGTCTACCATCCAGGAACGGTCTGTACTCAAGATCCTGCCATAGTCCGGATCCCTATAGGCGGCCCAGTTTTTGGCATAGATGAAATCCGCACCACGGAATGCCTCCTGCTGGTTGCAGGTTATTTCAGCTCCCCGTGTAAAGCACTCATCCAGCTCATACCCCTGCGGATGGGTTATGGTCAGGTGGTAGCCGGCGGCTACCATCCACTCGGCAAATGAATTGGGCACTGCCTGAGGGAGTGCCTTTGGATGAGGGGCCCAGGTCAGTACCACCCGTGGTCTTTCTGTGGTCTTGTACTCCTCTATGGTGATATGGTCTGCAAAGCTTTGCAACGGATGGCGGGTAGCGGATTCCAGGCTGATGACCGGCTTACCGGAATACCGGATGAACTGGTTCAGTATAACCTCACCGTAATCCTCTTCTTTGCTTTGAAAACGGGCAAAGGAGCGGACTCCAATGATATCTGCATAGCATCCCATGACGGGGATGGCTTCCAGCAGGTGTTCCGGTTTGTCTCCATCCATGATGACCCCTTTTCTGGTTTCCAGGTTCCAGGCACCTTGCTGTACATCCAGGACGATGATATGCATGCCCAGGTTTTCGGCCGCTTTCTGCGTGCTCAGACGCGTTCGCAGGCTGGAATTAAAAAAAATTAACAGGGCTGTATGATGTTTTCCCAGATTGCTTTCTGCAAATTTTTCCTTTTTTACCTTCAAAGCTTCCTGTATGGCTTTGTCAAGGGGACCGATGTCCTTTAACGAGGTGAAATGTTTCATGGCAGGTTTATTAAAATACGATTGGTTTGAGTTGCAATCCTGCTGTCTGGGGAAATCCTGCAAGCAGGTTCATGTTATGTACGGCTGTCCCGGAAGCCCCTTTGAGCAGGTTATCCAGAATGGAGGTGATGTGCAGCATGTTTCCGTGTTTTTGAAGGTGTAATTTACATTTATTGGTATTGACCACTTCCTTCATGCTGATTTCCCGGTCAGAGATATGGATAAACGGATGTTCCCGGTAATACTCCCTGTACAAATCCACGGCTTGCGACTGTTCCAGGTGGCAGGGTGTATAGACACTGGCCAGGATTCCCCGGGGAAAGTCTCCCCTGAGGGGAACAAAGTGCAGGGGCGGTATTTCACCCTGGTATGACTCGGAAAGCGTCTGGCATATCTCTCTGTGATGCTGGTGTGTGAAGGCTTTGTATACAGCCAGGTTGTTGTCCCTGTAAGGAAAATGGGATGTGTCTGACAGACGGCCTCCAGCCCCTGTTGCCCCTGTGATGGCGTGTACGTGGATTTCTCCTATAAGCAGTTTTTCTGCTGCCAGCGGCATCAGTGCAAGTTCAATGCAGGTGGCAAAGCATCCAGGATTGGCCACATTTCCCGCCGACTTGAGGTTACTGGCATATAGGTCAGGGGATTTGAAGGTTTCGGGTAGTCCATAGATGAACCGGCGGTTGCCTGCCACCTGGTTTCCCGTGTGCCTGAAATCCTGACTCAGATCAATGATATGGCGCACATTAGCGGTATCGTTTTCCTGCAGGAAAGAACGGGAACGGGCGTGTCCCAGACACAGGAACAACACGTCAACGTCCGTGCCGGGAAGTTCCCTGTCAAAGATTAGTTCTGTCTCTCCTTCCAGGTCATAGTGGACCGAGCTAACGGGCATTCCTTCCCCGGACTGGCTGATCACAGAGATCAGGTTTGTGAAAGGGTGGTGCAGCAACAAGCGGATGAGTTCTCCTCCTGTATAGCCGGCTCCTCCGGCAATGGCAACGTTAATCTTTCTGTTCATTTTCCAGACTCTGATAGATTTTAACCGGGAGTGAGTATATACGTGTAAAGCCTTCCACATCTCTTCCTGTAAACGCAGCAGTGCCTTCCCCGTACTGGCCGAAGGCCGGATTCATCAGATCGAACGGACTTGTGCAACCTGTCAGGGAGAATGTTCCGGGACACAGACGTACCGACACCTCCCCGACGACACGTTTCTGCGTGCTTTCCAGAAAAACCTCTATGTTGCGCATGACAGGGTCCAGATATTGTGCCTCGTGCAGCATCATGCCGTACCAGCAAGAAAGCTGATCCTTCCAGTACAACTGCCATTTTCCCAGGACATGCTTTTCAAGCAGGTGGTGAGCCTTTATCAGGATCATGGGTGCTGCTGCCTCAAAAGCCACACGACCTTTAAGACCAACAATAGTATCGCCTACATGGATATCGCGGCCAATTCCATAGGGAGCGGCTATCCCCTGCAGCGTTTCTATGACTTTAAGCGGATTCAGGGCGGTTCCGTTCAATGATACTGGTTCGCCCTCTGAGAAACCTATGGTCAGCATTTCTGTCCCCGTTTTGGTGCATTTAACCGGATAGGCTTCTTCCGGCAGCTCCCCCCCGGAAGTGAGCGTTTCGGCTCCTCCGATACTTGTTCCCCATATGCCCTTGTTGATGGAATACTTTGACTTTTCCCAACACAGGTCGAATCCCAGCATGATTAGGGTTTCAATTTCTTCTTTTCGACTGATATTCAGTTCTCTGATGGGCGCCAACAGGCTCATTTCAGGAGCCATAACGTGAATAAAGTAATCAAACCGGACCTGGTCGTTGCCTGCTCCCGTACTGCCGTGGGCAATGGCATGGGCTCCAATCTGACGGGCATAATCTGCGACCTTCATAGCCTGGAATGCACGTTCGGAACTAACCGACAAGGGGTAGGTGTTGTTTTTTAGCACATTGCCGAAAATCAGGTAACGGATGCAACGTGCATAATATTCTTCCCTTATATCTATGGTTTTGTGGGATGCTGCGCCCAGATCCAGGGCTTTTTGTGATAATTCGCCCACCTCTTTTGGGCTGAATCCACCGGTATTCACCAGCAGGGTATGGACCTCCATCTGCTTTTCCCTTGTCAGATAAGGAATGCAGAAAGAAGTATCAAGTCCGCCGCTATAGGCCAGTACTACTTTACTTTTCATGGGTTATCTCTTCTTTAATAAGTTTTGTATTCTTAGTCGTTTTCCGTTTTGTGTGCTCTTCCGGATCATAAAGCATACCGGTGCAAAGGCACATTCGTTTATCATTGCGTAAGAGGATATCGTAATTGCGGCATCCCTTGCAGCCATCCCAGAAAGCTTCATCGTGGGTGAGTTCTGAAAAAGGAACCGGGCGGTACCCTAGCCTGGAGTTGATCCGCATGACCGCCGCACCTGTTGTAATACCAAAAATCTTTGCCTGGGGATACAACTGGTGTGAAAGATCAAAAATCCTTTTTTTTATTCTCCAGGCTATGCCCAGATGCCTGTAGGCATGATCCACAATGAGGCCTGAATTGGCCACGAACGATTTGTTGCTCCATGTCTCAATGTAGGAGAATCCTACCACCTGTTTGCCGTCAAGTGCGATTACAGCCTTTCCGCTGTTCATTTTCTCACTAATGTATTCCGGCGACCGGCGTGCAATGCCGGTCCCCCGCTCCATGGCAGAAATATACATTAGTTCACATATACGTTCTGCATAGCCTGTATGAGAGGCATTTGCAACAAGAATGCGGACATTCATTGTCTTTGGTTTTAAATCAGTATTGTTTTTGGGAAGGTCGGAGATAGGGCATTCAGGATGCAGAAGCAATTACTGCAACCTAAGCCCGGCATCGGATACGAAGAATCTGAAGGATCTTGTTCATTCCGTTGTAAAAGTAATATAATTTGCGTGATGTGATCAAAAAAAAAATAAAAATTACAAAATGATTTTATTTAGCCCTATTCAATTTCATTTTGTAAGTAGAAACTCTTTTCACTCCAAATACTTATATTTGTATAGTTGTAAGCATAATGAATAAACTCTATTTCTTTACTCTGTTTTTTCTGCTGACTGGCGTATCAACACTCCTCCAGGCACAGGAAACGGATACCCGCACCGCTTCCAGGATCAGATTGAGGGAACACGTCTACAACCTTGCTTCTGATTCACTTACCGGAAGGCTTTTAGGAACCGAAGGCAATCTGATAGCTGGCGAATACATTGCCGGCTGTTTTGCCGATGCGGGTCTTGATGAATACAATGGGACAAGTTATTTTCATTACTTTGACGTGAAGATTCCCTCTGTTGTTCCGGATATTCCAATCGCTGTCATTGAGGGATGTAATGTCATAGGGATATTACCCGGAACACATCCTGTCCTGAAAAACGAATTCGTTGTAATTGGAGCCCATTATGACCATCTGGGTTTGGCTGCCGGGCGTATCGCAGACGGGGATTCCATCTACAACGGGGCTGACGACAATGCCTCGGGAACGGCTCTCCTGATAGAGCTGGCCGGGCTACTCAAGGAGCAGGGGGGACTGTCCCGGACGGTGGTCTTTGCAGCTTTTGACGGAGAGGAGCAAGGTTTGCTCGGCTCGGAACAATTTCTTATAGATTCCCTGTTCCCGCAGGACAGGATCCGGGCCATGATCAGTCTGGATATGGTAGGATATTACAGGGCATCGGGCGTGCTGAAGATTCTGGGAGCGGGAACCATTGAAAATTTTCGTGGTTTATTGCCTCAAACCAAAGCATTGAAAATTCGTACTTTTCCTTTTGAGATTTCTCCCTTTACGGCAACCGATACAAAACCTTTTGCCCGGGTGGGCATTCCCACTTTGCATATCACCACGGGAAGCCGCTCTCCATATCACAAAGCGGAAGACCAGGCAGACGGGATAGATTATGACGGACTGGCTGCTGTTGCCGGTTATGTCCAGAAACTGGTTATGGCCATGGGTACAGATGCTTCTATGGCACCATCGGGCAACTATTCTGTTCTCCATTATGTACCCTCATACACTTTCAGCTGGGGACCTGCAAGCGCATTGGGGACCAACCGGTTTGTGCATACCCGAGGGGCACTGGAAGGGAAGTCAGCTTTTTATGCATCGCTGGGAGCGGATTTCAGATTCCTATGGAAGGGTTTTCTGGAACTGAACCCGGGTATCAACCTGGAGTACATAGGAGCCCGTCATGCCCCGTATCCCGGGATTTCATTCATGAACAGGATTCATATGTGCGCCCTGAATGTTCCTTTTTCGCTGCGTGTCTACCTGCCGGAGTTCAATAAACTGCCTGTTGGGGTTTATGCCTGGGCAACAGCTTATTACAGATATTATATAGCCGGACAGACCTACGACCCCGATTTTGTTTTTTTCGATGTATTTAAACGCAACGAATGGGGGCTTGGATTGGGATTCGGGCTACGCGCCTCTGTTTTCCAGGTAGGATTTGAGACCCGGTGGGGAATGACAGACCTTTTTCGGTCCGGAGTACTACAGGATTATAATGTGAAAAACCGCACCCAGACGATCCGGTTCTCTTATTTCTTTTGATGGTTAATCCAATGAAAAAAAACTTACTCTTTTTATGGCTTATACTTTACCCTCTGATTGCCGCAGCACAGCCTGACCGGGAAATCATGCGTTGTATTTCAGAGGTTTCTCAAGACAGTATATCAAGCTACATAAGCACTCTCACTGGTTTTCATACGCGCCACAACCTCAGTTCCCGTGCCGACCATGAAAAAGGCATTGGCGCTGCTTCACGCTGGCTGTACCAGAAGGTTGCCGGATGGATCCCCTTATCCGGTGGCAGGCTTTATGTAGAGAATATAAACTATACGGCCGGTGGGACCGGAAGCAGGCTGGACAGACAGGTAGAGCTGGCCAATGTCATGGCCGTTCTCAGAGGATCAGGTTCACAAGAAATATTGCTTCTGGCTCATTATGACAGCCGTGTAGACGACAACAGCGATTCAACATCTTTTGCCCCGGGAGCGAATGACAACGGGAGCGGGGTGGCCTGTCTGCTGGAAAGCATCCGGGTCATGGCAGGTATCCCATTGCAGGCTACTGTGCGGTTCCTGTTCCTATCAGGAGAAGAACACGGACTGTTGGGAGCTGCCTGCATGGCAGACATGGCACGCTCACAGGGCTGGAATGTAACTGCTGTCATCAATTTTGATATGATAGGCAATGCACAGGCAGGGGAAACAGGTCATCGTGACAATTCCAGGACACGGGTGTTCTCGGTCGAAGGACCTTCCAGGGAATTGGCAAGGTATATTGGGGAAACCGCGATGACATACGTAGACAATATGAACGTAGCGCTCATATACAGGAATGACAGGTATGGGCGCGGAGGAGACCATACACCTTTCCTTAAAGCCGGATATACCGCTGTCAGGATTTGTGAATTTCATGAAAATTATGACAGGACGCACCAGCTGGTACGAGACGAAAACGGCATCTTGCTCGGAGATCTTCCTTCAGGCGTTGATTATGAGTATGTACGCAGGAATACCGGAATAGGAATAGCTGCCGTCATGAGTCTGGCCAAAGCCCCTGCAGCACCTGTCAACGTTCAGATGAACATAAGGGTCTTAAGCAATTACACTGAACTGGAATGGGAACCCTCTTCTGAACCTGGTTTGGTCAAAGGGTATTATGTCGTGATACGTGAGACGGATCAGTCCCGGTGGCAGAAAAGAATTTATACAGAGGAAACCCGGATAAGGATTCCTTACAGCAAGGATAATTACTTCTTCGGCATCTGTGCTGTCGGACCCGAAGGGCATCAAAGCCTTGTTTCTGTGGCAGACTGAAGATCAGTAGGAAAGAGGATTTGAAGCGGCGCCTATGGTCGTGATTATGATCACCCCGTTGGCTCCCCGCACACCGTATAGGCCTCCGTCCTTTTGTACCTGTATGGACTGAATGCTGTACACATCAAGAAATGAGTTGACCACGGCAAAAGAATCATAGGTCATACCGTCAATTACTATCAAAGGCTCCGTGCCGCTGTTAATGGAATTGATGCCCCGGATGTTGGCTGTCAAACCGCGGGGGCCTGTAGAGATAAACAGGCCGGGTATCTGTCCGTTCAGAAGCTCTGCCAGATTCCTTGCAGGATGTCGTTTGAGAAACTCCGGGACATTGTCTATGGTGTTGGAAGCATTGGCACGAAGGTTTGCCAGTTTTTCCCTGTCCTGGATACGAAATCGCTTTTTTGACCGGACCATGACCTGGATTGAATCTGTGCCGAGGCAGGGAACATGGGTTTCCCCAATCTCGGGAAGATAGACAATAATGGAATCGGCATCGGAAATGCCCTCAAATTCCACCAGGCCTTTCTCGTTTGTTATGAATGCCTTATCCCGTCTTTTGACAGATACAACAAGTCCGGGCAGGGGCTTACCCCTGCTGTCAACAACCTTAACACTGTAAGGGCGCAGGGTGTCCTGTTGGATCCCGGCCTGTGTGTCCTGTGCTGCAGAAGTCAGCATGAAACAAAATAAGATTGTGATGGTTAACAAGTATTTCAAAGTAGTGTCTTTTTAGTATGAAAGAGGATTAGAAGAAGCGCCTATGGTAGTGATAATGATTACACCGTTGGCACCGCGCATACCGTACATACCTCCGTCCTTCTGCACCTGTATTGATTGGATGCTATGAACATCCAGAAACCCGTTAACTTCTGAAAAAGACTCGTAAGTCATTCCGTCAATCACAATGAGAGGTTCTGTGTTGCCGGTTATGGTATTGATTCCACGAATGTTGGCCGTCAGTCCGGTAGACCCCATTGTTATGCGAAGTCCCGGTATCTGACCGTTCAGAAGCTCTGCAAGGGACCTTGCGGGACGTGTTTTAAGCATTTCAGGAACATTCGCAATGGTGTTTGAAGGATTAGTTTTAAGATTAGTCAGTTCTTTCCTGTCCTGGACATGATACTTTGTTTTTGACCTTACGGTGATCTGCACAGAATCCAGACCGGCACAGGGAATGTGCGTTTCTCCGATGTTGGGGAGGAATACCACCAGAGAATCGGTATCGGCAATTCCTTCCAGGTTGGCAATACCTTTATTGTTAGTCAGGAAGGTTACGTTATCCCTTACAGTAGATACTATCAGGTTGGGTATGGGTTTCCCTTTTTTGTCCACGATCTTGACACTGAACGTTCGCAGCCCGTCCTTTTGCTGATCATTGACCTTCTCCTGTGCCGTCATAGGCAGCAAGAGGCATGAGAGAAAAACTGTGAGGATGATTTTTATCATAGTATCAAATGTAACAAAAATTATACCTTTGTCGGCATTATTCTTGCTAGTATGTGTTTAATTTATAAAAACCTCAATGATTTACCCTACATTAAGACACTTATATTCAAACAGCATAGAGAGTTACGCTAATCGCTCTGCTTTTTCCCTGTTTAAGGAAACCCCGGTTACCTATGAAGATTTTGCCCAAAGAGTAGAAAAGGTGAAAGGGCTTTTAATGTCCGCCGGATTGCAGAAAGGGGACAAGGTGGCCCTTCTTGGCACCAGCATGCCCAATTGGAACGTATGTTATTTTGCCACAGTGACTATCGGGATGGTAGTAGTTCCCATATTGCCCGATTTTTCCCCGGATGCGATCGTCGCCATTTTAGAACACTCTGAATCCAAGGCACTTTTTGTGACGGACAAACTTTATGCAAAAATCCCCGCCACGGCAAAAGAACGCCTTGATCTGATCATCAGGACTGTTAATCTGAAAGCTGTCGGTGGCAAAAAAGCAGGTACCGTTGCCATACCGGAAGCATTTCCCGAACCGGAACCGGAAGATTTGGCTTCCATAATCTACACTTCAGGAACCACATCATCTCCCAAAGGGGTGATGCTGACACACCGTGCCCTTTGCTCTCAGTTGCATATGCTGATTTCCATGATCGAAGTGCTTCCGGAAGATGTTTTCTTATCCATTCTGCCCCTTTCACATGCTTACGAGTGCTCGCTGGGCATGTTGTATCCCTTTATGCAGGGAGCTTCGGTGGTGTACCTGGGAACCCCGCCAACGCCTACCAGCCTGCTGCCGGCTCTTAATCAAGTGCGGCCAACGATCATGCTTACCGTCCCTCTGATCATGGAAAAAATCTACACCAGGCAGATTTTTGCCCGTTTTACCGGAAACAAAATCCTTAAGACACTCTACAAAGTACGTTTTATCCGCCGCAAACTTCACAGGATAGCAGGCAAGCGCCTATATGAGACTTTTGGAGGAAGGATCCGTTTCTTTGGTATTGGGGGTTCAAAAATTAATGCAGCGACTGAAAAATTCCTACTTGATGCCCGTTTTCCCTATTCCATCGGATATGGTCTTACAGAAACGGCCCCGCTTATTGCAGGAGCTGTCCATCCCAACACCTTTCTGCAATCTACCGGAACAGTAATGCAGGGGATCAGCGTCCGTCTGGCCAACCAGGATCAGGACACCGGTATTGGTGAAGTTCAGGTTAAGACACCCTGCATTATGAAAGGGTATTACAAAAATCCGGAAGCCGACATCGAGGCCTTTACCACCGACGGCTGGTTCCGGACAAAAGACCTGGCAAAAATGGACAAACAGGGCCGGATTTTTATTAAAGGCCGCCTGAGCAATATGATCGTGGGCTCAACCGGAGAGAACATTTACCCGGAAGAGATAGAAAGTATCATCAACCAGCACGAATTGGTCACAGAATCTCTGGTGGTTCAGAGAGATGGCAAACTGGTAGCCCTCGTCTACATGCAGGACCTGAGTCAGAAACTCAGAGATCAGATTAGCGAGGTATATACAGATATCCTGAACTATGTCAACAGCAAAGTGGGTAGAATGTCCCGTATTACACGCATACTGGAACAGGAAAACGGCTTTGAAAAGACCCCGACACTCAAGATCAAAAGGTACCTTTACACCGAGATCATGAACCGGAAAAGCAAAAGGCAGACACTCTGATATCAGGGTTTGAAGCTTATCTCCACCTGGAAAACATTCTTGTCGTCTTTTCTGCCTTCAATATAACGGCTCAGGGGGGCTGTTTCTGACACAAAAAGATCCAGGGTTTCTGAAAGCCTCGATTCCGCATTGAAATTTATACGAAACCCTTCGACATTATGTTGTGTAACCAGCTCTTTATCCAGGCAGTCCATGGCCCATTCAATATACCTTGCATTATTGGTATGGTGGTTGAAATCAATGTCGGACGGGCAAACTTTTTTACTTTCAGCATATAGCAGTTCAGTTTCAGGTATGAGGATTTTTTCACAGGAGGTTGCTATGGCATGCCGGGTAGCTTTTTCCTGCAGAAGAGAGGCATTCAGAATATGCTGCGGACGCTGGATACGGCGGGTATTGACATTAATGATAAGCCAGGAGCTGGTCGCCTGAACCAGGTCTTCTGTTTCATCCCGGTTGCGGATCAGAAAATCCCTGAGCCAGAAAATCCCATCTTCTCCTTTGTGCCAGGTCTCCATGACAACAGGCTCTCTCCAGGCAGGAGGCCGCAGGATCCTGACCGCTACACGGGACAACACCCAGATGGTTTGCTTTTCTATAAGCTGTTCATAACCAAATCCCAGTCCCAGGGCATCCTGATTGGCCATTTCCTGCGCCAGGTTCATAAAAGCATAAGGTTTCAGGTTCCTGGATGCATCTGTTTCATAACATGCAACAAGTCTGGATTCTTTGATCATATGCAAATATAAGAAAACGGGCAGCAATAATTCGAATTTTTTGCTGCCCGTTTAATGGTCGTTCCGGGTTATTGTTCTGCTGCCCGGCGTTTTAATTGCCTGGTTATACGTGCAATAACCTGCTCTATCCCGGATTCCGGCTCAATTACGTTGTAATCGTCCCAAAATCCCTCGTCCTGGAAATCAGTTACTTTATCCAGGGTTATATCGGTTGAGCGTACACGTTGCTCGGAGGGGATCTTTATGGCATTGTCACTCCTTTGGGTAACAGCCAGTTCGGAAGTTATGGTATAGGTGTTTTTAAAGAGTTTCCTGTCCCATTTTGAATCAAACTTGATCTCGGTCCGGGAATAGTCGAACGTCCATTTACCACCAATTTGTTTGTACTGTACCAAATAGGCGGCGTAAAGCACATTGGCCCGGAAACCTAGAGGCCGCTTGGATATGAAAATGTTGGTGGCATCTGACCGGCCTTCAACGTTCATATTGAATTCTATACGGCTGATAGCCTCTGATTTCATGTCGATATAGATCTTACCGCGGAACCAGATATCATCAACGCTTTCTTTTTGTTTGAATCCGACCACATGGTTAATCTTTCCATCTATCTGAACGGGTTCTTCCATGATGAAATCATATATCTGGTTGATTTCCGGCACATTCGTACCCAAGAAGGGATATTTGGCCACGTCAATCTGCAATGCCGAGTTGATACCTCCGCGGAACTTTACGAATACAGTATCTATACGTGTCCAGTCTACGCTGCCCCTTCCCTTGAAAACCCCTACCTGGTCCAGCCCGTACATCCTGCCGTAAGAAGACTTGTTGATGTCCAGCACCGCTTCTGTCAGGGTAACATAAGTGCTCCCTTTGCGGATCATTTCTCTGTAAAAGCCAGTCATCTGCATGGGTTCCAACGGGTAGTTATCCGGAATTTTTTCCATTGCCCGGGCAACCAGTCCGGCGGCATTCTGCGGGGTTACCAGAATAGCAGGAAGTGTGGTGGGGACAACACTCAGGGGAACCACCAGTTTGTCACCCTTACCCATGATATCCTTCAGGGCAAAAGTCTGCGGGTGGTAGCCCAGAAATGAGATCCGCAGCGAGTCTTTGGCAAAGGAGGGTGGAAACTTGAGCGCAAAAAAGCCTTCCCCGTTGCTCACATTGCTGATCCCCCGGTTGACAATGTAGAGCGAGGCAAAAACAAGTGGTTTGCGGGTCTGGGCATCAATCACCGTCCCCGATACCGTTAAATACTCAGGGGCTTTGTATGTTAAAACAATGTATTGATTCTCAAATACATACTTAAGATTGCTATTGCCAAAAGCCTCGGCAAGAAATGCAGCTACTGTTTTTTTCCCTTCCCGGACAGGAAGAACAGAATTGACGTTTACATCCTGTTTGCTGTAAACGAACAGGTACCCGGTTTGTTTTTCCACCTGGCTGATGAATGATTCCAGGGTAATGTGGTTTCCCGATATGGTTATGATCGCATCCTGGGGAACAGGCATATCGGGTTCTGCGGCCGAAAGTAAAAATGTACTTAAGGAACACAGAATGATTGAGTAAATGATTTTTTTCATAACTTTGTAAAATTAGAAGTTAATACATTTTGTGTTAGCGGTTCAGCCGGTGGATGTTGCAGCATTTGCCGGCTTTTTTATTCTATTATTATTGCGTTGGTTTCTTTGTCTTCATCAATTTTGAACTTGAAAATCTTTCTCATTGTTTTGAGGATGCTCTCCAGTCCGTCATCCTGGCGGAATTTGGCGTTGAAGCGATATTGTTCCAGTTCTTCATTGTCAACGATAATGGTCTTGTTGTAATAAAGCTCCAGTCTTTTGACGATCTCAATAAACGGAACGTCATTGAATGCATAGATACCGTCTCTCCAGAGCAGGAATTCATTGTCCTCAAATAAAGAACGTTGCCAGCCATCCTGCTCCCACTCGATACTTTCATTAGGCCTTATACGGACAGGTGGGGCCTCCTGTAACGGGCTGATCACTTCCAGAGAGCCTTCCACAAGGGATGTCTTGACATTATAGTCCTTGTATGCAAAAACATTGAACTTGGTTCCCAGAACACGGATATCGTATTGACCTGTGGACACAATGAAAGGCATTTCCTGATTTGGAGCCACTTCAAAGAATGCTTCTCCGGTCAGTTCCACCCGCCGCTCCTTTCCCGAAAATTTATTGGGATAACGTAAGACCGACTGGGAATTAAGCCAGACAGCAGTGCCGTCACCCAACAGGAAGGATTTGGTCCTGTTTGAAGGTGTGGTGACTTCTATCATATAAGCTGAAGGTTCTTCGTGAAGGGTTCGGGTCAGTGGCTGCAGAAAACCCCAAAGGGCGAAACCTACAACCAGCATGGCTGCTGCATAGATAGTGATACGGTTGTATACGGTACGGCTGGTTTTTCTTTTCCTTTCCAGCAGCCTGGTCGTAGCCGTCTCTGCATCGGAATAGGCAGGGAAAAGGGAGGTGATAGCCTTTAAATTCTGCATCCTGCAGAATTCTTCTCTGAGTTCCGGATCTTTCTCCACAGCGTCAAGCAATTCTCTCTTTTCCAAGGGGGTAAGCTCTTCTGCAAAGTATTTTTGAAGCATTTCTTCCATGATCGGTTCTCCTTTTCTGATTATAGAACGTTTAAGTTGATAAATACCACCAAAAGGATATGAAAAAATCAGATAAGATGTTCCAGATCTTTCCTGAGTTTTTTAAGTGCAATTCCCATCTGGTTTTCTACGGTGTTGACAGAGATGCCCAGTATTTCTGAGATCTCCCGGTATTTTTTCCCTTCCACCCGGTTCAGGATAAAGATCTCGCGGCATTTGAAGGGGAGTTTGTTTATGGCGGCCGTAACAGTCTCCTCAATATCCTCGCCCGGGATCAGCCCGGTGTCCAATTTTTCCAGGGCTGCGAGTTTTAATGCCTGTTCCGCCCTGTAATTAAGGTCTGCCTTCTGATGCCGCAGGTAGTCAATGCATTTGTTCTTTACCAGGGTATATAGGTAGGCAGACAGGCTGGTATGGATTTGCAGTAAGTGGTGTTTCTCCCACAGGAACATGAAAACATTCTGGATAATATTTTCGGCAGCTTCTTCCGACAGAACGTAGGTGCGCGCAAAACGGCATAAACGGGAAAAGTAAGCGATATAGATCCCGTCAAAACGCTCGCGCGTGATTTTTAGTTCATTGTCACTTTCCGGGATCACCCGATTCATATTGAGCAATTTTCTGGATTCTCTTTGCATGATGCCCTTCCTCAAATTTGGCATCCAGCCATGCCTTTACAATGCACCGGGCATATTCCGGGGCTATTATTCTGGATCCCAGGGCCAGTACATTGGAGTTGTTATGCTCACGTGAAAGGCGGGCCGAAAAGGGTTCGCTGCAGGCAGCAGCACGGATCCCCTTAACTTTATTGGCACTGATAGAGATTCCGATACCGGTACCGCACATGACAATGCCTTTATCGCATTCGCCACCGGAAACAGCTTCTCCCACGGCAATGCCATAATCCGGATAATCCACACTCTCCGGCCCCAGGGTGCCAAAATCCCGAACCTGGTAACCAAGCCCAATCAGGTATTCCTTAATATTCTCTTTCAGTTGATAAGCAGCATGGTCGCATCCAAGGGCAATTAATTCCATGATCAATAGTTTATCCTACAAATCTATAATAAATTTCGTAAATTAGCAGCATTATGAAAACTTACCGTATTGAAGCCCTAACCGTTGCAATTGCTTTGATAATCATGGGAATGCTTCTAAAACAGGGGCTCGATGGTTTTTCCGGAAGGGAAAGAACCGTCAACGTAAAAGGTTTGTCAGAGATGGAGGTCCCGGCAGACAAGGTGACCTGGCCGCTTGTGTACAAAGAAATCGGCAACAATCTGCAGGATCTCTATGTCAGGATTAACAGAAACAACAATACGCTGGTAGATTTTCTCAAATCCAGCGGTATCACTGAAGAAGAAATCGGGATAAATGCACCCGAAATCATTGATATGAGTGCGGAACGCTACAACACCTCCCCTCCGCCTTACCGCTACAACGTAACGTCAGTCATAACGGTCAGTTCAACAAAAGTGGACCTGGTTAGAAAACTGATAGCAGACCAGGGAGAACTGCTCAGGCAGGGCATAGCCATAATCGGAGGTGAATACCGTTACAACACAGTTTATTCCTTCACAGGGTTGAACGACATCAAACCTCAGATGATCCAGGAAGCGACGAGAAATGCCCGGGCAGCGGCAGAAAAATTTGCACAGGATTCGGATAGCAAACTCGGCAAGATCAAAAATGCTTCACAGGGTCAGTTCACCATCAGCGACAGGGATGAAAATACCCCTTATATAAAAAATGTGCGTGTTGTAACCACAGTGAATTTTTATCTGAAAGATTAAATCCATGGACAAAAAGAAAATTGTACAGACCAATTTTGCACCGCCGGCCATAGGGCCTTATTCACAAGCTGTTATTGCCGGTGGGTTTCTTTATATGTCCGGTCAGCTGGGCATTGATGCGACTACCGGATCGCTCGTTGAATCGGGCACGGAAGAGCAGTTTGAACAAATCTTTAAAAATGCAGGTTTCATACTGGAAGCAGCCGGTTGCGGATTCAAGGATGTGGTCAAGTGTACCGGATTTTTGACCGATATGAACGATTTCCCCTTGTTCAACAAGGTATACTCGCGGTATTTTAAGACTCCCTATCCCGCACGGTCGGTTTTTGAGGTGTCAGCACTTCCCAAAAAAGGAGCCTGCGCAGAATTGGAGTTAATTGCCAAAATGGCTGGTAGTCTGTCATTTTGACTGTTTGGTGCTCGTCTTTTTCGGCAGGTATGTTTTTTGATTAATTGGTTGTTGAAAGACAAATTTAATTTTAACAATTAATTATCAAGGAGGATACAACTATGTTACCCGTAATTAGACGCACACAGAACTGGTGGCCCTCATTGTTCAATGAATTTTTTGACAATGACGGAATGGTGAGATTTGTAGGAACAACTTCTCCTGCCATCAACGTGATTGATAACGAAAAGGATTACCAGGTCGAGGTAGCCGCTCCCGGGATGACCAAAGAGGATTTCTGCATCCGGCTGGATCAGGATAACCGTCTGATCATTTGCCTGGAAAAGAAATTAGATGATTCCCAAAAAGATAAGAATGGCAAATACCTCAGACGTGAGTTTTCCTATTCGCACTTCGAGCAGGCTTTTCTGTTGCCCGACGATATTCTAAAGGACAAGATAGGAGCTGCCATGGAAAACGGGGTATTGAAAATTACCATCCCAAAAAATCTTGAATCTCCTGAAGTGCCCAAAGAATTTACAATTCAGATCAGGTAATAAAAAAGTCAGCTATTACGCTCTGCCACACTGGCTAACAGAAAACATGAATGAAGCAGCGTAGCAGTGACTTATGGGGTATGTCTATTTCATCAACAGGTATAGCAATATGGTTATGTAGTAGGCTATCCCGTCGTCAAAATGATCTTCCTGCCCACGGATTAAGGTTACGCTGCTTCCTTTTTGTTTGAAAGTATTGTACAACTTCTCTGCAATTTCATAGGGAGCCATATCATCATTTACAGTGTGGACAATGGTCATGGGGGCCTGCGGAGCCCATCCTTCAATCACAGAGTGGAGCCTGAGACAGGAATCTACCTTGTTGAGTGACTCATTTTTATCTGTGGTGAAAAAATCGGGATGCATGTAGGTGGTCATATCCGGAGAAATAAGTTTTCTCATTTCAGGGGACAGGTATTTTCGTGAAAGCCAGTCATCCATGTTAGACAGCAACGGGTCAATAAAAACCTGGCTGTAGTCAATATTGAGTCCATACCAATAGTTTATGGAAACATACATGTAAGGAACGAATGGGAATGAACAGTAACGTCTTTGGGTAAGTATATCCATGGCCATGCCCAGGTCGTATACACCCCCTCCGGGGTAGGATCCCTCTATTATAATTTTTTCTGTACCTGATTGCTCAATATGCCGGTGCAGGGCTACAACTCCCATACCGCCCATGGAATAACCTCCTATGATAACCTTACGAGGAAAGGGAAGGCCAATGGATTGGAAATACTCGGCAGCTGCCAGATGCATATCGTAAGCCACCTGTCCCGTATTGTCTGCAAAAAGAAAGGGATACTCCCTGTCGTTGCTCACTCCGTATCCTATCAGATCGGGCACTATGACCGTATAACCAAAGAAACTCATGATGCCTTCAAAAGTCAGCATCATCTCGCTAGCAGCGGTGGTTTTGTCAACTTTAGCCGATGGAAAAAAATAAAGCAACCCCCTGGACTTTTTATTCAGGGGTCTTATGATAATCCCCGAGGCCAGGATTTCCTGGCCCAGAGGATCTGTGGTCATATAGGAAATAGCAGTGCTTTGTACTGTTCCTGTTGTATCCAGCAGGGCCAGGATTTGTTTTATCTGTTCTTTGTTGCTGACATCATTGTCGGGATAAAGACTTAACAGGGAAGAGGTCAGATCATGGAATACATAGGTGCCTTCGCGCAGCACTTCCCTGAAATGCAACGGTTCCAGCACAGGCATGTCCATATTCCTTTCACAGGAAATTAATGAAATGGTTACGAACACAAAAATTAAACAGTTTGTATTTCTTTTCATGATTCGTAAAATGAATTGTATAACCTATAGCAGCTTTTTCAGCAATTCAGGGATTTCCACAGGGGCATTTTTTAATTGTACGAGCTTATTCCATCCTTCAGGTGCAAGTTTAAAATACATCTTTCTCCGGTCCTGGACGCAAAGAGAACGACAAATCCATTTTTTGGACTCGGCAGACCGTAGCACTTTGGAGGTATGGGATGCGGTAAACCCTGTTTTTTCAGCAATATCCGAGGCGGAAATATGCCCATTTTCTTTCCTGTTTTCCCCCAGCATACAGAGTAGCATGGCTTCGTTCAGGGAGAGGGAATGAACCTGGATCAGGCTTTTTTCAAATTCATTGAAAGCCATCAGGACATCTTTCATCATACATATTGAATCCTTCATGCTGCCTATCAGATAAACAGGTTCACATTGGCCTGCACAGCCCTGTTCATATAGGTGGCAACCCCTCCTATGGTCACATTGTCCATCAGCTCTTCTGCCTTCACGCCCATTACGTCCATGGACATCTGGCAAGCAATGAATTCCACCCCGTTTTCTATGGCCTGACGGCGCAGGTCCTCCAAAGAATCAATACCCCGGATTTTCATGATATGACGCATCATGATGCGTCCCATTCCAAACATGTTCATCTTGGACAATTTGAGGGCACCGCTGTGGGGAGGTAACATCATCCCGAACATTTTGCCGAATATGTCTTTCTTAACGGCCGGTTTTTTGACTTTCTTAATTACGTTGAGTCCCCAGAATGTAAAAAATATGCTGACTTTTTCTCCCGTAGCCGCAGCCCCGTTAGCCAGTACAAATGTAGCCAGGGCTTTGTCCAGGTCGTCGCTGAACATAATGAGTGTTTTTCCTTTTCCGCCTTCCGGTGCTACAGGAGCCTGAACTGGGCTCTTTGTTTTCTTTTCAACTACAGCGGTGAAAACTCCTTTGCTGTCTGACTGTTCAACAAGCACATTCCCGGTAGTCTGACACCAGGCCTGTATATCACGGGAAAAACCCGGGTCGGTGGCCTTGATTTCCACTCTCTGACCCGGCACGATGGAATCTATGCTGTGCTTAATTTTCATGATGGGACCTGGACATTGCAGCCCTGTTGCGTCAATTTTCAGGGTATTGACCTCCATGGCTGCGGCGCTGGAACCGGAAGCCGCTTTGATCTTTACCAGCGGATCTCCCGAGTCGGAGTAGGGGGCAGAGAAAGCAGGAGTGATGGGAATGGATTTCTTTTCCGATTCGGCTGCAGCTTCGTAAGTCTTATACCCTCCACTTAGGTTGTAAACATTATTAAATCCATTCTGGATCAGGATGTTGCTGGCAAGATATCCTCTTAATCCAATGGCACAGAATACAAAAACGGGTTTGTCGCGCGGGATCTCGTCAAGTCTCTCCCTGAGTTGTTCAACTGGAATGTTTACCGATCCGGGAATGGTTCCCAGACTGTTTTCCTCTACGGTACGAACATCGATTTTGGTAACTTCGCCGGGTCCGGTTTTATGCATTTTTCTCCAGCAGACCGGTTTCATTTTGCCACTTAATATATTGGATGCCACATAACCGGCAATGGCCACAGGGTCTTTTGCAGAGGAGTAAGGCGGGGCATAGGCATGTTCCAGCGTAATGAGATCGTATACCGTACCTTGCTTTTTCACTACCTGTGCCAACAGATCAATACGCTTGTCCACCCCTTCATAGCCTACGATCTGCCCTCCATAAAGACGTCCTGTTTCCGGATCAAAGGTGATCTTGGTGCTCATCTGCAATGCGTTGGGATAATAGCCTGCATGAGAGTTGGAGTGGGTGGTGGAGGTTAGGTATGGAATATTGAGCTGTTTGAGTTTTTTACCCGGGAGCCCCGTAGAAGCCACAGTCAGGTCAAACACCTTGGCAATGGAAGTACCAATGGAACCTTCGTACTTAATGCGATCCCCAAAGACCATATTATCTGCCACGATCCTGGCTTGCCTGTTGGCAGGTCCCGCCAGGTAATTGAGCCAAGGTTCCCCGCTTACAGGGTGGGGGTATTCAATGGCATCCCCTATGGCATAAACATTTTCTGCCGAGGTCCGGAGGTATTCGTTCATATGGATGCCACCGGTACGGCCCAGTGTGATCCCTGCCTGTTTTGCCAGGCTTGTATCCGGTCTGACACCAATGGAAAGAATGACCAGATCGGCTTCAAGAACGTTTCCGTTGTTCAGCTGGACCCTGATCAGAGGATCCGGTCCAGATACAGGCACAAATCCTTTTACAGCCTGATTCAGATGAAGGTCAACATGTTTCTGGTATAGGTGCTGGTGCACCAGGCCGGCCATGGAAAAATCTATAGGAGTCATAACCTGTTCGGCCATTTCCACTATGGACACATGAGCGCCTGTTGCATGCAGGTTCTCTGCCATTTCCAGACCAATGAAACCAGCTCCCACCACCACGACTTTACGGATGGGATGGGATCGCATGTACTTCTTGATATGATCCGTATCATCCACGTTCCTAATGGTAAAGATACCTTCCGATTCTATGCCCGGCAGCGGAGGCTTCACTGGATTGGCCCCGGGGGAAAGAAGCAGTTTGTCATAGCTTTCCCTGTACTCTTCTCCTTTTGCATTTCTGACGGTAACAAGTTGTTTTTGGATATCGATGCCTATAACTTCCGAGTTCACCCTGACGTCCATATTGAAACGTCTCCCGAAGCTTTCAGGTGTGTGAACAAAAAGTTTAGACCGGTCTTTGATCACATCACCAATGTAGTAAGGCAGACCGCAGTTAGCATAAGAAATGTATTGCCCTCTTTCAAACATTATGATTTCCGCCTTTTCATCGTTCCTTCTGATTCTTGCTGCGGTAGTGGCTCCACCTGCCACACCTCCAATGACAATATGTTTCATACGTAAATATTTAGTAATTTTAAAATATTAATTCCCGTTAATAATTGATAAAGGTAAATATTTCCTATGGAAAATAAAATATTTCTTAAGACTTTTTTAATTTTTTCTGCAATATATCTTTCAGGATGCAAACAATTTATTCCGCCGGATTCACATGGCCCTGTCCCGGGTGTGGAACAACTGGAGTGGCAAAAGATGGAGTATTATATGTTTGTCCACTTTGGTCCCAACACTTTTACCGGGGTGGAGTGGGGCAGCGGGGCAGAGGATCCGGCTGTTTTCAATCCTACTGCACTGGATTGCAGACAATGGGCCCAAACGGCAAAAAATGCGGGCATGCAGGGTATCATCATAACGGCAAAGCATCACGATGGTTTTTGCCTATGGCCCAGCCGCTACAGCAATCATTCCGTCAGGAACAGTCCCTGGCTCTCGGGTAAAGGCGATGTGCTGGCAGAATTATCTGCTGCATGCAGGGAATACGGCTTGAAATTCGGAGTTTACCTGTCTCCATGGGACAGGAACAATCCGGCCTACGGCACACCAGAGTACAACCAGCTATTTGTTAATACACTTACAGAAGTGCTCACTTCCTACGGGCCCGTATTTGAGCAATGGTTTGACGGGGCCTGCGGGGACTTGGTTTCTTCACCCTATGACTGGCCCCTGTTCAACAGCACTGTCCTGGAACACCAACCCGGAGCGGTGATATTCAGCGATGTGGGACCGGGATGCCGCTGGGTTGGGAACGAAAGGGGTTTCGCCGGTGAAACAAATTGGTCCACGCTGGATACCACCGGGTTTACACCGGGAAGGAATGCTCCTCCTGCCGGGATTCTCAACTCCGGACAGCGGGGTGCCACGTATTGGATACCCGCCGAGGCCGACGTTTCCATCCGGCCAGGATGGTTTTACAGCCCCCAAACCGACAACAGCCTCAAAAGCGTGGATGAGCTGATGGACATCTATTTTGGCTCGGTGGGCAGGAATGCCAACCTGTTGCTGAATGTTCCCCCGGACAGAAGAGGCCGCATTCCTGTCGGAGACTCCCTCCGGCTAATGGAATTCAGACAAACAAGGGACGAGATTTTTTCCAGAAACCTGGCCCTGGGTGCCAGGGTCTTTTCCTCTTCGGTAAGAAATGAGGGATCGCACAAATTCCGTCCGGGCTATACTACCGACACTTCCTATGATACGTACTGGACCCCGCAGGAGGGAAAAACCACCGCCTCTCTTATCATCGACCTGGGAAAGGAAGAAACTTTTTCGGTTCTGTTACTCCAGGAATATATTCCCCTGGGCCAGAGGGTTGCGCGTTTTATTGTGGAATACAGGGAGCCCGGGCAAGGACAGTGGTGTTTGCTGGTACGGGGCACCACCATCGGGTACAAGCGCCTGTTTCGTTTCCCGCCCGCCACATCAGATAAGATAAGGATCAGTATTCTGGAAGCCGATGCGCCGCCACTGATCAATACAATTGCTATCTATTGAAAAAGTAGTACTTTTGATACTAAATGAATAAACTGGCAAAATATATCATCGCAGTTGCCGCACTGGCCATCATTGTCTTTATCGTGTGGTACTTTCGCAGTGTCATCACCTATATCCTGGTGGCAGCCCTGCTGTCACTGATGGGAAGGCCGCTGGTCAGGTTCTTGTCTGGCATAAGGATAAAAAAGTATCATATTCCAAAAACGGTATCTGCCATTTTGGTCATGGGCCTGATGTTTGGCGTGTTGTTTCTTTTGTTTTACTTCATGACACCCCTGGTAGTCAGTATCGCATCACGTCTGGATACAGTAGGGCTGGAGGATGTGCCGGCCATGCTGTCAGGATCTCTTTCACAGATAAACGAGCTGATACACAAGCTTTTTCCATCGATCACCCCATCTGTGTCCTTTGAATCCCTTATATGGACTGAGATTAACAAATTCCTCCATCCTGAATTCTTCACCAGGTTCTTTGGTTCGCTTGCATCGTTTTTTGTAAATTTCAGCGTGGGTTTGTTCTCTGTAGTCTTCATAACGTTTTTTTTCCTGCGGGAAGAAAACATGTTTTCAAATATGATTATGGCCATTGTGCCAGTAAAATATGAAGAGAGGTTCTCGAATGCCATGAAATCGGCAAACGATCTGTTATTCAGATATTTTATCGGGATCCTCGCAGAGGTTTTCATCATGACCATACTCATATCTGCCGGACTTCATTTTATCACCCGCATTGAATACCAGCTGGCCATAGTTCTGGGGCTTATCTTTGGGATCCTCAACATTGTTCCCTACGCAGGTCCACTGATTGCCGGGACCATAGGAATAATTGTTGCTGTTGTAACCTCCTATGCCACCTCCGGTTATTCCAGCCCCTCGCTATTTATCATTGCCATGGTTGCCATATATGTGGGCTTCAATATGCTGGATACTTATCTTATTCAACCGCTGATTTATTCGAGCAGTATCAAGGCGCACCCCCTGGAAATCTTCCTGGTCATTCTTCTTTCCGGGTACATGGGAGGTGCTGTTGGGATGCTGGTGGCTATTCCGGCTTACACGGTGGTGCGTGTTTTTGCCAGCGAATTCCTGTCACGCTTTAAAGTTGTACAGAAATTGACAGCCAAATCGCCAGACCATGGAATTTGAAACTTCTCAGCTGATTATAGCATTGGCCCTGACACTTTTTGCCGGGTTGGCTACCGGCATAGGATCACTGATCGCTTTCCTGGTAAAAAGGACAAACACCAAATTTCTATCGGTATCGCTTGGATTTTCAGCCGGAGTGATGATCTACATATCTTTTATGGAGCTAATCCCCGGGGCAAGAGAAATCCTGACAGAGTTGCAAATGATTTTGTCGTTTTTTGCAGGAATAGCAATGATTGCCGTGATTGATTTTCTGATACCCAAAGAGGAGAATCCGCACGAGATGCATCTGACAGAGGATATGAACAAGAACACCCGGCTGAAAAGAATGGGCATCATGATGGCACTCGGCATTGCGATCCATAATTTTCCCGAGGGTATAGCTGCTTTTATGGCCGGTTTGAGCAGCCTTGATGTTGGTATACCCATTGCCCTGGCTATAGCCATTCATAACATACCGGAAGGAATGGCCGTATCGGTGCCCATATACTATGCAACAGGAAAACGCAGAAAGGCTTTCTGGTACTCCTTTCTTTCAGGCCTGGCTGAACCTATGGGCGCGTTGGTGGCCATTCTAATTCTTTTCCCTTTTTGGAGCCAACTGCTGGAAGGGGTTGTAATGGCAGCTGTTTCCGGAATTATGGTTTACATTTCCATAGATGAACTACTGCCGGGAGCGGAACGATTCGGCAAGCACCACCTCTCCATTCTGGGCTTCATCGGGGGCATGGCTGTTATGGCGTTAAGCTTGCTGTTTATTTGATTTTTAGTAGTTTTGCAATTATGAGCTACGGTGTTCTTAACGAAATCCCTCCCTTGTCCGATAAGGATTGTTTTCACGTAGTTGAGCGTTACAAATCGGAATTCACTTTTCCGCTCCATCAGCACAGGGAATATGAAATCAATTTCATTGAACACGGGCTGGGCTTGAAAAGAACTATCGGAGATAGTATCGAATATACCGGGGATTACGATCTGATCCTGATTTCAGGAGATAGTCTGGAACACGTCTGGGAACAGGGCAATTGCAAATCACCCGTGATACGTGAGATCACCATCCAGTTTTCTCCCGATCTTTTACCTTCCTGCCTGCTGGAGAAGAACCAGTTCAATTCCATCCGCAAGATGCTGGTCAAGGCCGAGCATGGGCTTGCCTTCCCCCTGGAAACCATCATGAAGGTTTACAACCTGATAGACAACATTGCCAGGGAAGTGAAAGGATTTGAGCAATTCCTCAGGCTGCTCAAACTGCTGAACGAGCTTTCCCTTTCCGGAAACAGCCGGAGCCTGGCAAGCAGTTCTTTTGCACACGCCGAGAGAAACACCGAAAGCCGGCGGGTATGCAAGGTCAAGGACTTCATAAATCAGAATTATACCAAAAAACTCAGTCTGGATATTCTTTCAGAAATGGTAGGAATGACTCCGGTAGCCTTCAGCCGGTTTTTCAAATTGCGTACCGGCAAAACACTTTCTGAATACATCATTGACATCCGTTTGGGTTACGCCTCACGAATGCTGGTTGATTCCAACAAAACCATCTCCGAGATCTGTTTTGATTGCGGTTTCAACAACCTCTCCAATTTCAACAGGATTTTCAGAAAAAAGAAGAACATGACCCCAAAGCTATTCAGGGCCCATTACCGGAAGAGCAAATCAACGATATAAAGTACTTACCTGAGCTGTTCCCGGCCCTCTTTCGGTTACTTCCTGTATAAAATTCACACCGCGCAGATCGGTAGTAACAATCTGCTTAAGACCTTCCCTGTGGTATTGCGGACGAGGCTGTTTTTCCTTTCCTGTAAAAGCAATCTTCTTCAGGTTCTAATCTCCGACAGCCAGCAATGATTCGAATGCCATCAGGCGCCCGTCAACCCGGATTCCGGTAATGTTACCCCAGGCCATAACTTCTGTCTGAGCCCGGAGTGAAAGTGGACTCATACTTAAAAACAATAGAAGCAGGGTAGTAATTCTTTTTATGAACGGAGGCTTATTTTTTGAAAACCTTAAAAGTATGGGGCTCCAGGGTGATTGAAAACTTGTTTGATTCAACGGAATACGCTTTATTCTCTGTCAATTCCGTAACTATTTTCTGTTCCCCGGAAAGAACTACACGGACTGAAACCGGTTCATCCAGAAAAGATTCCACAATGAAAGTCCCATTATCGTAAACGAATAAACCAACCTTGGAAGGGCCTTCAATGCGTATATCCAGGTCCCTGCTCATGAAAAGGCGGATCATGTTCAGGGCGTTGTCCGGGAATGCATAAAGATCGGCAAAATTGTCCGGGATGGTGAGTACGTACATATTTCCATTGGCAAAGGGGCACCTGAGCAATATGGGATAACCTGTTACACCGTTTGTCAATGGGTTGCCGGCAGAAACAATTTCCCATGAATCGTTCGTAAGGTAATGAACCTGGGGAATCAGCAGCTGTCTGGCACTCTTGCCGTTCCATCCAAAATCGTCGATCAGTGCTTTCAGGTCTGAGCATCGGACCTGGGCAATGGAGGCGATCTGATCAGGGATGGCTTTTAGCAGGCCTGTAGTAACAACAACATCGCCCCCACGCATCAGTTGTTCCCGGATTTTATCGGCTATGGCTGGATCAGATTTAGCCTGTTCGGTCAGCAGGACCACTTTCTTATCGGAAGGGAAAAAGGGAATCATATCCATGGGCAAGCCTGTCATACCCAGGTAATTCTGAAGGAAGTCTTCTCCTGTGGCATGATATGGTTTATATGATGCGATGCCTTTCGGTTTGCCCAGCTCTCCCAGAAACTGATCTGTAAGGAGAAAGGTTTCCGATGCTGTTTTGCCAAGTTCAGGCTGACGGAGCAGCTGGTTGTAGGCGAAAAGAGTTATTTCAGGCGCTTTGGCAAAAAGTGTCAGCCATAGTTGTTCTGCATACCGGTATAATCCCATATGGGAACCGCCACTGTCCACCCAGCCTCCGAAATTGTATCCCGGGCGGAGATTTTCCAGGTATCTGAATACATTATAACTTAAATAGTTCTGCAGGTGTTGCGCAAAAGAAGGGTCCCTGGTTTCTGTCCCGGTCCACACCCCGTCATACAACTTAGGGCCGTGTTCCAGGTCAAATCCAAGACCCTGGAAATGATCATACCAGTTGGGATATTTGATGATCACACGCACGTTGGGATTAACCTTGCGGGCCGGGTCCAATACAAGGCTTTTACCAGCCTCTGTCATGAGTCCGAGGCGGTAT
This sequence comes from Bacteroidales bacterium UBA5226, assembly GCA_002409325.1. GTDB lineage: Bacteria > Bacteroidota > Bacteroidia > Bacteroidales > UBA932 > DMER64. The sequence goes on along the minus strand of DHUU01000020.1, from coordinate 67,123 downwards.
TCTGTCCAGCTCATGCTGCCTTTGGCTTCAATACAAAGGGGGCATTTGCAGCTAGTAAAAAAGAAATCGTCCAGGATAAAATCGTCAAAGTAACGGGCTGTGTGTTCGGCAATTTCCTGCACTTTTTTGCGGTGTTCCGGGTTGGTATAACAAAAAGTTTCAAAACTGTTGGATTCATCTATCGTATAGGTTATGCCGCCGCCTACCTCCAGTCCTTTATCCCTGAAAAAGCGAATGGCTTTACGCAGGGTGGCATCCGGAACTATCAGCAGGTCCCGGTGGGTTTCCAGATAGATCTTGTCGGGTTGCACCTGGGCAGAAATGATCCTCCAGGTGGAATCCAGCCAGTGGCTGTCTTTCATTTTCTCTACTTCGTAGGCGCGTGTATATACCGATACTTTGAAATTTTTATATTGTTGCGCCCCGGCCTGAATAAAAAAAGACAGGCACAACAATGACAGTATGATTTTCTTCATTGCAAAGCTGTATTTAATTGATAATGATTATCTGCGGGTTTCTATCTTGTCTCTTTGTCCGGTATTTAGGGCCTTTTCAACTTTATTAAAATCCCAGTCTACTTTTCCTGTAACGAACTCGGGAACATTGTAAGAGAAGAAGTTCATGTTGTAAAATTCCGCGGGTTTTTTCTGTGGCAGCAGAAAAGGCTTGGTAATGTTCCCCTCTTTGTCAATGCTTGAAAAGAAAGGTCTTGTATAGAGTCCGTCCAGGCGTCGGCTGCTAAAGACAAACCAGGTACCTTCTGAAGACCAGCTGTGGTAACTTTCCACATCGTTGCTGTTCACTTCTTTCATTTCCCTGAGTGAGCCGTCTTCCAGGTCATAGAGCCACAAATCTGCTTCTTTGTGCCAAATGGAGAAGTTGCCATAATCAGACAGGGTAAACATGATGTATTTGCCGTCAGGAGATGGCCTGGCGTAGGAAATACTTTTGCCCATGGCCGCTGCATGTATCAGAGTGTCAACATGGTCACCAAATGTTCCGGTTTGGGGATCGAATGCGATGGCACACAGGTCATAGCGGATCTTGTCGTACCCCTCGGGAATGTTCTGAAATTGTGAGGAGCTGAAATACAAGGTCCTGCCGTCAGGAGAAAAAGACGGGAACGTTTCAAAGGCATCTGTCCGGAGCAGATCATGAGTCAGGAGTTGTTTGCTTTGCGGGTGGTAAACCACAATATCCGAGGCCAGATCGATGACTTCTATGCGATGGTCCCTGATGGCATGGAAAGCCTGGATGGTCTGGTTGACCGAATATGCGACATACTCTCCCGAAGGATGCCAGTAAGGATATACGCAATTACCTCCCGTTTCTTCCGTTTTGGTATTCAATATTTCGATCTTGTCACCTGTTTTGAGAATTGTTCCTCCCAGCTCGCCGCGGATATGGATGCTCATATTATCAGGATGATTTCCCGAAAAAGAATGACAATTCATGCAATTGCCCGGAATAAGGGTGTTTTCCAGCAGGGCTGACTCCTGGAAAGAAGTAAGATCGCGCTGGTAGATGCCCATCTTGCTGTAGACCTCATAGCCGGGGGCGATCAGACGGTAAACCAGGTGATCGTTCATAGGGACAGGACTTACGTAAATGGTAAAAGGGGCATACCGGATCCAGCCTTTATCCCTGTATTTGGCCTGAACGGTGATTTTTAACCCTGAACCGGTACTGGATGCGAGCAAATCCTTCCAGGCCGATATACCAAAGGTAACAACTTTTCCGGCTTTTACCCGGACTGCTTTGCCGTCTGTACCCTCTGCCATTACCCGCACCTGTATTGCATTGTCGTTCATCTGGAAATGCATGGGAGCTATATTGCAGGGGACGGTTACCTGGCAATAATCCGGGAAAATGGGGGGGTACTCCGCCCGGAGCTCCGCGTTGGAAATATCTGCAGCACAACCGCTCAAGAGCAGGAGGGCGGCTAAAGCAGGCATGATCAGTTTCTTTTTCATTATCTAAAGTGTAAGTAATACCAATACGTGCCCGAGTGATTCTTCTTCAGAACTTCTTCGGGATCGGATGAATTCAGATACAGGTTCTGATAGGTTGTCATATTGCGCATGACATCTTCGCTTATGGGGTAAGGTACGGTGCGGAAAGGATCCTCATGGTTTAGAGACCAGTGGTACAGCAAGGCTTCCTGGTAACTGTAAGGCAATCTTGCATAATGAAGTTCCCTGCCCAGGGGAAAATATTGTACAAAACGTTCCAGGTCTTTTGTCAGTAGACAATAGGCCAGCAGGTATTCGTATGCCATATAATGCGTCAGGTCCTGTTGCAGGAGAATACCCAGCATCATGTCTTTTTCCTGTTCCGAATCAAAAAAATCGGTTTTTGTACGGTGTTTTCTAAGATTTCCCCATTCAGGATGCCCATCTATGAGCGCTTCATCTTCCAGGAAAGGTATCACATAATTGGCCCAGGCCTTGTAGAACAACGTGTTGTTAAGGATTGCCAGGTACTTGCGGGCCACCGGGTACTGCCCGTTGATCAGGTTTGTTTCGGCCAGCCTTTTGACGGCGCGCCCACTTTTCCAATAATTGGGTAACGATTCCATGGCTTCGAAGGCAAATCTCTGAGCTGTATTGATGAATCCCAGGTGGTAATAGATCTCGCCTGTAACCATAGGCAAGGTGAAATCCCTTGCGAAACCGGGTATCAGCCCTTGCAGACCGTTCTGGTAATACCGGAACATATTGTCGGACATCATGCCACTCTTGCACAAGGAAAGGTTAAGGCAGGCAACAGAAAGCGGTGAAGACGGGGTTTCGCGGTCTGCCCTGGCTATTGCCTTGTCCCATTGCTGCATTCTCACATAATGGTCATAGGCCATAATATCTTCTTTGGCCTTGTCGGTGTTTATGGTTATCATATAGGCACCCGTGCAGACAATGGCAATGGAGGTGATCATCCTGGCCAGGGTCTGGTTTTGCGCTTTTTTGAAAACAGACGGCAGCACAAGGCGGGAAAGGGGGATGATCAGGCAGAAAAGCCACATGACCCAGACACCGGAAGGATAGGACTTTGGAAAACGGAAAAAATCCGTTCCATAAACGAGCCGGGCAAAAGGATATTGCGGTTGGATCACTTTGGCCGTAAAGAGGCATAATCCCATCATGAGCACGAATAGACCTGATGTTAAAATGCGCCCCCTGGCGGATTGAGCCTTGAACCATTCCACAGTCAGGCAACCTAAAGCAAAAAATATGGCTGATCCTCCTGCTATCCAGTAGATTACAGGTATTGCCAGTACGACATACAGCTTCCGGGCGGTGGCATTGTTGAAATAGAAATACACCAGCCATGCACCCAGTGCCACAAGAATCGAGACGACACCCCCTGTCAGGAAATTTTCATTGCACAGCAGTATCCAGTAAAAGACTGGTGGTATGAAGGAAAGGGCAAACCATGCCCGGGCAGGGCGGATTTTATTCGCGATGGCCTGGATAAGCCATTGCATGGACATCAGCAGCAGGGCAATAATAGCAGCTCCCGCCCATGAAAACAGGAAAAACTGCGTCAGGAAAGAACCCAGGTAATCCGATATTCCTCCCGGTTTGGCCGCCATTTCAAGAAAAAAGGCAGGAGTAGTCAGAAAAAGCTGGAATTGTTCTTGGTAGTGCAGGTGGTGCGGGTACATCAGGCCAAAATAAAGAAAAACGCACAGTCCAAAAACAATGGGCAGCGATTTCTCAAGAGAACTTAAAAATTTATTCATGATCTACGCTTTGTTTGATACTGACCTTTTCTGCCGGCACTTTGTAATAGAGGCGCTCTATGTCCGATGCGCCAAAAGGCAGCTTTCCCCGCGACAGTTCAGGGATATTGTATGATTTGAGTGTGTTGTGATACCTTTGCGGATCTCTCTGGGGCAGCACAAAGGGTTTGTGTGCTTTTCCCTGAAGGTCCACATAACAGAAATATGGTTTGCCGTATAATCCGTCGTCACGTTTACTGGCAAAGACAAACCAGCGGCTGTTGGAAGACCAGCTATGGTACGTATCGGAATACCGAGAATTGACCTCTTCCAGCTTGTCTGTTTCTCCTGTGTTCAGGTCCAGCAGCCACAGATCTGTTTCTTGATGCCATATGGGGAAGGTCCCGTAATGAGCCATGGAATAGAGCAGATACCTGCCATCCGGGGATGTTTTGGGATGGCATACCGACAAACCTTCAGCAGCAGCACGGACCACAGTATCCGCCTTGTTTCCCCAGGTCCCTGTTGCAGGATCAAAGGATATTTTCAGAAGATCATACCTCAGGTGGTCAATACTGTCGGGAACCGTTATTTGGGGTGCATTGCAATAATAAACCGCATCGCCTGTTGCCGAGAATACCGGAAATGTTCTGAGTTCAGGGGCGAAGCTATCCGGAAATGGAATCACCATATTCTGTTCCAGATCCACAATCACCAGGTCAGATTCGCGGTCATAAACCTCCAGACGTTCTCCTTTTTGTGTGTGGAACCCGGGAAGCACCAGGTTGGTGGAAAAAACGGCATAGCGTCCTCCAGGGTGGAAATTGCCATAGACAACGCCGGATAGCATTCCCTGTGCAAAGAGGTCTATTTTTCTGAGTTCCCCGTTACGGTTCAGAACCGTACCTCCACCCGGGCCACGCAGGTGGAAAAATGATAAAGCCGGATCCTGATTGCCATAGGTGTGGCAATTCATACAACTGTTCTCGGTAAGCTGGTTATCTGCAATGATCCTTTCACGGAATGTCTCTATATGTCTTTCGGCCAGTTGAATGGTTTTCCACACTTCATATCCCGGTTCAATCAGGCGGTAACTCAGGAAGGGATCTATGGTGTCCCGTGTAACGTGCCATTGGAATGGGAGGTATAGGTGCCATTTACCCTGTATTTTGGCCAGTATAGTGACCGTTATGTCTTCTTCCCTGGAAACAGCCCTGTCCAGCAGTGTGTGCCATTTACGTATTGGTATGCGGATTCTCCCCGGTCCTTTCAGATCCATACTCAACCCACCAACAGACAGATTGACCCTCAGCCGGTTGGCATCGCTAATCATGAAATTCAGGGGGGCTATGTTTACCGGGATGGTAACACCGGGATAATCCGGATAAATGGGTGGCGGGGTTTGTTCTGTGATGAATCCCTGAGGCCCCCCGCAGGCGCTCAGGATTGACAACATAACGATTTGTAAGTATAGCAGTTTCTTCATCTATTGGATCATTGCAAAATGATAATAAAACCAGAACGTGTTCCCAAAACGCTCTTTTAGTGGGGCCGACAGACCGTTGGCTTCTTCATATGCCCGGGTATAGTCCATGAACTCACTGATTACAGAAGAAGTCATGTTGTATTTTATTAGTACCTCGTTGTCAGCTCCTTCCTGAAAAAGTGATACTATAAGGGCCTGGGCGTATACCCCCGGTATTCTTACATCTGAGGGTTGGGCCCATTTATCGTATGCTTGCCGGAAGGATGGAATGTCCTTGTTTAGTATATGGTAACAAAGCAGGTAATCCAGGGCCGTTTTGTTCTCCGGATTGCTCTGCAGCAGTATTTCAAGGCAGGTGATGTAATCATCTGCCAGACGCACCGTATCTATGGAGGGGATCTTTTCCCTGAGCGGTATATTCTCCACGGTCTGCAGTTCCCGTGCCTTTACAGCCCACTTTCTGTAAAACAAGGTTTTTTCCAGCAGTCCCAGGTATTTGCCGGCGGCCGGTGCGTCGCCTATGGCGAGATGGATCTCGGCCAGTCTTTTGACCAGGCGTGAACTTCTGTGGTATTGTGAAAAGACCATTCCAAGCATGGCAGCATGTTGTGCCATGTTCAGGTCTCCCAGGTAAAAAAACACTTCATTGCCGAAGGTAATCATCAGCGGAGTGGATTGTTGCGTAGCGGGCAGGAAAAGTCCGGCCGGTCCCGGCTGGTAAAAATGAAACAGCCATTCTCCTATCAGATCGGTTTGTGAAAGTGCCAGGTTGGTGTAATAAGAAGCGATCCTGTTCTGCATTCCGTATTCCCGGGACAGGAGCAACACCCTGGTCCAGTTTTCCTGTTGGCTTTCATAATCCAGTGCAAGGATCTTTTTCCAGGTCATGTCCACATTGACTGTCAGCGGTTCCCTGACCGGGTATCTGTATGCCTGGAACGGTGATAAAAGGAAAAGTGTGCGCACAAGCAAAGGCATCGCCAGAGAGCAGACAGCCGGCAAAATCAGGAAGTACCAGCGCCGGCCTTTGTGCAGGATCCCACCTATGAGCCAGCCCACTGTAAAAAGTATGATACCGTGTCCAGCCAGTAGGTACAGTATGGCTGCTACGGGAAAGGCCAGCCAATAATAAAGGGAATTGGAACGCAACCGCATAAAGGTGATCAGGGTGACCAGGGCAAGCAGGGTAGAGATTGTGCTGCTCAAAGGATAATGCAACCCGCAATGGAACAGAAGCTCAATAAATACGGGCACAACCGCTAAAAGGGATGGGAATGGGGAACGTATCCCAAATTTCCGAAACACGCATCTGAACAGCAGCCATTCTGCCAGCAACGATGCAGTTACAATAATTGCACCACCGGCCGGGTGTATGTAAAACTGGGTAAGTAGGTCACCTGCGTAACAGGACAGCCAGGCCGGTTTAGCACAGTAAGTCAGTAAATGTTCTGAAGAATGAAGGAAAAGGGTCATTTGTTCCTTCAGCAGGTTGTGGTATGGATAAAGAAGCAGAAAGAACAAAAAGCATCCGGCAGCGACTATGCCGGCTGTCAGTATTGTTACTACTGTTCCTTTGCGCATGATTAATCCAAATAGACAGTGTTATTGACCGGCACCAATCATATCGCTCACAAAGCGGCCTACTGCAGTTCCCTGGTTCTGATCAATGAATTTACGATTGTACTGTTTAAAGTCCGCCTGAACTTTTTCCCATTGTTCCATTATACGTACAGAGGTTTTCTGATCCACTCCGGCCTGATTCATTCTTTTAAGCAGGTTCATGGTCTGGTCTGCTTGCATCTTGGCTTCTTTCCAGGCCTGCAGCTTTTCGTTTTGAGGAGTGCCTCCGGCAGCGCTTACCGTATCCAGCCGGACCCAAATGTTGCCAGGTTCAACCACTACAAGAAGTTCCTGGACATCCAGCCGGAGCAAGTGGCGCATGCGTATGATCTTCACCTGTGCCGAGTCCGCTTTTCCAGTAAAAACAAATGACTTCTCTTTTACTAGCACAGAATCAATGATACGGGGCATTACGCCATCCAATGGAAGAAGAAACACATATTCTCCATTATATTTTGCATCTTCAAGTGTGCCGTTGATCACATAGGTTCTGCTTTCTGAACAGGACAATAGCACCAGACTTAACAAGGGTAATAATAAGATTCTTTTCATGATTACAAATATAGCAAAAAAGGGTGGCCCCTGCGAGTCACCCTTTTTTTCACAATAAAGCAGATTATTTCTTCTTAAACATCCAGAACCAGGCAGTGCCCCATGAACCGGCTCCCGGTTCGGGGTAGGACAATACCATGTTGTTTTCCGTGAGTTTCAAAATGTCGTAATTGTATACGGGAGCATTGCTTTCGTTGGGGGATTTTCCGCAGAGAACGGTTACGTTCTTTGTGTTGAGTTTCCCTTTTGCCCAGACATTACCACCGTCGTCCAGGGTAATCTTTGACATGTCGAAAGTGAAAGAACCCTGTTGGCTGGTGCCGTCGTTGTAGTTTTTGATCAGACGGGCACCTGCTATGGTAAATTGCATGCTGGCACCGGCGCCTTCACCGGGGGCCTGGCCGTTGATATCGCCAAGAGGAACAACCCACCAGCAAGGAGCTGCGCAGCCTTTGTAACCGCCGTTACCCCAAACACCGGGGCCGGTAACATCGTCCCATACCCAGGTCTGTTCTCCGGTCGGTCCGCAGAAGAGTGCCCATTCGGGTTCTACGTCATACAATTCATCAACCTGTACGGTCAGTGTTTTGGTGATCTTAGTGCCGTCTGCGTTCAGTCCGGTGAAAATGATGTCATTGGCTCCTTTCATCATCACCTTGACGGTTCCTTTTGTTCCCACGAACAGTCCAACTCCGAAATCCCATGAAGACAGGCAGGCGTTGCCGTCGCTGTTCAGGTCAATATAATTGGAGTTTTTTCCATCCCTGATCTGTGGAACCGCAGAGATATTGAGCTGACTCTCTGTGATACCTCCCTTGAGTTCATGTCTGATCTCAACGGGCTGGCAAGCGGAAAGCAGTACAAAAACGGCTGAAATAGCAAGGATTATACTTTTTTTCATATTATAATGTTTTATCGTTTTTAAAATACTAGTTCCAGCTTCCGAACACGGCATCTGTACCCCAGCCCGGGTTTTGTTTTAACACACCATCGGAAAGGTCCACTTCAGAAGAGGGAATTGGCAGGAATCCGCGGGTTGCCTGGTAACGGGCTGAATAGCCGGCTCCCTGGTCTTTCATAACGTTTTGTACACCACGGTTCCAGATCGTTTGACCCAGCTGTCCGGTTAGGGCACTGATGGTATAATTGTCACCCCAGCGCCTCATATCTCCCCAGCGAAGGCCTTCAAAGGCAAGTTCAAACCGGCGTTCCTTTTGAAGGGCCGGGAATGAATAGCTGACTGCAGGCAGGCCTGCACGGGCACGTACCTGATTTATGCCATTGGCTGTTTCGGTCAACTCGGAATGCATTAGCAATACATCGGCAAACCGGATTAGGATAACATCGGTTTCGTGAGCCAGCTGGAAGTCGTCGGATTCTCCGTCACCGTAATATTCGGTAGAGGAGGTAAAGCTGTTGTACAGCGTTTTAAGGCTACCGTCGGATTCGTATTCCTTAGCTCCGGTGATGGCGATCACTTTCTTCTGCCAGAAAGTGGTTTCTTCCATCAAAGCGTCTGCTCCGTATACGTAGTTAGGTCTTTCGGCAGCTGCCAGAATGGAGGCTTTGCGGCGTTTATCTGTAGGTTCCTGTGTCAACCATTCATCCCACAGGCGGGGATTGACTGTTCCGGAGCCCCAGCCTTGTCCGAAGGGAAATACGTTCTTGTATTGATCGGATGTCCCGGCATTACGAATGGCAAAGAACAGGCAGTATTGGTTAGAATAACCTACCGTCGTGCTCCAGCTTGCCAGATGCGAACATTTGATGGCGAAAACAGTTTCCGGATTGGTTCCGTCCTTGAGCCAGTACTCGCCCTTGCTCTTAAGATCCGCTACATAGGAGTAATCTTTGGCACTCAGGGAGTTGCTGTAAGGCCACAACCGGCGGAAATCATTGGCAAGGGTATGGCCGCTGTTGTTGATACAATCTTCCAGGGCAGTAATGACTTCGGCTTTTGTCACTTTTCCGGTAATGTTGAATTCTTCGTCCATCATAGGCAATTCTGTCTTTCCGTAGAATCCGGTGTAGAACAGGAACACACGGGCCAGTAATGCCTGAGCAGACCAGCGTGAGGCATGGCCTTCTCCGGATACGATGGCATTCCATTTGTCGTTAGGCATGATATCGGAAGCTTTCTTGAGGTCGGCTGCAATGAATGCAAAAATCTCTTCCTGGGTAGACTGGGCAGGATACTCAGCCACTTCAGATACACTTTGGGGAACCTGGGTGATCAGGGGAACGTCCCCGAACATCTGTACAAGTTCAAAATAGAACAGGGCACGCAGGAACAGGGTTTCTCCCATCAGCTGGTTACGCAGTTTCTCGTCTTCTACCTTGTCCAGGTTGGCAATAGCCATGTTGGCGCGGCTGATGCCCGAATACCTGTCTGACCAGAAACTATTGTATTGGTTCAGGTCGACATACATCAGGTGCTCCAGACTGGTCCAGTGTTTGTCGTTCTCACCACCTCCGGCGAACATGTCGTCAGAGAGTAGCTGAGCTGCAAAATAGTAGGAGTTTCCACAGTTTGCAAGCACCCTGTTGAGGGTGGCGTACACCCCGGTGACCATCTGGATGGCATCGTCTGCCGTTTTCGGATAGTTACCGGTGTTTTTCTTGGTGTAGCTATCTGTGTCCAGAAAAGCTTCACAACTCGAAAACAGCAGGGCAGCAAGTGCTATGAATAATATCTTTTTCATACTGTATATCAATTAAAATTTAAGATTTATACCTACCATGTATGTACGGGGTGCAGGGTAGTAACCAAGGTCGATTCCCTGAACCCAGCCCTGATCAGCTCCGTATCCGATCTCGGGATCGAGTCCTGAATAATTGGTAAAGGTGTAAAGGTTCTGTGCAGAAACATACAAACGGACCTGCCCGAAAGGCAATTTGCGGAAAGCCTGTTTGAAATCGTACCCGATCTGGACATTCTGGATCTTCACATAATCTCCTTTTTCAATATAAATATCAGAGATATTCTGCCAGTTCAGGTTACTTCCTGTGGTCAGGCGGGGCAACTTGTTGGAAGTGCCTTCACCCGTCCAGCGTCCGAAAATGTCGGTTGTGAAGTTTTGCAGGGGAGAGTCAGCAAATGAACGGTAGGATTTTGCTATCTCCTGTCCAAAGGCACCTGAACCAGTAATACTGAAGTCCAGTCCTTTCCATGCAAAATAGATATTGAATCCCATCAGGAAGTCGGGATGTCCGCTGCCAAGCATGGTGCGGTCATCTTCGGTGATCTTGCCGTCGCCGTCGCTGTCAACAAAGATCAGGTCTCCCGGTTTGGCTCCGTCATATTTGGCAGCCGTGTTGTTTACCTGATCCCAGTTCTGGAATACGCCTGCAGTCTTGTATCCGTAGAAATATCCCAGGGGATAGCCAACCTGGGCACGGTACATTTCTGTAGTACCCTGGCTCAGAACGTTGGAAGCACCATGGATGATGCCTTCTGCGTTGGCGATACGGGTAACTTCGTTCTTGTTGTAAGAACCGTTTACTGAAATCCCGTAGCGGAAGTCACCTACAAAATCGTCCCATGTCAGGGCCAGTTCCACACCGGTGTTCTTTACGTCACCACCGTTAACAGCAGGGGCGTTCAGACCGTAAACGGCCGGAATCGGAGCGGTTAGCAGCCAGTCGCGGGTCATCTTCTGATACCAGTCAAAGGCAACTCCAAGACGGCCTTTTGCAAAGCGGGCATCCAGACCGATATTCAGCTGTTCGGAAGTTTCCCAGGTTACATCGGGGTTGGCCAGAATGTCTGCATAACCGCCCACTGTCTGGGTTTTCTTGTCAGCTGAAAAATAATATCCATTGCTTACGTCAAAGGCTATGGTGGACAGGTACTGGAAGTTGGAAATGCTGCAGTTACCGTTTTGTCCCCAGCTGGCGCGGATCTTCAAAAAGTCAATCACATCGGATGCACCGGCCATGAAATCTTCGTTTGAAACGGTCCAGCCTACAGAAGCGGAGGGGAAGTAACCCCAGCGTTTGCCGCGGGCAAAGTTGGAAGAACCGTCAGCACGGAAAATCAGAGTGGCCATATACTTTTCCTTGTAATTGTAATTGATACGGCCAAAGAATGATGCAATTCCGCCTTCACCCCAGACAGAGCCACCGGCTCCGCGTTGTGACAGTTCGGTGGGTTTGGTGTTGTCCACCCAGGCGTAGTTCATCACGTCATTAATATTGGTATTGGGAGAAACGTAGCCCGGGAAAATAGAGTTGGATCCCGATGAGTTAAGATTCTGACCCATACCCCATTTTTCAGCCGTCTGACCTATCAGAACATCAAACTGATTGTCATTCAGGTTGAAAGAATAAGACAAGGTGTTGTCTATCTTCCAATCGTGTCCCATGCTGCCACTCTGGCTGACATTGTCAAGAGAGGTCCTGGCGTTATTGGACCAGGCAGAAATGGCTGTGTAGGAACGATAGGTGCTGGAGCTCATATTATAGCCAAACTGCGAACGGAAAACCAGGTTCTTGATGGGCTGGATTTCCAGGTAAGCGGTTGTGCGGAGCGAATAACTCTTGCTTTGGTTGAGTCCCTGTCCGTTGTTGGAGAAAGCTCCAATGGGGTTGCCGGTATTTCCGTCAAACTTCCATCCTGTGGATTGCTTGTCGTCGTAGTTGAACCAGTCGCCTTCTTCATTATATATGGGAAGCAGCGGGTTAGCCACCAACAGGTTGTGGATTGCGTTCCAGTAAATGTTACCGGTAGCCACACCGTTGTTGCTGATGTAGTTGTAATACAATGTTTCCCCAAATTTGATGATGTCAAAATCGCGGCCTTTGAGGATCACGTGTTCCGAGTTGATCCTGGCAGTATAACGTTCAAATTCTGACTGTACCGGTTTTCCGAGGATACCATCGGTTCCGGAATAGGAGAACCCGATAGAAAATCTGGAGAGTTCGCTACCGCCCGTTATTCCTATGGCGTGGTTTTGTGTGGGAGCACCTTCGTTATAGGCTTCCTTGAACCAGTTGGTCCCTTTCCAGGTTCCGTTCATCACAGACTGGTACAGGTCGGCAGGCAGAAGGTTTGCCCAATCGTAAGCGGGGTTCGCTTCGTTAAAACGAATCTCATCCTGAATGACCATATATTCCTTTGCTGTGAGCAGATCAGGGGTTTTAGCCAGGTATTGCTGTCCGTAAAAGCCGTCGTAGGTGACGGTGGTCTTTCCAAGCTTGCCCTGTTTTGTGGTTACCATGATAACACCGTTGGCGGCGCGGGCACCGTAAATGGCAGCCGATGCAGCGTCCTTAAGCACGTCAATGGATTCGATGTCATTGGGGTTGATGTTGTCCAGGTTACCCCCGACTACACCGTCAATAACATACAAAGGCGAAGAGGACCCGATGGTACCCAGACCGCGGATGGTGACCTTGAATCCCGAGCCCGGCTGACCGTTGTTTTGTACAATAGTTACACCGGGTGCCTGGCTTTGCAGGGCTGTGAACGGGCTGATCGTGTTCAGTTTGGCGATGTCGTCACCCCTGACCTGAACCGTAGCCCCGGTCACGAGTTTCTTTTTCTGGACACCGTAACCCACAACCACTACTTCTTCCAGAGCCTGTGCGTCTTCCTGAAGGAGGATTTCGACAAACGTCTGATTGTTCATCAGAGCAACCTCCTGGGTAACGTAGCCAAGGAATGTAACTACTAAAGTAGTATTGTCCGGCACGTTGTTCAGGACAACACGTCCATCTGCGTCAGTACTGCCTCCGTTCATGGTTCCCCTGGCAATAACATAGGCACCCACAACGGGTCCCATATTGTCAGTAACCACGCATGTAACCGTACGACCTGACTGTTGCAGATCACCGTATGCAGCAAAGGATGTACCTGATGCCAGAAGCAACAGGAATATCCCCGCAAACAGACGTTTCCAAAGATAGTTTTTCATACGTTTAGTTTTTTGGTTAATAGATAGTTATAAATTTAGTGATAAATTAAGTTTTTGTTTCTCTGAGCTGGTCAATTCAACTTTCAAATATACAAGATTAATGATCAAAAAATAAGTATTATTTTATCTGAAAATGACACTTTTTTGTCATTCATAGCTATTTCCTTAAAACTGAGTATGAAAATAGATCTTATTAAGAATAGAATGAATACAAGCACAAGGTAATCATTCTTTTTCAATGCAGGATGTTTTGTCCCTAAAAAAAGGTATAATCTTTGATAAAATAATACTTGATTTAATGTAACGCCGGACCTACATTTGTATCGTAAAAGTTAGACGAATTGTCTTACGGTTAGGATTGGGTTAGTTGTGTCAGAAGAGGCGTCTGCAGCATGGTTTTACAATCGTTGCCCGGCGCCTCTTTCCGATATTTTTATTATGGATGTTTTTAAAATAAGATTGAACAGTCTCAAAAGACAACAGGATGCAGTCCTGTCCCGCAGCAATGTCCCCATAGAAGATATTTCAGGATGGTTCAGCCGTTACCTGTATCCTGTTCTGACTACCGGCCACATTCCCCTGGGCTGGCGTTATGATCTGAATCCAGCCACAAATCCCCGGTTATTGCAGCGTTATGGATTCAATGCCGTTTTTAATTCGGGGGCCATGTTATGGAAAGGACACTACCTGCTGGCCGCCAGAGTGGAAGGCTATGACAGGAAATCATTCTTTGCTATAGCAGAAAGTCCTGACGGAATCAACGGATTCCGTTTCTGGGAAAGACCGATTACCATGCCCGAGTGGGGAGAACCCACAACCAACATGTATGACATGCGTCTGGTGGAGCACCAGGACGGCTGGATTTACGGGATTTTCTGTGCCGAGAGAAAGGATCCCTCCGCTCCGGCCGGTGACCTGTCTTCGGCCATCGCCTCGGCAGGGATTGCAAGAACCAGGGACCTGGTTGACTGGGAAAGGCTTCCCGACCTGAAATCCCGCAGCCAGCAGCGCAATGTAGTGCTGCATCCGGAATTTGTTGACGGAAAATACGCTTTCTATACAAGGCCCCAGGACGGGTTCATAGATGCCGGAAACGGCGGGGGGATAGGATGGGCCCTTGTGGATAATATTACTAATGCCCGGGCAGACAGGGAAATCATTGTCAATAAAAGGCATTACCATACCATAAAGGAACTCAAGAACGGAGAAGGACCTGCTCCCCTGAAAACGTCTGAAGGCTGGCTTCACCTGGCGCACGGGGTCAGGAACTGCGCTGCTGGCCTCCGCTACGTGTTATACCTTTATGTAACATCACTAAAAGAGCCATGGCGGGTTATTGCAGAGCCCGCAGGCCATTTCATGGCCCCGCAGGGCGAAGAGCGTACAGGGGATGTATCCAATGTGCTTTTTTCCAATGGATGGATCCGCCGGGAAGATGGAACTATACTGATCTATTACGCTTCGAGTGATTCACGTATGCACGTAGCCACCACTACAGAAGATATTCTGCTGGATTACTGTTTCAATACGGCGCCGGACGGATTGACCAGTGCAGCCTCTGTAAAGACCATCAACAACATGCTCACCTTGAACGGGCAAATCTGATCCTTGTCCTATATCAGATATTATGCACCTCCACCGTCTATCGTTACGATGCTTCCATCTTGCTTGTATTCCAATTCTGTAACCTTTAGGCTGCGCAGCCATGTCTTGCCTGCTGAAGGTACACTGTCGTGAAAGAACAAGTACCAGCGGCCTTTGAATTCAATGATACAATGGTGTGTTGTCCAGCCTACTACCGGAGTAAGGATCACCCCCTGGTAGGTGAAAGGCCCATAAGGGTTATCTCCCGTGGCGTAACAGAGTTTGTGGGTATTCCCGGTAGAATAGGAAAAATAGTATATCCCGTTGTATTTATGCATCCATGATGCTTCAAAGAAGCGCCGGTCGTGATCGCCCGCCTTCAGCACTTGTCCTTCAGGGTCCAGCAGGACCACATCCTTAGGTTCTTCTGCAAACTGAAGCATATCGTCACCCAGCCGGGCTACCCTTGAGGGAAGTGCCGGCTGGTCGCTTTCGGGTTCTTGGCCGCATTCTATAGCCTTGTTGTGGCGGTAACGCTGTAACTGCCCCCCCCAAAGTCCTCCGAAGTACATATAGTGGGATCCGTCATCGTCCCGGAATACACAGGGATCTATGGAATAGCTTCCGTGCATCGGGGCGTCCAGGGGTTTGAAAGGTCCTTCGGGCTTATGGCTCACGGCAACTCCTATACGGAAAATGTCGGTTTTGTCTTTTAAGGGAAAATACAGGTAATAAAGGCCGTTTTTGTATGCTGTGTCACAATCCCATAGCTGGCGTCCGGCCCAGGGAATGTCCTTTACATCCAAAGCCACTCCGTGGTCTGTAACTTCGCTTTCCGGAGTTTCCATGGAGAAGACGTGGTAGTCGCGCATATCAAAATGATCTCCGTTGTCGTTTTCGGGAATTCCCGATTCAATATCGTGGGAGGGGTAAATGTAGAGCCGTCCGTTAAACAGATGAACTGACGGATCTGCCGTATACAAATGGGGGATAAGGTATCTTGGTTTTTTCATAATCAGTTTGCTTTTAATGCTTCTGTAATTACTTGTGAAACAACGGGTTTTGGCTTATTCTGACGGTCGAATAACAGGGAATAGTCGGTTCTCCCTGGAATGGGCCAGTTATTCCTCCATGATTGCTGATCGTAGACGCCCCAGAGTGTTACCCTGGAAATCACATCTTTATGCTTTAAAAAAATTGTAAAGAAGTCCAGGTATCTTTTTTCAAACAAAGCGTTCACCGAATCCGGCAACCCCTGAGCGTACGGGTTCATTTTTTGCTGGTATTCGAAAGAGACGTTTACATCGGCCCCTGCAGCCAGGTCCGGGAAAGGTAATAAAGTAACATCCATTTCTGTGATCATTACCTTGACACCCAAATCAGCAAAGGCTTCTAAGCTTTTTTCGTATTCGGCCAGATCGGGGTAATCCAGGCCCACGTGGGTTTGCATGCCAATACCGTCCACCCTGATTCCGGCTTCCTGCAGTTTTTTTACCATGGAAACTACGCCTGCGCGTCTGCCGGGATTGGCCATTGAATAATCGTTATAATAGAGTGCTGCATCGGGGTCGGTCTCCCGGGCAAACTGAAAAGCCAAAGGAACATAATCCTCGCCAATAATCTCATAGAATTTAGTTTTGCGGTAGGTCCCGTCGTCCATAATGGCTTCATTCACCACTTCCCATTCTTTTACCCGTCCTTTATAATGTTCCATGACCGTCTGTATATGTGTTTTCATCCGTTCTATCATTACTTCACGCGTAACGTCACTTCCCGTGCTGTCGGTGAAGAACCAGGCAGGAGCCTGGGAATGCCATATTAGCACATGTCCGGACAGATACATGTTATTTCTTTCCCCGAATTCAACAAATTTATCGGCCAGGGCAAAATCATATACGCCTTCCTTCGGCTGGATCGACTCGCTCTTCATGCAATTCTCCGCCACAATGGCATTAAATTGTTCTTTAATAACTCTGACCGAGGCGGTATCTGTTTCTTCAATCTGGGCGGCATTCATTGCCGTACCTATAAGGAATTTCCCGGATAAAGCCTCTTTAAGCGAAGGCTGCGTTTCCTGATGTGTCTGCCCGCAGGCGCTAACCAGCAACGAGGCAAGTGCAGGGAGCATGACCCTGAAAATTGTATTCATAAGTCAGTCATTTAGTTATTTCTCTATTACTTGTTCTCTGTACGGCGTGCGGACAGTTCTTCCTGAAGCCGGACTTCCATTTTTTTGTTGATCTCATAAAAGAACAGACAGGCAACGCTCACAAAAAATGTAAGCATAGGGTATATACTCAGTGACAGTTTGATCCCGTTTACGGTTTCTGCAGACTGAACGGCAAGTTGTTCGCTGTAACCGTAACTGGCCAGGATACCGGCAACAAGCGCTCCGCCAATGCTCAGACCGGCTTTCAAACCAAATATCATGGCCGAGAAAATGATGGCGGTGGCTCTGCGTGAATTTTTCCATTCGGAATAATCAGCCACATCTGCGATCATGGCCCAAAGAAGTGGTGTGGAAATGCCGTAGAAGAACCCGTGCAACATTTGCGTGGCAAAAACAAGCCCGACGGCCTCGGGACTGTAGAAATAGAACATAAGCAGGCACAGGGCGGAAAGGAAGAGGCTGCATCCGAAAACATCGCGTTTGCCAAACCGGTCGGCCAGGGATTTGGAGATGGCTATCCCGATAATTGTGGTAACAATTCCGGCTGCATTGAACAGGCTGAAACCTATTGAGGCGACATCCTCCGCCCCCGAAGCTGAATAATCGGAGAGTTGGCTTAGCCCAATTTTTTCAAGAATCTTTTCAAGAAATTCTCCCAGATGTTCCCGGCTCAGGTAGTTTTCAAAGTAGTATACGTACATGCCGCCTTTCAGGGAGAGGGTGATGAATATGAAAACCGTTACTATGAGCATGACAATCCAGGGTTTGTTCCTTACCAGGTCACGCAGATCTTCTTTTACACTAGACTTTTGTTCCGGTTTGGGAATGATCCTTTCCTTTGTGGTAAGGAAGGTGATAATAAAGAAGACGACACCAATGGCTGCAAAAAGCATCATGGTATTTTCAAAGCCTTTAGTTTTGTCTCCGTCACCCAGAACCAGGGCCAGAGGCAGTAAGAAACTCTGAACAATCAGCTGGGCTATAGTCACCGCTACAAATCTGTACGAGGAAAGGCTGTTCCGTTCAGCCATATTCCCGGTGATCACACCACTCAGCGATGCGTAAGGGAGGTTGTTGGCCGAATACACCACCACCAGCAGCAGGTAGGTGATGAAAGCATAGACAACTTTACCGGAAGGGCTGAAATCAGGGGTGCTAAAAGCCAGTATAGCCATTGCTCCAAATGGTACCGCGGTCCACAGGATCCAGGGACGAAATTTGCCCCATCGTGTAGTGGTCCTGTCTGCAATGATACCCATTATGGGATTGAAAAATGCCCCGAACATGCCTCCGAAGAAAATAATAAAGGAAGCAGTCGCAGGGGGGATCTTGTACACATCGGTGTAAAAAAAGGCAAGGAAAGTCATCAGGGTCTGGAAGATCAGGTTTGCCGCCAGGTCACCCAGACTGTATCCGATTTTTTCTATGACAGAGATCTTTTCAGTAGAATTGCTCATGATGAACAGTAATTTAGACTATTTCAAAATTCAATGCCTTCAGATCTGAGTCGTTGGAAGAAGAACCATACATGATCTGATATTTTCCTGCACGGGGAGCCAGTTCGTCAACCGTTTCATCATAGAATTCAAAAGCTTTGGCATCCAGATCAATCGTAACAGTGACAGAGGTGCCGGCAGGAATATTAACCCGTTTAAATCCCTTGAGAGACTTTATCGGTGCATCCGGATTGTCCAGGCTTTTGACGTATACCTGTACTACTTCATCGCCATCATACTTTCCACTGTTGGTAACAGGAATGGAAACTTTCACGCCCTTGCCGGCTTTAATGCTGTTCCTGGAAAGTGTCGCATTGCCATATTCAAATGTGGTGTAAGAAAGTCCGTATCCGAAGGCATAAAGTGGTTCTCCGCGGAAGTACCTGTAAGTACGTCCTTCCATGTCATAATTTTCAAAATCAGGCAGCTGGTCTGTAGATTTGTAGAATGTGACAGGCAGTCTTCCTGCGGGATTGTAGTCGCCAAATAGAACGTCGGCAACGGCAAGTCCTGCTGCCTGGCCTCCGTACCATGCCTGTAGGAGTGCATCGTATTGGGTTTCAATATCACCAAAACCCATGGCACTTCCTGAACAGTTCACTAGTATGACCGGTTTGCCGGTTTTGTGCATAGCTTCAAGAAGATTTTTCTGTACGTCAGGGAGTTCTATCTTAGTACGGTCCCCGCTATTAAAACCTTCGAAAGAAATAGGCATTTCTTCACCTTCAAGTCGGGCAGAGATCCCTCCAACCACTATGATGGCGTCGGCATCCTTCACCCTTTCGGCAAGCGCGTCGAACTCGGCAAGATTCCTTTCGGTAAGATTGAAAGTAAGGAATGCAAAGCCCTGATCGCCTTTGGTGTAATCTATCTGAATATTATATGTCTGTCCTTTATTCACAGGGAATGTTGTGGTGGGAGTTGAGGATCTGAACCATCCGAATCTTCTGGCTGGCTCCTTCTGTTCAGCTACAGTCCTTCCGTTTACTGTAAACTTAAAGGTGTCGCTGCCCAACAGGGAGTAGTACATTTTCCCGGTAAAACTGGCGACGAATTTACCTGTCAGTCTGGCAGAAATGTTGGTCTGGTTGACATTGTCAGCAAAGCGGTAATCTCCGTAAGTACGCATGTTGACTGTGGTATAATAACCTGAATTGGCAGGAGATCCTTCGAATTTCTGATTGTTGAAGAACTCTGCATAAAGGCCCTTTCCCTGGTTGATGTCAGGCATGTGGTCTGTAGTGAGGTATCTGTCCACCAGTTCACAGGCCTTGTTGTAGATGACCTCTGTACCCGGGACAGCGTTTCTTATAGCATCAACGATAGAGATCGTGTTTTCAGGTGTGGGAAATCCGTTATAGTTGCCGTTATGCATGGACGGGTCGTTGGCATTGGGCCCGACAACGGCAATGGTTTTAACGTCCCTGGAAAGAGGGAGTACCCCGTTATTTTTCAAAAGGACCATGGATTCCCTGGCAGCTTTCAGGGCGAGTGCGGTATTTTCCGGGCTGCTCAGGGTGCTTTCTTTCAGATCTTTCCATGGTATCATATCTTCCGGATCAAACATGCCCAGTTCAATGCGCGAGCGGAGAATGCGTGTAAGTGCCACATCAAGATCGGTTTCATTGATAAGTCCTTTCTCAAGACTTTCAATGAGTGCTGCATAGCTCGTCCCGCATTCCAGGTCTGTTCCGGCCAGAACCGCTGCAGCACTTGCTGAGGCGGCGTCGGGATGGGTCTCGTGTTGTCCTTTTGTATAGAAATTGTTTATGGCACTGCAGTCGGAAAGCACCAACGATTCATAACCCCATTTATTGCGAAGAATGTCCTGGAGCAATCTTTCGCTTCCGCAACAGGGTTCGCCTTCATATCGGTTGTATGCACACATAACTTCCTGAACATTGCCTACCTGCACGATTTCCTTGAATGCGGGCAGGTAAGTCTCCCAAAGGTCTCTCATTGATACAGATACATCAAATCTGTGCCGAAGAGGTTCGGGTCCGCTGTGAACGGCATAGTGCTTTACGCAGGCATGTGTCTTGAAATAGTCCTTATCATCACCTTGCATACCCTTGACGGTGGCTACACCCATGACACTTGCCAGGTAAGGATCTTCACCGCTGGTTTCCTGTCCGCGGCCCCACCTCGGGTCCCGGAAAATATTGATATTGGGACACCAGAACGACAGGCCCTGATGCCAGATACCGCCCGTGGCTTCTGTCTTGCCGAATTCGTTATGGTCGGTTGTGTTCCATACGGCACGTGCTTCGTCGGATACGGCAGTGTAGATCTCTTCTTGTTGCGCGGCATCAAATGTTGCTGCCAGTGCAATACACTGAGGAAATACGGTTACATCGTCATAGCAAATGCCGTGACAGGCTTCATTCCACCAGTTGTATGCGGGAATTCCTAGGCGGTCGACAGAAATTGAACCGTTCATCATGAGCCCGACCTTTTCTTCGGGAGTCAGAAGAGATAGCAGATTTTCAACGCGTTTTTCCACCGAAAGACGCGGATCCCTGAAAGGATATTCATAGCTCTTGTTGTTGCAAGAAACTAGAGTGATCAGCGCAGCTGCGCAGACTAATAGTTTTAAACGTTTCATATATAAGGTGTTTAAGTTAAATCAATTGTCTTTATAATTGAATCGTATTTCTTTCACAGGACGGGCGGGATCGTTTGTGATCAGAAAGACGCTGAAAGCATGCTTGAGTGATCCTGCCTTGATCTTCACCCTTTCTCCGGGATGGATCACATCTCCTTTCATTATATTGATCTTTATGCCGTCTTGTGTTTCTACGGCACGGATACAGAGATCTGCACTGCCTCTGTTCTCAATTGTGAAATGTCCTTCAAAACTGCGGGTAAGCAATTTCCGGTTCAATGAAACGAGGGAAGGAGTAACTACCATTTCTGGAATAAAAGATTCCTTCTCGTCAAAACGATCCGTACAAATGCAGGAAGCGGATAGTTCAAAAGACGTCCGGACTCCATTTACCAGGATATGCACAATCTCTTTTTTTATTCCATAGTTATCCGGATCATTAGGTATTTTAAAGGTAATGTCAATATTTGCTGTTTCACCGGGAGGGATCGATTCAGGGTGATCGATCCTTAAAAAGGAAGATCCTTCGCGCGGCGGCACCTGTATGGTTACTGGCACGGATGAGGTGTTGATAACGGAGATCATTTGTGATGCAGATCCTCCAATAGCGATGTACCCCATATTCACCTGACGCGAAGTAGCGTATACATTATCTGTTATCCTGAATTTATATAGTTCATCAACAGTTCGTTCCTGGGGGATCACATTGGCAGTAATGCTTAGTTTAGCCAGGAAAGTACCCTCTGATGAATAGATGTCTGTATACCTGTGTACTTTGCCTTTTTCACCTGCCGGATTGAACCTGATGATGATCTCCCCCATCTCACCGCTTTCAAAAGACTCCTGAGTGAATATTGCATTCACACAGCTACAGCTGGGTGATATATGTCCGAATTTAACAGGACCGGAAGATGAATTGACGAAAGGGAATGAATGAAAAACAGATCCATCAGCTTCCCGAATATTGCCAAAATCCCATGTAACTATATTGAATTCAATTAGATGTGAAACGCTCTGCGCTGGTAGAGTAGAACAAAGGAAACTGTACACAAGTATGCAATAAATGATCTTATACACATTAACAAACATAGGATAAAAAGTAGGTGCTAGCAATAAGATGAACTCTTTTCATAAGAAATGGTCTTAATTTGAAATATGTCATTATACCATAACAGAAGTATCAGGTGAGATGTGAACTGAATCTGCAATTATATGGTTGAATACGGTAACTGTATGGAATTCTTTCCACTTATTTTTACATCATACAATGGATCATTAACCATATTCCTATCAAGAATGAATCGTTTTTTGTCAACTATCCTGGTAATATTGTCTACAGTAACGTTGGCTTTTTCGCAAGCTTCTTCATGGTACAATATTTCGGGAAAAACCTATCCTCAGGTTAACAAGGACAATTCTGTCACATTTACCTTCTATGCTCCATCTGCCAATGCTGTGGTGCTGTCCCTCGGCCGCGATTACCTGATGAACAGGAATGAACACGGCCTGTGGAGCATTACTTCAGATCCTCAGGAATACGGATTCCATTATTATTCATTGAAAGTGGGAGGTCTTTCGTTCTCAGATCCTGCAGTGTATACTTTTTATGGCTGCAGCCGTTATTCCAGCGCTGTGGAAGTAGCAGAAAATGAAACAGATAGTTATTGGTATTTGCCTAAGAGAAATATTCCGCACGGCGCTGTACGTTCTGTGAAATTCTGGTCCGGGGAGTGTAACGAGTACCGGCGGATGCTTATCTATACCCCAGCCGGTTATGATCGCGAACCCGGCAGGCGTTATCCCGTACTCTATCTGCAACATGGCGGCGGTGAAGATGAAACAGGCTGGATCTTCCAGGGCTTCGCTGATGTCATACTGGACAATCTGATAGCCGAAGGCAAGGCTGAGCCCATGATAATAGTCATGAACAGCGGCTATGCGCGCATCCCTGATAGCGTTGATTCATTTTCAGGATTTGAAAGTATGATGATCCGGGAAGTCATTCCGCTTATTGACAGCCGTTACCGTACCATCAATGATCGTAACAGCAGGGCTGTCGCCGGTCTTTCCTGGGGTGCCAAGCAAGCTTATGACCTGGGCCTCGGCTATAAGGATCTCTTTTCCTATGTGGGAGGTTTCAGCGGCATGATAGTAATAGGAGAATTTAATTTTACGACACCGGGTTTCAAAGATCCTCAAAAACTGGCAGGTGCCTATAACGGAGTGTTTCGTGATCCGGAAAAATTCAATTCCGATTACAAACTTCTGTTTATCGGCAACGGTGAAGCAGAAGGCACGCTTTTGAAGGACATGCACGAAATCCTTACAGAAATTGGGATCAGGAACACTTATTATGAATCACAAGCAACGGCACATGAGTGGCTCACCTGGAGAAGAAGCCTTTATACGTTTGCTCAGAAACTTTTTAAATAGATCAAAAAATACAAAATGAAAATCCACGGCATATTGGCAGCCATTTTATTCGCATTGGTACTGTCTCCATCATGTGGATCAAGAAAACAGGCTGCATACTTAACAGTGCCTTTCAGTGCCTCAACCAATATCCCCGGAAAAGAATACCCGAAAATCAATCCCGATTTAAGTGTGACATGCAGGGTGGAAGCTCCTGACGCCATTTCTGTGGAACTCGACCTGTGCAACAAAGTATATCCTATGGTGCAGATAGAAGGAGGCGTATGGGAAGTAACATCAGATCCCCAGGTTCCGGGATTCCATTATTATTTTATCAACGTCGACGGAGTCAGGGTATCTGACCCTTCGAGCAAACTTTTTTACGGATGCGGCCTTATGGCCAGTGGCATAGAGATCCCGGAAGCAGGCGTGGATTTTTATCTTGAACAGGATGTCCCTCACGGAGAAGTGAGAATGCAAAGATACTGGTCCGATCTGGCACAAACCTGGAGGATTTGTTACGTTTATACACCTGCTGAATATGACACAACACCTGATGCCCGTTATCCTGTACTATACCTTCAGCACGGTGGTGGAGAAGATGAGACAGGATGGCCAAACCAGGGTAAGGTGGACAATATTATGGACAACCTCATTGCATCCGGAGAAGCCGTTTCCATGATCGTTGTCATGGACAGAGGATCTGCTGTACTTGCCAATTCGCCGGATTGGGAAAGAACCCGCAATATATTCGATTTTTCAGCTTATGAAAAAGTGGTCGTTGAGGAACTTGTTCCCATGATCGACGCATGTTACAGAACCCTTGACGACCGCAACAGCAGGGCGATTGCAGGACTATCACTGGGGGGATACCAGAGCTGGAGCATAGGCCTTTCCCACATGGACCTTTTTTCCTATATCGGGGGTTTCAGCGGAGCAGGCATGGAACCCTCTCCTGAAAAATATCCGTTATCTCTCAATGAGCAGATGAATCTCCTGTATCTAAGTGTAGGGACAGAAGAGCCCGAACAGATGTACGCAGGGGTAAAAGCGTTCCACGATATGCTCGAAAACAAGGGAGTTCAGCACCTTTATTATGAATCCCCCGGCACGGCGCACGAATGGCTCACCTGGCGTCGCTCACTCAGGCAGTTTGCGGCCTTGCTGTTTCGATAATTCGAATCATTCTAAAGAAATTGTCATCTTAAAACCTGGAAAAGATAATCCGTTTTTAGTCTTCTGTCCGGAGGTTCTTTACGAAAGCTGAAGGTGATATATTGAATTGCTTCTGGAAACTGGTAGTAAAATAGGAGGGTGAAGAGAACCCCACCAGGTAAGCAACTTCATTGATCCTGTATTCCTGTGTGGACAACATTTCAGCAGCCTTCTTCAATCTGCATATGCGGATGTATTCATTGGTGTTCAATCCGGTATTCGCCTTAATTTTCCTGTACAGTGTAGACTTGCTGGTACCGAGCAATGTGGTGAGCGTGTCAATACCCAGGTCCTGCTCAGCCATATGCTTCATGATGGCCTCATGCAATTTGTCCATAAAGGCTTTCTCTATATTATTGAATGATAAGCTATTAAAATGAGACAGGGGAGAGTTGGCAAACTGTCTGTAGGCGATTTCCTTGTTTTTGAAAAGGTTAGAAATATTGGCCATTAACAGCTCTATCGCAAACGGTTTTTCTATATACCCGTCGGCACCTACTTCAAGGGTTTCTATGCGGGTTTCCACGCCAACGGCCGCTGTTAGAAGGATGACGGGAATATGGCTGTACTCTATGTCGTTCTTAATAAAGTTGCACAGTTGACATCCATCCATTACGGGCATCATAATATCACTCACAACAATATCGATCTTCTGCTCTTTGATAAGTTTCATGCCTTCCTCTCCGTTTGAAGCAGCAAGGACATTATACTCAGAAGATAATTCTTTGCAAAGGTAGTGTTTCATCTCAGCCGCATCTTCTACGATCAGTATGGTATGTTTGCGGCTGTCCGAATCGGTCTCTGTATAATTATCCTCTTCAGGGGCGTTTGAATTTTTCTGATCGATATCTGCTTGAGGTTGTACCAGAGGCAGAGTCAGTACAAATGAATTTTTGTCTGTTATGTCAGGATCAAGGGTCAGGGTCCCGTTGTGGAGGTTGGCAAGTGTTCTCGCGTAAGCAAGCCCCAGCCCTGTTCCGTTACTTCCTTTCAGTTGTGCTGTTACAGTCCTGATCTGATAAAATGGAGTGAAGATTTTCTCTCTTTCACTACCTTGAATAAGATCTCCGTTGGTAGTCACGCGTATCACCACGTGCTGATCATTTTCGGGAATGGTCAGTATCAGTTCTATGCTGTCCTTACAATATTTAATGGCATTTGATAGCAGGTTGCTGAGGATCTTCTTTACAATTTCCGCAGAACACATCATCGTTACAGGCTGGTCAGGTATGTTGACGGTGTATGAAATATGTTGTTCTTTAGCTGCCTTGGCAAAGTATTCGCAAGTCTTTCTGACGATCGTGGAGATATCTTCCCTGAAAAACTGTATGGTAATCTGGTTCTTCTCCATCTTTCTGATATCAAGAAGTTGGTTGGTTAGTTCCAACAACCTGTTGGTGTTGGACTTGATGGTCATGATGTCATCCCGTGACGATTCAGTAAAATCCTTCTCGGCAACAATCTTGTCCACAGGCATCTTGATCAGGGAGAGTGGCGTGCGAATTTCGTGGGTGATGTTTGTGAAAAAATTGATCTTGGCATCGTATATCTCTTTCTGTTTCAACGCTTCCATTTGCTCAAGCTTGCTTGTCTCTTCAATCTTTCTTTTCTTGAGCAGAAGTATGATAAAAAACATTGCCAGAGAAACAAAAAAGAGAAGATAGACAATGTATGCAAACAATGACTTGTAAAAGGGGGGAACAACCACTATGGACAGACTTTTTTGTGCTTCCGGTGAATCGCTTCCTATCACTTTGACATCAAAACGGTATCGACCTGGGTTCATGTCTGTGAAAACGACGGTGTTCTCTGCCGAGATTTTTTTGATGGATTTGCGCCTTCCGCTAGAGAGGGAATACTCATATTGAGGAGCACTCATATTTAGGTAGCTCAGCGCAGAAAAAGTAATGGAGAGATAGGCAGCATCGGTTTGCCTGATCCGTATCCTGTCAGACATGATGGCAGATCTGCCGTCGGTGTTCGTGGCGTGATGAGTTCCGTCGATCCCGGTGTGAATATCCTGGATATAGAGAGGTGCCGTATCGATAGGATCCTTCAGATTGGCAGGATTGAAAGTGATCATGCCATTAATGGTTCCCAGACATATTTGTCCCGAAGGGAATTGATAACAGGAACCATAAGAGTACTGGTTTCCAACAATATCATTATTATCCAGATAGGTTTTAAGTACGGAACCTGTGTTGGGATCAAGGGTGATCAGCCCTTTGGTTGTAGAGACCCATAACAATCCTTTCTGGTCCTGGGTTATGGTACAGGCAATATTCGAAGGGAGGCCGTCTCTGCGGGTTAAGTGTGTAAAGGAGATGTCCCCCCGGAGAGGTGTCCGGCATAAACCTCCCCCTTCGGTAGCGACCCAAAGCTGGTGTGATGCATCTTCAAAAAAATAGGTTATATAGTTTGATTCCAGTCCGTGGCCAGTCCCGTCCTGTATGGTTTCAAACCCCCTGAGGCCGTCCTGACTGAAAAAGATGCCGGAGCCGTAGGTCCCTACCCATACAGTTCCAAAGCTGTCTTCATACAGTGTGTGAATGAAACGGTGACCGGGACCCTCAATATATTCAAAACTATCTGTCTTTCTGTCATACCTGTACAATCCGTATGTGGTCCCTATAAGAATGGATCCATCTTCGGTCTTGAGAATACACACACACTGATCGGTAGGGAGTCCCGGATGTTTGGTAATTATGTCACTGTTCAGATCATATAAAAAAAGTCCTTTATTATACGTAGCAATCCAAAGCGCGTTTTCTTCCTGTAACAAACCATGGATGTTCAAATTGGCAGGAAAACCTTTCTTGTTTGAGTAACTGACAGAACTTCTGTCCGAGAAATTCAACTTGTTGAGATTCCCATCTTCGGTCCCTGCCCAAAGATTGCCCAATCCGTCGGGAGTTAAAGCATGAACAAGCTTCCCGTAGAAGGTCCCTTCATAGCCCGTATAAAAGATTTGTCCGAAACTGTTATCCCTGTTATGCCTCAAATTCAGCCCGCCGTAGTAAGTTCCCATCCAAACATTTCCTTCGTTATCCTGTAAAATGCAAATTACGTTGGTGTTGCT
Source organism: Bacteroidales bacterium UBA5226 (assembly GCA_002409325.1). Classification (GTDB taxonomy): domain Bacteria; phylum Bacteroidota; class Bacteroidia; order Bacteroidales; family UBA932; genus DMER64. The sequence goes on along the minus strand of DHUU01000020.1, from coordinate 39,271 downwards.
CAATGCATTTTTTCCCGAGTCATTAATGAAGGAAGTGTCTTTTTGATGATCATCATAAACAACCAACCCATCTAGTGTCCCAATCCAGTATTCAGAGTCGGTCCTGGGTAATAGACAATTGACCGGATGCCCCACATTGATCAGATGTTCACTGTCTCCGTTGTTAATGTTTAGTCTGATCAGGTCATAGGTGTTGGTAGATATGAGCAGGTATTTCTCATTTATGGTTTCAATATGAACAGGATATATGTCGTCAGTATTTGTTCTGTCTGTAATCAGGGGAAATATTTCAAAATAGTCGGTATTGGGATTGTAGCGACGAACATCTCCCTGATAGGTGGTGAACCAAATAAAACCTTCACTATCTACGCACGCATGCAGGGCGTTGAAATGTCTTTCAGCCGAATAACGGACAAATTCACCGGTACTTCTGTCCAATTTAAAAACCGAACCGGCAGAAACAAACCAGACATTGTTATCCTTGTCAACATTGATGTCAAAAAAACGGTATCCCTCCAGTTCTTTTACATAGGTTACCTCTGAAGTGTACAGATTATAATAACCGGTGCCATTAGTTGAGCAGCTCCAAAGCATTCCGTCATGATCTTCACACAAAGAAAAAATCATTCCATTAATGCAGCTCTTGAGACTGGAATCTTCCAGAACACTGAAATTTTTACCGTTGAAGCGGCAGATCCCGTCCTTGGTCCCGAACCAGAGGAATCCGAAATGATCCTGGACTGTACATGTGACAGTATTATTCGGTAAACCATCATCACTCTTGTAATGCCTGAAATAATACTGCCCGCTCCCAATGGCATTGATAGATACCATACAGAGTAGAAAAGCTGTCAGAATGAATTGTTTCATATATGGAATGACCTAATAATTATAATTTACGAAGATACTCATACTTGTTTTACGAAATTATCTAAAAACCTTCAAAATTAAATCTTTTATTGTCACAATTAATGTTTTCGTAAATATGCCGGACCATTTAGACTATGAAAAGGGAGAATTTTTCATTATCGTTCAAAAGCTTCGACTTTTGATTCATAAATCCTTACCCGGAAGATTTAGTGCTCTTAATGGGAGATTAGCAAATCAATATGAACCCAATTTGCAATTATGTTCCTGGATTGATAAATACCTTTAAAATTGAAACCAATTTAACCAAATTACTAATTTTTTTAACCTATTATCTAATTTATGACAAAGCAATTGTTATATGTCGTCAAGATCGCTATGATTTTTGCCGCATGCCTTGTGGGTATAGAATCCTATGCCCAAACTCGCGCAATCAGCGGCATAGTCATCGATGCGTCCGGTGTTCCCATAGTTGGAGCATCTGTAATGGTTGTCGGTAATAACCGTATTAATACAGTTACCGATCTGGATGGAAAGTTTGTACTGGAGGTTCCTGCGCAAGCTAATCTAAACGTAACCTTTATCGGTTACAAGCCGCAGGTTATCGCTGTCGGCAACCAAACGGTTTTGGAAATCACCCTGATTGAGGACACGGCAATCCTTGAGGAAGTAGTTGTTGTCGGGTATGGTGTTCAGAGGAAGAGCGACGTTACAGGTGCCGTCTCTTCAGTAAAAGCCGAAGACCTTAATAACCGTTCAACATCCGATGCAGCAAACGCATTACAGGGAAAAGCAGCAGGTGTTCACATTCTGAACTATTCTGCAGCTCCCGGATCCGGCTCGCAAATTCGTGTACGCGGGTATTCATCCAACTCTTCAGAAGGACTTGGCCCGCTTCTTATTGTCGATGGTCTTCAGGTAGATAACATCCAGTACTTGGATCCCCATATGATTGAATCCATGGAGGTTCTTAAGGATGCTGCCTCGGCAGCCATTTATGGAGCCCAGGCCGGTAACGGTGTAGTATTGATCACTACCAAGACCGGCAGCAAAGAAAGAGGCAAAGGAAAGGTTTTCTATAACTTCCAAAATGTATGGAATTCATTGGGAAAGGCCTCAGAAGTAATGAATGCTGCGCAGTACATAGATTACAAGATCGCTCAGGGAGTTCTTACACAACAACGCCTTAACGATCTTGGATACACCGGTACTGACACAAATTGGTCCGATGAGGTTTTCACAACCAGTTTAACTAAGCGTCACACAGTTGGAGTCGAGGGCGGAAATGACCGCGGTCATTATTATATGGCTGTAAACTATGTCAACGACGACGGTATTGTCCGCGGCGATAAGGACGTATACAATCGTCTTTCTGCCCAGATAAACGCAGACTATAAAATAAAGGATTGGTTCACCGTTGGGTCAAACGCTTCCATTGAAAAATGGAAAACCAGGTCTGTAAGCCAGCATAATGAGTTCGGATCGGTTATGATGGGAACGCTTACACAGGATCCTCTTACACCTGTGTATTATCCTACTTATAACGATCTTCCGCAGGATTTGAAGAATCACTACGATGCCGGTGACCGGATTCTTGGTGATGAAAACGGTTTCTATGCCGTTTCAAAGATTGTCGAGACTGACTCGGGTCACCCCTTTATTCAGAGAGACAAGGAAGATGTCGAGAATCAAGGCATCAATATCCGCGGATCGCTCTATGCCAACCTGACTCCAATAAAAGGACTCACCATCACCTCACGTTTCGGATACCGCATATACCAGAGTTATTACAGCAGGTATGCCGCCCCTTACTATGCCAACTCAATGGCATACAGGACAACGTATGAACTCCAGGCTAACGCCAACCAGGGATTTTACTACCAATGGGAGAACTTTGCAAACTATCTGTTCAGCTTAGGTAAGAATACATTTTCTGTAATGGGTGGTATGTCATACATCCAAAATAATACTTTTACCGTAAATGCTACCGGTAGCGGTCCAAACATTCTTACCGGCTATGCTCCTAACTTCCGCTATTTGCAGTATCTGAACAACAATGCCGATACAGCAAAAAGCGTATCAGGTGCTCCCGGCGTATCTGCTAATCTGTCTTATTTTGGACGTATTCACTGGAACTATGCAGACAGGTACAACATCCAGGTTAACTTCCGTGCCGATGCTTTTGACTCATCTAAGCTACCCTCGGATGCCCGTTGGGGATATTTCCCTTCGGTGTCAGCCGGTTGGGTGCTTACCAATGAACCGTTCATGAAGAGCATAGGAAAGGAAGCGCTCTCATTTCTTAAAATTCGCGGATCATGGGGTGTGAACGGCAATATTGCCGTATTGAACAATTATCCCTATGCTACGACAATTTCTTACAACTCCAGCTATTATCAGTACAACCCTGGCTCTAATGTGGTATCTTACGGATCCAGCCCTTCGGGACTGGCCAACCCCAATCTTAAATGGGAAACTTCGGAGCAGTATGATCTGGGTCTCGATGCCCGTTTCCTCAGCGATCGCCTCTCATTGGGCATTGACTATTATGTAAAGACCACCAAAGATCTGCTTGTAAGTGTTTCTCCTGTAGCCGAAGTGGGCGTCAGCTCTTCCACTATCAATGCCGGTGAAGTTATGAATAGAGGTGTTGAATTGGAACTGGGATGGAAAGATTCCAGGGGAGATTTCCAGTATTCCATCAATGCGAATATGGCTTATCTTCACAATGAGGTTACTTTCCTGGATCCGACCATCTCGAGAATACAAGGGATGGCACCTGTTCAATCGACCGATCTCTCCACTCAGTTTGAGGTAGGATACCCAATCTGGTATATGAGAGGTTATCAGTACGATGGAGTCGATACAGCAACCGGAAAACCGATTCTTGCAGATCTGGACGGAAACGGCATCATTGACGCCAACGACCAGACTATGGTCGGGTGCGGTATTCCCGATTTGACTTATGGGATTACCATAAATCTTGCATGGAAGGGTATTGATTTTACATTATTCGGAACGGGTACCTACGGTAACGAAATCTTTGCCGTGTCGTACCGTGGTGACCGGCCTTTGTACAACTCGCTGGAATACTTCCACAAGAATGCCTGGACAGAATCCAATAAAAATGCCTCTATGCCAAGTGCTATCAGTGTTGTTTCCGATTCAAAATTCTGGGGTTCAAGTGCCACGGTTTTTGACGGATCATACTTCAAAATTAAACAGATCCAGTTGGGTTACACGCTCCCACAGAAGTGGACCCAAAAGTTATTCATCAGCAATTTAAGAATCTATGCTTCTTTGGATGACTATTTCACTTTCTCCAAGTATCCCGGTATGGATCCGGAAACAGCTTCCTCCGGAAGAGCCAATTCACTCGGCTTCGATAAGGGTTCATATCCTACGACAAAGAAAGCTGTGATTGG
>DHUU01000020.1:0-34744 GCA_002409325.1 Bacteroidales bacterium UBA5226 | reverse complement strand
CCATTTTGTTAGTTACCTTTTGCTTGACAGCTTGTGAAAATTTGCTTGATATAGATCAAAAGGGCGTTATCTCAACGGAGACCTTCTATCAAACCGATGCAGATGCCGAGTCTGCTTTGGTTGCTGCCTACGAGAAAGCGATGTTAGGAATTGTCAGAAACAACGAATACATCTATTCTCCCTATAACGCAATTCTTGTCTACCCGTCCGATGATATTTATGCTGCCGGTTCCAATTATGGTGACAATGACTTTCTGGCTGCGCTCAACGAGTTCCGCCATGATGACAACAATCAGGTCATCAGCAATATGTATAAAGGTTTCTACAAGGCTATCTACGGAGCAAACCTTGTTATAGACAATTTTGAATACGGGACGAGCGCCATTAAGGACCGGTGTATCTCGGAAGCGAGAGTTATTCGCGCTTTCTGCCATATGATGCTGGCTATCCTTTGGGATACTCCTCCTATTGTTGACCATGTACTTACCGGAGCAGACAGGCCTGGAAATTCTGAAAGTAAAAATGCCATTCTGCAATGGAGCGCCCAGGAGTTTATAGATGCTGCCAAATACCTTGATGAGAGACAGAGTCCGAGCGATAAAGCCGGTTGCGCAAAGATCACCAAGGGTGCTGCTTATGCCTTTGCCGGGAAAGCGCTTATGTTTGCAGGTGATTATGCAGGCGCAAAAGCTGAATTGAAAAAAGTTATCTCTTCAGGTAAGTATGCACTTGTTCCCGGAAACAGAATAGCTGAGCTTTTCCATGTAGAGGGTGACGGCAACGAAGAAAAAGTTTTCGAATTCAACCATGTGTACAATTCCAGCATCAGTACCTGGGGTGGACGTATTCAGCGTACTACCTGGATGCAGGCTAACCTTTGGAACTGGCGTTCCGACAGGCTTGGCGGAATGCCTACCAGTCTCTTTGCCAGCGGCTGGGGAGGTATTTGTCCTACCGGTAAATTTGCTGAAGCTCTTATCGCTAATGATGGTATGAACTCGTTCCGCCGTAAGGCCTGGATCGCAACTTATGATGAGGTACTTTTTGATATGCCTTACACAAGCGATCCCAACTGTCCCACACGCGAGGATAAAATTAAGGACAAATTCCGCGGTATCAATAACCCAATTGGATTATACGGACATGAAGGTTATTTCCATCTCAAACTCGTTGCTTCTTCCAGTGACATAAAAGACGGATCGTACTCAGACATTAATTTCCTGATCATGCGGTATGCAGAAGTTCTCCTGATGTATGCAGAATGCTGCGCACAAACAAGCGATAACGACGGTCTGCAATACCTGAATATGGTTCAGCAGCGTGCCGGCTCCAAAACCATCAGTTCTTCTCTGACACTCGATGCCGTTAAGAAGGAAAAACAGTATGAAATGTGGATGGAAGGTTGCCGTTTCATTGACCTGGTACGTTGGGGCGAAGCAGCAGCCAAACTAGCTAATAACGGGGACATCGTTCCTTCATTCAAAGATAAATTTGCCACTGAAAACAGCGGCATACACCAAGGCTTCGTTGACTGGTCAGATTCAGACGTGAATAAAGGTAAAGAGCACGGATTCAAAGCAGGGAAACATGAGCATTATCCTTTCCCATACAGCGAGTTATCTATCAATGAAAATTTAGTACAAAATCCTGGATGGTAGTTTTAGTTTTTGGTTAGGTTTTTTAATTCATTTTTTGTACGGGAGTGGGTCCCATCACCGGGATCCACTCTATTTATATCCGAAACACTTCTTCATAACAATTTTATAAATTCTTATATTCAATGAGATTATCAGCATTTTCCATTATTGGTTTCACTTTTATGTTGCTGATTGCCTGTAATTCAAAAAAACCGTCTGAAGTCACCATAAAAGCAGTAATACAGCCCGGAGAACAAGCACCGTTTGCTGACCCGGGTCAGAGAAATTTTGGCGGCTTTCAGCGGAGAGATACTACAGGCAAAGCTCCTGTATCTCGTCCTAAATTTCAGATGCCGGAAGCCAAGACGGTACATTTTAACGATCTGATCATGAGCGATCCATTTATCTATCCCCATATTGAAACGCAAACTTATTATCTTACCTGTTCGGGCGGATGGATGTACAAGAGTAGCGATCTAAAGATGTGGACCGGCCCTTATGCAATTATCGACATCAAGGGACTCTGGCTGGAAAAAGCCGGATTTGCCGCAGCTGCAGAGATACACAGAATAGGAGACTACTATTATTACGCCGGAACATGGAGTGACCATAGCGATTTGATTGAACAAGTGCCCAGAAGGTACAATGTACCTCATAACCAAACCTATTTGCTCAGGGCAGATAACCCCGAAGGTCCTTATACCTCTTTTGCCATAGAACCCGGATATGATTACCAACCTCGCGACTGGGATTGTATAGACGGCACACTCTATGAAGAAGACGGCAAGATTTATATGATCTTTGTACACGAATGGACACAGCTCATTGACGGAACAATGGATTATATTGAACTTGCTCCTGATCTGAGTTATACGGTGTCCGAAAAACCTGTTACCATGTTTCGGGCTACGGAAGCTCCCTGGGCTATGGAAATGAACTCCATCGGGGAAGCTACATTTGGCTTGAAAATGCCGGGATGGGTCACAGACGGGCCTCAGATGTTCCGTACGCAAACCGGTAAGCTGGGGATGCTCTGGTCAAGCTGGGGCAAAGAAAGATATGTTCAGGGAATAGCTTATTCCCAGTCCGGGACCATTGCCGGCCCGTGGGTACAGGAAGAAGAGGCATTCCTTTCAAATAACTCGGGTCACGGCATGCTGTTCAGAACATTTGAAGGAAAATTGATCTTCCTGGTGCATCACGCTGCAGAAAACGGACCCAGGAAACCACAATACTGGAATGTAGATGATTCCGGGGACAAACTTGTCTTAGGCAACCGTATTAATATCTGATCTTATGAAAAGACTGTTTTTAGTTCTTTCCTTCGTTTTTATAGTCTTCCTGGGCAAGGCGCAGGACAAAAATTTCCATATTTTTCTGTGTTTCGGACAGTCAAATATGGAAGGAGCCGCCAGAATTGAAGCTCAGGATACATTTAATATCAGTGATCGCTTCCAGATGATGGCCGCAGTGGACGACCTGTCCCACGGACGTGTTAAAGGCAAATGGTACAAGGCCGTTCCTCCTCTTTGCAGAGAGAAAACGGGTCTTACTCCAGTAGATTATTTCGGCCGTACTTTGGCAGAACAGCTTCCGGAAGATCATACTATAGGTATTATAAATGTTTCTATTGGCGGATGCAAGATAGAAGCTTTCATGAAAGATAGAATTTCAGAATATGCAAAAACGGCCCCGGAATGGATGACACCAATGCTCAGGGCATATGACAACGATCCCTATAAGTGGCTGGTTGATCTTGCCAGAAGAGCACAGAAAGACGGAGTTATTTCGGGGATCCTGCTTCATCAGGGTGAGTCGAACATAGGCGAAGAGGATTGGCCTCTCAAAGTAAAAAGTGTATATGAGAATCTCCTTGAAGATCTGGATCTGAAAGCAGAACAGGTTCCTCTGATTGCCGGCGAAGTAGTAAATGCTGACAGGGGAGGAAGGTCTGCAAGCATGAACCGCATTATTGACAAGCTGCCGGAAACCATTCCCACGTCTCATGTGGTATCATCAAGTGGTTGCACCCAGTTTTTTGACCAGATACATTTTGATGCTGCAGGATATCGTGAAATGGGCAGGCGTTATGCAGCTGTTATGCTCCCTCTTATGGGATACGAAGCTCCGGTTTCCCGTATGTATCATGTTCCCGTAGAATCTCCCATCATCCATCGTTTTGGAGGTGGTGTGACATTCAATATCAGAGCCCCTCGTGCTCACTCTGTTTTTCTGTCTTCTCAGTTTCTTTCTGAGAATGTCACTTTGACAATGAACAAAGAGGGAATATGGAGTGTAACTCTTAGGGTAGAAGATCCGGATATTTATCCATACAATTTCATAGTAGACGGTGTTACAGTATCTGATCCGTCCAACACCGATATTTTCCCCAATGAAGGATTTAAGGCCAGCTTGCTTACCATTCCCGATCAAAAGGCATTGTATCACATCAACGATGTGCCTCACGGACGTGTAACATATTGTACGTATAAATCCGAAGTTCTTGATATGAACCGTCCTGTAGTGATCTACACTCCTGCTGAATATGAAGACGGAGAGAAATCTTATCCTGTTTTTTATCTGATCAGCGGCACAACCGATACAGAGGAAACATGGTTCAAAGTGGGCAGGGTTAATACAATTCTGGACAATCTCATTGCGCAGGGAAAAGCGAAACCCATGATCGTTGTGATGCCTTACGGTAATATGATGAACGGGACGCCTATGCCATCTTCTTTGCAGGCGGCCGAAATGTATAAAGTGTTTGCAAATGAAATGACCGAATGCATTATTCCGTTTATAGAAAAGGAATTCCGAACTTTAAAGGGACGTGAAAACAGGGCTATTGCAGGTTTTTCAAGAGGCGGCGGTCAATCACTTTTCACGGCTTTTTCACATATAGACAAATTCGCCTGGGTATGTTCCTACAGCGCATACCTTACTCCTGAAGTAATGGACATATATTTCCCGTCTTTCACTACTGCTGCTCATGAGATCAACTCTCAAATGAAACTGATCTGGTTCGGTATTGGCTCGGAAGATTTTCTATTCAAGGACGTTGTTAAAAATAGAGAATACTTTGACACTCTGGGAATTGAATATAAAGGAATAACCACGACAGGTGGTCATACCTGGATGAACGCCAGAACATATCTTGCCACCACATTGCAAATGTTTTTTAAATAAATTCTACCACCAAAACATCAATTATGAGACATCCAATTTTACTATCGATCTTTCTGCTGTTATCCGCTTTCGCTTTGAAAGCATACGGGCAGAATCTTCAAATCAATGATCTGGAATATTTTGAGGATACAGGCATTAATGTACTGGTCTACAGTAACAATTATGCCGGTATGTTCTGCGACGAAAAGACAGCAGCTATAGAATTGATACTAAGAGGCGAGAGAATAAGTACCGGTGGAGGTATCCGGCTTATGAACACTCCGGAACAATGGGATATTTTCCCGGATCTTGTCAACAGGACCGTCAATCGTGCCGACAACTCTATTGAATTGGAGCTTAAATACAATGATTATGATTTTACATCCCGAATTAAAGTTACCTCTTACGGGAAAGGTGTAAGGTTGGTTGTTTATCTTGACAAACCTGTTCCAGAGAAGTTGGTTGGCCGTGCCGGCCTCAACTGGGAATTTTTTCCTGCCTCCTTTTTTGGAAAAACGTATATGATGGACGGTAAACCGGGTATTTTGCCCTGGTATCCTGCCGACAATACCCATATGCTTCCCCGGAGTGAAAAAATAGAACAGTTCTACGGACTTTCCACGTTCGATGACAGAGGCCGGGACGAATTCATTGTCCCTCATCCCTTTTCCAAAGGAAATTCACTGGTTTTCGCTCCCGAAGATCCCGATTTGCGCGTATGTATTTCTTCCGAGTCGGAGATCAATCTCTTTGACGGGAGAAATCTTGCCCAGAATGGCACATTCGTAGTCCGTTCATTCCTTCCCGGAAATAAAACAGGCAAGGTTCTTGAATGGTTTATAGAGCCTTCCTATGATCCAAATTGGGTAAGAGAACCAAATATCGGGTTCTCACAGATCGGTTATACTCCGGCCCAAAAGAAAGTTGCTGTTGCTGAACTTGATAAGAATGCAGCTCCGGTGGAGATGGCAGACATCATCCGCGTTTCCGAAAAGGGAGAAGAAACAGTGGTCTGTAAGGCAGAGGTCAAACCATGGGGAGTATATAACCACAGGTATAACTATGCTACTATAGATTTTAGCGAAGTACGGGAGCCGGGCCTTTATTGTATAAAGTTAGGAGAAAGCAAGACAAATGTCTTCCCTGTCAACAAGGATGTATACCAGGGCAAATGGCATTTATCTATGGATGTATTCCTTCCGGTTCATATGGACCATATGGAAGTCAATGAAGGGTATCGCACATGGCACGGAAGGTCTCATATGGACGATGCACTTCAGGCTCCGGTGAATTACGAACAGTTTGACGGATACAGGCAGGGGCCTGTTACCCATACAAAATATGAATCATGGGAACATATTCCGGGACTTGCTGTAGGTGGCTGGTTTGATGCCGGTGACTATGATATTCAGAGCAGAACGGTAGTTTCCATGACTTCTGACCTCGTCTCTTTGTGGGATATGTTCCAACCACTAAGAGACCAGACGTTTATTGACCAAAAAACCCAATTTGTGGACATTCACCGCCCCGACGGTACTCCTGATGTAATCCAGCAGATTAAGCATGGCGTACTCAACATCAACGCTCAGGTCGAGAACATTGGTTTTGTTGCACAGGGGATTGTCCAGGGCAACATGTATCAGTACCATCACCTGGGAGACGCTGTCACGATTACTGACGGGCTGGTATATAATCCATCCCTGGATCCCTACGAAACGGATGGCCGGACATCAGGGACCCGCGATGACAGGTTGGTTTTTACCGGAAATTTCAGTCCGGCCGGCACCATGTCCAACGTAGCTTCACTGGCATCCGCAGCCAGAGTGCTCAAACCTTATTATCCGGAGCTTGCGGAAAGATCTCTTAAAAATGCTTTGATGCTATGGGATAAGTACTTTGAAGGTGCTGATCCGGCTAACGCAGATAATCGCAGAATGAGATGGTTCCGTGGAGACAGCAGGATCAGTGCTGCAGTTGAACTCTGGAAAACCACCGGAGAAACAAGCTATAAAGATTTCTTTGAAGAGGCTGTTATCAAAGAAATGGAACCTGTAGAAATGAATTTTCCGGGTGCCCCATCCGGAAAATACTACAACCTGGGGACGGCTTTGAGCATCTATCCTCTGATGGGTAAAGATTTTCAGGACAAGGTTAAGGAGATCATTCCTGAATATGTTGCATCTATCAAAGAGAACAGTTCACAGACTCCTTACGGTGTTCCCATCTCCGGACGTGGATGGGGTGGTAATGACCAGGTTATCCGTTGGGCATACAATAATTACCTTGTATGGAAATTCTTCCCGGAAATGATCGATCCCGAACTGGTTTTATTGGGATTGCACTATCTCTTCGGTTGTCATCCTTACTCAAATGTTTCGTTCATTACATCTGTAGGGGTGAATACCAAAAAAGTCGCTTACGGCAGCAACCGGGCTGACTATACAGTGATCCCCGGTGGAGTTGTCCCCGGCCTTCTTCTGTTGGCACCGGATTACATGGAGAACAAGGATGATTATCCGTTCCTGTGGGGAGAGAATGAATGTTGTACCAATTCGATCCCGAATTTCGTGATGCTTTCACTTGCCGCCGAAGAAGTTGCTGCTGCAATGAACAAATAAGATCTTTACTAACAATATATAGTACCAATAATGATAAAAAGAATAATTCAAAGAGCTTTCATGACAATGGCAGTTGCATTGTGTTCTGTTTCTGCCCTTGCCCAAGGCAATACTTTTTGCAATCCGGTAGACCTTTTGGCCGGAAACCAGAGGGCCAGCCGGGGTGGAGAGCCGGTTGTGCTGATCTATCAGGACGATTACTACCTGTTTGTTACAGGAACAAGGGGATATTGGTATTCTCCTGATTTTCTGGACTGGACCTACGTGGATTCACCCACTTTTCCTGGCGGAGTCATATCTGTAATTGAGAAAGACGGCATTCTTTATGCCTGTTCTATGAATAACAAAAATGTTTACAAATGCGAAGAACCAAAGAAAGGGGAGTGGACACTAACTGCGACTCTTGACAGTGACCGATACGGTGACGCAAATATGTTTCTTGACGATGACGGAAGGCTTTATCTGTTTTATGGCTGGTCACAGATTATGCCGTTTAAGGTAGTGGAACTGGATGTAGACACGTTTAAGGAAATTGATGGTCCCCGTGTGCTTTTCTTTGGAGATTACAAGAATCACGGATTCGAGAACAGGAGGAATGAAGATGTGATCTTTTCCATCTTTAATGGCAGAAGAGACTATTTTGAAGAGGAATTCCCATGGATCGAAGGACCATGGGTAACCAAGCACCGGGGCAAGTATTACTTGCAGTATGCAGCCATCGGGCTTGAATTCCTTTCTTATTCACATGGTGTATATGTGTCAGACAATCCCATGGGGCCTTACGAATATTCCGAGCACAACCCCCTGACATTCAAAACTACAGGTTTTGCCGTAGGGGCAGGACACGGAAGTACGTTCCACGACAAGAACGGTCAGCTATGGACAATTTGTATGATCCCTGCCTGGTATGCCGGTAACGGCGGTGCCGAACTGGCCATCTATCCTACGGCAGTCGATGATGACGGGGTCATGTATTCCAACACGGCTTACGGGGACTATCCCCAGTACTGGCCCGGGACCAGAACAGATGCCGTTGACAACAACCTGACCGGATGGCTTCTTCTTTCCCACAAAAAACGTCTTGATGTTTCATCGACTTTTGAGGATTTTATTCCTGCCAATGCCGTTGATGAGAATTTCATGACATGTTGGTCCGCCCTGACAGGAGACCCCGGTGAATACCTGACTGTTGATCTTGGAAAAGTCAGCGAGATCTATGCGATTCAGTGCAATTTTGATCACATTGGTTCAAAAGTGAGTGTAGGACGCGGATTCAGACCGTCACCCGCTCCGGATCGTTATCAGTGTTATACGGTAGAAGTTTCTAACGACAATGCTACGTGGGCCACTGTGATTGACAAGAGCGACAACAAGTTTGATCTCAGACACGATTATACTGAACTCAGCAAACCTGTTAAGGCAAGATACGTTAAGATTACCAATGTGGCCACTCACGATGAGGCCAAATTTGCTGTTAAGGATTTGCGTATTTTCGGCAATCCCGATGTTGTTGAAAGTGTTAAGGTTACAGATTTTAAAGCGGTCCGGAACCAGGCTGACCGCAGGGAGGCAACCCTTCTATGGGAACCGGTCAAAGGGGCTGATGGTTATGTGGTTCGTTACGGCATTGAACCGGATAAGCTTTACAACAGCTATATGGTTTACGACACCAATTTCCTCACGATCCACAGTCTGAATACATCTCCTGAATATTATTACGAAATAGAGGCTTTTGACTCAGGTCTTGATTACTATAAGGAAATATCCGAGATCGTAAATGGTACAGGTGCCGAGATTGAACTTACGAAGATCAAACCCGGAGAACGTCCTGCCTGGGGATGGGGAGGAGCAGACGTCCCGCGTCTGATGATCCATCAGGGTCAAAATGATTATGTATTTGAAGACATAGAACCTGGTTATAATTATACACTCAGACATTCTTACGGACCCGTTCTCTGGCAGGGTGAACTAACCGAAAAAGAACTCATTGGCGACAGCACCCAGCCCACAGTTACGGTTAATCTGACCGAACTTGGTGTAGGGACCAGAATTACGGGTATGCTTGAACTCAGGATCTACCCCGGAAAAGAAAAAGGAAAGATCGTGGTCACTACCAATTACAACCGAAGAATGTCCTTTGCCCCGTCACCCGTTGTGAATGAAGATAACACCGTAACCTTCAATCTGAATGCGCCCAATGCAAAGAACGTTCAGATCAATGCCCAGTTTGCCGAGAGACAGAACATGGACAAAAATGCGGACGGGATATGGACCATCACACTGGGCCCTGTGGCAGCTGATATCTATCCTTACAGTTTCATAGTTGACGGGGTAACCATCATGGATCCTCAGAATCCTGAATGGTTCCCCAATGAAAAATTCAAGAACAGCCTGGTAGAAGTAAGGGGAAAAGAGCCTCTTAACCATGAGGTTACAAACGTACCTCACGGAAGTGTTGATTATACATATTATTATTCAAAAACGCTTGAAATGTATGCCCCGGTTGTGGTTTATACACCCCCGGGATACGACCGGTCAAAAAAGAAATATCCTGTATTCTACCTGATAAGCGGGACGACGGATACAGAGGAAACATTCTTTAAAGTGGGACGTGTCAACTTTATCATGGACAACCTTATAGCACAGGGCAAGGCAGCGGACATGATCATAGTCATGCCGTACGGCAATCCCGGCTATTATCTGAAAGAGCCCAAATTTGTGGACTATTTCTCCAAGGATCTCATTGGCGATCTCATGCCGTTTATTGAAAGCAACTACCGTACGGTAAATGACCGGGACCATCGCGCCATTGCCGGATTTTCCCGGGGTGGGGGACAGTCGCTTCGCTGCGGACTCGGCAATTTCGATAAGTTCTCATATATCATTTCCTACAGTTCATATATTGGCACAGAAGAGTTTGAAAAGAATTACACGTCCATTTACGAAGATCCCGCCAAAACCAACAAGAAGATGAATTTATTCTGGCTGGGAGTTGATAAGGCAGATTTCCTCTACGGAGGCGCCACAGAGTTTATGGAACTTATGGATAAATACGGCCTGGAAACTGTTAAACTGGAAACAGAAGGTTTCCGGGGACACACGTGGATGGCAGTGAAAGCCTTTCTTAATGAAACGCTTCCTTTGCTTTTTCAATAAAGGACAATATACTAAATGACTAAACATATGAAAAAGATATTCTTGATTATTGCTATTGCTACTTGTGTATTGTTCAACAATCAAACCTATGCCCAGGAACGTCCCGGGGCACTTACGGGAAGGCAGTTGGCGGCCATGTTCCCTCCCGGGGTGAAATCCCCGGAGTATAATGCCGACGGAACCGTTACGTTTCGTTTCCAGGCACCAAATACCCATAAAGTTGATCTCAACTGTCAGATGTTTGAGGAAAACAAAGCCATGACAAAGGATGAAAAAGGGGTCTGGAGCATTACCGTCACTCCTCCTGCTCCCGATATTTATCCGTATTGTTTTGTGGTAGACGGAATCCAGGTGACAGACCCGAATAATGTCAGCATATTCCCGAACGAGGGCTTCAAGAACAGTCTTGCAGATGTCCGGGGACCGGTTCCTGACTTTCAGGATATGCAGGATGTTCCTCACGGCAAAATATCCTACAGATACTATCATTCAAAGAATGTTGGTTTTGACAGGCCTTTGTGCGTCTATACCCCTGCGGGATACGATCCCAAAAGCAAAGAAGATTATCCCGTTCTTTACCTGGTGCACGGCATGACAGATACTTATGAAACATGGTTCAAAGTGGGGAGAATCAATATGATACTGGATAATCTCATTTCGCAGGGTCTTGCAAAGAAAATGATTGTAGTTATGCCTTATGCAAACCCTTATCCAGAGATGATGCGACGTGGACTGGCTACCAGGATGGATATGATGGGGACCGATCTGTTCACAAAAGAGATCCTTGACGAGGTGATCCCGTTCATCGAGACAAATTACCGGGTCCGTTCTGAAGCCGGAAGCAGGGCAATTGCAGGTTTTTCCCTGGGCGGAAGACAGATTCTTGCTTGTGGCCTGGGTAATCCGGATAAGTTCAACTATGTCTGTGCGTTTGCTCCGGCAATTTTCGGCAACGAAGTTTCCACAAGCTTTGATGACGGAACTTACGCCAAGCCGGATGTTATCCGTTCCAGCCTAAAACTCATGTGGCTGAGTTGCGGAACTTCTGATTTTCTTTATCAGACCTCTTTGGCCCTTCACAATTCACTTAACGAACTTGGCATTGAGCACAAGACAATGTTTCCGGAAGGGGGTCATACCTGGATGAATTGCCGGGATTTTATTACCGAAGTAGCAAAACTTCTCTTTAAATAATTAAATATGAACAGAATAATTATTATAACGTGTTTAATCTCCTTGTTTGTCTCTCAGGAAATAAAAGCCCAGGATGCAAGGATCAAAATTGATACAGACCGCAAAATTGGACTGATAGACAAGAATATATATGGTAATTTTGTAGAACATCTTGGCCGATGCGTTTACGGAGGTATCTATGATCCGTCTTCTTCCAAAGCTGATGAAGATGGTTTGCGTACCGATGTGCTGGATGCTATCAGGGGATTGAATGTTTCTCTGACCCGTTATCCGGGAGGTAATTTTGTGTCCAATTACCACTGGCTTGACGGTGTAGGTCCGGAACGGGTCCCTCGCATGGAACTCGCCTGGGCTCGTCTTGAATCAAATGAATTCGGCACGGATGAATTCGTGGCCTTTGCAAAAAAAGTAGGGACCGAGCCTTATTTTGCCGTTAACCTGGGAACCGGATCCATAGTGGAGGCCCAGTCATGGGTAGAGTATTGCAATGTCAAAGAAGGACCTTATTATGCCGAACTACGCAGGAAGTATGGTCATGAAGAGCCACACAATATCAAGTACTGGGGCCTGGGTAACGAGATGGACGGGGACTGGCAGATGGGCCAGCTAAGCGCAGAAGATTACGTCAAAAAGGCCCGTGAAGCAGCCAAACTGATGAGGAGTACATCTCCTGACATCAAGCTGATAGCATCGGGTTCTTCCAACTATTCCGCAGGAGCCGATCCTTATCATTGGAATGCAACCATACTGGGAGGGCTGAAAGGCTATATAGATTACATCGCCTTGCATATGTATGTGGGCAATTACAGGAACAATTACTACGACTTCCTGGCAACTCCCCTGGAAATGGATCAACGTACCCAGGTAGTCAGGGGCATGATACTGAGGGAACAATCGCGTCGTCCGGTTTATATTGCCTGGGATGAATACAACGTCTGGTATAGGGCACGCAGTGGTGATGACGTTGTCGGGAACCGCGCTCTTGAAGAAAAGTATAATCTTGAAGATGCTCTGGTTATTACCGGGTTCCTCAACTGTTTTGTAAGGAATGCAGATATTGTAAAGATGGCCAATATGGCCCAGTTGGTCAATGTGATCGCTCCCATTTTCACTGAAGGAGATGAACTGTTCCTCCAGACAATCTATTACCCACTGCAATTGTTCTCAAGCAATATGAACGGTGAATCTCTTGATGTGTTCGTGGATAGTCCGGCATACGATACCACTCCGCGTTTTTCTCTGGGTGACAACGAAGCAAGCACACATATCAAAGACGTTCCTTATCTGGATGTGACTGCTGCTCTGGACGGTGATCAGTTGGTTATATGTGTGCTTAACAGGCATAAGGACAAGGCTATTTCCACAGAAGTCAATTGCCAGCAAGGCGCTTTCAGCGGTCCGGTAGAAGTATATGAGATCAACGGACCCGATATCAAATCCGAGAATGATTTTGGCAAGACGAATGTGCAGACCGTCAGGAAGAATGACTTGAAAAAGCCGGGAGCTTCTTTCATATACTCTTTCCCGGCGCATTCGGTTACCATGTTTAAAGGTAAAATCAAATGACTCATTTATAATATATATCATGAAAAGAATCACATTACATTCATTGATGGCACTTGCGGCTTTTGGGTTTATGTCGTTAACCTCTTATGCCCAGGTGGTTGAAGATTTTAAGACTTCAAGTACTACCCAAACCGGAAAGGAATATCCCATGGTTAATTCAGAAGGCCGTGTGCGTGTACAGGTTGCTGCACCTGAAGCCCATTTTGTACAAATTGACATTGGTGCTGTTAAGTATGATCTGGTTAAAGACGAAAACGGTGTATGGACAGGCGAGTCAGCTCCGCAAGACGAAGGATTCCATTACTACCAGCTGAATATTGACGGGGCATCGGTACCCGATCCGGGAAGCCTCTATTACTATGGGGCAAGCCGCTGGGGCAGCGGGATTGAGATCCCAGCCCATGATCAGGATTTTTACGCGTTAAAAAATGTACCTCACGGACAGGTCCGGGAAATTTATTATTTTTCGGAAACAAACAAAACCATGCGGCATTGTTTTGTATATACGCCCCCTGGATATGATACCGATCTGTCAAAACGTTACCCTGTTCTTTATTTACAACACGGTGGCGGCGAAAATGAATATGGTTGGCCTTCACAGGGAAGAACCGGCCTCATAATGGACAATCTGATAGACGAAGGCAAAGCCCTGCCATTCATTATTGTTATGGATAACGGAAGCTGGACCATGGAGAGGCCGCGCCAACGTCCTGCACAAGGTGAATCATGGCCTCCCAGAAATTGGGCGGAAGGTTTTATGAATACGCTTATTAAAGATATTATTCCTATGACAGATAAGAGTTTCCGTACAATAGCGGACGGCAAGCATCGTGCTATGGCCGGCCTTTCCATGGGCGGAATGCAGACAAAAGCCATTACCCTGGCCAATCCCGATGTCTTTTCTTATGTAGGTATTTTCAGCGGCGGGTCCATAACCGTTGAAGACGTACAAAATACGCCCGGTTTCAGGGATAATAACAAGCTGGTATTCGTAAGCTTTGGAAGCCGCGAGCTGGAAAATCGCAGACCCGGTTTCGGCGGAGATCCCCGTGAAGAAACCGAAAAGCTGAAAGAATCAGGCTTGAATGCCCATTTTTATGTGTCTCCGGATACCGCCCACGAATGGCAAAGCTGGAGGCGCAGCCTGTATCAATTTGCCCCATTGTTGTTTAAGGATTAACTTATTATGAAAAAGATAGTTACACTATTAAGTGCCGTTTTGTTAATGTTCAGTTTGGGTTATGCCCAGGAGAACACTACAGAAATAAAAGAAGATTTTAAACCTTCAACCCTTAACCAGCCAGGAAAAGAATATCCTATGGTCAATTCTCAAGGATACGCACGATTCCGTATTGAAGCTCCCGATGCAACAGCGGTCAGCGTAAGCCTCGGTCTGGGGGGGCGCGGAGGTACTGTGTTGCAAAAAGCAGAAGACGGCTCCTGGATGGGAACGACAGCCGGTCCGCTGGATGAAGGATTCCATTACTATCATCTTACAGTGGACGGCGGAGTCTTCAACGATCCTGGAACACTGAATTTTTATGGTTCCACACGTTGGGAAAGCGGCATTGAGATTCCTGCCCACGATCGCGATTTTTATGCTTTGAAAAACGTTCCCCATGGAAAAGTACAACAGGTACTTTTCTATTCTCCCAGTACGGACTCTGTGCGCCGCGCTTTTGTATATACTCCGCCTTGCTACGGAAAGGATAAAAACAAGAAATATCCCGTTTTATATTTGCAACACGGCTGGGGTGAAGATGAGACAGCCTGGTCTACCCAGGGGCACGCCAATTTGATCATGGACAATCTGATTGCAGCGGGCGAAATTGAACCTTTTATTATTGTGATGACCTACGGAATGACCAATGAGATAAAATTTGGCAGCGGGCTCAGGAATTTTGATATCAAGCCGTTCCAGACCGTTCTGGTGGACGAACTGATTCCTTACATTGATGAAAATTTCAAAACCATTGCCGATAAAGACCATCGTGCCATGGCCGGTCTTTCAATGGGTGGCATGGAAACCAAAATGATCACACTGAACCGTCCCGAGGTGTTTTCTCATTATGCCCTCTTAAGCGGAGGTGTTTACGCTCCGGACGATATCAAGGACAAATCCCAGGTGAATCTCATCTTTTTAAGTTGCGGAAGCAAAGAACGCCCCGATGGTATTAAACAAGCAACAGAGGAACTTAAAAATGCTGGATTCAACGCTGTAGGATATGTTTCGGAAAATACTGCCCATGAATTCCTTACCTGGAGAAGAAGCCTTTACCAGCTTGCTCCATTGCTTTTCAAATAGTTGTTATAAATTGATCCCTATCGAGAAGAAAAAATAAATAATTTTATCCTATTAGATTTTAGCGATAGAAGTCAGTTTCTATGAAGGTACTGTAAGCTTTTACTGGTGTCAAAGAAAAAAATGTTAAATTCCTCTGATAAATTGAAATATAAATTCTTAATAACATGAAAAATAGAATATTGACATTAGTATTTTCTCTCTGTGCCATTGTCGTTACGGCACAAGGATTCCAAATGCCCGAAGGGCCGGGTGAAGATACTTATTCCAAAAGTTGGAAGGACGTAAATTACGCTTCAGACGGACAGGTAAGCCATAACCTGGATATATACCTGCCCAAAGAACAAAAAAACTCATACAAGGCAGTAATCGTGATTTACGGCAGCGCATGGTTTTCCAACAATGCAAAGACCATGGCATCTGCATCCATAGGCACTCCTCTCTTGAAGGCGGGTTTTGCCGTCATCTCTATCAATCACCGCTCCAGCACCGAATCAATCTGGCCCGCACAGATTCAGGACGTGAAAGCGGCCATACGCTATGTTCGCGCTAATGCTGCCAGCTATGACATTGATCCGTCGTTTATTGGCATCACCGGATTCTCCTCAGGCGGACACCTTGCCACTTTCGCCGGAGTGACAAACGATGAAAAGACACTAACATCAGGAGGTATTACTATAGATATTGAAGGCACTGTGGGTCATTATCTTTCAACCAGCAGTCGTGTCCAGGCGGTGGTAGATTGGTTTGGTCCTGTGGATATGGCCCGTATGTTGGACTGCGTGGCTCCTAATGATGTATCTTCACCGGAGGCCATGCTGATAGGAAAGAAAGATCCTCGGCAGGAACCTGATTGGGTCAAACTTATCAGCCCGATAAGCTTTATTGACAAAGATGATCCGGAAATCCTTATCATTCATGGAGATGCAGACAATGTGGTACCTCATTGCCAAAGCGTTCACCTGAAAACTGCTTTCGATGATGCTGCAGGTAAAGCCACCTTAATCTCTGTTCCCGGTGGCGGGCATGGTCCCGGCTGCTTTGATACGCAATATTTCAAGAATATGACAGACTTCTTCACTGTACAGAGTAGCCAATAATTCTAACAACTTAATGAATAAAATATTTATGATCAGAAAAATATCATTGTTAGCTACGCTGCTGCTGATCGGCACTGCAATCGGAGCACAGAATCCTATCATCCGGGATCAGTTCACGGCTGACCCTTCCGCACTTGTGGTAGGGAACAGGATATATGTTTTCCCTTCTCACGACATTCCGGCGCCTGATGACTTTCCTCGCAAGGACTGGTTCTGCATGAAGGACTATCACGTTTTCTCATCGGAGAATCTGACTGACTGGACAGACCACGGAGTGATCCTGGATCAGAAAGATGTCCCCTGGGGGAACCCTAAGAGCTATTCTATGTGGGCTCCGGACTGTGCCGTACATAACGGTAAATATCATTTCTTTTTCCCTGACTTCATGAAAAGTGACGGCCAGGCCGGTCATTTTAGTCCTTTCCGTGTAGGAGTAGCTGTAGCAGACAAGCCCGAGGGCCCGTATACTCCCCGGGAAACTCCTATTGAAGGCGTGTTCGGAATTGACCCGTGCATTTTTGTTGATGACGACGGACAGGGATACCTGGTTTGGCCCGCCAGAGGTATCAATATCGCAAAGCTCAACGATGACTGGTCTGAGCTGGCCGAAGCGCCTACACCGGTAGGAAACCTCCCTTCACCAGGTCTTATTGAAGGCCCGTACCTGTTCAAGGCGAACGGAATATACTATATGACCTTTCCCTGGGCCCGTAAGGATACGGAAGTCCTGGCATATTCCACGGCAGACAATATCTACGGCCCCTATGAGTTCAAAGGTGTTTTTTTTGAAGAATGGCCCAACAAATGCTGGACCAACCACCATTCGATCATCAATTTCAGGGAACAGTGGTACATCTTCTACCACCACAATGACTATTCACCAAATTTTGACAAGAACCGTGCGGTCTGTGCCGACAGCCTCTTCTTTGAACCCGACGGAAGTATCCGAATGGTGAAGCCGACTTTGCGTGGAATTGGTATTTCTGGAGCAAAAACCGATATCCAGATGGACCGTTATTCTGAAATGAGTGCAACCGGTACATCCATAGCGTATCTGGATACTACCGACTATTTTGCCGGATGGAAAACTGTTTTTACCAGTCCGGATTCATGGGTACAGTACAACACCGTCCGGTTTGAAGGTGACTGCCGCCGGGCCGTCCTCCGGGTAAAAGCTCCCCTGGGAGGAAAGTTGCTTCTGCAGAGCGGGAATAAAACCCTTGCCAAAGTCAAGGTCCCCGTGACAGAAGACTGGAAAGAGATCACGGTTCGTGTTAAAGGTATTAAGAAAGGCATACATCATCTGACAGTGAAGTCCGTGAGTGACAAGGAAACTTGCCTGGACTGGCTCAGATTTACAAAATAAAAAACACCATGAAAAAACTGTTGTTTTTGTGCTTTGCACTGTCATTGTTTGGCTGCGACAACCAAAATCCTGTGCTGACCATTGAAGGCGGAAAGATTCAGGGAGTCAAAGCCGAGTCTGAGGGAGTGTATGTGTACCGGGGTATTCCTTTTGCAGCTCCTCCCATCAAAGAGCTCCGGTGGAAAGCACCTCAGCCTGTCATTCCCTGGGAGGGGGTCAGGATTGCCGATACATTCGGACATCCGCCTTTCCAGGCCGCCCATTATCCCGGCGGTTATACCACAGAGTGGGGGTATGGGGACGAGTCCGCTTACAGTGAGGATTGCCTGTACCTGAATGTGTGGACAAAAGCGCCCGGACAAACCGGCAAAAAACTTCCTGTAGCATTGTGGATCTTTGGGGGCGGATTAAGGGAAGGATGGGGATCCGAACCCGAGTTTGACGGGGAAGCCTGGGCCGGCAAGGAGGTGGTTCTGGTCACTTTCAACTACCGCGTTGGTGTTTTTGGTTTCTTAACCCATCCGGAACTTAATGAAGAAAGTTCAAACAATGTATCGGGAAATTATGGCATTCTTGACCAGATTGAAGCCCTTAAATGGGTTAAGAAAAACATTGCACAATTTGGAGGAGACCCGGATAATGTTACCATTTTCGGACAGAGCGCGGGAGGACGCAGCACAAAGACTCTGTGCGCTTCTCCGCTTGCCCGTGGCCTTTTCAATAAAGCGATCATTATGAGTGCAAGCGGTTTAACATTGCCTGGACCTGCTGCTACTGCGGCACCATCCGCAACGTCGTCCTATATGCGTGCTTTTGCCCCTTTGACGCTTGAAGAATCAGCGCAGCAGACAAAAGAGGTAATGGACTGGGCAGGTCTCACAAGTCTGGAAAAAATGCGTGCTGCTTCTACCGAAGTTGTTTTTGCTCTGGGAACAATTTATCAGTCAGTTACCGGAAATCGTACCTGGATGTCTTCCGGAATGATTTCACCCATAGTAGACGGTTATGTTTTAGAAGAGAGTTTTGATGATGCAGCCGTCAACAATAACCTGGCAAATGTTCCGTATATGATTGGGTTTACCCTGCATGACATGGGTAATATGGCCCCGGGCATTGCAGATTTTTGCCTGAATCGTGAGCAGACAGGGGATAAGGCGTATGCCTATCAGTTTGCACGTCCTCTTCCTACCGATGGCAGGGAAAATGTACTGAAAGGAGCATTCCACTCTTCGGATCTATGGTATGTATTCCAGTCGTTCAGGAACAGCTGGAGGCCCTGGACCGGGGGTGACCGGGCCCTTTCGGAAGTGATGCTGACTGCCTGGACCAATTTTGCCAAATACGGTGATCCCAATGGACAGTATGAAGGAGAGTGGACTCCCTGCACAGCCGATACCCCAAAGTTCATGATATTCAAACTGGATGATAACGATACGGAAAATTCAGAAATGGGTGATCCCCTGAAACCATGAGGAAAGCAATCGTTGTTTTTGCCATTTTGTTATCTGTTGGAGTGATAGCTCCATCAGCATGTCCCGGACAGTTCTTCGGCAACATGAATATCAACAGAGACAGCCTGATGAGGGTCAGGGATAGCCTGAACAAACTAACGGTTGCAGATCATGCCCAAATGATGGGCCAGCTGGGTATTCAGATAGTACGTCCCGGACGTGACCCAAATTCTTCAGATCCGTCCAGGCAACCGAACTACGATGAGCTTAAGGCCAATCCTTATTGTTTCTATCCCGATGCACTTACAACATTCGACGGTAGACAAGTGAAAAATGCCGGGATGTGGAAAAAGATCAGACGTCCGGAGCTTGTAAAGGTATTTGAGGAGGAGGTTTACGGGCGTATTCCGGATCACGTTCCTGCTATTCACTGGAAGACGATCAAGGAAGAGAAAGCCCGTCTGGGAGGCATTCCTGTAATGATTCGCCAGCTGCTTGGAGTAGTTGATAATTCTGATTGCCCTGAAATTGTAGTTGAAATTCAGGCCCAAGTAGTCTGGCCGGACAACGGCAGGAAAAACATGCCCGTCATCCTTGAGTTTTCCTGGATGATGACCGACCCCCTCCATCCGCTGGGACAGGGAAAACCCTGGCAGCAATTGGTGGTGGAGCGTGGCTGGGCTGCCGCACAGATCGTTCCGACATCTGTTCAGGCCGATGGCGGTTATGGTCTGAGGGAAGGTATTATCGGATTATACAATAAAGGGCAGTACCGCAAGCCGACCGACTGGGGTTCTCTCCGGGCATGGGGATGGGGTGCTTCCAGAATGATCGACTATTTTCAGACCGATAACCGGTTTGATGCCACAAAGGTGGCTGTGGAAGGGGTATCCAGATACGGCAAGGCGGCACTGGTGGCCATGGCTTTCGATGAAAGAATTGCTGCCGGGTTTATCTGTTCCTCGGGTAAAGGGGGAGCCGCAGGGTGGCGCCGGGATTGCGGCGAAAGCATCGGCAATCTGACCTCAGACGGCGAATACCACTGGATGGCAGGGAACTTCATAAAATACGGAGCCGATCCGCTTACCGAGGATGACCTTCCCGTTGACCAGCATGAACTGATCGCCTTATGTGCTCCGCGTCCCTGCTTTATTTCGGCAGGGAGCTTCGAGGCCGATAAATGGGTAGATATTGCCGGTATGTTCATAGCCGCTTCAAAAGCTACGCCTGTCTATGAGCTGCTGGGTAAGAAGGGTCTGGCTACAGATGTGTTACCGGTAGTGGATTTTGGATTGCTGGACGGGGAACTGGCTTACCGGCAGCACCATGGCGGTCACGAAGCCGGTCCCAACTGGCCGTACTTTTTGGATTTCTTTGCCCGTTACATAGAACCTTCGCAGTAACGTCCAAGTTCGAGGTACCGCTTGTAAGCCTTGTCGTAGGCTGCCACCAATGCTTTGCGGGGGGTGTATGTCATGGCAAAGCCCGAGCTCATGGCTTGTTGGGCTTCTTCCACCTTGGTGTAGAGACCGGCAGCCGTGGCAGCGAACATGGCTGCCCCCAGTGCACAGGCCTGATCCGTGCGGCAAACCTCAATGGGCATATTCAGCACATCGCTAAGTGTTTGCATTACGAACGGGGATTTCAAAGCAATCCCGCCTATACCTATTACGTTGTCTATCCGCACTCCCTGGCTCCTGAAACGTTCTAC
Organism: Bacteroidales bacterium UBA5226; assembly: GCA_002409325.1. Lineage (GTDB taxonomy): Bacteria > Bacteroidota > Bacteroidia > Bacteroidales > UBA932 > DMER64. The sequence continues at coordinate 13,478 of DHUU01000020.1, read as the reverse complement.
AATAGCCCTGGAACCGAATGCAGTAGCTTCCACCAATGCCTTAAAGATGTGAGGGGCAGAAGTGCCGAGTGTGATACCGGCAATGGCGCCTTTGAGCAATTGGTTGGCATCGGGTGTGCGGCGGCCGTTCATCCAGTCGGTGGCAATGAGGGTACTTTCTTCCAGAGGGATTTTTTCAGCTTCGGCAGTAAGCGCAGGGATGATCTTTTCCGAAAGAGCATCTGCCAGGTTTTCATCCGGCAGCAGTTCTTTGAGGGGGAACTCGAGAACCCTTCTGAACCAGGCGTAAACGTCCCCGAAACCCGATTGTCCTGCCTCCAGGCCGATCATTCCCGGAATAACTGACCCGTCCACCTGGCCGCAGATACCGCGGATAAGGTTAGATCCGATATCCTCATAGGAGGCGACCATAATATCGCATGTGGATGTGCCTATGACCCTTACAAACGTGTGCGGTGTAATGCCTGCTCCTACGGCACCCATATGGCAGTCAAAGGCACCTCCTGCAATCATCACGTTGGTAGTAAGACCCAGGCGATCGGCCCACTCGGGTGTCAGAGTACCTACCGGTTTATCGGCTGTAAAGGTGTCTTCATAAAGCCGGTCCCGGAACCCGGCCAGCAACGGATCAAGTGCCACCAGAAAATCTTCTTCGGGCAAGCCTCCCCAGCCGGGATGCCACATGGCTTTGTGCCCCTGTGCACAGCGGCTTCTGACTATATCTGATGATTTTTTTACCCCGGTGAGCAATGCCGGCATCCATTCGCAGTGTTCTACAATGGAGTAGGCCTTTTCTCTTATGGCCTTGTCTTCCCGGAGAACGTGCAACGCCTTGGCCCAGAACCACTCGGAAGAATAAATGCCTCCTTCGTAGGCAGTGTAGTTGATCTTCCATGTACTGCACAGTCGGTTGATCTCCTCCGCCTCGGCAATGGCCGTGTGGTCTTTCCAAAGCACGAACATGGCGTTGGGATTACCTGCAAATTCGGGCAGGAGGGCCAGCGGAGTGCCTTTCTCATCGGTAAAAACTGGCGTACTTCCTGTAGTATCAAAGGCTATCCCGACAACATTGGCGGCTGTTCCGTCAGGAGCCTGCGAGAGGGCTTCCCTGACCGATGATTCAAGCACTTCAATATAATCCAGGGGATGTTGACGATACATGTTTGCTGCGGGTTGGCAATATTTTCCCTCCATCCAGCGGGGATAATACTTAACAGATGTAGCCACTGTTTCACCCGTACGGGCATTCACAATTACCGCACGGGCGGAATCGGTCCCGTAATCCAGTCCTATGACAAATTTATCCATACTAAGAAAGCGCTTTATTCAACATGTAATAGATCTCGTTAAGCTGCAGGTCTTTCTTAAACGAATTTACGGTGGTGTTTTCATCAATTACAACCAGTTCTATGCCTGCCATTTCAGCGTAATCCTGCATGTATTCAACGGTCAGGTCGTAAGAAAAAGCGGTATGATGGGTTCCCCCGGCAAGGATCCAGCAGCTTGTCCCCACTTCAAAATCTGGACGGGGTATCCATAGAGAGGAGGCTACCGGCAGTTTGGGAAGCGATTTGGATTTGATACAATCCACTTTGTTCACGATCAAACGGAAACGGTTTCCCATGTCTATGATGGTAGAAGCGATACCTTCACCATCTTTGGAAGTGAATACCAGCCGGGCGGGGTCGTTCTTGCCCCCGATCCCGAGGGGATGTACCTCCAGACGCGGCTTTTTGTCAGCCAGCAAAGGAGACACTTCCAGCATGTGGGCCTGTAGTATCGCACTTTTTTTACCGTCAAAATGGATGGTATAATCTTCCATAAAAGAACAGCCCTTAGGCATTCCCTGGCTCATGAACCACACACTCCTGGTGAGGGCGGCCGTTTTCCAGTCACCTTCAGCCCCAAAACCATAGCCTCCAGCCATCAGACGCTGGCAGGCAAGTCCGGGGAGCTGGTCAAGCCCGGCCAGATCATCAAAATTGGTTGTAAAAGCCTTGGCTCCTTTTTCTTCCAGAAACCGGCGCAGTGCAATTTCCTCGCGGGCAGCTCTCAGAACCTGGGCACGGTCTTTCCCGCCTTCTTTACAATTGTCGGCAACCGTGTATTGGGATTCGTATTCAGCTACCAGTGCATCCACTTCTGCATCGGTAACCTGTGATTGCACGGCAACCAGTTCGGCTATGGGACTATAATCCACATGATACCCCAGTCGCATTTCAGCTTCCACTTTGTCTCCGTCGGTTACGGCCACATTATTCATCTGGTCCCCAAAGCGGATGATTCTCATATCGTGTGCATCGGCCCAGGCGGCGGCAACACGCATCCAGACGGCTATCTGTGCCTGTGCTTTTTTATCCTGCCAGTGACCCGCAACTACTTTCCGGTTTTTTCGCATACGGGTGACCATATGTCCGAATTCCCTGTCCCCGTGTGCACTCTGGTTGAGGTTCATAAAGTCCATATCCATGGTATCCCAGGGTATCTCTTTGTTAAATTGCGTATGGAAATGAAGCAAAGGCTTACCGAGTGACTGCAATCCGTGGATCCACATCTTGGCAGGGGAGAAAGTGTGCATCCATGTGATCACCCCAATGCATTGTTCACAATTATTAGCCTCCTTGAAGGTGGCCGTCACTTCTTTCTCTGAATTCACCGTTCCTTTATAAACGACTTTCACGGGAAGGTTTCCCGAATCGTTCAGTCCCTGTACCATTTGGTTGGAATGAGCATCCACGGCAATGACCGCATCTCCTCCATACAGAAGTTGTGCTCCTGTTACAAACCATACTTCAAAATTTTCGAATGCCATAATTAGTATTTTTTTGATTTAGTTATTACAAAGGAAGAAAAATGGCGATGTTAGGAATGTGTCAAAAAATTCATATTCATACAAAAATAGACCACACACAAACCGAAAAAAAATATTTTAATCATATTTGAATAACAATTGAGTATCTAAATTAATAAAAATATGTTCAGACTGTTAACGATCCATTTGCTTTCTTTATTGATTCACGGATATCCAATTGATCCAGTGCCTTTTACGTCTGTTAAAGTTACCGACGCCTTCTGGGGTCAACGCCTGAAAGCCAGCCGGGAGGTCACCGTACCTCTGGCTTTCAGTAAATGTGAAGAAACAGGTCGTTTTGATAATTTCGTAAGAGCAGCCCGGCCAGGCCCGGAAAACGAAGTGAAAGGGTTCTCTTTTGATGACACTGATGTATACAAAACCATAGAAGGAGCCAGTTATCTACTACAGACTTATCCTGACAAAGATCTTGAAGCCTATATAGACAGCGTTTTGGTGCTTGTGGCTGCCGCCCAGGAACCCGACGGGTACCTCTACACGGCGCGGACCATGAATCCTGAACATCCCCACGAGTGGGCCGGTAATAGAAGATGGGAAAAGGTCGAAGAACTGAGCCATGAATTTTACAATCTGGGACACATGGTGGAAGGAGCCATTGCACATTACCAGGCCACCGGTAAAAGATCATTCCTGGACATAGCCATCCGCTATGCAGATTGTGTCTGCCGTGAGATTGGGGAGGGGCCGGAACAGGTCGTTGCCGTACCCGGACATCAGATAGCAGAGATGGCCCTGGCGAAACTGTACCTGGTAACAGGAGATCATAAATACCTTAAACAAGCGAAGTTTTTTCTGGATAAACGAGGATACACTTCCCGTAAAGATGCCTACAGCCAGGCACACAAACCGGTCATAGAACAGGACCAGGCAGTGGGACACGCAGTACGTGCCACCTACATGTATTCAGGCATGGCAGATGTAGCCGCCCTTACAGGAGACCGGTCCTATATAGAGGCCATAGACCGGATCTGGGGAAATATGGTTACAAAAAAATTATACATCACAGGCGGCATAGGGGCTACCAGACAGGGAGAGGCATTTGGCGCAAATTACGAATTGCCCAATTTGTCTGCTTATTGTGAGACTTGTGCAGCCATAGGGAATGTGTATTTGAATTACCGCCTTTTCCTTTTGCATGGCGAATCAAAATATTTTGATGTACTGGAACGAACCCTGTACAACGGGCTTATTTCGGGGGTTTCCCTAGATGGTGGCAGTTTTTTCTATCCTAATCCGCTGGAATCCACAGGTCAGCACCAACGCCAGCCCTGGTTCGGCTGTGCCTGCTGCCCGTCCAATATCAGCCGGTTCATTCCCTCTCTCCCCGGATATATTTATGCAGTAAAAGACAACAGCCTGTTTGTGAATCTTTTCATGTCCAATACAGTCACTGTCAGGGTAGGGGGCAAAGAAATGGTCCTGAGACAGCAAACGCTTTATCCCTGGGAAGGAGATATTCATATAACCATAGATAAGGCCACCGGTAAAAACGTTACCCTGAAAATTCGTATACCCGGATGGGTTGAGAACCGTCCCGTTCCCGGAGATCTGTATGCTTACCATGACAGCAAGACACCCTCATACAGTATCCTGGTGAACGGAAAAGACGTTGTGTTTACGCTTTGTAACGGGTATTATTGCATTGAAAGGAAATGGAAGAAAGGCGACCGTGTTGATGTTAATTTCCTGATGGACGCCAGGACCGTTGCAGCCAATGAAAAAGTATCTGCCGACAGAGGTCGTGTGGCTGTCGAAAGAGGTCCCCTGGTCTACTGTGCAGAATGGCCCGATAATGATTTTGAACTGCGACAAGTAATTATGAACCCCGCCCCCGAATTCAAAACGGTTTCGGTCCCGGGGAAACTCTATGGCATTGTCCAACTGGAAACCCGGGCCCGGTTACAGTCCTGTCAAGAGGAAGGCCACCCGGTCCCCAAAGAAGTTACCCTTACCCTGATCCCTTATTATGCCTGGGCACACCGAGGAGCAGGGTCCATGCTGGTATGGCTTCCCCAGGCATATAAAAACTGAACGATCATTTAACAATATATCCTATGAACAAAAAACTATTGACCGTATGCGTAACTCTGGTGTGCATGTCACTTTTCTGCGCATGTACACAGGCACCATCATTGTCGGTATCGGGATTGAATCCCGGCAACTTTAAAGCAGAAAAAGACGGACAGGAGACCGGACTCTACATTCTGAAGAACGGCCAGGGCATGGAAGTGTGTGTGACAAATTTCGGGGGACGTGTTGTATCAATAATGGTTCCCGACAAAGCAGACACGCTTCGTGACGTTGTGCTGGGTTTTGACAAGGTGAACGATTACTTGCAGATTCCTTCTGATTTTGGAGCTTCCATAGGGAGGTTTGCCAACAGGATAGCACAGGGACGTTTCACGTTGGACGGCACGATCTACGATCTTCCAAAGAACAATTTTGGACATTGCCTGCACGGCGGTCCCAACGGATGGCAATACAAGATATATGAAGTGGAAAAGGTTACAGATAATTCCATAACCCTTGTGCGGCATTCACCGGACGGGGATGAATCCTTTCCCGGAAACGTCACGGCCAAAGTTACCTATACCGTCACCACGGACAATGCACTGGAGATCGTATACGAAGCTACGACCGACAAGCCTACGGTCATTAACATGACAAACCATTCCTATTTTAATCTGAGCGGCAACCCCGCAAACAGCATTCTTGATCACGTTCTGTATGTGAATGCCCAATACTTCACGCCCGTTGGAAAAACACTGATCCCTACCGGAGAAATGGCCCCGGTTGCGGGAACCCCTATGGACTTTACCATACCAAAGGTCATTGGGAAAGATATAGACAGCACCGGTTACGAACAGATCCTTTTCGGTAACGGGTACGATCATAACTGGTTACTTGACACCAAAGGAGATATGGCTACCGTGGCTGCAACCCTGTTTTCACCCGAAAGCGGTATAAAAATGGATGTCTATACAGACGAGCCGGGTATTCAGGTCTATTCAGGTAATTTTCTGAACGGGACTGTAACGGGAAAACGCGGTATTATATACCAACAACGTGCTGCTGTATGTCTTGAGACACAACATTATCCCGATTCCCCCAATAAACCGGAATGGCCTTCCGTTGTTCTGCGTCCGGGAGAAACATATACTAGCCATTGCACTTATAAATTCAGTATAGTAACCTATTAATAATAAAACATATGCAACTATTAGACTGGCTTGTGATAGGCGTTTTTGCCGCTGCGTTAATTGGTATTGTTCTGTGGGTGGTCAAACAGAAAGCGAACGATTCCAAGGATTATTTTTTAGGTGGACGCGATGTTACCTGGCTGGCTATCGGGGCCTCCATATTTGCATCCAACATAGGATCCGAACATCTGATTGGACTGGCCGGTGCCGGGGCATCGAGCGGTATGGCCATGGCACACTGGGAAATCCAGGGATGGATGATCCTGTTACTTGGATGGGTATTTGTCCCGTTTTATTCACGAAGCATGGTCCTGACCATGCCGGAGTTCCTGGAACGCCGTTACAATAAAGAATCCCGTACTATTTTATCCGTTATCTCACTGGTAAGTTATGTGCTTACGAAAGTAGCCGTGACCGTTTATGCAGGAGGTCTTGTTTTCCAGCAGGTATTCGGCATAGATGAACTCTGGGGTATTGACTTTTTCTGGATTTCCGCCATTGGGCTGGTTCTGATAACGGCCCTTTACACTGTACTGGGCGGCATGAAATCTGTATTATATACTTCTGTACTTCAGACTCCTATCTTGCTTATTGGATCGCTGCTCATTGTGGTACTCGGGCTAAGGGCCGTAGGAGGCTGGGATGAAGTGCTGGCTATTTGCGGAGCAACTTCCGTCAATGAATACGGCGATACCATGGTGAATCTTATCCGTAACAATAACGACCCCGATTTCCCCTGGCTGGGCGCTTTGGTGGGTTCTGCCATAATCGGATTCTGGTATTGGTGCACCGATCAGTACATTGTACAGCGTGTCCTTTCCGGTCGTAATCAGAAAGAATCCCGTAGGGGAGCCATTTTTGGAGCATACCTTAAACTGTTGCCCGTATTCCTGTTCCTTATCCCCGGCATGATTGCGTTTGCCATGTCACAGAAAGGCGTAATGATTAACGGACAACCCTTTGTACTTAATACGGCTGATACCGCTTTCCCGCAATTGGTTGCCACATTGCTTCCGGCTGGTTTAAAAGGGATGGTGGTTTGTGGCATCCTGGCAGCTCTCATGAGTTCCCTGGCTTCGCTGTTCAATTCGTCCGCCATGTTATTTACCATTGATTTCTACAAACGTTTCAAACCCGCAACACCTGAAAAGAAACTGGTCCGTATAGGGCAGATTGCCACTGTAGTAATAGTGATCCTGGGTATTTTATGGATACCTGTCATGAAAAGTATCGGAGATGTTCTCTATGCCTACCTGCAGGATGTACAATCCGTTCTGGCTCCGGGTATTGCGGCAGCGTTCCTGATGGGGGTCATCTGGAAGCGCGCCAGCGCCAAAGGCGGTATGTGGGGACTGATTTCGGGTTTTGTTATCGGTCTTACCCGGCTCGGGGCCAAAGTGTACTATTCCAGCGTGGAAACAACAAATCATTCCGGTCTGTTCTATTCTGTTTTCTATGAAACGAACTGGTTGTTCTTCTGCGGCTGGATGCTTCTGTTCTGTATTTTGGTAATTGTGTTGGTGAGCCTCTTTACCAAGGCGCCGCAACCCGCCAAGATCCAGGGCCTGGTTTTTGGAACCGCAACAGACAAACAGAAAGCCGAAACAAGAGCCAGCTGGAATGCCTGGGATATTATTAACACATTGATCATTCTGGGAATAACAGCTGCTTTCTATTGGTATTTTTGGTAATTTAGCACCATGTTAGAAGCATTAAAAGAACAAGTATTCAAAGCCAATATCCAGTTGGTGGAACACGGTCTGGTCATCTTTACCTGGGGAAACGTATCGGCCATTGACCGGGAATCAAATCTGGTAGTGATCAAACCCTCGGGAGTAAGTTACCGGGACATGACCGCCGCCCGGATTGTGGTTGTCAATCTGGAAGGAGAGGTAGTGGAGGGGGATCTGAGGCCATCTTCGGATACCCCCACCCATCTGGCCCTGTACCGTGCTTTCGAAGGGATCGGAGGCATAGTCCATACCCATTCGGTGTATGCAACTTCCTGGGCGCAGGCCGGTGTCGACCTTCCCAATATTGGGACGACACACTCAGATTATTTTCACCGTTCGATCCCCTGTACACGGGATATGTCACGTGAACAGATCAAAGGGAATTACGAATGGGAAACTGGGAATGTGATCGTAGAACGTTTCAGGGACATGGACCCTCTGCATACTCCGGCAGTTCTTGTCAAAAACCACGGACCGTTTACCTGGGGAAAAGATCCTTTCCAGGCAGTTGAAAATGCCGTGGTCCTGGAACAGGTAGCAAAGATGGCCGCTGTGGCCTACGCCATCAATCCTTCCCTGGAAATGAACCCGCAGTTAATTGAAAAGCATTTTGGACGCAAACACGGCCCGGAAGCTTATTATGGGCAAAAATAACTTTCTGACGGACTTGAGGAAGATTGTTTCCAGGGTCTTTACATTTTTGTTGCTCCTGTTCACAGCAAACGTTTCACTGGCTCAGAACACCTGCAGTGACAATGGTGACGGCACTTTTACCAATCCGCTTATTCCCGCTGATTTTCCTGATCCCGATGTCATAAGGGTAGGTGACACCTATTACATGGTATCGACCACGATGTTCGTATTCCCGGGAATGACCGTGTTGAAATCTTACGATCTCGTAAACTGGGAGTATTGCAGCAATGCCCTGCCGCGGTTTGATTTCAGTCCCTGTTACGATCTGGACGGTTGTAACCGTTACGGACATGGTCAATGGGCCACCAGTTTCAGGTATCATGACGGGACCTTTTATTTACTGTTCATCACCCTGAATGAAGGAGGATTTCTTTGTTCAGCAACCCAGGCTGAAGGTCCCTGGAGTATCCGGAAATTGCCGAAGGGTTTTTATGACCCCGGGCTGTTTTTCGATGATAACGGAGACGTTTATGTAGCGCACGGCTATGGGGACCTGTTCATCACCCCACTGGATGAAAACTTTGCTCCGGCCGGCCGTGATTCACTGGTTTACACCGGCACTGTCCGCCAAGGACTTGAAGGAACGCATGTCTATAAAATCGACGGGTATTATTATCTTTACTGTACCTACGGAGGAAGAGACGGGATCCAGGTGGCATTACGTTCCAGTAACATCTACGGACCTTACGAAGAGAAAGTGGTACTACGTGACACCGTCCCCGGAGTCACTTTTGGCATTCACCAGGGAGCCCTGATCCAGACACAAACCGGACAATGGTGGACCATTCTTTTTGTTGACAGCGGTCCGTTGGGGCGTTTTCCTTCTTTACAACCACTCAGCTGGGTAGATGGATGGCCGGTGGCCGGTATTGACGGCCGGGGCGTCATAACCTGGAAAAAGCCCCATGTGGGCAATGCATATCGTGTAAAGCAACTCCCAACATCCGATGATTTTGGCAGCATAACCTTAGGCATGCAATGGGGATGGAACCACAATCCCGATCCTGAAAAATGGTCGCTGACCCAACGACCCGGCTACCTGCGCCTGGTAACAGGAAAAGTGGTGACAACTCTCGTTCAGGCTCCCAATATGCTTACCCAGAGGCCTTTTGCTCATTACGATAATAAAATTCCTACGACTGGAACAACCAAAATGGAAGTGGCCTCTATGAAAGATGGTGATCTGGCCGGTCTGGCAGTCTTTCAGGATCCCTATGCCTTCATAGCCATAAAACAGGAAAAGGAGAGCCGGAGTCTTATTATGGTCAATAACGGAGAATTGATCGCGTCTGTTCCCGCAGGATCTGATACCATATACTTACGTGCTATCCTCTCTAACAGTACAGAAGAAGCGACGTTCGAATACAGTTATGATAACAACAAGTTCAAGCAGATTGGTAACAAGCTCGTCATGAAGTTCAGCCTGAAAGTTTTTACCGGAAACAAATTCGGATTGTTCAATTATGCTACAAAAGAACCGGGCGGCTATGTTGATTTTGACTGGTTTACAATGAATTAACTATGGAAATGAAAAAGTCACGCCCCGTTGTTGTCCTTTATCTTTTTTTTCTGATCAGTTCTCCGGCGTATGCTCAGCAGGATCCTTATCTGAAACTCTGGTATGAAAAACCTGCTTCGCAATGGGTAGAAGCTTTGCCCGTTGGGAACGGACGTTTGGGAGCCATGGTGTACGGCGATCCTTCCTGTGAAACATGGCAGCTGAATGAAAATACGGTCTGGGCCGGTCAGCCGAACCGCAACGACAATCCCGACGCCAGAGACGTTTTGCAGGAAGTCAGAAAACTGATTTTTGACAACAAATTCAGCAAAGCACAAGCTTTGATCGATCAAAAATTTATAAGCAAAACATCGCACGGGATGCCGTATCAGACAGTGGGCAACCTGCGTGTGTTTTTTCCAGGTCATGAAAATTACTCTGGGTATTACCGGGAACTTGATCTGGAAAACGCAACAGCCTTGTCACGCTATAAGGTCAATGACGTCACATACCAGACCCGTGTATTTTCTTCTTTTCCCCATCAGGTGATCGTTGGCCGGATCACTGCCGATAAAAAGGCTGCTTTGCATTTTTCGCTCACCATGGAGTCTTTTCCGGGGGCAGAACTTTCTGTTAAGGGAAAAGACGAACTTGTTTTATCCGGATCGACCAGCGATCTTGAAGGCGTCAAAGGTGCCGTATCGTATTGTGCCCGGATAAAAATTCTGACCGACAACGGTTCGGTAACTGCCGGTGACACCGTTTTGACCGTCACCGGGGCCGATACTGCAACCCTGTATGTTTCGATAGCTACCAATTTTGTCAGTTATAATGATCTTGGAGCTAATGCACAGGAAAAGTCCGCCGCTTACCTGGCACAGGCATTGACCCATAATTACGACCGGATCCTTAAAGATCACATCTCAGATTATCAGAAATATTTTAACCGGGTACACCTTGATCTTGGAGTAACCACAGCGGCAAACAGACCCACGGATCAACGGCTGGAAAGGTTTTGCTCGGAGGACGATCCGCAATTGGTGGCTTTGTATTTCCAGTTTGGGCGTTATTTGCTGATCTCATCTTCCAGGCCTGGAGGGCAGCCGGCCAATCTGCAGGGGATATGGAACGACCGGCTTTTTCCCCCGTGGGACAGTAAGTATACCGTTAACATCAATACCGAAATGAATTACTGGCCGTCTGAGATCACCAACCTTTCCGAGATGCTCGAGCCACTGATCCGTATGACAAGAGAACTGTCACACACCGGAAAGCAAACGGCCCGGGACATGTACGGAGCCCGGGGTTGGGTACTGCACCACAACACAGATATCTGGAGGATCAACGGTCCGGTCGACGGAGCTTTTTGGGGCATGTGGCCCATGGGTGGGGCATGGCTTTCCCAGCACCTGTTTGATAAATACCTGTATAACGGGGATATAAGGTACCTGGGACAGGTGTACCCGGTCATTAAAGAGGCTTCCCGGTTTTTTCTGGACTTTCTGACAGAAGAACCCCGGCATAACTGGCTGGTTGTCTCTCCTTCCATTTCCCCGGAAAATGCTCCCCGTGAGCATCCGGAGCATTCCGTTACGGCTGGGGCGACCATGGACAATCAGCTGGTATTCGACCTGTTTACAAAAACCATGGAAGCTGCCCGTATCCTGAAAAAGGACAAAGGTTTGGCAGACAGCATTCTCATGGCCCTCGACCGTCTGCCTCCAATGCAGATAGGTGCATGGGGTCAGTTGCAGGAATGGATGGATGATTGGGATGATCCTAATGACAGGCATCGGCATGTTTCCCATTTATATGGATTGTATCCCTCTGCCCAGATCTCTCCTTTCAGGACCCCGGAATTGTTTTTCGCCGCAAAAAAGTCTCTGTTAGCCCGGGGAGATGAATCAACTGGCTGGTCCATGGGGTGGAAGGTTAATTTGTGGGCCAGGTTACTGGACGGAGATCATGCGTATAAACTGATCACAGATCAGTTGACCCCTTCGTTACAACCCAACGGAAGGCATAGGGGAGGTACGTATCCCAATCTTTTTGACGCACATCCCCCGTTCCAGATCGACGGCAATTTTGGATGTACGGCGGGTATTGCCGAAATGCTACTTCAAAGCCACGACGGAGCTGTACATTTGTTGCCTGCACTTCCCAAATCATGGACTAGCGGCACTGTCCGCGGGTTGAGGGCCCGCGGTGGCTTTGAGATAGATATTTCATGGGAAAACGGGATCCTGAACACAGCGATCATCAGGTCTTCTCTGGGAGGTGTTTGCCGCATTCGATCCTATGTGCCGTTGAAAGGCACAGGCCTGCAAAAGGCACGCGGCTCGAATCCCAATCCCTTCTTTTATGTAGCGCAGGTTAAAGCCCCCCTGATACACACAACCCGTAGGGACACTGTACCATTGCACAAAAAGGTATATGAGTATGATATACATACAAAAAAAGGAGATGTCATTCAGATAACGGTTGCCGGAATGAAATAATTGCAACTCTTTTTCTACTTTTGTGCCCGCATGAAAGGAGAAACCATTGCCCTTGGCGTAGCTGTCCTGTGGACACTGAGCGCCCTTTTTTTTGAATATGCCGGAAAGCGGATCGGATCCATTAACCTGAACCTTATCCGTCTTGTCTGTGCTTTTTTAATGCTCGGATTCACCATGCTGCTGATTAACGGCAGTTTCATTCCCGTGGGTGCTGACAAATCTACCTGGTTCTGGATGTCTTTGTCGGGACTGGTAGGATTCGTACTGGGAGATTATTATCTGTTTGCCTCATATACTCTGATAATGGCCCGTTTCTCGCAACTGATCATGACCCTGGCACCGCCTTTTGCCGCTGTCTTCGGATTCATGCTGCTGGGAGAAAAAATGTCCTGGATAGCACTGGCAGGCATGTTATTGACCCTTACCGGAATATCCATTTCCATCCTCAGAAAGCAGAATGGAAATCAAAACCACCGTTTTAAAATGCAACTCCCGGTCAAAGGGGTTCTCTATGCGCTGATAGGTGCCCTGGGGCAGGGGGCAGGCATAGTTTTGAGTAAACAAGGCATGCTCGCCTACGAAAAGGTGTATACAACCGCCAATGCCCTTTATATTCCCCTGGCGGCAACCCAAATCAGGACCATCATAGGGATGTTCTCATTTGCCCTGATTATTCTGATAAAAGGAGATCTGAAACGCTTTCTGCTGGTCTTCAGGGATAAGAAGGCTATCAGATCTGTGGTCACCGGCTCGGTATTCGGACCCTACCTGGGGGTCACCTTTTCCCTGATGGCGGTCCAGCATGCCAACACAGCCGTAGCCTCGACAATCATGGCCACGGTCCCCATACTGATCCTATTGCCCGAATATCTTTTCCTCAAACGCAAAGTCACCTGGCAGCAGGTGGTGGGTGCGGTGCTGAGCGTAGGGGGAGTGACCTTGTTTTTTATCTGATTCATTATGAAAATAATTCCTACTATAGTA
>DHUU01000017.1:212645-262805 GCA_002409325.1 Bacteroidales bacterium UBA5226 | reverse complement strand
CCGACTATCAACCGGAATATCTAGTACTGTTGGGATCTTGCATTCGAAGGAACATTTCGCAGGGCAGGCTGGGACATTGCCCGCAGCTGCTGTACTTTTTGTCCTCCACGGCGCATTGGTATAAGGGGCATATGCCCCCCGGAGTGTGTTCTGCTGCCCAGAAAGGGACGCCTTTCACCCGGTAGCAGCCGGAGCATTGCCTGTTGAAGAATTCGCATTCGTTACACAGCAGGCCACAGGAAGAAAGCATTTGTTTCATGAGATTCTTTTTAAACGACATCATTGTTCTGGTAAATAATCCGGTACACGCATCTTTCGTCGCCACGGAGGATGGATGAAACCACCGTGGCCGAAACAGGGCACCCAAGGACAAAGGAAAACATGGCCTCGGCAAATCCCTCGGAACAATAGCAAAGGGCAGCCGGGCCTTTTTGCGGAAGGACAGAAGCAACAGGACAGACGCAGTGGTCTTTGTTCTCATCGGCCAGGATGGTGCGGGCCGCCTTGTCGTGCGCTACCTTCCATCCCCACCCGCTCTCCAGGTATTGCACAAACGCATCGGGGTTGTTCCTGTAAGGGGCAAGAAGCTCTTCCAGCTTTAACTGATTGTAATGGGCCACAGCACAGCCCTTCAGAAGGCTTCTTTTTTGGGCCTCATCCGGAATATTGTCAATATTGCCCATAAGCAGGGAAAGCCATTGCCGGGGCATGGCCTCTGTGTGGGGGGTGGCCCCTGTATCTTGCCTCTCTACACCAAAAACATGATTGGCAAAGCCCATGCAGCCGGCTCCGCACAAACAGGCTCCCGTGGCACAGGCCTTCCGGATGAAATCCTTTCTACTGATGTTTTTCATATTACGTAACAGGCTGAAGAAGAGTAAAGGTAAAACAAATTTCCGGACCAGGTAAAACGTCCGTTTTTTTATATACATAAATGTTGTCCGGGCTGAAGTCCTTGCAGACCGTCACGCATTGGCCGCAACCGGTGGATTTTTGCTGGTCAATGCGGATAACCGCATTTTCATTTGTTTATGTGGTAGGAATTGGCATAATTCGTGTTCTTATGGAATAATTAAAAAATAAAATAAACAAAAATATTGAGAAATGGTGTTATCAGTTCTTTTTCTGTTCATACTGTCATTTGTGACATTCAATCAAGCCAGCGGCCAGAATCTGATCCTGAACGATCTGGGATATTTCCAGACCCAGGGTGTTAATGTGCTGGTTTACAGCAACCTTTTTACCGGGCAATTTAACGACGAAAAAACCGCTGGCATAGAGATCATCCACCATGGTGTGAGAACAGCACAGGGAGGTGCCGTGAGACTCTCCCATACTCCTGAGCAATGGGACCTTGTGCCGGCAATACCCACCCGTAAGGTTAACCGTGAAACAAACACCATAGAGTCGGTACTACTCTATGAAGATTATGGCTTTGAATCGCGTGTGGTTGTGTCGGCAAAAGGCAAAGGGGTGGAAATTTCTGTTTACCTGGACAAACCCCTTCCCGCAGCGCTGGAAGGAAGTGCCGGGTTCAACCTGGAGTTCCTGCCCTCGCAGTACTGGGGAAAGGCCTATCTGATGGACGGACGTCCCAACCGCTTCCCGCGCTATGTAGTGGGAAACACCATCACCCGGCCGAACAGTGAAAAACCAAAACAATTCAAGGGATATGTGACATCAGATGACAGGGGCACGGGCCGGTTCATAGATCCCCTTCCGCTGGAAACCGGACACGCCATGCTTCTGGCACCCGATGCGCCCGAGCGGATGGTTAAGATCACATCTGAGGATGCAGAGTTAATGCTTTTTGACGGCCGGGTACTGGCTCAGAACGGATGGTATGTGGTGCGCAGCCTGCTGCCGGCAGAAAAAACGGGCAAGGTACTGACCTGGATGGTTGAACCGAATGCCGTGGAAGGATGGATCAGAGAACCCAATATAGGGTTCTCCCAGGTAGGTTACCTTCCTGATCAACCCAAAGTATCTGTCATTGAACTGGACAAAAAAGACAAACCGCTTGAAACAGCATCTCTGTATAAAATAGACAACAACGGCAATGAGGCTGTAGTATTCAACGGCAAGATCGAATCCTGGGGCGACTATTACAAATACCACTATGTGAAATTCGATTTTACCCCTATCTGCGAACCTGGCATTTATTACATCCAATACGGTGACTGCAAAACGAACAATTTTATCATAGAAGGGAACGTTTACGAGAAGATTACCGATGCTACCAGCGATATATGGATACCCATACACATGAACCATATGTACGTGAACCAGGCATACAGGGTGTGGCACGGCGAACCTTTCAAAGAGGGTTACCTGCAGGCACCTCCCAACACAGATCACTTTGACCTTCACAGACAGGGACCCACAACCGATACACCGTACAAAGCCCTGGAATTGATCCCGGGATTGAACACAGGCGGTTTCTTTGACGCAGGAGACTTTGATATTGAGACAGGATCGAACATAAGCGTGGTACAGAACTTTGTCCAGACATGGGAATACTTCAAACCATTGCGAGATCAGACGTTTGTAGATCATAAACAACGATATGTAGACCTTCACCGTCCGGACGGAACACCCGACATACTGCAGTTTATAGAGCATGGAACCATGCAACTGGTAGCCCAGGCAGAGATACTGGGCCATATGGCGCAAACGCTGTCCAACGCTGTGCTTGATAATTACCACCATCTGGGCGACGCAGCTTCCATCACCGACGGTCTTCCCTACAACCCGGAACACGGCCCGTATGAAATTGCAGCCGATAGACGTTCAAGCGGCGTTAAGGATGACATGTGGGCGTTTACCAGCCGCAATCCCTACCTGGACCAAATGGCGGCAACCATGTTTGCCTCGGCAAGCCGTGCCCTGAAGGGATACAACGACGATCTTTCGGAAAGGGCTTTGCAACAGTCAAAACGACTGCTGAAAGAGTCAACAGAGCTGATGGCCGCCATGCCTCAGGGACGCCCCGGCAGGGGATTCGGGTCCGGAAACTTTGCAACCAATCTGCAGCTATACATCTCTACAGGAGAACAACCCTACCTGGAAAAGTTTCAGGAACAGCTCTGGCCGGCTCTTGAACGGAACGTGAGCGGCAACATCCTGACTGCGCTGCATGCCATACCCCATCTGGATGCCTCTTACAAAGAAAAACTCCGTCCGTATGTAATGCAGTATAAAGAGTATATTGACCAGCTTGAAAAGGACAATCCCTACGGAGTGCCCATTGGACTGGGTAACTGGGCAGGAAGCGGAGCCATAGTCAGTTTTGGTACCACCCTGTGTTTTGCCAACCGGTATTATCCCGACATCATTGACTCAAATCATGCCTTCAAAGTAACCAATTGGCTGTTTGGCTGCCATCCCTATCATAATTATTCGCTGGTGGCCACTGTGGGCGCCACCCGTCCCAAAGCGGTTTTCTATGGCAACAACAGGGCCGATTTCTCCTTTATTCCGGGCAATGTGGCTCCCGGTATATTGTTCAGACAACCAGACCATTTTGAGAACTACGACGACTGGCCCTTCCTTTGGGGACAAAACGAAGGGACCATTGGCGGAAATACCGCTTACCTGATCTTTGGATGGGCTTTTAAGTATATGGTGAACTAATAGGGCTACCTGATCAGGCAACCTGGTGCAGGGACTCAGGCTTGAAAAAAATCGCATGGGCTTGACTACACTATCCATTTGCCTATGCTCTGCAGACAAAAAGCCTCCCCGTAAACGGAGAGGCTTCTATTGGCCGCTTACGGTTTAACCGGCTTATTTTTTGCCGAGCATCCCGCCCAGTTTGCCCACCAATCCGCCCAGCTGATCGCCTGCAGATTTTGAGCCCTTTGGCGAGGCGCCCCCGAGCAGGTTTTCCAGCTGGCCGCCTATCCCTTCGGGCAATCTCTTTTTCAACTGGGCAATAACGATCTCGACGATCTTTTTTGCCATTGATTCAGAAATACCCGTTTTTGATGCAACAATTTTAATGATCTCGTTCATAAATTTTTATTCTGTCAGTTCTTCTACTTTTTCCATAATTTCCTCACCTATGTCGGTTTTTTCAAGATCGGGAAGTAACCGGTCTTTCTCGGCACGAGCCTCACAAAACTTACATAGTTCGGTAATATTCTTAAGTTCCCTTGCCTTGGCAACGGTTCCCTCGAAGATCTCGGTGGTGGCATCCCTGTTTATGGCATGGCAATCTACATATATGTGGTATTTGCTACCTGATTTGGTCCAGTAAACCACATTTTGTCCGGTCAATTCTTCAATTCTGGCCGTCTGTTCTGCATATTCCTCGGCAGAGGGGGGATTGTAATCGATCCCGGTGAGACCCGCTATGAGCAATGCCGCACCGGCAATGCTACCCAAAATACCCTTTTGTTTCTTGTCCAGGTTTTTGCTTGTCAGGATGAAAATTACCAGTGGTAAAAAGGCGATAACGGCAACCACCAGCCCCAGCTGACTTTGCATGAAAAACAAAAATTTGTTTTTCTCCGAGGCCGGGTCAAATCTGTTCGATTTTTTCCAAAGCAGGGAGCCTGCTATGGCCAGAGCCAGATCTATCACTATCAAAATTATGATCCAGGTCATGTTGACCGGTTGCCTGAAAAGCATTGATATTGCTACCACCTGAGCAGCAATGGCAAGCGCCCATAATATCCCGGCAATGATGCGCAGTCTTGTCGCTTTCGTTTTACTTTCGGGAGTTGGTACGAACGGTTTTGGCTCCGGATTGGGAGATACTTCATCTCCGCCAACTTTTGTGATTTTTTTCTTGGTTCCCATACTTTGGTTTTTTTAGTTAATACTCCAGGGCTCTTGGCAGGTTTTTAGCCTGGGCCACCCATTTTTCCACTTCCTTCAGATAAGGATCCCTGCGGGTAAGGTTCCTGGCTTTATTGACTTCTGCCATTTTTACGGTGAGGTTTTCGGCTTTTCTTTGTGCCAGTTCGGGAACAGAATCCACACCGGCAGCTT
Organism: Bacteroidales bacterium UBA5226; assembly: GCA_002409325.1. GTDB lineage: Bacteria > Bacteroidota > Bacteroidia > Bacteroidales > UBA932 > DMER64. Next base: position 257,810 of record DHUU01000017.1, on the reverse strand, counting down.
CGAGCAGTTCTGCAAAACCTTTCCCTACACCTTGTACCCTGAAAAGGTCTGCCATGTTCGCAAATTTAAGTATTTGCTTTTCGGGGATACCGGCGGCATCTGCGATCTTTTGTCTTTGGGACTTTGTTTTAGTTCCGGCCAGAAGCTTATTGGTGCTGACTATGCCGGCTGCCCTAAGTTTTGCGCCCAATGCGGGTCCGATTCCTTCAATTTCTTCAATTGTGTAATTTGCCATATTGTTTGTTGTAAGTTTTTCCTACTTGTTAGGCCTTTCGGTTACGCCCCCGCTGATAACTGCGCGGACCAGGTAAATGATAAATGGTATTGAAACGTTTTGATTCTGGTATAATTTTATCAAATATAACAAAAATCTTCAATTATTTGTTCTTGCTGGTTAGTGGAAATGTCAGGGGGTAAGATCTGGGTCGTGAGCGAAGGGGGAAAAGGCTCTGTTTTTCAGGTATACCCGCAGGAAGTTCCTGTAATTGAATTCCCCGGTGGCGATCACTTTTTTAAGGTAAAACCGTACAAAGTTTGTATGTGTTTGAATGTGCTTCATGAAGGCCCTGAGGATGGGAGGATAGTACAAGATCCTTTTCCAGAAACGCGCCGCCCGAATGTCTTTGCGGATGGGCCATACGCTTTTATTGTAGCGCTTTAAGACGTTTCTTTTCTTATTTTTGGCCGAGGCATCAATGGCACCGGCTGCCTGAACCCCGGACAGCATGGCATAATAAATTCCTTCTCCGGTCACCGGATCTGCAAATCCCGCGGCATCGCCCACCAGCAGGGAGTTTTTTGGAAGCCGGCGGGTATTCAGTTTCCGGCCTGAGGGAAGGAGCGCGCCTTTGACCGCAAAATCTTCAACCTGTGCAGATTGGCTGTTGAGCGCTTCCCGGAAATAACGCCTGGCCTTGTCGCTGATGGCCTTTCCCGATTCTTCCCCTCCCATACCTACGCAATAATGTTCTTTCTTAGGAAAATACCAGCCGTACCCCATATTTGCTAATCCAAAGTATATTCTGAATTCTTTTTCGTTATGTGGATCCCTTGGAAAACAGGCTTCCAGACATAAGAAATCGTGTCTTTTGATTTTTGCAGCCCGGCTTAGGACTCCGTTGCAGCCATCGGCACCCACCAGATACTTATAGTAGATTTTACCCGTCCCTGCTGTTACGGTGTTTTTTCCAAAGTCAATATCCCCGGGCCTGAGTGCCACTTGCTGTATCATCCTGCCGCCTAGTTTCAGGTAATACTGTACGAGCAGATGATCAAAAATCGTTCGTTCGGTAAAATAATATACCTCCCGGGTAGTGAACCGGTTCACTTTTTTATCCTGAAAATAGAAATCTACTGTTTGCGCCTGCTCCACAACAAATTCCAACGGGTCTAGCCCCGGACAGTACCTGGCCAGCAGGTCTGTGGATTTTTGCGTCAGTAACCCCCCGCACAGCTTGGGGCGGGGAAAGATTTCCTTATCAATAATGCAGGTGCTGTAACCTTTCCTGCAAAGCTCAATGCCCGTCATTGCTCCTGCCGGACCGCCGCCAATTATCAGAACATCAAACTCCTTACTCATCAGATGAATCTGTTAATCATTTTTTCGGGATTATTTCGCGAAATAGACCAGAATTCGGCATTTGGCCAATTTTCTGCTCTTTACAGGCGTACCGAATCTTCTGCCATAAGGGTGATCACTTCATTTTCAAAGTTGTAAAGTCTGACATGAGTCTTTGAGCAACAATCATCAACCTGAGGTGTAATCACAACAAAATCCATGGTTTTTCCGTGGGGATTGACATCAATCCAGGTTCCCGCGTTAACATATATTGATTTTTGTCCTAAATGATCCAAAGACGATTGAATTGTTGGAACATGCGAATGGCCAAAAACCACGATCCTCACGTTAGACTTTGGATTTTGAAAATATTGGATAACTGCCTGATCATCGGTCTCACTGGCCAGGGCAGATTTGGATATCGCATGCATTGCAGGTATTGGAACTGCAACATTATTGTGCGCTTGTCTCTGTGTCCATGTATCCTGAATTCCCTTGTAAAGATCAACATCTATAAATCCTCCCGGAGTTGTCTGGTAAGGGAGAAGGTCGTTAACAGCATATGTTCCTGTTAATCCGTCAATATTTGTTACAATTATTTTCTCGTTAAACTTGTTAGTTATGTGGAAGGTATTTAGCGTCCATTCCCACAATTTCCAATAGGCAAACAGGAGGTTTTGACTTTCCTGACCGGAAACATTGGGAGTAATTACAGGTAGAATATCACCTGCAGGCGGATATTTCTGAGATACGCTTAGCGCCGCGATCCTTGTAAAAAAGTATCCCGGAGGCAATATGGATCCGGGTGCAATGTCCTGATTTGAGAACGGGTCTGGAGCACAAAAGAAATTGTACCGGTGTCCGTGTTCAATTGCAATTTTGGGATAGCCCTGGGGAGAATAGGTCCCTAAACCCAGTTCCTTATCACGCTTCTGGTTGATACCAGGCAGGATGAGGTCCACATTGGCCTCTGTGATCGTCAGATCGTGATTTCCCGGAACGTAGGTTACCAGTATTCTCTCATCCCGGATGATCCTTTTGAATGCATCTATCACTCCTTTGTTTGCCGCCGCAATGCGTTTGACAAAATCTGCCTGATCCTTACCCTGATAGGTGTTTATATGAGCAGGGATGTACCACTGATCAAGCAAGTCTCCGGCAATGACCAGTTCCTTAACGTTGGAAGACACTCTTATCTGTGTGAGGAATTCTTCAAGTGCAGTAAGATTCTTCGTGCATTCGGCATAAGCCGGGTCTGCTCCAAGATGAATGTCGCTGATCACAACGATCAGGTTGCGCTCCATGGAAAATCTTCTGAACGGGTCTGATGGATCGGGCATTTTACAGGAACTAAAGATAATTAGTGACAGGAATACTAAAAACGTACTTTGTATTATTTTCATAGATTCAAAATTTTGTTGTAAATCTAACCATTTTCCGGGTAACTCAATCCGGCCGGACTTTTTTATTTACCTTTGCCTACTTAATCCTGTGACTGAACAAAGACCCGTACCTGATTATGAAAAAAATAGCCCTCATCTCTGCCAATAATTACCAGAATCCCTATATCATCTACCCTATTGGGATCTCTTATATTGCCACCTACCTTAATGAAAAAATGCCGGACTGGGAGCTTGGATTTTTTGATTTCAACCTGGGAAACTACGAAGATCTGGCCGGCTTTTGTCGCAACGGCAATTTCGATTACATAGGGGTATCGCTCCGGAATGTTGACGACACAAATTTTTACGAACAATACTCTTTTGTGAACCATTATCGCAGGGTAATGCAGGTCATCCGGCAGAACAGCCGGGCGGTGGTCATTATGGGCGGCTCGGGCTTTTCCATTTACCCCGATGTCTTATTCAAAGAACTTGCCCCCGATTACGGCGTACAGGGGGAAGGCGAAGAAAGTATCCGCGAACTCGTCTCGGCCCTGGAAGAAAAAAAGGATCCAGCCGGGATTGACGGTTTGGTTTACGCCAGACCGGACGGGACTGTGGCCATCAATCCACACAAACAATACATCACTACACTGGCGTTGAATGTAGAACCCGACAACGCGCATTTTTATTTTGAGAAAAGCGGGATGCTCAATATCCAGACAAAAAGAGGCTGTCCTTACGGGTGTATTTATTGCAGCTACCCCATCATTGAAGGCAAGAGCGTTCGTTTGCTGGATGCCCGGTCGGTGGCCGAGAACATAAAAGAGCTCAAGAACAGCAAAGGCATCAATTATCTTTTCTTTACCGATTCTGTTTTTAATATCCACAGGGAATACAACCGGGAACTGTCTTCGCTTCTGATAGAAAGCAAAGTGAACGTGAAATGGGGAGCTTATTTCACACCCCATAACCTGACATACCAGGACCTGGAATTGTATCAGAAAGCAGGCCTGACGCATATAGAATGGGGCACCGATTCCCTGTCTGACATACAACTTGAGAATTACAACAAAAGCTTCCGCTTCTGTGACATTAAGAAACTAAGCCTGCATGCTACCGAACTAGGCATCTATCACGCTCATTTCATGATCCTGGCAGGCTACGGCGAGACAGATATGACCTTAAACCAAACCTTTGAACGTTCCCGTGAGCTGGGGCAGACCATCTTTTTCCCCTTTGTGGGAATGCGTATCTACCCGCGCACCCGGCTGTACGAGATTGCACTCAGGGAAGGTGTCATCTCTGCAGACAACAATTTGCTCATACCCGAGTACTACGTTTCTAAAAACGTGACCATGGAAACCCTTCAGGACAGGGCCCATGCCTCGGGCCAGAAATGGTTTTTCCAGGGAGAAGAATCACCGGAATTGATGGAGCGCTTTCGTGCCAAGAAAAAGCGCGGGCCTCTGTGGGAATACCTGATGTACTAAAGGGCATCCCCACTCGGATCTCAAGCCGGTTACAAATCGTACCGGCCATCGCATAAGGCCACAACCTCGGCCTGGTGGGTTATAAAGAGAATGGCGCGGTCTCCCGCATCCTTTTTCAAATTATGCAGAAACGTGTGTGCCGTCTGGGAATCGAGCGCCGATGTAGCCTCGTCCAGCAACAGGATTTTCCCAGGACGGAGCAGCGCCCGCGCAATGGCCACACGCTGCACCTGTCCCTGTGACAACCCCGCTCCGTTTTCTCCCAGCACAGTATCCAGACCCTGAGGCAGTTGAAAAACAAAGTTTGCCGAGGCAATTTCCAAAGCCCTTATGAGTTCCTGATCACTCGCTCCGGATTTGCCCAGCAGCAGGTTCTCGCGGATGGTGCCGCTGAACAACGAACCTTCCTGGGGCACGTATACAAAATTGGAGCGGGTACGTTCCGATACAGCTACCCTCCCCGATTCATCTTCCAGGACTATACTCCCCGAATCTGGTTTTACCAGAGCCAGCAGCAGCCTGAGCAACGTGGTTTTTCCCACACCTGTTTCTCCCGTTAGGGCCACCATGGTCCCCGGCTCAAGTACCATAGAAAAATTGGACAAAACGGGTTCGCTTTCAGGAGCGTAGGAAAAGGTGAGGTTTTCTATAGTCAGGGTAACCTTCCCCTGAAGAAGTATCTTTTCTTTGCTATCTTCCAGAGTAAAACCGGTCAGGTATATCAGACGTTCTATGGCTGCTTTGGCGGCTACTATGGTGGGTAGCAGCCTTGTCAGTTCAAATAGCGGACGCTGGAGCCTGTTTACCAGTTGCAGATAAGCCGTTACGGTACCAAAGGAGACTGTGTTTTTAGCCAGACCGTAGGCACTCCAAAGAAAGGCCGTTATGTAGCCGCCGTTAAAGGTGATCCCCATGAACAGGTTAGCCAGGAGAGAGACCTTCGTCTTTTTATGGACGCTTTGATGCAGCCTGGATTGCAGCTTGTCCAGCCGGCTTAGCTCATCTTCCTGCCGTTCAAAGGTGCGGATCACCACCTGATTTAAAAGGCTCTCTTCCATCATGGAAGTTATCATGCTCTCACTCTCTTTCACCTCCAGGGTGTATTTGCGCATGTAGGTGTAATACACCCGGCTAAAAATGGCCAGTAGCGGCATACCTATACCCAGGATAAGGGCTAGCGTATGGTCCAGGAAAAAGAGGATTGCCAGTGCCCCCACCAGTTGGACAACGGCCAGAATGGCCACAGGCAATGCGCTCACCAGGACATTGATTACATCGTCTGTGTCTTTGATGATCCGGGTGAGCATATCGCCGCTGTGCAGGGTGGACAGTTCCTGCCACCGGGTATAGAGCAGGCGGGAAAAAACATTATATCGGACCGAGTTCCCCATTCGCACTTCGGTCATCCTGCGCAGCCGGGTATCCCATACCCGAAAAAGAATCTGAATAAGTACCAGCGTTACCAGCAGGAGGGAGTGATACAGCAATTCCCCTGACCTTTCTCCCGTGGCTATATCAATAATGGTCTTGGAGATCCAGACAAAAGCCAGGGAAAAAAACACCTCGGCCAGGCCAATAAGCAAAATTATCCCTATGCGGGACTTGAATCCTTTGGAGGTATAAAGCAAGAACTGAAGTGCAGATCTCATATAAAATTATTTGAATCCGATTTTAAGGCGTCGGATCAGTTTGGTAACGGGCAATATCAGGCAGTGCGCGGGGGATAGCAACCCGAATTTCAGGGACCTTCGCACCGTTGTTTTGTAAGAAAACCACATCCCGCGCATCTTCTCCTGGGGACGCTTATCCCCGGGGCGGTGAAAGCCGAAGTTACCACCTTCCAGGATATCATTTATCACCTTGCGGGCGTAGAGGTTGTCTTTGGGCACCGTGAAAGGGAAGATGTCCGGGGGCGCATCCAGGTATTTTACGGCAGCACAAGCGAATACCTGCATGGGATATAACAGTTTGTAGGACCGGGCCAGTGCAGTGAACGAAACAGGATCAATTTGCTTCCGGTAATTCTTCAGGAACAGTAACCAGTCGAAAAGCTGCCGGAATCCAACGCCCAGGTGCACAAAATGACGGAACATGTGATGGAAGAGAAAGAACGCATTTGTTTCCGGAGGCAGTTGCTGCACTGTAAGGTCACCAATCTGAATGTCAGCAAAATGCTCTTTTGCAACCAGTTCTTTCTCCCATGCCGCAAACCGCCGGTCATACTTTCTATGGTCAAAGTAGCTCACACGCCGGTGGTTTTCAATACTGATACCCTGTTCCGAAAATTTGTAGTGGATCCCGTCACCATCTTCGGTTTGGTAACCTTTCCCAGTGAGCCATGCTCTGGACTTTTGGCTATCTCCTTTACGATATAGCCAGAGGTCAACATCGCCCGGATTCCTAAGGAGTGGTTCCGGGTAATTTGCCCCGTTAGCAAGCCCTTTGAGCAACACAAAAGGGAAGCCGGTTTCCTGATACCAGTCTTTGATTCCGGCCAATACCCGGATCATTTTCCGGTTCATGGCTTTTGTCTGTTCTATCAGGGAAACAGAGGCCATATTCTGTTCCTGTGGGGGGAGGCACTCCTTTGGCAGAGACAACACTTTATCTGCTATCAACGCACCCACACTCTGCCGCCTGGCCAAATGAAAAATCTTTTTCCAGGTTTTGTCATCCAGATTGGTAAATTGTTCGACATCGGCAGGCTTATCCCAGATAGCGGCACTCAACAGGTTCAGAAACAAAGCATTTATAGCAGAATCATCCATTTATGCAAATATTGTCAATTATTGGCTTTTATGCAACAAGAGGTGGACCCTCTTTTTTTTGTCTGCTATCACAAATATGATCATTAACAGCGAAGCGATCAATGCCATTAGCGAGCCAAAATAAAACGGAGCATTTGAATTAACGTGATCATACAGCAAACCTGCAATCAAGCTGGCAGGCAGGAGTGTAATTCCAAGCACCGCATGATACAATCCAAATCCGGTGCCTTTCAGGTCTGGGCTTACAATATCCGAAATTAAGGATTTTTGAGTCCCGTCAACCAGGGCGCTGTATAATCCGTACAATACAAATAAAACAATATATATGCCCAGATTATTATATCTGCCAAATAGGAAATAGACCATTGAGTAAACAAGGAATCCAATTATTATAAGCAATTCGCGACCTTTTTTATCAGAAATCCTGCCTGCAGGTATGGCAAAAATTACAGACACCGTATTAAAAATCATATAAACAAAAGGGACGTATGATTTGTCAATCCCGGTCTCGGCTGTTTTGACAAGCAATAACGCGTCTGCTGAATTGCCCAGTGTAAAAACAAACAAAATACCAAGGAAGAAATAAAACTTCCGGGGCAACTGGTTGAAATGGAACTTGTTATTATTTTCATGCCTCGAGGCTTTTACATCTTTTATAAAAATAGCTATAGAAATTACTCCCAGGATTGCAGGAATGGTTGCAATAAGAAAGATGTTGGAATAGTTTAGCGGAAAAAAGTATAACAACAAGAATGCTGTAAGGGGTCCGATGATTGCCCCGCTATTATCCATCGCTTTATGAAAACCAAAATTCTTACCTGTTTCCTTCTTTAAGACCGAGCCGCTGATAAGGCTGTCCCTGGGTGCAGCTCTTAACCCTTTGCCTGTCCTTTCAACAAATCTCAATAACAGGACTTGAACCGGGAGCTTAACCAAAGCATAAAGCGGGGTAATCAGGGCTGTGATTCCATAACCAAATATCATAAATGGTTTGTTTTTACCAATCTTATCACTCCAGTACCCTGAGAATGCTTTGATTAAAGATGCGGTGCTTTCTGCAATTCCTTCAATCAGCGATATCGAAGTCTTTGATGCTCCAATAGACATAAGGAAAAGAGGCATCACACTGTATATCATTTTTGTGGATGTATCGGTAAAAAAACTGGTTAATCCCGTGAAAAAGACATTTCTGTGCAAGCCAAATATTCTCTTGTTTTCCATTCTGAGACTATCTCCTGGTTTTGGTTTTCTGCAACCCTCTCATCCTGGTTTACTACTACTTCATCTATCAATTGCATGCCGGCATCAATTCCACAACATGGATAACCTAATTGCTTTGCAATTTTTGCCGAGACAGCTGCCATGAAATCCCGAATTGGTCAATTACCCATGCGAATCGACGGCTGAAATCGTACTGCTCCAATGGCATGGCCACAGTTCCATTTTCAGAGAGTTTTGAAAACAGCCTTTCAATTTCTTGATCGTTCTTACACTCAACAAAAAGTGATACTGCCGGTGTAAAGTCCCAATTGTGCACAGCAGGGCTGTCGCTGCACATGAATCTTTGTCCGTTCAATTCAAATACCCCCTGCATAACGGTCCCTTCCTTTCCTGGGCCTTCATTTCCCCACCTTTTGATTTCAATGATCCCGGAGTTTTCGAACAAACTGACGTAAAAGTTCATGGCCTGCCCGGCTTCATTCTTTTGAAATGTCAAAAAGGTAACTACCTGTTGCTTGCTGTCATTTTCTGAACAACATGATGCTGCAAATGCAATTAGAAAAACAAGAGTGACAGTTCTCATTACTGATGTGTTTAGGTGTTCGCTGCACTAAGCCTTGCTGTATATAAGCCATTCTGATTTCTTCACATTGGTTTCTTGTTTTCATTAAGTCTGCCAATGATCTTTTCCAGCCGTTTTATTCTGGTTTCATCCTTTTTTGCATCTAAATACAACGCTGCATAAGTTCTTTTTACCGAGTCGGGCATTTTCATGAAATTGGACAGTGCCAAATCGGCACCGGACAAGGCGCTGATCAGGATCCCAACTTGTTCTTCGCCTATGGATCCGGCTTTCTGTGTGTCCCAATTACCACTTTTTTTTGCCTGTTCTACAGCAACCCTTCCGGATGCTGTCATCTTTCCGCTTTCTGTCAAAGCTTTCACCAATATTTTGTTTTTCTCTGACCAATTGCTCCCTTTACGGCGGGGTGTGAATTTTTTCACATATTTTGTGTCGTTAATGCTCTTTATCTGACCGTCAATCCACCCGAAGCACAACGCCTCTTCCAGCGCCTCGTCCGGCTTAATTGTTTTAAGCTTGCCTGCTTTGCCAAAAACCATCCATATCCCATGGCTGACATTATAGTTTATTATGAGCCAGTCTCTGAACTCATCCCGGCTTTTAAACAACAACTCCTCATACATATCTGAAATTTATAATGTAAATAATACTCGATTGTCAATCCCAAAAAATCGGCTTTGGGCATGCGTTGGATCTGTGTTTATAACCACATTGCAGGCAATAATCCCTGTGAACGCATAATCCATTTATATTTACAAAGGTCGAAAAAACCACCAACAGGTGGAACCTTGCTGCGCAAAAATAATTAAAGAAATTTTTAATAATCTCTATTACAGTGACTTATATTTATCTTGAAAAATGTGCGCACTGAGGTTCCACCTCTTTACTTTGGGGAAGGCTTAGCGACGGGATTACCTTCGCGCCTGCGGCGCTCGGTGTTCCCGTTGGGGGTAGCTTCACAAAAAAACAAAAACAGCACTATGTGCTGTAAAAAGAAAAACTCACAAAAAGCAAATGAATTTGTTTTTTGTGAGTTTTCTTTTGTTGTGCCGGCTTAGCCGGCTTTTTGTTTTTTTGTGGCGGAGAGAGAGGGATTCGAACCCCCGGAACCCAGATGGGTTCAACGGTTTTCGAGACCGCCCCGTTCGACCACTCCGGCATCTCTCCGTTCTTTGCAGGGTGTAAAACCTTACATGTAAACTGCACTGGAATAATGGTGGCAGTAGCATTACGGTATTACATTCCCTGGCTTTTGTTCAGAGGCTGGCTAAGCCTCTGTAAAGGGTTGCAAAGGTAAAGAATCTTTTTATTTTTTGGAGAAAAATTTGTATTTGAAAAGCAACAGGTAGAATGCGCCGCAGGTGATGGCCGAGTCTGCTACGTTAAAGATGAACTGGAAGAAGACAAAGCGGCGGCCGCCCCAAACGGGAAAATTTTCGGGCAGTACGGTATCTATGAGCGGGAAGTAGAGCATATCTACGACTTTGCCGTGCAGGAAGGTTCCGTAGCCGCCTCCGGGAGGAAACATGGTGGCCACCTCTGTTACGCCTGATTCACTTAAGATCAGACCATAGAAAGCACAGTCAATAATATTGCCAATGGCTCCTACAAACACCATGGAAAGACCTACGAGCACACCCATGGGGGTATCTGGCTTTTTGAGAAGCCTGGCTATGTACCACATGATGAAAATGCTCAGGGCAACGCGAAACAGGCTCAGGATGAGCTTCCCATTGTCACCGCCAAAGGCCATGCCAAAGGCCATGCCCTCATTTTCCACAAAGTACAACTGGAACCATTTTCCCAGTACATTCACACTTTGATGGAGGGTAAAATGGGTCTTGATCCAGATCTTGGAAAACTGATCCAAAACCAGGATGGATGAAATGATTATCGCCAGGATATTTCCTCTGGATAATTTGCCTTTCCGCATAGAACCGTATTATTCACGGTTGTTCTTCGCCTCTACCGAGAGGGTTGCATGAGGAACCAGTCGAAGGCGTTCCTTGGGAATGAGTTTACCGGTGTCCCGGCAAATCCCGTAGGTTTTGTTTTCGATTCTGACCAGGGCCATTTCAAGTGACTGGATGAACTTATGCTGACGCAAAGCCAGTTGTCCGGCCTCATCTTTAGAAAGGGCCGAGGCTCCTTCTTCCAGCACTTTGAATGTGGGAGAGGTGTCTTCTGTGTCATTACTTTGACTGTGGGTAACTATGGCTTTTAGCTCCTCATAATCAGCCCGTGCCTGGGTCAGCTTTTCATTTATCAGGGTTTTGAATTCCTGAAGCTCATGGTCGGTATAACGGACCTTTTCCCTTACCTCTTCAGTAACCTTTTGATCGGTTTTGCTTTTTTTCGTAGTCATGGTTCTAGTCTTTAAGGAAACGCAAATGTAGCATTAAATTATGATTTCTCAATATGAATGGAGAGCGTACCCTCTTCCCATTCAACGTCGTGGGCAGCAGTGGGTGTGGCAGCCAAAGCAATGTCGGTGGCTAGTACCTGGCTGGCAATGTAGTGGCCAAAATCCGCCAGGGCTTCGGCAACATCTTTCCGTTCTTCAATGACCAGGCGGATTTTGTCTGTCACTTCCAGTCCGGTGTCCTTTCTTAGATTCTGGATCCGGTTGATCAGTTCGCGGGCAGTGCCCTCGCGCAGCAGCGCATCTGTGATGGTCACCTCCAGGGCAACCGTCAGGGGTCCCTCAATCGCAATAAGCCATCCGGGCATGTCCTGTGAAGTAATAATCACGTCTTCCCGCTCCAGATTCATATCTCCGCCATCGAGGGATAAAGTGTAGCTTCCTGCTTCCACCGCCTTTTCAAAGCGGGCAATTTCTTCCTGACTGAAGGCGTTCAGGACCGAGGTGATTTCCTTCATGCGGGAACCGCACTTTTTCCCCAAAACCTTGAAGTTCGGTTTAATCCCTTTGAGGATAAGGCCTGCTGTGTCGTGAATGAACTCCAGTTCCTTAACGTTAACTTCGTTCAGGATAATGGATTTAACCTTTATCAGCTTTTCTTCCATAGCTTTATCCAGTACAGGCATCAGGATCTTGCTCAGGGGCTGGCGGACCTTGATGTTGACTTTGCGGCGCAGGGCCAGAACCATGGAAGTGCAATGCTGTGCAAGGTCCATGCGTTCTTCCAGTGCTTTGTCAATAAGTTCTTTACGCACCCTGGGCATTAATTCCAGATGCACAGAATCGCCGGCACCTAAATCCAGGTACAAACGTTCCATATAAACCGGGGCAATGGGTGCTGCAAGCAGGGCAATAGTCCGCAGGCAGGTATACAGGGTCTGGTAAGCAGCGCGTTTGTCATCATCCAGGTCACCACGCCAGAAACGCTTGCGGTTCAGGCGTACATACCAGTTACTCAGATGGTCGCCGGTAAAGTCCTGGATCAGCCGGCCTGCAGTTGTTATATCATAATTCTCATAAGCGTTGAGAACGTTATCTGTCAGGGTGTTGAGCAGCGAAATAATCCAGCGGTCCAGTTCTGAGCGTTCCCCCACGGGAACCCAGCCGGGACTGTCCTCTGCGGCAAGGGCGGCTGTGAAACCGTCCACGTTGGCATATAGGGCAAAAAAGGAATACGTATTGTATAACGTGCCAAAGAATTTGCGCCGGACTTCATCCACGCCGGTTTCGTCAAAACGAAGGTTGTCCCAGGGTTGGGCGTTGGTAAGCATGTACCAGCGCACGGGGTCTGCTCCGTACAGATCAAGCAGTTTGAAAGGATCCACCGTATTACCCAGGCGTTTGCTCATTTTGTTGCCGTTCTTGTCCAGGATTAGTCCGTTGGATAGGACGTTCCTAAAACAGACACGGTCGTTGACCATGGTTGCGATGGCATGCAGGGTAAAAAACCAGCCGCGGGTCTGGTCCACTCCCTCGGCAATGAAATCGGCCACCTGCCCAAAGGCGGGGGTCCCGAGCTTTTCCAGGCCTTCCTGCGAAAAAGGCATGGAGCCCGAGTCAAACCAGACGTCTATCAGATCTGGTTCGCGGTGCATGGGTTTTCTGCTTGCCGAGGCAAGGATCCACTGGTCCACAAACGGACGGTGCAAATCAATCCTGTCGTAGTTCACGGAACTGAAATCCCCAGGAACAAAGCCCTTGTCCTTCAAAGGGTTGGAACTCATAAAGCCCTGGTTAACAGATTCCTCCAGGGCATCGTATAATTCCTGCAACGAGCCGATGCAGCGTTCTTCCTTTCCATCTTCTGTGCGCCATATAGGCAGAGGTGTTCCCCAGTATCGGCTCCGGGAAAGATTCCAGTCCTGCAGATTCTCCAGCCATTTGCCAAAACGCCCTGTCCCGGTGGATTCGGGTTTCCAGCTTATGGTGTCGTTCAGCTCCATCATGCGTTCCCTGACTGCCGTGGTACGGATGAACCAGGAGTCTAGCGGATAGTAAAGCACCGGTTTGTCTGTCCGCCAGCAATGGGGATAATTGTGCACCATTTTTTCTATCCGGAACACCGATCCGTTTTTCTTGAGCCACATACACAGCTCTACGTCCAGCGATTCGGCCCCGTTTGCCTCTGCGGTGCCGTTGTTCCAATGCGGATCATAATCGTTTTTCACGTAACGGCCGGCAAATGGAGCATAAGCGCTGGCATCCATTCCGGAGCTTACAAAACCGGGATCAAGGTCTTCCAGCCGGTAAAATTTCCCGGTTTTATCTACCATGGGGCACAGGTTGCCATTGCTGTCTTTAAGTGTCAGGGCAGGCACACCGTGCTTTTTAGCCACCTTGTGGTCGTCATCTCCAAAGGTGGGGGCAATGTGTACAATGCCCGTTCCTTCCTGGGTGGTGACAAAATCACCGGTAATTACCCTAAATGCCCCGGCTCCGGGATTCACCCAAGGCATTAGCTGGCTGTAACGTATGCCTTCCAGCTGCTTTCCGGTAAAACCAGGACCTGCCTGTGTCCAGGGAATGGCTTTGTCTCCCGGTTTATAGGAGTCTGGGGGAATGGCTCCGTTCTTTTCCGGGAAGAGCGTTTCTCTCAGGTCACGCGCCAAGACAACCGATATGGGCTCCCCGCTGTACGGGTTGTAGGTACGAAGTTTTATGTAGTTGATGGCCGGTCCTACGCAAAGTGCTGTATTGGAAGGCAGTGTCCAGGGGGTGGTGGTCCAGGAAAGAAAGTACAGCGGTTCATCCTCCAAGTCAAAAAGAAAGTCACTGGCGCTGTCTTTGGTGATTTTAAACAAAGCGGTACATGTCGTGTCCTTCACGTCCTTGTAGCAACCGGGCTGGTTCAGTTCGTGGGTACTGAGCCCCGTGCCTGCGGCCGGTGAGTAGGGCTGTATTGAATACCCCTTGTACAACAGGCCTTTGTTATAAATTATGCCGAGCAGGTACCAGATTGTTTCGATGTAGGAGTTGTGGTAAGTAACGTAAGGCCGGCTCATATCCACCCAATAAGCCATCTTGCGGGTAAGCAGCTCCCACTCGCGGGTATATTTCATGACCTCTTTACGGCATACCGCGTTGTATTCTTCTACAGACAGGGAAACGCCTATGTCTTCCTTGGTAATGCCCAACATTTTTTCAACACTCAGTTCTACCGGAAGACCGTGCGTATCCCAGCCGGCCCGTCTTTCAACCCGGAAACCCCGCTGGGTTTTGTAGCGGCAGACGACGTCCTTGATAGCCCTTGAAATAACGTGGTGGATACCGGGCATGCCATTGGCAGAAGGAGGACCTTCAAAAAAAACGAAAGGAGGGGCATCGGGGCGTTCTTCAACGCTGCGACGAAAGGTTTGTTCGCGGTCCCACTTGCTGGTGATTCCTTCCTGGATTTTCGGTAGGTCAAAATTCTTATACTCAGGGAACTTCATAAATACAGGCAATAAAAATAGTTTGCAAAGATACGAATCTTACCTATCTTTGATAGCATGTTGGCAAAACTTTCTTTTAACTACATAGATATCATACTATTGGTGGTATGGATCATAGCCATTGCAGAAGGCCTGATGAAGGGCCTTGTAAAGCAGGTTTTCGGCATTCTTGCCCTGATACTTGCCTGTTACTGTTCCTTCCGTTTTACCGGATTTGCTGCCGGACGTATCGTGGAATGGTTTGGCTGGAACGGGGAAGGCCTTCGTATCGTGGCTTTTGTAGTAACTTTCATTGTAGTGCTGATTATTGTCCTGATTTTAGGGCATCTTCTGGACAAGCTCCTGAAAATTGTCCTGCTTGGATGGTTAAACAGGTTAACGGGTGCAATTTTCGGATGGATCAAATGGAATATTCTGATGGTCATTATTATCTATATATTGAACATGGCAGATGCCTATACTTCCTTCCTCCCAAAAGAGGCTTTTGACTCGTCACGCCTGTATCCGGTAATTGAAAAATTCTCCTCCATCCTGCTGCCCTACCTCCCTTTCCTGGATTGACCCTCTGTCCTTTCTAAGCCGTTTTCATCATTTATCTTTTTTGACTGGAAATTTCTTTTCCTGGGGGTTAGGTTTGCGCTATGAAGACAATCTGCAGACCATCCTATCCTGCCTTGTCCCGGGCCACAGCCGGCGATCATGTCATCCGCGAAAAAGGGAGCAAGGGGTTTGTCGTTTTTTTCATCGCGATTGTATTGGCCACTGTTTCGGGAATGATTGTCTTTCTGTCATTTGTTAGCAAGGAGCTGTCTGAAGAGAGAGAACCTGTAACTGAAAAAAACGGGATTATGCGGGACCTGTTTTACGATTACAGAAAGGAGAAGGGAAAAAAGGCAGCTCCTTTTTTTAAGGGTGAAACCTATGAAAAAGATACGCGTCAGACAACACCATATAAGTGATTGCGGAGCGGCCTGCCTTGCGTCTGTCTCTGCCTGGTTCGGATTGCGCTTTCCTCTGGAGCAGATCCGGCAATGGAGCGGTACGCAGACGCACGGCATTTCCGTACAGGGGATCCGGGAAGGGGCCAGGGCACTGGGCCTGAAAGCCGAGGCATTCCGGCGCAGCGGCAGTTCAAATACTGCCGATGACAACCTGTTCAGGAACCTTCCTGTACCTTCTGTGTTTCATATGATCAAAGAGAGCGGGCACAGCCATTTTGTTGTATTTTACGGGCCCTGCAGATCAATTTTCAGGAAAAGTAAAAAATTCAGCATTATGGATCCTGAAGACGGCCGGATGCACCGCAAAACGCCGGAAGAAATTGCACGACAGTGGACCGGCGTGGTAGTAACCCTCTCCAGGGATGAAAATTTCCGGAAAGGAAGCTATATTCCGGGGTTCTTTTACAGGACAAAAGTCCTGATGAGAGGAGAAAAGCGCCGGTTTGCAGGCGCTCTGGCAGCTTCCCTGCTCTATACATTTACCGGCATTGCCTCGGCTTTGTTCCTGCAGCAGATTGCAGACAAGGTAATTCCGCAGGGGGCAGGAGATTTCCTGCGTCTGTTGGGTTTTTCCATGATATACATTGCTCTCTGTGCTATGGCGCTCAATATGTTCAGGATCCGTTTCCTGTTACAGACCGGATTCAGTACGGCCATGCGGCTGGTGGGCGGTTTTTACCGCCATATCCTGTACCTGCCGCAGCGGTTCTTTGATCAAAGGCAGTCGGGAGAACTGGTGGCCCGTATCAATGACGCTTTTAAAGTCAGCACCTTCCTGAGCACGGGATTGTTGAATGTTGCCCTGAGTGTGTTCACGCTGTTATTTTCGTTTGTGGTCATGTTCCTTTTTAACCCGCAGCTGAGCTGGATCTGTATTGCTGCGCTGCCATTGTATGGGACCGTATATTATCTGTTCGACCTGCGCAATAAAGACACACAACGGCAGATTATGATTGCACAGGCAGCCCTTGAAACTGCTTTGATAGATTCGTTGCGGGGTGTTGCCCAGATAAAATACAGCACGGCTCAGGAACAAATGATAGAGAAGGTTGGAACCAGGTTTGGAACGTATGTCCGTTATGCCTGGCGGGGAGGGATGAACCAATTGCGGGCAGCAACCGGCGGGGATTCCATCACCCGTGGAATGGGCCTTGTCATACTGTGGACCGGGGCCGTGTTTGTGACACGTGATATGATGAGTTTTGGCGAATTGCTGACATTTTATGCTCTGACGGCCTATTTTTCAGCTCCGGTAAGCGAGATCATATCTTTTAGCCAGAAATACAGGGATGCCAGGATCGCTACCGAAAGGTTGTTCGAGATCATGGAACTCAAAACGGAGGAAGATCCGGCCCCGAAAGAAGTAAGCTTATACTGCTATGAAGGAAACCTGGAGATAAAAGGGCTGTCATACCATTATCCGGGAAGGATGCCATTGTTCGTCAACTTCAGCCATACGTTCCATACAGGCAGAATCACCGGTATTGCAGGAGAGAGCGGATCTGGCAAAAGCACCCTCGGCTTTTTGCTCATGCGTATGTATTCCCCCGACGGGGGCTCCATCTTCCTGGACGGGATAGAAGCCGGGAGCATTCCTCTGAATATCTGGCGCAGGCAAATTGGGATCGTCCCGCAAAAAGCCGATCTGTTTGAAGGCAATATTCTGGACAATATCGCCCTGGGTGACCCTGCTCCCGATTTGGAAAGGGTAGCCACGCTATGTGGGGAACTGGGCCTGGAACCGTTCCTTTCTTCCCTACCCCGCGGCATCCTTACCCCTATAGGTGAACAGGGAGTCCAGCTTTCCGGGGGACAACGGCAGCGCATTGCTCTGGCCAGAACCGCCTACCGCAATCCTTCATGGATCATTCTGGACGAAGCCACCTCTTCGCTCGACAGTACTTCGGAATTATATGTACTTAAGGCGTTACGCAAGTGGAGCCAGGAGGGCACCGGGGTCATTATCATAGGGCACAGGATGTCCACCCTGTCTGTGGCATCACACATTCTGCTGCTGGATCAGGGAAGAATCTCGGAGGAAGGGTCTCATACTGAGTTGATTCAAAAGAACGGAAAATATGCTGCCTGGTGCAGGCAGCAGGGATTATAAAGCAAACGCGCGCTTGCAGGCGGAATCTCACGCGCCTGAACGGTGAGAAAAATAATTAAAACCTAAAAGTTATGAGTGATTATGAGATGCGGAATTTTGGGTTTGTTACCCTGGATGCTTCTGTCCAGTGTGTAATAACGGGAGGAGATTCCGAGTACGGTGTTCTGGGTGATATTATTCAGGACCTCCTCAACGGTTTGGCTTCAAAAATGGGCAAGGCAGGATTCCTTGTAGCCATGCTGGCCAAAAACATAGACAGCTTTATTGATGGATTCAAAGACGGATGGAACAAATGAGAGCGAATGTTTTTTTGACGGGCTTTGAGTCGCTGGGCGACAAAGCCTGCTGCGCAGTGACCGCAGGGGTGTCTTCCCCGGGGGTAGATGCCGAACTGGCCTACAAACTGGGTGAAATTCTGGGACAGGCGTTCCGTATCCTTTACGATCTGGGACAGAATCTGATCGGTAAAATAAAGAAATCGGTCGTGCCGGCCTGATGAAAATCAGACTAACCAGGGAAAAACTGGTTAGTCTTTTTTTTCAAAAAAAATATGCGTAAGGTTTTATTCTTAGCCTATCCCGTCTGGCTATACGTTGTTTTTAGCTTACCCGCACTGTTGCTCTCTGCCATCCTGTACACTCAGGGAGTTGATATAATAACCATCAATTCCATCGGGGCCGTAGGAATGGTCCTGCTGCACATGCGGCGAAAGAGAAAAAAAATGACAGAACTGCCTGAAATGCCCTGGAAAAGGATGTTCCTGATCACGGGAATCATCATGATTCCGGTTGCAACGCTCACAGCGGGCCTTACGGGTAAGGCTTTCTTTAATATGCCTCTGACACCCTGGCTTATCAACTGCACCTGGTCGTTTTTCTGGATATCTTGTTGCGAGGAACTGCTTTTCAGGGAATTTTTAATTACACGGATGAAAGAAAGGGGTTTTCCCTGGTGGTTGATCCTGATGCTTCCTGCGCTCTTGTTTTCCCTCTGCCACAGGCCGGAATCGGTTTCCTTGCTAATACAGCGTGCTGCAATGGGAATAATCCTGGGTTTTTTATATTTCAAAATTGGGGATATTGCCCTGTGCATTTCCACACACTGGGTATACAACATTATACTTTACACTTTTCAATATTTCCTGCCACGGGTAACAACTTTGTATTCCGCTTCACGGGCAGCACTTAACGTGCTGTTGTGCATGCTATCGCTTTTAGGCATCGTTGTTGCATATTCTATAAATAAAAGTAAATTTGCAGGACATTCTTAAGAAGCACTATGAAAAAAAGTACCGGTCTATTCTTGTCCCTGATTATGATGCTCCCCTTTTCCCTGCAGGCACAGAAAAAATGGTCCCTTGAGGATTGCATTCGTTATGCCTGGGAAAACAACCTTACTGTCAAACAGCAGGAGCTGGGGGTAAAACAGTCGGAAAATGTTCACTTTCAGTCAAAAATGTCTTTTGCCCCTTCTCTCAGTGCCCGCGTCAGTGAAAACGTCAACTGGGGCCAGTCTGTTGACCTGTCCACCCTTACTATCCTGAATCACGTGAGAAGTTCCAATACCAGTATGGGGATTTATGCCGATATGGACCTTTTTACCGGTTTCCAGAAGCTCAATACCGTCAGACAGGAGCATTCGCGTGTCAATATTGCCATCCAGGAAGTACAAAAACTACGCAATGACATTTCCATAGAAATCACCCGCAGTTACCTGAACGTGCTGCTTGCCGGCGAAATCCTGGAAGCAGCCTTGTTAAGCCGGGAAAGCGTGGCAGAACAAGTCGCCCGTTCCCGCAAACTGGTAGATGCAGGCAGCCAGCCCCTGAGTGCGCTGCTGGAGATTGAATCGCAGCTGGCTTCCGAGGAGCTGCAGGTAGTGGAAGCCCAAAACAACCTTCGCACCTTTTTGCTTACACTCAGGCAGTTGCTTGACCTCCCCATGGAAGATGCATTTGAAATTGTTACACCACCCATAGGGGACCTTCAGGAAATGACGCCTGTTTCTGTAGAAGATCTATACTATAAGTCCCTGGACCTGCCACAGATCAAAAAAACTGAGCATACAAGAGAACAGCGTCAATACGAGCTGGCCATTGCCCAGGGTGGCCGCTATCCCAGGCTTTCCCTGTCTTTTGGTTATTCTTCGTTCTATTCAGACGCCAACCGGAAAAAAGATGACGAAAACCCGGAAGAAGAAAACCCTGGCTCAATCGGGGACATTATTGGCGGATCCTCGGCAAGCTTCTGGGAACAGATGAAAAACAACAACAATCCTTCCATAGGCCTATCACTGACCATTCCCATTTTCAGCAAATGGCAGGTCAACACCAACGTAAAAAACGCCAGATTGGGCCTGGAGATGGCCGACCTGGAAATGAAAAATGCCCGGCAGGTGCTCCTCAAGGAAGTACAGCAGGCTGCCAACGATGCCACCTCTACCTACCTCAGGACACAGGCCGCGCAAAGAAATGTCACATCCATGGAGGAATCGTTCCGCTATATGCAACAGAAATTTGACATCGGGATGCTTAATGGTACGGACTATATAGTCTCCAAGACCAATTTGTTTAAAGCACAGAGCAACTATATCCAGGCAAAATACGAACACGTATTCAAACTCAAGATCCTGGATTTTTACAAAGGCATTCCCATTACGTTATAAAATTTATCATTTCCATGAAAAAATCAATATTGTGGATCATCATAAGTGCAGTGGTACTTATTATCGTCCTGGTCATCATTGGCAGAAGCCGTTCCGGTAAAGGCATAGAGGTAACCTTTGCCTATCCTGTGGTAAAGAACATTACCGAAATCATTCCTGCCAACGGGAAGATCCAGCCGGTAACAGAGGTCAAGATCAGCCCCGACGTCTCGGGTGAAATTGTTGTTCTTAACGTTGCCGAGGGCGATCACGTGAAAGCCGGACAGATATTGATCCAGATCAAGCAGGACCAGTACAGGTCTGCCCGGGACAGGATGAAAGCCGCCCTGAACCAGACACGGGCACAATTGGCGCAGCAGGAGGCTCAGTTTAAGCAGGTGGAGCTCTCCTATAACCGGAACTTTTCACTGCACCAGCAGGGAGCCATATCGCAAGCTGAATTTGAAGCATCTTCCTCTGAATATTCCATTTCCGGTGAGCAGTTGAACGCATCCAGGTTCAACGTGCAGAGTGCCGAGGCAGCCCTTGCCGAAGCCGAAGAAAGCCTTTCCAAAACCACCATTTTTTCTCCCATGAACGGCATTGTTTCCAAACTCAATGTAGAGCGCGGGGAACGGGTGGTGGGAACCAGCCAGATGGCAGGGACCGAGATGCTGCGCATAGCCAACTTTGAGGAAATGGAAGTGTTGGTAGATGTGAATGAAAACGACATAGTGCGAATCAAACAACTGGATACGGCCATTGTGGAAGTGGATGCCTACCGCGGCCGCAAGTTCACCGGTCTTGTTACTCAGATAGCCAACTCGGCCAAGAATATTGGTTCTTCCCTGGAACAGGTCACCAATTTTGAAGTCAGGGTCTTCATCCTGCCTGAATCTTACAGCGATCTGGTAACTGCCGGATTTGCCACCCCCTTCAGGCCGGGAATGTCGGCTTCTGTATCCATCCAGACCGAAACAAGATACCAGGCTATTGCCATTCCCATACAATCCATCACTACACGGCCGGAATTACTGCCCGACAGCCTGAGTCAGCAGCTCGGGCCCAACGAACTGGTAGAACAGGTCTTTGTATTGCGCGACGACAATACCGTTGAAACAGTCAGGGTCAGATCCGGATTGCAGGACCATATCCATATAGAAATTTTAGAAGGACTGACTAGCAAGGACAAGGTTGTCACCGGTCCGTATACCGCCATCTCATCTACCCTTGAAAATGGATCCAGGGTAGAACCCGTCGACGAAAAGGATTCCGGAAAGGAAACAAAAGTCATTCAAGTCAGTGCAACCACCATTACTGTTGATTGAAACCAGCACGCAGGTTTGCTCTGTCTCTCTGGCTGCCGGAACACAGATCATGGCCAGCCGCCAGACAGCTCAGGCAAAAGCCCACGCATCTCTTCTTGCAGTTTTCATTCAGGACATTCTGCGGGAATGCGGAATGAGGGTTGGGGACTGCGCTGCCGTTGCGGTTAGCGGTGGTCCGGGATCCTACACAGGGTTACGTGTGGGTGTATCCACAGCCAAGGGTCTGTGCTTTGGAGCTTCCATACCGCTAGTACAGGTAAGTTCGCTGGAACTGATTGCCCAGTTATTCATAGAAGCGAACACATCTGAGAATCCGGGCCGTATCTACCCCATGATTGATGCAAGGAGGATGGACGTATACACGGCTCCCTATGCTGTCTGCCTGGAAGACGACACGGGCCGCATTGCCCGTATGGAAGGGCCGGTTGAGGCGGTGACCATCACTGTCGACCGTTTTATGCAAGACCTGGAACAGGGCCCGGTGGTATTTACCGGGAACGGGGCTTCCAAGTGCCGGGAAATAATTAATCACCCCAACGCCGTCTTCGCTCCGCTGGAATCCCATGCCAACGGGATGGCCAGGGCAGCCTTGAAGGCTTATCTGGGAAAAAGATTTGAAGACGTGGCTAATTATACGCCTTTTTACCTGAAAGAATTCCAGGCTGTTGGTCCTAAAACAACTTTCTGACCTGCCGGATCACTTCATCCACATTGTTTGACCTGGCAATGATCTCTTCATGGCTGTTAATGATAAAATAAGCCGGGATTTCTACAATATTGTAGGTGGCAACGGCCGGTGAATTAACACCCAGGCCGTCACACACACTGATCCAGGGCAGGGATTGTTCCCTAACAGCCCTGGCCCAGGAAGTCTTATCGGTATCCAGGGCTACCTGGAAAACCTCCAGCCCCTGTGGAGCGTAGGTTTGATAAATATCCATCAGCTCACGGTTGTCCAGCCTCATGTTTACATTGGCAGCATGCCAGAATGAGAGGATAATGGTTTTCCCTTTAAGAGAAGACAGACAAACCCGGAGTCCGTCAAGACCGGGAAGGCAAATGTCGGGGAAGCCTATCACATCGGCCCGGTCCAGGGCCTGTTCCATCTGTAGCGACTTTTCCATGCTTTCATATCGGTCCCTAATGGCCATTACGTATGGGGAAAGTGGATACTCTACATAAAGGGAATCATACACCCGACGCAACAAAGGGGCATCCTTGGTGTCGGAAAATATATACAGGGGTCCCGGAAATTCGTGAAACACCAAAGACGTATTTACAAATGCCCGGGGATGCTGATAAAAAAAACGGATTGCATCCTGTTTGTAACGGATAAACAGGGAGCCCAGTTTCAGGCTCAGGTTGTCTTTTTCCTTTGAGGCTGCATTTTCATACAATACATACAGCGAATCAAACTGCCTGCGGGTCTGATCCAGGCGGTCGTTGACCTGTTGAAGCAAGAGTGATTCTTCCGATCCCTCTATACTGACATGTTTACCATCTGCTGATGTCTGTATATATACCCTATCGCCTTTTTTAAGGATAAGCGAGGCAATCCTGCGCTCACCGGCATACAGGTAATAATAACCGGGCTGTTCAATGCCTTTTGTCAGGCTATAGCCAAACCCGCCCTTTTCATCTATTTCTAGAGTGTCCAGAAGTGTTTCGGATGTAAAGTCCAGCCGTTTTAACAGCACGGCGTCATTTTCCAAAAGGTTTTGCACCGTACCGCTGATCCGGACCGTATTGCTGTCGGTGCATGAAGAGAACAAGGCGGCAGAAAAAATGACTGCTGCAAAATAAGACTTTATGGTTTTCATAACAGGTTTATTCGAATTTTTGGGCTATCATCCGGCAGATTCTTTGCATCTCCTGCTCCGGGATCCTGCATACCGGCCTGCTCAGGTTCATGTCACCCTCGGAGTCCATTGGGATCAGATGAATATGAGCATGAGGAACTTCGAGTCCCAAAACCCCTACTCCCACCCGCTTGCATGGTATGGCAGACTCTATGGCCCGTGCCACCCGTTGGGCAAAACGGAACAGATCCCCCAGAAGGGCGGGATCCAGATCAAAAATATAGTCTGTTTCCTGTTTCGGAACCACCAGTGTATGTCCGGGTTTGCGGGGATTGATATCAAGAAAGGCATAAAAACGGTCGTCCTCAGCTACCTTGTAGGAAGGAATCTCACCCGAAACTATGCGAGAAAATATTGTAGCCATATCAAAGGGAAATTTCCAGAATTTCAAATTCAATGATACCGGACGGCGTAATGATCTGAGCAATCTCTCCTTTTTTCTTTCCCAGCAATCCCCTGCCTATGGGAGACGAGACTGCCAGTTTCTTTTCTTCCAGGTTTGCTTCACTTTCGCCCACCAGAATGACTTCCATGACCGATCCGTTTTTCAGGTTCCGGATCAGGACCTTGTTCATGATCTGTACTATATCTGTATTGAGACGGGATTCGTCCACAACCCTGGCATTGGCTACCGTGTTCTGCAGCTTGGCAATACGCAGTTCCAGCAGAGACTGGGCTTCTTTAGCAGCATCGTACTCTGCATTTTCGCTCAAATCTCCCTTGTCCCGGGCATCAGCAATTGCACGGGCCGCTGCTTCCCGTTCTACCGTAGTGAGCCTGTTTAATTCTTCCTTTAGTTTCTCCAGGCCTTCGGCTGTCATATAGTGTATCTTGGTCATAATACAGTCTTAAACAATAAATAAAGAAGAAAAAGAATCCTGCAGTAGCAGGACTCTTCTTAATACAAATGTAATACTTCTTTATGAATCAAACAAATTCGTCAAATTTTGGTTTCAGTATTTCTGTAAACAGAACAGCCTGTTTTGGGTTGAACCCATATTTGCTTACGCCCCTGCGCGCGGTTTCACTGTGCTTATTCCCGGGGAGTGTGGATGGGGTCATTTTTAGATCGGTAGTTCTGGTTGCCTCTTCCGGAAGGTCTTCCTGCAGGATGGAATGTCTGGAAAGCTCATAATGAGGTCTTTCTTCAGGCAAAGTGATCAAATCCTCATCCGGAAGACGGGGAATACGGGACTCCTGTCTTCTTTTTTTTGCACGGGCGTTAATTATCCCGAACACAATGGCCAGGACACTTAACAGTAGAGTAACTAATGTATCTGATTTCATAATAAGGCTTGTTTGTCCTTATGCAACTGTTCCTTAAGCGAATCAAGGGAAGGAAAGGCAATTTCCTGTCTATGGAATTTTAATATCCTTACCCGGATTTGGAGGCCGTAAATATTGTCATCAAAATCAAAGATATGAGTTTCTATTGTATGCTCCAAATGATTGGCTACCGTAGGACGAAAACCTATGTTCATCATACCTTTATACCAGATCCCGTTCACTTCTGCCTCTACTTTGTACACACCGTTTGCAGGAAGCTGCTTAAGGGGTTCGTACAATTGCATATTGGCTGTTGGATAACCCAACGTCCGGCCTATCCGGTTTCCCGATACGACCACCCCATGCAGGCAGTACGGATAACCCAGCCAGCGGTTTGCGGTTTCTACAGATCCGGCAGACAAGGCAGCACGTATTTTGGTGGAACTGATATGCTCCCCGCTTTCTGACAAGAATTCCGGTACACGTATGATCTGTAGACCGGCCTTCTCTGCTTCCCGTTCCATCAGCTGGGGATCATTAACCCCATTGCACCCCAGTCTGTGGTTGTATCCGGCCACTAGCATGCTGACCTTGAATTTTTTGCGCAGGTAATCCCTGAAAAAATCCCGGGAGGGGATGGACGAAAACTCCTTTGTAAACGGGATGATCTGAATCTGATCCACACCAAGGGCATGAATCATCTCTTTTTTTTCATCCAGGGATGTAAGCAGCCGGAATTTCTGAGCATCCTGCTGCAGAACTGCCCTGGGATGTGGCCAGAAGGTCAGGGCCAGGCTCTCTCCTGCTGTCTTGCGGGCTGTTTCCACCAGGGATGTCAGGACGGCACGGTGGCCAAGATGTACACCATCAAAAAAACCGGTAGCTGCTATAACCATTTTACCAATGCAAAATCCTGCCTGTGCGGCATTTTTGAATTATATGCGTATATGCGTGAGGCGATATAATAAGAGCCCGCTGTTTGTGGTACCAGTTTGCAAACATAAGACGCTTCTCCGTTGGAATTATCTTCCAGCCTGTAAGGAACGATTTCATCAATGACAATCTTTCCGTCTTTATCCTGTGCGGTAATGACCATTTCCACCCTAATGTCGTCGGTTGAAAGTGCGCCAAGGTACAGCCTGACCCTAGATTCGTTTTCGCCCCCCAATACAAGGATATCTTTGCTGTCATTTGGATGTGAATAAGAAATCACTTCCAGTGAGTCCCATTCCCTTTCCATTCTTCTTTTCCAGTAAGCCATCTCCCTGGCCTGGGAGAAATTGCCGGCCACCATGTCTGCATGGCGTTTCTGGAGCGGTTTGTAGAATTTTTCTTCATAATCCCCCATCATACGGTTGGTCGTGAAATTACCGGCTATGTAAGCTACTGTGTTTTTTATGTGTTGTACCCATTCAGCAGGAACCCCTTCATGGTTTCTCTTATAGAACATGGGAACTATTTCGTGTTCCAGCATGTTGTATATGGTAGCGGCATCCAGTTCGTTCTGGTAATCCTGGTTCTCATAGGTCCTTTCTTTGGGCAATGCCCATCCGGCACCCTTGTGGTAACCCTCCACCCACCATCCGTCCAGAACGCTAAAATGCATAACCCCGTTCATCACCGCCTTAACCCCGCTTGTACCCGAAGCCTCCAGGGGACGGGTGGGCGTGTTCATCCAGACATCCACCCCCTGGATCAAACGTTTGGCCATTTCCATGTTATAATTGGGTATGAACAGGATTTTTCCCAGGAAACGGGGCATGCGTGACACTTCAATTACACGCCTGATCAGGTCCTGTCCCGCTTTGTCGTGGGGATGGGCTTTCCCGGAAAACAGGAATTGAACGGGTGCTTTTGGATTATTGATCAGGGCATCCAGTCTGTCCAGGTTGGTGAACAGCAGGTGAGCCCTCTTATAGGTGGCAAAGCGCCGGGCAAAACCTATGGTGAGGATATCCTTGTTCAGTGCGGCCCGAATGGCCACCACTTCCCTGGGTGAATAAAATTCAGGCGCACTCCCTGTCAATGCCAGGGCCATGACAATCCTATCTATCAATTTAGCCCTTAAGGTGTTGCGGATATTCCAGACTTCACTGTCCGGGACATTCAGAAACCCGGTGAAACAATTCTTGTCGTAGTGATGGGTAGCAAAATCCTGGCCAAAAACGCGGGAATGCACTTTTTTCCATTCAGGGGCTGTCCAGGTCTGGTAATGAACCCCATTGGTAACATAATCAACATGCGATTCCTGGGGCAGATAGCCGGGCCACAGCGGATTGAGTATATCACGGCTCACGAGTCCGTGCAATTGACTGACTCCATTGATTTCCTGGGAAAGGTTTGCCGCCAGAAAACTCATGGAGAATTTTTCGTTTGGATTGCACACATCTGTCTTGCCCAGAGCCATGAGCGTTTCCCAGGATGTCTTGAGCCTGTCCGGGTAATGTGAAAAATATGGCCGGAGCATTTCTTCGGTAAAAGCGTCATGGCCTGCCGGTACAGGAGTATGGGTAGTGAAAAGAGACGAGGCACGAACTACCTCCCTTGCTTCTTCAAAAGAAAGGTTTTCGTTGACCACATATTCCCTGATCCTTTCCATACCGGTAAAGGCAGCATGTCCTTCGTTGCAGTGGTAAACATCGGCCTCTATGCCCAGGGCCCGCAGGGCCCTTATGCCTCCCACTCCCAGCAAAAGTTCCTGCTTAAGTCTGTTTTCCCAGTCACCCCCATACAGTTGGTGGGTGATGCTGCGATCCTCTGCAAGGTTGTCCTCAAAATCGGTATCCAGCAGGTACAGCGGCGTCTTTCCCACATCCACCCTCCAGATGTGTGCATATATGTTCCGTCCGGGTAAGGCGATGCTGATGGTGATCCAGTTGTCTTGGCTATCACGTACGGGGATGGCGGGGATTTTTTGAAAATCCACCGTTTCCTTTTCGCTCACCTGGTCTCCCTGTGCAGAAAGAACCTGGCGGAAATAGCCGTAACGGTACAACAGGCCCACTCCGGTTATGGGAACGCCTTTGTCCGATGACTCTTTCAGATAGTCCCCGGCCAGGATTCCCAGACCTCCCGAATATATTTTCAGGGTCCAGTCCAGGCCATATTCCATGCTGAAATAGGCGACGCGGGCACCGCTTAACGTTTCCCGTGATTTCATGTACTGGTTAAATGAACCCTCCACTTTATCCAATTGTTCCAGGAATATTTTGTTTTTTTCCAGGGCCTTGTACTTATTATAAGGAATCTTGTCAAGCAATACAATGGGATTTTTTTCCACCTCCCTCCAGAGGTTGTGATCAATCCCGGAAAAAAGTTTCCTGGCCTCGTCATTCCATGACCACCAGAGGTTCCTGGACAATATTTCCAGGAAATTGAGTCGTTGCGGCAACTGTTTCTGGATGGTTACCGGTGACCAGGTTGGAGCGGACAGGAGCTGAGTCCTGCGCAGGGCACTGCATTCCTCCTTGATCAATTGAAATTTACCCGGGTTCTCCACCACCTTCTCCAGAGCTATGGCGTAGGCTTTCTTGTAATACTGCAGCTGATTCTCCCAAAGGGCAATGGCCGACACGCGGAGCGCATTCTCCTTCATGCTCAGTGCTTCTTCCTTTGTGAGCAAACTCATGCGGCGTATCACTCCGGACACATCGTTCACCACAGAGGTGTAATTGTTGTCGTTACGAAATACGATCTCTATACCAGGGTGGGGTTCGGTAAAAGTTTTTTTAACCCAGTCCCCGAAACCTGCCAAGGAGGTAGTCACCGTGGGAACTCTGAAAGCCAGGCTTTCCAGGGGCGTGTAACCCCAGGGTTCATAATAGGACGGAAATACCGTAAGGTCCAGGCCTATGAGCAGTTCGTAATATGTCTTGTTGAGCAGTCCATCGTCACCGTTCAGATAACAGGGAATGAAGAAGACATGTACATTATTCTGCTGCTGGTTGTTCAGGCCCTGCTCCCGCATCACGTTCAGTACCGGGTCGTAATCCGGATCGTTCAGGTAATGGGTCGTAATGGAATTGTCGTAGTCTTTTCTGGGCCCCTTGTGATTGGCCGGGACCATGATAAAGGCCAGAATCTGACGGTCTGCCCCTCCCCTTTCGCGGTTGAGCAATGCCAGCGATTCCAGGAAAACATCAATTCCTTTGTTCTTGAATTCATACCGGCCACTGATCCCTACCAGAAAGGCATTTTCCTCCACCTTGCGGTGCAACAGAAGCGAGGCTGTGCGGAGCAGGGTCTGCCTGCCTTCTTTCCTCTTTTCGTCAAAAGCATCGTCAGCTGGTGTAATGCTATTTTCGAACCCGTTGGGTGTCACTATGTCAACTTTCTTTTCCAGGAAATGGATGCACTCCCTGGCGGTAATGTCGCTTACCGTTGTAAAGGCATCGGCGTAGAATGCAGCCGTCTTTTCCAGGGAATGTTTTGCAACAACATTGAATTCCCGTGCCTTTTCATAGGGGTTGTACATTTCCAGGTTATCATACAGGGGCATCATGTTCCCTGCAAGGGAACGTCCCAGAACGGTGGCATGAGTTGTAAATGTGGTGGCAATGGGGATCTTGGCCGATTTCAGGTACAAAAGCCCCGTTCCGGTCATCCATTCATGGAATTGTGCTACACTTTTATGATGAGGCGCCAGGTTGAAGCGCACAAAACTTTCAATTACAACGCCCGAAGCATATCCAAAAAGGGTCGGTTCTACATAATCCCACTGACCGCTGATGGAGTCCAGTTTGAATTTTCTCCAAAAATCAGTGAACACTTCATCTTTGCGGGATATATAGGATGAAAAATCCACCAGTATGGCTATTGGATTTCCCGGAACATTCCAGCGTCCCACCCTGATCCTCAATCCTTCCTGTACGGCACGGTCTCTCCATGAACGCAACAGGCGGGGGTCTTCCAGGAATTCGGGATTTTGTTTTGTTTCCCTCCACACATCGGGACCTATGAGAATATGTCTGTTCTCCATTTCGCGGGACATATGGAGCGCTTTGGTGGCTATAACTGTATGGATCCCTCCTACTTTGTTGCATACCTCCCAGCTCACTTCAAACAAATAGTCGGGACTCAGGTTCAATTCACTCTTCATAATCATTTTTTAGGTGTACGGAGCGTAATGTCGCTCAATACGTTCATATAATTGATAAAAGCCTCGTAAGGGGTGTCATAGGGATTGAAGTATTTATGTACGTCCCCGTCCGAGAAAAATTTTGTGCACATATAGTAAAAATGATCGCTGGCCTGCAACCGACGGAAATCACGTTGCAAATCAGGATCGTTGCTTTGCCTTACCAGGTCTTCAATTTTGTAAAGGTTCTGAAAGGCTTCCGATTGGAGTTCATTGCCCAACCAGGCACTGATATCCCGTTCTTCATCTGCCCAAGATATGGCATAAGGGACGTTAAGCGGGGCTATGGGCTGGTGTTTTGCAGCAGCTTGTGAAGGGGTCAGGATCTCAAGGTTGGTGTGGTTAAGAATCATTCCAGGCATCGCTTTTATAAAATCAAAGATCCCGGATGACGCCGGCTGGTGTTCACCAAAACTTTCGTAATCCATAAAGATATTGACGATGTCGTCTTGTTCAAGCGCTCCTGCAATCCAGCCCGCATACTTCTCTGCCGTCAGGGGCCAGTCGGCCCATTTTTTGTCGGAGAAACGGAAAGCGATGTCGTCGCTTAGCCTGAAGTTCCTGAGCAATAATTTTAACTTGGGATTCAAGGCGTTCACGTATAGGTAATCTGGACTTTTCCACCCCATGATGTGACGGGCCCCTTCGGTTAGCATTGTAGTGAAACCCATATTTGCAACCATTTCCCCGATTGTATCCGAATAGATCAGCTCTGTGTTACGGAATGCTTTAGGCTTTTGACCAAAGTATTTTTCCACGGCCTTGACGTGCACCTTAATCTGATCCTTGAATTTCCTGGGTGAAATAAGCGAGGACAAGGAATGGGAGTATGTCTCGGCAAGGAATTCCACGTGCCCGGTCTGTGCCAGCTCCTGGAAAGACTCCAGGGCCCAGGGCGCAAACTGCTCCATTTGTTCCAAGGCAATCCCGCTGATGGAATAGGCGACCTTAAAAGCTCCGTTGTATTCTTTGATCAGATCCAGTATGATCCTGTTAGCAGGAATGTAACACCTGGAGGCAACCCGGGCCATAATGGTTTTGTTGGCAAATTCGTCAAAGTAATCATGGTTCTTGCCTATGTCAAAAAACCGATATTGACGTAATCTGTAAGGCTGATGCACCTGAAAGTACAAACAGAGTGTCTTTTTCATATGTTTGGATTTTATATTTTCTCTTCTGTAACCGATTCATAGATCTGTTTTACCTTCAGGGCAGCATTGTCCCATTTTAAGGCATTGACCTCTTCCAGCCCGCACCTAACGGTCATCGCAGATAAGGCAGGAAAGGTGAGCAGCCCATAAATGGCATCTGCCATCGCGTTGACATCCCAAAAATCGACCTTAATGGCGTGGTTCAAAACTTCTGCCACCCCCGACTGCTTGGAAATGATGGTCGGGACATTGGCTTTCATGGCTTCCAGGGGGGATATGCCAAAAGGTTCAGATACCGAAGGCATGACGTACACATCGGAATAGGCAAACATATTCTTCACATCTTCTCCCCGCAAAAAGCCGGTAAAGTGAAAATGAGAAGAAATTCCCAGTTTTGCGACCCGGCGTATGGCCCGGTTGAACAAGTCACCGCTGCCTGCCATGACAAAACGTACATCTTTTGTTTTCTGCAATACCTTGTAGGCGGCTTCTATGAAATATTCAGGACCTTTCTGGAAGGTGATCCTGCCCAGAAACGTAACGATTTTTTCAGGAACGCCCCTAGTGATTTCCCGGTTTTCAACCGTGCTGAAATCCACCGCATTGTGCACTGTGAAAACTTTTGAAGGGTCAATATGGTAATTGTTTATAATGATATTGCGGGTAAGGTTGCTTACAGCTATCACCCTGTCGGCGGCTTCCATGCCCCGTTTTTCCAGGTCGTATACCTGCCTGTTTATATTTTCTCCGGAACGATCAAATTCAGTGGCATGCACGTGTACGACAAGGGGCTTGCCCGATACGCGCTTTGCGGCGATCCCAGCCATATAGGTAAGCCAGTCATGGGCATGTATGACATCAAACTGGTTCTGACGGGCTATGGCAGAAGCCACAAGAGAATACCGCATCACTTCCTCCATGAGGTTGCTGCCGTATTTGCCGGAAAATTTGAATTTTTGTCCGAATGAGATCCTGAACTCGTTCCATTCCTTCTCCCTTTCCAGGTCCACCTTTTCTTCAAATTCATCGGGTCCCAGGTAAGGAATCAAATTTGATGTCACTTTCAGGAACTGTACCTTTTCAAATAGTTCCCGGGCTTCTTTACGTGTCTGGAAAGCCGTTACATCGCTGGCATTTATGATGTGTACCGCACTCTGATCTTCATCCCCCGAGGCAGAAGGCATCACAAACAGTACCTTGACCTGGTTTTTTGCCAGTCCTCTGGTCAAACCGTCACAAGCCGTGCCCAGTCCTCCGGATATATGGGGAGGAAATTCCCATCCGAACATTAATACTTTCATCGTGTATCGTATTTTTCTATGAGGTTCATCACGCGCAGTATCTCGGCAATATTACGGGCGCTGGAGATGCAACCGTGAGGACGGTACGGGGGATTGCCGTCGTACAATTCGGCAATGGACCCAATCCCATGCTCGGTCATATCTTCTTCGAAAACCCCTATGATATCCCGGGCGCAATTAACAAAACTCTTGCCATGCAAACGGAATTGTGCGTCTATGTAGGGTCCCAGTAACCACGGCCACACAGATCCCTGGTGGGTTGCCCTGTGGCGTTTTGCCGGATCTCCTTCGCAATGGCTTTCAAACAGGGGGTTCTTGGGGGAGAGTGTTCTCAAACCCTTTGTGGTTAGCAGTTCACTGCTGCATGCCCTGAGTATGGTGTTAATCACCTCGTCATCCAGTGGTGTATAGGGCAGAGAGCAGGCAAACAGCTGGTTTGGCCTGGTGTAAATGTTCTGTCCCTGATGATTCACGAAATCGGCTAGATGAGCGCGGGATTCACACCAGAAAGTAGAAAGGAAATTTTCCCTGATCAGACCGGGTATCTCCTCAAATTCTTTCACAAAATCATGGTCTTCCATCTCTTTGGCCAGGTTCAGGGCAAAGCAGACGGCGTTGTACCACAGGGCACAGACTTCCACTATATACCCTGAGCGCAGGACAACAGGCTTGCCATCCACTACTGAATCCATCCAGGTCAAAGGCATGTTCACCTGATCAGTCCAGATCAGACCGTTGGGGTGCATCTTCACCTTGTCCGTACCCTCCTTGTATTTTTTGACTATAGTCTTCATCATGTTCCCGTAATCTTTCCACAAGGCGGCCTTATCTCCAACCATGCCAAGGTATTGCTGTAGGGTCCAGAATAGCCATAACGGGGCGTCGGCCGTGTTGAACAGTCCATTCGCTTCTTTTACAAGGGTTTCAAGAGCCCTGGAGAAAATTGATATTCCATTGTCTGCATACAGGGCAAGTCCAGGCAAAGCTATGGCTGTATCCCTGGAGCACCTTCCCAGCCAAGGATACCCTGCGATTACCTGTATTTTTCCATTCCTGTTGATCAGGAACTGGGAGGCAGCAAGTTTCAGACAGTTTTTGTAAGAATCCCGGCTTGGCCGTTTGCCTAATTCCTGTTTGAAAACAGTTTGCAACCGGGAAGGGTTAGCCGGCTCAAGGGAGGCCGAAAAGACTATACTCTGGCCTTTGCGTATGGGACACTCAAAATACCCAGGAACAAAAAGATCTTCATTGTAGTGATATCCCCTGTCCTTTTCCCTGACGTATTCAATATTTTTATACCAGTCGGGGAATTTGACAAACTCGTTCTTTACATTGAGTTGCATGAACAATCGTGGAAAATTGTCGTAAAGCCGGTATCCCACCCCTTTTTCCACGGTAGAATGGAAGGTGTCTGCTGTCAGGTTGGCATGGGTCAGATCATGGATATTGCGGAAGGCAAGGAATGGCTTGAGCCGTAAAATGGTGGGAGAATGGGCCTCGGCCAGGGTATACTTAATAAGCAATTGCTCTTTGTTGTGAACGAAAAGGATTTCTTTTCTGAAAATCATGCCACCAATCCTGTAAGTAAGGACAATGTTCTTGTCCATTTCAAAATCTATTATGTACTTGTGGCCGCGCGGGTCATAGATCCCGGGGTAACGGTGAATACCCAGGTTAAATGCCTGGTTATGCTGAATCAATGTTTCATCCAACGAGGACAGAAGCACATAATTTTCCCCTCCCAGGCTGTCAACAGGTACCACCATGAGTCCATGATATTTTCTTGTATTGCAACCTGTCAGGGTGGTGTTCAGGTATCCACCAGCCCTGTTTGTCGAAAGAATTTCCCTGTTCAGCGAATATTCCAGGTTAACTAATTCGTGCTTGTTGAACTGTAAATATGCCATATGATTTGCTTAAGCCTTAAACATGCAAGTTACTAATTATTCTGCAATAAACACCATTGCCGTACGGGCCGGCAGGTATAGAAACAGTACATTAGTACCCCGCTGTTCCAGTGTGAAATGAACAGACTGCCTGTCGTTCCTTCCAAAACCTCCATATAAAGGATCATCGGTATCAAGTATGCAACGGTATTTTCCCGGTCTGACTTCTAGTCCGTAACCGGTATATGAACGGTCCGGGCTCAGGTTGAAGACAAACAACAACCTTCCCCGTTCAAAGGCCAGTACTTGTGATCCTATATCCTGTACCACAGGAAGCGGAGCGCTTATATACAAATTATGTGCCTTAGCTATCCCAATCATATCCCTGTCAAAAAAATCCAGTCCCTGATAGCGGAGCAGAGGATTATCGGCCAGTGGCCATTGCCTGCGGGCATAATGATAACTCCATCCATTCCCTTCTCTTGGAAAATCAATCCACTCCGGGTGGCCAAACTCGTTTCCCATGAAATTCAGATAGCCGTCCCCGGCGGCAGACATGGAAAGTAAACGGATTATTTTGTGTAGGGCTATCCCCCTGTCTACCACAAGAGAGGGGATGTCTTTGCTCATAGAAGTATACATTTCCTTGTCTATAAGCCTGAATATGATTGTTTTGTCACCCACCATAGCCTGGTCGTGACACTCGGCGTAGGATATGGTGTGCTCATCCTTCCGTTTGTTGGTAAGCTGGTAAAAAATGTCTCCCACATGCCAGTCCTCATCCCGCAGCTCCTTTATCCACTTGATCCAATGATCGGCCACCCCCATGCTCATACGGAAATCAAAGCCAATTCCACCCATTTCCCCGGGATAGGCTAGTGTTGGCATGCCGCTCACATCTTCGGCCACGGTAATGGCATCGGGATTGCATTCGTGGATGAGCCGGTTGGCCAGTCCCAGGTAGGTAATGGCGTCTTCATCCTGATTCCCGTCAAAATAGTGTCCATACTGGGTAAAATCACGTCCCAGTCCGTGGTCGTGATACATCATGGATGTAACTCCGTCAAAGCGGAAACCGTCCAGATGGAATTCCTCCATCCAATATTTGATGTTAGACAGTAAAAAATGAATTACTGCATCTTTTCCATAATCAAAACAGCGGGAGGACCACAACGGGTGTTCTCCCCTGGGACCGGCATGGAAATACAAATCATACGTGCCGTCAAACCGGCTCAATCCTTCTATCTCGTTTTTTACAGCATGCGAATGTACAAGATCCATAATCACCGCTATGCCTTGCGCATGGGCTTGGTCTATCAGTTTTTTAAAACTTTCCGGGGTGCCGAAGCGCGAGCTGGCGGCAAAAAAATTGGATACCTGGTAACCAAAGGAACCGTAATAGGGGTGTTCCTGGATGGCCATCAGCTGGATTGTGTTATAGCCCAGACGGGCGATTCTTGGGAGAACTCTTTCCCTGAACCAGTCAAAATCTGCAATTTCCGGCTCCTGGGCACTCATTCCTATGTGTGCCTCATAGATCAGGGGATGTTCCACGCGTGGGGGATTGTTGAATTTCCACCTGTAAGGTTTGGCCGGATCCCATACCTGGGCACTGAATATCTTGGTTTCTGGGTCCTGAACACAACGTCTGGCATAGGCAGGCAGGCGCTCTCCGCTACCGCCGGGCCACTCAATGAGCCACTTGTAAAGCTGCCCGTGCTGAAGCGCTTCTGGTGGAAGTGTCAGTTCCCAGTTGCCTGAACCTAAAGGAATGAAGGCATAGCGGGAATCTTTCTTCCAGCTGTTGCACTCCCCTGTCAGATACATGGCAACGGCATTGGGTGCCCATTCCCTGCAAACCCAGCCGTTCTCTGTCTTATGTAATCCGTAGTACAGGTGGTTGTTTATGGCATGAGCCAGCAGGTGGTGGGATCCGCGGATCTGCGATGCTTTGTCAAGGCGCATCTGGTGACGCCTCCATATCACTGGTTTATATGGTTTCAGGTAAGTATCCCTTTCCCATATTTCATTTATATCCATACTTAAAAATTATATCGGACCATGAAATTCAGACGCCAGGTATATCCCTGGCTTTCATCAAGATTCATCCTGCTGCCAAAGGCGGCTTCTATGCCCAATTGACCATGATCGTAGAATTGCCGGAATGTGTTTAGGGCCACGTAGTTTGTGTGGTGGTAAACGAATCCCGGAGCCCCTTCAAAAGGCATCACATAGGCCTGCGAATAAACCAGCCCGGAAAAACATTTTTCATTCCAGTGATGTTCATAGGCGGCATAATAACCCAGCACCCTGAATTTGTCAAAGAGCCCTTTGCTGTTAATGTATACATCATAGCCCATTCCTCCAAGATCCTGTATGTAATGGCCGATACCCGCTCCCGCCGTGGCCTGGAACATGAACACATCGCGCGGAGTCAGGTCTGCATGTCCTGAAAAGGCCAGTCCGTAGCCCCGCTGTTTTTCCAGAAAACGCAGTACTCCTGCCAGTCTGAGGTGCCACCTGGCTCTTTCGTAACCCAGCGAAACAATCACATCGGGAAATCGTTGCCCCATGATATGCACATCCTCAACTCCGGTAAGCAGGCCGCTGAGCATGGTCACTTCGGGATCTTCCAGAGAGGCAAAACAGTTGATTCCGTTGGAGAATCTCCATCCGTAACGGAACTGGGGCTGGCGTAATCCGTTCATACCACCGGGTCCTGCGCCGTCCACTGTGGCAGGGGCAGCTTTCAGGTCCATGATATTGCTCCAGGTCTGGCCAATGAGAAGGTGTCTGATCTCGACATAGGCGTGTTTCAGAGAAAAAGTGTTTCCCTGCGCTGAGAAACCTCCTTCAATATAGGCCTGAAGCTTCCCTAAGCGTGTATCTCCTATCAGCTTGAAAAAAATCCTGGAACCGCTGGCATCAATGTTAAAACGGCCGCTGCGCAAAGAGGAAGCCTCTGTGGGTAAAAGTACTGTCGCCAGTTCTCTTGACAAAAAACCTGTCCCGTCGTAATAGGTGTAACAGGAAACATAGCCTCCCATCCCGAAAAGGAACTTTTCACTCTTGTCCATCATTACAAAACGGGGAGGAGCCGGATCGTGAAAGATTTCTGAAGTTGTTTCCCTGAGCTGTTTAATCAGTGAGTGGGTAACCGTGTCTGTTTCCATTATCCTGGCCCTGTCTTGTGCTCCAAGCTTTTGCCAGGGCGCTGCCATCAGTGTCAGGCATAGCAGGCAGAACAGTCCCCCGTCAATCCTTTTCATATGTATTGATAATTGTATCTGTGTCTGCTTGTACCTTGCGCAGATAATTCCTGCAATAGGTCAGCAGTTCCAGCGCCCTTTTGACTTTGGAAGCAATCTGGCCCAGATCTGCATCGGGTTTCTCAAGGTCTTCTGCAAGGGACTGGAGTTCCTGGCGTGCCTGCAGGTAAGTTATCCCGGTTTTCTTATTCATACGGCTCAATTTTCAATTTCATTTACAATAGCACCAAAGCTGCCTTTGGAAAGTATGGTATCTACTTTGTCGCCCTCTTTAAGATGGGAGGCATCCAAGAGGGCCTTTCCCCGGAACAAGGTCAGAGAATACCCCTTTTGCAGCAATGTCATGGGATTGTTTTGCTTTATACGCTGTTCCAGCAATTCCAGCAAATGTCCGTGTTGTTGTATGACCCACCTTACAGCCCCGCCAATGTCCCTGATCAGGTAGTTCAGGCTTTGTTTTTCATCGTCAATCCGTCTTTGCACAGCGCGTTCCAGGTTGTGTGAGATCCTGAAAAGGCTTTCTTCCTCGGCGGCTAGATGCCCGTCCAGGTAATCAGCCACTGCTGTAGGTGTTTTCAGGGACAGACTGGCCACCCTGTCGGCTATATGGACATCTTTGTGATGCCCGATGCCTGTGACAACAGGAATCGGGAACTGGGCTATGTGTGCTGCCAGGTCATAGTTGTCATAGCAATGCAGATCGGTTGCTGCACCCCCGCCCCGGATCATAACCAGCAAATCAAAATCCTTCCCGGACCCAATCACCTGTTCCATGGCCCGGATAATGCTAGTGGGAGCATCGGTGCCCTGCATAAGGGCCGGGAAAAGGGTCAGTTTAAATCCATAGGGGGATAGCCGGATATGGTCCTGGAAGTCCTGGTATCCGGCAGCCGTTTCTGAAGATATCACGGCCAGATGGAGCGGTACGGCAGGAAAGGGCAATTGCCTGTTCATGTCCAGGATGCCTTCCCGCTCCAGCCTTTCCATGGTTTTTCTGCGTTCCAGCTCTAGGCCTCCAATGGTGTAGGAAGGATCGACATCGGTTACCACCAGGCTCAGACCGTACAAAGGATGCATTCTGGGTTCCACGCACAGGAGCACCTGCAACCCGGGCCGGAGATCCATTCCGGTGCTTGTTCTGAAATAGGGGTTCAGAATGGAAAAAACACCTGCCCAGATAACAGCCTGGGCTTTAGCCAGTAATTTGTCTGTTGCCTGTTCCTTCTGAACCAATTCCATATGGCAATGGCGGTTACGTACAGAAAGCTGGCTGATTTCTGCGCGAACCCAACATGGTTCCTCAAAGGCCCGGCTGACAGCATCTTCCAGTATTCTTTGCAGGTCAATGAGATCCATTTTCTCCATTGCACAAATTTACATTAAAATAATCAAAAAAACCTTACCTTCGCCCTATGGAAATCAAAGAAGCCTCTTTCCTTTCTGCTACAACAAAATTTGATGAAATCCCCACCCCGGGACTGGAAGAATTCGCCTTCATCGGAAGGTCAAATGTGGGAAAATCTTCCTTAATCAATATGTTATGCAACAGGCACAAACTGGCCCATACTTCCTCCACCCCCGGAAAGACGCAATGCATCAACAGGTTCCTTATAGATAACTCCTGGATTATCACAGACCTTCCCGGCTACGGGTTCGCGAAAGTTTCCAAAACAAAAAGGGCTGCCCTTGAGTCCATGATCCAGGGATACATCCGGCGAGCCCCCAAATTGACATTGCTTTTTGTATTACTGGATTCAAGGCATCCGCTTCAACAGATAGATCTCGATTTTTTACTGGGACTGGGCAACTGGCAAATTCCTTTTGCACTGGTACTGACTAAATCGGACAAACTGTCAAAGACGGCACTGGAAAAAAAAGCAGCTACCATAAGGGAATCATTGTTGCATTACTGGGAACCCCTGCCTCCTTTTTTTATTGTTTCTTCTCCAACAGGTGAAGGCAGAAAAGAACTTCTGGATTATATTAATTCCATCCGCTCCGAAAATCTTTAATTGTGTTTTTTCTTCTTATCTTTGCCCCATCTTCTAACCAAAGGGACAATGGATCATCTGCATTTATTTAAAATTTTCTCATGCCGCGGATCCCGATATCTTGCCGAACGTATTGCCTCTCATCTGGGTCTGCCCTTGGGATTGTTGTCAGTAACCACTTTCAGTGACGGTGAATTTCAGCCTGCCTTTGATGAAAGTGTCAGAGGTGCGACTATTTTTATCATCCAATCCACGTTTCCTCCTGTAGATAATTTATTTGAACTGCTTCTGACCATAGATGCTGCCAAAAGGGCTTCGGCCTATAAGGTCATTGCCGTTATGCCCTACTTCGGATGGGCCAGGCAGGACCGTAAGGACAGACCCAGGGTTTCCATTGGGGCCAAGATGGTGGCCAACCTGCTGGAAGCTGTCGGCTGCGACCGGGTCATGACCATGGACCTGCATGCAGACCAGATACAGGGTTTTTTTGATTTTCCGGTGGACCACGTTTATTCAAGTTCTGTTTTTGTCCCTTACATCAAGAACCTGGAACTGGAAAACCTCTCTGTTGCTGCTCCGGATATGGGCGGAGCAAAGCGGGCCAATGCCTATTCCAGAAAACTGGAGTGTCCCCTTATCATATGCCATAAATCGCGTGAAAAAGCCAATGTAGTTGGAAGCATGACCGCTATTGGGGAAGTCAGCGACAGGAATATTGTCATACTGGATGATATGATAGATACGGCGGGAACCATAGCCAAAGCAGCTGATATGATGATGTCAAAGGGAGCACGCAGTGTCCGGGCCATTGCTACTCACCCGGTACTATCCGGGCTTGCCTACAACACCATCGCCAATTCGCCTCTGGAGGAAGTCATAGTGACCGATACCATCCCCCTGTGTTCAGATCCGGACGTGAACAAGAGCAAGATCAAGGTGCTGTCCATAGCCCGTGAGTTTGCCGATATCATAGACAAAGTATATAATTTTCAGTCCATCAGCAGTAAATTCACCTTGTAATGACAACTTCAGAGGAATTGTACCTGGCATTGATCGGCGGCATACGGCATTTCTTCGGGGATGCCGGTAAAAAGACAGCTGTTCTGGGTCTTTCCGGGGGTCTGGATTCAGCTGTTGTAGCATGTCTGGCACAAGATGCCCTGGGAAAGGAGCATGTCCACGGGCTGCTTATGCCCGGACCTTATTCCACGGTCCACTCCCTTAACGATGCCCTGGAATTGTGCGCGCTTAACGGGATCAGCAATCATATTATACCCATAGACACCATTTACAATAAGTTTTTACGTGAATTGTCTCCTGTTTTTGAACATGAACACCACGATGTGACAGAAGAGAACCTGCAGGCCCGCATCAGGGCTGTACTCCTTATGGCATACGCCAACAAAAAGGGTTGCCTGGTTCTCAACACAAGCAACAAAAGTGAACTGGCTATGGGCTACGGGACCTTATATGGTGATCTGGCAGGAGCCCTGATGGTTATGGCCGATATTTACAAGACAGAAGTGTATGAGCTGGCAACTTTCCTGAACAGGAAAGGGGAAAGAATTCCTGCACACACCATCAGCAAAGAACCCTCGGCAGAATTGTATATAGATCAGAAAGATACCGACTCCCTTCCGGAATATGCCGTACTGGACCCTATCCTGCGTTCACTTATAGAAGAAGGAAAAACTGAAGAAGAGCTGGTCCGTTCGGGTACTGATGCCCGGCTCCTGTCTGAGATAATTCAAAAAATGCAGCGCTCAGGTTTCAAAACCCACCAGGTACCGCCACTGCTGGCAGTGACAGACCATCCGCTACTTCCCCGCAACAAGTGTTTACGTTACAACTTATGACGGTTTTTCTCCTGTCGCTGGGACTGATAACTCTGGGTATCCTGGGTATGAGTTTATCAATTATTGTGAGGAAAAACGGGAAATTCCCCGAATTTTCCGTGGGACATAACAACAGGATGAGGGAGCGGGGCATACGCTGCCCCAAAGAAGAAGAATGCACGTTACTGAAAAAAGGAACAAATGGGAATTGTTGCAATTGTAGGAAGGCCTAATG
This sequence comes from Bacteroidales bacterium UBA5226, assembly GCA_002409325.1. Taxonomy (GTDB): domain Bacteria; phylum Bacteroidota; class Bacteroidia; order Bacteroidales; family UBA932; genus DMER64. Next base: position 215,940 of record DHUU01000017.1, on the reverse strand, counting down.
TTGGGAAATCAACTCTTTTCAACAGACTGGTAGGAAAACGGCAGGCCATAGTAGACCAAACTGCCGGGGTAACCCGTGACCGTCATTACGGAAAGACAGACTGGAATGGAAGGGAATTCTCCATTGTTGATACAGGCGGTTATGCCCACAACACGGACGATGTATTTGAAGAACAGATTCGGCGGCAGGTTCTTATAGCAATTCAGGAATCCGATGTGGTTGTCTTCATGGTCGATGTACAGACAGGCATAACAGACTACGATCAGAGCATAGCCGGGATACTCAGAAAATCTGAGAAACCGGTTATTGTGGCGGTCAACAAGGTAGATCACGGGGGACGGATATTTGATACCTACGAGTTCCACGCCCTGGGTCTTGGAGAACCCATATCCATAGCTGCAGCAAGCGGTAGCGGGACAGGAGAACTGCTGGACAGGATCCTCGAAGAGCTCCACGACGACAGTACCGTGGAAGAAGAACATGTTATCCCGCACATTGCCATCGTGGGAAGGCCCAATGTGGGGAAATCGTCCCTTACCAATGCCTTCCTGGGAGAAGAAAGGAATATTGTTACCCCGGTCGCGGGGACTACTCGTGATGCCATTACTGTGAGGTACAACAAGTTCGGTTATGATTTCATGCTTGTAGATACGGCTGGTTTGAGAAAGAAAACAAAAACCAGGGAAGACCTGGAATTTTATTCTTCAATGAGGGCCGTCAGGGCCATTGAATATTCAGATGTTTGTATCCTCATGCTGGATGCGACTTTGGGAGTGGAATCACAGGATATGAACATTTTTCAACTGATACTGAAGAATAAAAAAGGCTGTGTAATTGCTGTCAACAAATGGGACTTGCTTGAAAAGGAGACCAATACCCTTAAAGAATATACCAATGGAATTCTGGCAAGGATAGCTCCTTTTACCGACGTTCCGGTGATCTTTACCTCTGTGGTTAAAAAGCAACGCATTATTAACGTGCTGGAAGCCGCTGCCAAAGTCTTTGAAAACCGCAACCGCCGTATTTCTACTTCCATGCTTAACCAGGTTATGCTCCCCGAGATTGAAGCCTTCCCTCCCCCTGCAATTAAGGGGAAAAACGTCAGGATAAAATATATCACGCAATTGCCCACTGCATGTCCTTCTTTTGCGTTTTTCTGTAACCTGCCACAATATGTGCGGGAAGATTATAAACGTTATCTGGAAAACAAGCTGCGCTCTCACTTTGATTTTAAAGGGACGCCGGTACAGATTTTTATGCGCAAGAAATAAATCAGTCCTTTTCGATACGGACCTGCTGCAGTCTGTGTGTTTCCCTTTCTGATTTCAGAAACAACGTCACACGAAAACGCTCGCCCCCGGCCAGCAGGGTACCTATGCAGTAACGCATGGGCAATGAGCCGCTCAGGTGGACTATGGTAAATGATTTTGGAGTATAACGGGAATAGAAATTTTTCATCAGTTGCCGGGCTTGGCTCCTGCTGCAAACACCTGCCGTTCCCAGCACATCTATTTCAATATCATCGGCAAACCATTGTGCAAAAGCAGCCGCATCACCGCTCTTGAGATTGTTCCCGATATCATCGAAAATAGGTTTTGACCCTCCATCCTGCGCCACCAATATAGCTGGAACAAATGCAGGAAAGCAGGCAAATATGAGGGGTAAGATAGCCTTTCTTATCATAGCATGTCTTAAAACCACGGCAAGTTACACATAATTTCTTACTTTTGTTTGATGAATATTGTGCTGCTTTGCATGGGCAAAACCCAGGAACCTTACCTGCGTGAAGGCCTTCTGGAATATGAGAAAAGGCTGATCCGGTACGTCGGTTTTAAACGCGTGGAATTGCCTGAACTAAAGAACACTTCATCATTGTCCTGCGATCAGATCAAAGAAAAAGAAGGTCTACTGCTTTTAAAAAACGTTAAAGATTCGGACCATCTGGTACTGTTTGATGAGAAAGGCAGTACCTTTACCTCAAAGCAAATGTCGTACCAGATTGAACAACACATGCAGAAAGGTACCAGGAACCTTGTTTTTGCCATAGGCGGAGCCTTTGGATTTTCCCTTCCTGTAAGACAAAGGGCAAACGCTATGTGGTCTCTTTCCAGGCTGACCTTCCCCCACCAATTGGTACGTTTATTGTGTATTGAACAACTTTACCGCTGCTTAACCATTATTAAAGGGGAGGCCTACCACCACCAATGAAAGTCCTCAGGCTAATATGGAACAGGAAATTCCTGATACCGCTTATCCTTGCGGCTGTCTGCCTTATATTATCCTTTTTTGAGCTCACCAGCCACAACCAACGCATGATGCGCCTGGTGGAGGTTGAAAAAATACTTCATAAGAAACAACGTGATATTGAAAATATCGCCCTGCGTGAACTCGAACAGGATAAAATGGGGAACCTCTCTCCAAAGGATATCGCCCGTGACATGGTTGTTTACAAGTATTACAAAGACAGCCTGATATCCTGGGCAAACACATTCCCCGTGATCAATGACAGTTACAGCCCCGGGGCCATGTATCCCAACCTGTCTTTTTTTTCAAGGAACACCATCCTCTATCAGCCCCTTTCAGGGGTGGATGGCAGGGAACAGTATATGAACCTTGGTAGTGCCTGGTACGTGGTCAGGGCTTACAGCCGGGAGGATGTCACCATCATTACGGGCATTCTGATCCACACTGATTTTCCTTTCAGTAACAGTTTCGTGGAATCAAAGGTCAACAGGGCCCTCCGGTTGCCTGCCCACTGCTCCATCGTTCCCCTGAACCTGGACGAGGGTTTTATTGTCTTTGGAAAGGACGATGGCGTATTGTTCACCATTCTTAGCGACACCTCCATGCAGACATATTACGAGTCTGTCATTCTGCGGTGGCTGGCTATAGCCCTGATCATATGCTCCTTGTTTATGTTCTTTTTCAGGAACCGTAAAGCGGCCTTTGTGCCGGGGGTGATCGCCTTCCTTTGTCTGCTACGTTTTCTGACTTTCGTTTTTTCTTCTTCCCTGCAACTGGATACCCTGTTTTTTTCACCCCTGCTGTTTGCCGGCGGACCTCTGGAGAATTCTCTGGCCGCCATGGTGCTCAATACATTGTGTGTTTTTACAGGAGTATGGGCTATTTACCTTGCCCGTCCTGATCTTGCGCGCATCATGCACGGCCTTAACAAGTCCTTGCGTTTGGTTATCAATGCGGTGATGATCATTTTCCTGTCTGCTGCCTTCCTGCTGACTCACCATACCCTGAAAGCCCTGACCATGGATTCAAACATTGCCATGGAATTGTTCAG
>DHUU01000017.1:0-212464 GCA_002409325.1 Bacteroidales bacterium UBA5226 | reverse complement strand
TGGACGAAATTACCTGGTATACAGCTGTTGCCTACCTGATCGTATCGCTGCTGTTCCTTTTTTTCTTCCTGTTGTTCAGAACCTTTTTACACGTGAATAAAGTACCGCAGACTTCTTTTTTTGCGGGGCCCCGGTTCACTTACCTGTTTGTATTCCTGGCTGCAGCATACAGCATGCTCACTGTCAGTCTTTACGGCAGGGAAAAGGAATTCAACCTATACCAGGTATGGACCCAGAAAATGTCTATAGAAAGGGATCTTGACCTGGAGATGCAGTTACGCAGGGTAGAAGAAAGGATCACAATAGATCCCATCCTGTCAATCATGATCCAGATGGACCAGGACCATGATCTGATCCTTTCACGTATAAAAGAAACTTATTTTGCCGATTTTCTGCAGAGATATCAGATCCAGATCACCATCTGTGAACCGGGTGATGTTCTGGCAATTGCAGGTATGCCCCGTCCTGTTTCCTGTTATCAGTTCTTCCATAGCGAGATCCTGAGGAACGGAACTCCCCTGGCTGAAAATTCACGGTTTTACAATATAGACAGCAAGCTGGGAAACATCACTTACATGGGTGTCTTCACCTATTACAGCTACAGCGGATCACAGGATCTATACATAGAGCTGGATTCCCGTTATGTAAAAGATGCCCTGGGATACCCGTCCCTGCTTTCAGACCGGTCGCAGTTTGACAAGTTTAAATTGCCCTATGATTATTCCTATGCCAAATACATTGATGGTAAACTGGTGTCCAACAGCGGAAAATACACGTATCCAAGTCGCATAACCACTGAACCTGAAGACGGGTTCAGCCTGCAAAAAAGCAACAGAAGCCTCCACTACCATTATAAGACAGCTAATAAAGTACTGATCATTACAAGGCCTCAGCGCTCACCGCTTCCTTACCTTGTCTCCCTGTCATACCTGTTTCTTTTTTACGTGATGGTCTTTTCTCTGGCCCTTGGTCTGATCCGGGAGAATGATCTGAAAATAAATCTTCCCCGCAATTCTTTCCGGCGCAAGATCACCATAATGCTGGTGGGTCTGTTGTTTGTTGCACTGGTTCTTATGGCTATTGGAAGTATCGGTTTTGGTCTTAAGCTTTATGAAGAAACAACCTCCCGGCAAATGCAGGACCAGATGGATGCTGCCAAATCATCACTGGATGAATACATACGTTATGCAGATCGTTCTAACGATCCGGCAGGGAATGTAGTGGAGCTGATGAATACCATCAACCGCCTCTCTTCCAACATGATGATCAATGTAAATCTTTACGATCCACAGGGAAGGCTGCTGCGTTCCTCACAACCGGAAATGTTTGAACGCCACCTCCTGGGAGCCAGAATGAACGGGGAAGCGTTCCGCTGGCTCCATCATTATGAGCGCCCTCAGTACACTCAGAAAGAGCAGATTGGCTCTTTGAGTTATTATTCAATGTATGCCCCGCTGTACAACACAAACGGAGATCTTGTGGCCTATATCAACATCCCCTACCTGTCCGGGCAGACCGATGTTTCCAAGGATACTTCGGCCATTGTGGCTGCCATTGTTAACCTTTACCTGCTCCTGCTTATGGGAGCTGTTATGGTGAGTTTCGCCTTTTCGAACCAGATCACCAGGCCACTGGCAGAACTGGGAGAAAAGATCAGCCGCCTGAATGTGACCCGTAAACCGGAACACATCCATTATACATCGGATGATGAACTGGGTATGCTGGTCAGGGCATACAACAAGATGGCCGACGACCTGAATGAAAGCACCCAGCGATTGGCCCAATCGGAAAGGGAACAGGCCTGGAGGGAAATGGCCCGCCAGATAGCCCATGAAATCAAGAACCCACTAACTCCTATGCGTCTGAGTATCCAGCATTTAATACGTTTAAAACAGGAAGGCGGACCAAAATGGCTGGATCATTTTGACAAAATTGCGGTTTCCCTTCTGGAACAAATAGAGATCCTGTCCAACGCAGCCTCTGAATTTTCAAGCTTTTCGCAAATCAACACAGAGTTGCCTGTAGAGGTAGAACTCAACGAACTGATCAACGAGCAGACTGTGTTGTTTTCAACTTTTGAGCACATTAAGATTCATTTTGAATCGGGAGTACACCAGGCCAGGGTCAAGGTAAGACGTACCCAATGGGTAAGCGTGCTGGTCAATCTTTTGTCCAATGCTGTACAGTCCGTGGAAGAACAGGCTATAGGGGTGATCAGTATCCGGCTGGCAGAAGAAGGAGACTACTACCTGATCAGTGTTGCCGACAACGGACCCGGTGTAGCCCCGGAAAACCGGTACAAACTCTTCAAGCCAAATTTCACCACCAAAAGCGCCGGAACCGGGTTGGGTCTGGCCATATGCCGGGGGATAGTCGAACAATACCGGGGTGAAATATTCTATACCTCATCGGAATGGGGCGGGGCCTGCTTTAATGTGAAAATTCCAAAGAAACCCGTTATGTAAACAGGGGATCTGCGTAGGTTTTTACCTCTTCCTCCCCTATGGTTTCGGGAGACAGAATGATCAGCCGTTCTATCACGTTTCTCAATTCACGGACATTGCCCGTCCAGTTGAGTTTTTTCAATTCCTCAACAGCCTGTGGTGTGATGGTCCTTTTTGACATACCGTATTCGGAGCAGATCTGTTCAATGAAATATTCAGCCAGCAGGGGAATATCTTCCCTGCGTTCCGCCAGAGGCGGTACATGAATGAGTATCACGCTCAGCCGGTGGTAGAGGTCTTCACGGAATGTGCCTTTTCCAATTTCCTGCACCAGATCCTTGTTGGTAGCTGCCACCACCCGGACACTGACACTGATATCCTTGTCGGAGCCTACGCGCGTAATCTTATTTTCCTGCAACACGCGAAGCACTTTGGACTGTGCTGCCAGGGACATATCCCCGATCTCGTCCAGAAAAAGCGTTCCTCCGTCGGCCTGCTCAAATTTTCCCTTATGCTGCCTTATGGCCGAGGTAAAGGAACCTTTTTCGTGACCAAAGAGCTCACTCTCAATCAATTCTCCTGGTATTGCTGCACAATTCACTTCTATAAAAGGCATTTTGTAACGGTTGCTTTTCTGGTGAAGCCAGCGGGCAACCAGCTCCTTCCCGGTACCATTGGAGCCGGTGATCAGCACCCTGGCATCTGTTGCTGCCACGCGCTCAATCATGTTCCAGATACGGCTGATAGCGGCAGACTTTCCAATCAACGGGGGTGTTTTATCATCTTTGCGTTTTAGTTTTTTATTTTCCTGAACCAGTGTGGATCTGTCGTTGGCATTCCTTATGGTGATGAGTATCCGGTTCAGATCCAGGGGTTTTTCTATGAAATCGTAAGCGCCTTTTTTTATGCATTCCACCGCCGTATCTATATCACCATGGCCCGAAATCATGATAACCGGCACTTCCAGGTTCATCTCCTGTATCTTTTCCAGAACTTCTATCCCGTCGATCCCCGGCATCTTGATGTCGCAGAAAATCGTATCTATCTGTACTTTCCCTTGCTCCAAAATAGACAGGGCCTGTTCCCCGTTCTCGGCCAGGGCCACTTCATATCCTTCATACTCCAGTATCTCTTTCAGGGTGTTGCGTATACTTTTTTCGTCATCAATTATCAATATTCTCATACTACCCGCATTTAATCCTGTAAAGATAACCGGAATTTCGCAAATAGGAGATTTTCAGTTACATTTGAAACAGATTATGAAGCAGATGATCATTGCCATAGACGGGCATTCTTCAACCGGGAAAAGCACTTTTGCCAAAGCAATTGCCCGGGCCCTGGATTATACATACCTGGACTCCGGAGCACTCTACAGGGCAGTGACACTTTATGCCCTGGAAGAAGGCCTTACAGACGCACAGGGACGGCCCGATGCCCCCCTGCTGTTGCAGCGCCTTAAAGACATCACCCTTTCCTTTTGCAGGAATCCCAAAACCGGGCGGGATGAAACATTCCTGAATGGAAAAAACGTAGAACAGCGCATCCGGAGCCTGAAGGTTTCGCGGAGCGTCAGCCCGGTTTCCGGAATCCCCGGGGTCAGGGATTTTGTAGACAATGAACTCAGGAAATGGGCCAGGAAAAAAGGAGTCGTCATAGATGGGCGGGATATCGGCACAGCTGTTTTTCCACAAGCCGAGGTTAAGATCTTCATGACCGCCCCCGCCCCGGTACGGGCACACAGACGGCTGGAAGAGATGAAGGCAAAAGGAGAAGAGGCTACTTTTGAAGAGGTGCTGGAAAATGTACTACGGCGCGACCACCTGGACTCCAGCCGGGAAGTACACCCCCTTACCCAAGCCGCAGACGCCGTATTGCTTGACAATGGGAACATGACCGTTGAAGAACAAATGGAATGGTTTAAAAAACTGTTGGAAGACAAATGGGATATCAGGTTGAAATAGATAAAAGATCGGGGTTCTGTTCCGGCGTGATCCGCGCCATCCAATGTGCCGAACAAGCCCTGAATGAAAACAAACCGGTGTATTCACTGGGAGCCATCGTTCACAACAACGAGGAACTGCGCCGCCTGGAAGAAAAAGGACTCCGGATCATACACCGCAGCCAGCTACACCAGATACCTGAAGGGTCCATTATCCTGATACGCGCGCACGGCGAGCCGCCATCCACCTATTCACTGATTGCCAACAGGAACATCAGTCTCCTGGAATGTACCTGTCCGGTGGTACTTCTGCTGCAGAAAAAAATCAAAAAGGAACACACCAGAATCAAGCCGGAAAAAGGCCAGATTGTGATCTTCGGCAAACAAGGTCATGCAGAAGTGGACGGTCTGGTGGGACAGGTGGCAGGCGATGCAATTGTCGTTGAAAGCCTGAAAGATCTGGATAATATCTGTTTTTCAGGCGGGCCTGTCTCGCTTTTTTCACAGACCACCCAGAATCCGCAGGAGTACAAAAAAATCCGGGAACACTTGCTCCGCCTTATGCAGGGGCAGGGTATGGACCCGGACAGACTCAAAGTATTTGACACAATCTGTTCCCAGGTTGACGGAAGACAGACAGAACTGGCTCGTTTTGCCCGCAGCCGGTCTTTGATCCTTTTTGTCACAGGGAAAGAGAGTTCCAACGGCAAAGTCCTCTTCCATACCTGTGAGGAAGCCAATCCGCGCAGTTATGCCATCGAAAACGCGGGAGACATTTCACTGGCCTGGTTCAGACCCGGAGATACGGTGGGTATATGCGGGGCTACTTCCACCCCTTTCTGGCTTATGGAACAGGTGGCTGATAAAGTCCGCAATTTGTAATGAAAGCAAAGTATGCCGATATCCTTTTTCCACTGGCCCTGGAAAGCCTGCTGACATACCGGGTACCGGAAAATCTCTGTGCTCAGGCCAACCGGGGATGCCAGGTCACAGCACCTTTAGGGAACCGTATTCATACCGGAGTGGTATACAGACTCAGGGATGAGCCACCGCAAGGAAGCCCGCAAGACAGCCTTAGGGATATCATTTCGGTTGTTACGTCCCTGCCTCTGATCCCGGAAAAAACCCTTCTGTTCTGGGAATGGATAGCCCGGTATTACATGTGTCCGCCGGGTCTGGTAGCAAAAATGGCCCTGAACCTGTGGAAATTCAAAAGGCGTGCAACCAGTCTTGACCCGGATCAGAGACCGCTTCCCGAGCCGGGACCGCCCCTGTACCTGGAAGGCTTGGGCCGCGAAAAGGTTTACATAGAGCAGGTCCGCAAAATCCTGGACCGGGGCGGACAATGCCTGATTGTGTGTCCCGACCGGTTTTCCTGTGAGTCTGTGCACCAGTGCATGCACGCTGAATTTGGAGAACAGGCCATCTGTTTTCATTCAAAAAGGACGGTAAAGGAGCAAAGCAAAGCACAAAAAGAGTTGTATGCAGGCAATCCCTGTGTGGTCACAGGAATCCATCTTGCCCTCCTGTTGCCCTTCACCCGGCCAGCCCTGGTTGTTGTGGAGCGGGAAGAGCATCCCTCCCATAAGAAGTCAGACGCAATCCCCTACCTGAACGCAAGGGATGCAGCCCTTATGCTGGCCCAGCAGTTTCACGCACAGGTCATCCTGGGATCAGCTTTACCCTCTCTGGAAACCTTATACAACATAGAAAAAGGAAAATTCAAAGTTCTGGAATGCGCCCCAGTAGCACTGCCCCAGAAGGAAAGAACCTTGCTGATTGACACCGCTGTTTCGTTGACCAGCAGGACCATGAGGGGCCCGATGGATCTGCGCACTCTGACAGCGGTGCAAACCTGTCTGTCAGAACAGAAAAAAATACTTTTTGCCGAGGCCGGTCCTTCCTTTCCCCAAGACCTTCCAAAGGACCCCGGCATGGTTGTTTGCCGGCCTTTCCAGACCCATCACCACCTTGACAGCACCATAGGGCTTGTTTGTTTTCTGCACGTTGAAAGACTCCTGTCAAGAAAACATTTCCGCGCTACTGAACAGGCTTGTCATATCATGGGGAACGTGCTTCTGTGGGCGGCAGCACAAAATCCCCAGGTCCCCGTGGTGATTCAATCCTCCGATATGGATCATCCTTTTTACCGTTTCCTCAAAGAAGGCCTTCCTGCTTCCTTCATGAAAGAGATGCTGCAGGAAAGAATCAGGTACGGGTACCCGCCACACACGCGGCAGATACTGATCACCGTTTTTCATCACAAAAAAAACCTGGCCGCTGCCAGTAGCAGGACACTGTACGATGTGCTGGATTCAGCCGGTCTGCCGGCACGCATCGAAGGCCCGTTTACCCCGCCAGAACCCCGTGAGCTTTTGTTTTCATACCGTCTGCAGGTCACAATACGGCGCACTGTCAATGCACAGCAGGTAAAAGAAAGGATCTCTTCCCTGATACGGCAGACCCCACTGGCTCCGGCCCGCATCAGGGTGGATGTTGATCCTGCCTAGATCAGATTTTGCGAATTTTCAGCTTCTGTCCGGGATAGATCCTGGAATTACCGCCCAATCCGTTCAGAGAACGGATATTCTGGACAGTGATCCCCAGCTTGTTTGCAATATCCCAGAGGTTGTCTCCCGACTTGACGGTATAGTACTCAAATGATCCGTCCTGTGAAGTGGTTGCCGTTGCCGAGGTGTAAATTTTGAGGGTGCTTCCGGCATAGATCGTGTTGTTTCTGAGTTTGTTCCAGGAACGCAGGTTGGCTGCACTGACCTTGTATTTTTCGGCTATGCCGCCCAATGTTTCTCCCTTCTGGACCTTGTGGGTAATCATATTGCCCCGGGGCTGGGCAGGTTCAGGGGAGGACGCAGCTGCAGCGGTATTTTCCGGACGCGGAGCTCCTGTCCCCCTGGTATAAATGATCAGCCTCTGGTTGGGAACAATCCGGTCTGAACGAAGTCCGTTCCAGTATTTGACATCGGCCAACCGCACCCCGTAACGGTATGCTATATGGCTTAGCGTTTCCCCTGACCGCACCCTGTGGTTTATCTGAGTGTCGGAAGCAGTAGCCTTTGTGTTTATTATCAGGGGATTAAAATAAACACTGTCTTTGAATGAGTAAATTGAATCCTGCAGGGCAGCGAAGTCTCCGCTGTATTCAAAGGGAAGACGCAATATGTAGGGACGTTCCACCCCGGGTATAATATTCTTGATATATTGAGGATTCAGGTCCCTGAGCTGGTCTGTTGAAATATTCAGAAAAGTAGTGATCTGTTCAAAATGAAGCATTTTGTTCACCTCAAAAGTGTCCACGTGGGCAGGCATCTCTATGGGGAGCGGCCTGATCTGGTGTTCCGGGTAATAACGCATGGTATAGAGGGCTGCAACAAATGCCGGGACGTATCCGCGCGTTTCACGGGGCAGGAAAGGATAAATATCCCAGAATTCACGGGACCCGCCGGCACGCCGGATGGCCTTGTTCACATTGCCCACCCCGCAGTTATAGGATGCAATGGCTAAAATCCAGTCACCGTATATGCGGTAGGAATCCAGCAGATACCGTGCAGCAGCATCCCCGGATACAATGGGGTCCAGCCTTTCGTCCACATAGGAATTGATGGTAAGGTTGTAATTCAAGGCCGTCCGGTACATAAACTGCCACATTCCCGTGGCCCTTACCCTGGATACCGCCCTGGGATTGAGGGCAGATTCAATAACGGCCATGGCTTTGAGTTCCAGGGGCATCTCATAGGAATCAAAGATTTCTTCGAACAGTGGCATGTAATACTTTGCCAGTCCCAGTATGGTTGAAATACGGTCCGGCATTTTTTGGGTGTAATGGATAATGTGGTTCCTAACAATGTTGTTGTAAGGCAATTTTATAAAACTGTTCATTCTGGCGAGCCTGGCGATGTACACAGAATCAGGTATTGCTGAAGTCAGCAGGGCTGTGTCCAGGGTTTCAAGGGTCAGGGGGTCAGGCATCTGGTTTAACTGGTTCTGGTGATAATACAAGCTAAGCCTCTGTTCTGTGGAAAGGGAATCGTAATCAAAATCAGGATCCGTTTCAGGATTATAAAAACCTCCCTGGTTGATCTCATTTTCCAGAAATAACGAGTCGGCTGCCGGCAATTCAAACTCCATCAAAGCCTGTTGAAGCGAATCTGTAAGCTTTAACAGGGAATCTACCTGTTGTGTCAATTGTTTTTTTGTCGGTCTTCTCAAGACCTGTCCTGAAGATGTGGTTACTGTCAGTGTCACGGAGAGGATCAGAAGGATCAAAGATTTGGATTTCATTGTGGAAACTTATATTAAAAGGTTAATCTCATTTGTATACCGGCACCGGGATATCCGGCTGAAGCAATGGTGGTTACTGGAATCAGTCCCGGTTCAATACGCAGGGTCAGGTCGTCGCTTATGTCAAAGTCCTGGAAATGCGCAAACACATTGGCGTCTATAATATTCAGGGCATACACGAGCACCGTGGCTATTATGGAATAATCCCGGTACCGGCGGAACGTGTCACGGTACCACTTGATGTTTTCAGGCGTCATCCACCCGTCATATTGCGATGGTTTTGCCATCGCATGGTTGTACATGGTTTTGTAACGGTTGTATTGCAAACCGTTGTACTGCCAGAAATACCCGCAGGCTATAAGACCTCCGTAAATCACGGGTATTTTCCAGTAGTCTCCGTTGTAAATCTGTCCAAGTCCCGGAAGCAGTGCCGAATACAATGTGGCTTTGGCCGGCAGGATGGCTTTTTCATGCTTAAAACCGGCCACGCCGTCCAGCAGGCTTCCCCAGTAAAACAATCCGGCTCCTACATAGCACAGATTCCGGTATAAAGCGTAGGAATCGTTTTCCGTTTCCCGGAATTTCTTGTTGAAACGCGTTCCCATAAATATCCCGGCACCAATACCGGCATAAACAACGGGGATCTTCCAGTACTGCCGGTTGTAAGCCTGGGAATAGCCCGGAAGGACTACAGCTCCGGAAAAGACGCGACCCAGTTTTAAGGTGTCCTTACCAGCTAAAGCAGAAAAATAGGTATGCAGCTTGAAGGGTTCTTTTGCCTGTACAGTTGTATCTTGTGACGATTTAGTGTCCTGTTGCCCCATGTCAACGGCAAACTGCCCATAGACAAGGGAACCTGAACACAACAAACACAAAATGATTATCAGGCTACGTTTCACAGATTAAGAACCGGCTAAATGTTATTTTTCTCAAGAGCTTCCAGAAATGCTTCCATTTCAGAATCGCTGGAACAGTAAACCGTCAAAACGCCTTCACCCCTGACATTTCTTTTCAGGCTTATGTTATTGTTGAAATACGTCCCGATCCGCTCCAGCACCTTATAATAGACATCAGGCAATTCGGCCTCCCGTGCCTGGGTTTCCTTTTTCTCCGCTCCTGCAGTGCGCACCATGGCTTCTACCTGCCGGACAGAGAGCCCCTTTTCCACGATCTTTTTTGCCAGTGCCAGCCGGGCTTCCTGGTCTTCCAGGGAGAGCAGGGCACGGGCATGTCCCATGGTCAAGGCACCTGCCCGTATAAACAGTTGGATCTGGGCCGGCAACTGGATCAGCCTTAGGTAATTGGCAACTGTTGCCCGTTTTTTTCCAACACGATCGGCAAGTTTTTCCTGGGTAAGATCGCATTCTTCTGTCAGGCGCTGAAATCCGTAGGCTATTTCCATAGCGTCCAGATTTTCACGCTGAATATTTTCTACAAGCGCCATTTCCAGCAACGCGTTGTCTTCTACCTGTCTGATATAGGCCGGAACTTTTTTCAGACCAGCCATCATGGCTGCCCTGAGCCTCCTTTCCCCGCTGACAAGCTGGTACCTGCCGGAAGAAAGTTTGCGAAGTGTCAGTGGCTGGATAAGTCCCAGGTTTTTAATGGATGCTGCCAGCTCGGCAAGGGCCTCTTCATTGAATTCCTTTCTGGGCTGTTCCGGGTTAACTTCAATAAGATCAACATCAATCACGGAAGTTCCCTCCACCTGGGGAAGCACTACGGGGTTCCTGGGTTTCCAGTCCCCCAGGGAAGATGTTTCGGATATCAGGGCACTCAGTCCTTTTCCCAATGCAGGTTTCTTAGTCATGATGGTTTTTCTTTAAAAATTCCCGGGCCAGGTTCAGGTAGTTGTTGCTGCCTACCGATGCCGCATCATAAAGTACCACCGGCTTCCCATGCGAGGGAGCTTCGCTCAGGCGGACATTCCGCTGAATGACGGTTTGAAAAACCATATCCTGGAAATGGTGCCTGATCTCTTCTACTATCTGGTTGTGAGAACGCAGGCGCACATCGTACATGGTAAGCAAAAAACCTTCAATGGCCAAGGACGGGTTTAACCGGTTCTGAACAATTTTTATGGTATTGAGCAACTTGCCCAGTCCTTCCAAAGAAAAAAATTCACACTGGACCGGAATAATTACAGAATCTGCGGCCGTCAGGGCATTTACCGTGATCAGACCCAGCGAAGGTGAACAATCAATAAAAATGTAATCAAAATGCTGGCGTATGGCATCCAGGCTCGATTTCATTACCCCTTCCCTTTCAGGCACAGACAAAAGTTCAATTTCAGCTCCTACAAGGTCTATATGGGAAGGAATAAGCTTGAGGCCCTGGATCTCGGTCTGGATGATTGTTTTCTCGACCGGCATTTTCCCTATCAGGCACTCGTACAGGGTGTCGCCACTGGTTGCATTGGGATCGTAACAAAGCCCTGAGGTTGTGTTTGCCTGTGGATCTGCATCTACCAATAAAACGTTTTTTTCCATAACAGCCAGTGATGCTGCCAGGTTTATGGCTGTTGTTGTTTTTCCTACCCCTCCCTTCTGGTTTGCGATGGCAATAACTTTTCCCATTATTGTTCCCTGTTTGATTTCAATTTGGCAAATATACATTAATTACCATAAATATTCTTAATTTTGAAGTCTCAATTCAATGACGTATGTTATGTCCCTGACTAAATGGATGATCATACTGAATCCTGTTGCAGGTGGTGGAAAAACGGCCCTTCTGTGGCCCCATATTTCAAAGTACTTCCGTGAACGCGATTTCAGCTTTGAATGCGTTTTCACAAGACACAAGTATCATGCCGTCACCATGACCATAGAGGCAATCCGCGAAGGTTTCAGGAATTTTATAGTGATTGGAGGCGATGGCACTTACCACGAAGTGATCAACGGGATTTTTTACCAGCAGGATGTGCCCACCAGAGACATAACCGTGGGCATAATACCCATAGGAACAGGCAATGATTTAATCAGTGCATACAGGATCCCTTCTGATTATGAGCAGGCTATGGATACGATCTTTCAACACAACAGTGTACTAACCGACATTGGATGGGTATCTTTCCAGGATTATGGAATTGAACGGTCGCGTTTTTTTGCCAATGCCGCCGGGATGGGGCTCGATGCGGCCGTGATCCGTCGTTACGAAAAAGTTGTGGAACAAAATTACCGCAGGGGGAATTCACTGTACCTGCAAAGTCTGCTGCACCAATTTCTTATGTACCGGCCCAAAGACCTCCGGGTTCTTGTAGACGGGAATGTTTTTTTTGAAGGACCGGTTCTGACCTGCAGCATTGGAATCGGGATCTGCATAGGGAGCGGGATGAAAGCCCTTCCTCTTTCCATACCGGACGACGGATTGTTTGACATAACCCTGGTTACGACCATGAATAAGGTGGCCCTGGCTCTGAGGATAAAGGATTTCATTAACGGCCATGTGTACAATTTCAAAGAGGCGATGCACGGCCGGGGCAGGACAATAGAGGTGCTGCCCAACAGCAAACAGACCACCGGGCTTGAGACAGACGGGGAATTGATGGGAGCGCCGCCCTACCTTTTCAAAATCATTCCTTCCTCTATCAGGATTCTTGCAGGAAGGGATTTTGTCCCTTTTGTCAGAAACGAAACCTGACCTGCAGTTTAGACTCACAAAAAAACGACTCCCTGTACATAGCCGATATTTTCAGCCAAAGGTCCACAGCATTCAGGGGAGAATACCCAATATTCAGACAGGCACGGATGCCTTTCCCGAAGAGTGCCGGAACGGAATATCCGTACAAAACATCCGGTTCATAGACATATATCCGGGATTCCCATGACTCTGTCCTGAACAGGGATATGCGGAAGGACCCGCGGAATGTGTCTTTCACGTTTTCATATTCCAGTTGGGCGTAGGCAGCCAGACCCCATTCCCCTTCATAGTCATGGAGCATACAGTATACCCCGTCTGCCCGAAATTTCAGCAGCCATGCTCCCGGCAACCTGACCCCGGCACGGAGGCTTAGCAATGGCTTGTCCAGAATGCCTTTGTCCGAGATTGACCTTTGCTGGGCAAACATAAGCATATGATTATCCTTATGTACCTGGAGGCGTACATCCCAGCCGTAGGAGGGGTCATGACACAGGTATCTTGGCCGGGGAAACAGATAGGCCCATGCGCTCATATCCATTTTCCATTTATGGGGCAAAACAAGGGTACCGGTAATCTGCAGACTGTATTCATTGGAAGGGGAAGTATTGCGTCCCAGACGTCCACTGTAAGCCGCTGTATATGAGGGCGTGAAGTACCTGAGCAGTATACCGGCCTGGTTTCCGTTTTGTCCGTAATAAATCATTCCGGCCAATGCCGCCGGCGAATGTGAGAAGTCCATGGCTACTTCTGAGAAAAAGCGCCAGGAAGGCAATCTGAATGACATATCTGCAGACAAGCCTCCAAAGGGCACAGAGCGGTTTTTACAGGCATTGTAATAAGTTATTCTGCCTGCGTCCTGATGATCATATCCGTAGCCGAGCGCCGTTACACCGGCTTTCCATCTTTCAGCAGACCAGGACAGGTTTATTCCTGCAGCCCATGATCCGAGGGCGTTTTTTTTATCTTTCTCCAAAGGGGTACGATGGTACCCTGTTTCAACTAGAGAGGTGAAACCTTCATCAGTTATTCGCGCATCGAGTGACCTGAAAGACAGGAAAACGGAACAGTAAATATTTTTCTTGCCTATTGTTGCGCCCAATCCCCTGAAAAAAAGATTCTCATCCCTGGACCGGTAAGGGGTTATTCCCATTTCTTTGTTACACAGCGATGCTGTAGAAGAAGCTTTTCCGAATTGCGTTCCGTTCCACAGTAAAAGTCCCTGGCCAAACCGCGCACGAAAATCTCCGATTACCAGGGATCTGAAGGGTTTTAGATCCCGGAACTCTGCATGAAAAGACAAAAAATCCGCTACTTGCCTTTCACCGGGATCGCTTTCCAGTGTGATTCCCCAGCGCACCCTGTTCCTGAAACGGTAATCATAACGAAGGTACCTGTACCAGGGGACCCCCAGATAACGTGAATTCGGACGTACCTGGTAATCCGCTGCCGTTATGGGACTGTATTCCTCACCCCTGGGGAAAAAAGTCCGCGTCTGAACCAGCAACGAACGCCTTCCTTCGCGCCAAAGCGACCTTAAGCTTAACTTGCCCTGCGTTGGGGCCGGTTCCAGGGTTAAAAAAAGGGCGAGCAAACGGGTATCCTGCTCTGTAAAGCCGGGGATGAGAAACACCTCGGGCCATGAAATGAAATTGCCGTAGCGCTGCCTGTAATCGAGCAGGGAAGCTATCTGGTATGGAGTTAAAAGTCCGGTCGCCTCCAGATCGTCTTTTGTTGCCTGGTTCAGGTTGATACGCGCATCAAGCATATCTTCCAGGTCCTGCCCTGTGAAGTCGTGTTCCCTGGCCAGGTTTTCCAGAATAACATCGCGGTCCTGCGCCTGTAAGCAACAGGCGATCGTGCTGCATAAGAGCAACAATAAAACATTTCTCATAATCATTCCCCCCAGTTGCGCTCCCCTCTGATGAGCTTTGCTTTACATTAATATTTCAGATTTTGTAACGGTATTTGATTTCTTTGATGGATTCATCCGCTTCCTCAACTTTCCGGCTCAGACTGAGTTGAAAAGCAAGCATTCGTTCAGCCAGCCCGGGATCGGACAGGGCCAGGATGCGTGCAGCAAAAATGGCGGCATTCCGGGCTCCGTCCAGGGCCATGGCAGCTACCGGAATCCCCGCGGGCATCTGCAGTATGGACAGGATGGAATCGAGTCCCTCCAGGGATTTCCCGGATTTGACGGGTACCCCTATGACCGGGATGCCTGTGTATGCAGCAATGACGCCGGGAAGGTGGGCTGCCCCGCCAGCTCCTGCTATGATTACTTTAACCCCCCTTTGTGACGCTTGTTGTGCATATCCGGCAACCTTTTCCGGAGTGCGGTGTGCCGAAAGGGCTTTGATTTCAAATGGGATCTCCATCTGATCCAGAAAGCGTGCTGCTTCTTCCATTACAGGCATATCCGATATACTGCCCATGATGATGCTTACTTGCGGATTCATTGTCTGACTCTGTTAAAAGTTCAAATTTAATGATTATTTTTGTTCTATGGAACGCATAACCCTACAAGATAAATCTTTCCGCACATACATCCCGTATCAGGAAATTGATAAGGCCATTGAACAGGTGGCCCGAGAATTGAACAGTGACCTTCTCAACGAAGATAAGCCTGTTTTTATTGGAATTCTGAATGGTTCCTTCATGTTTGCAGCAGATCTTATGAAAAAGGTCAATCTGAACTGTGTGGTCACTTTTGTCAAACTGGCCTCTTACAGCGGAACCTGCAGTACCGGAAAAGTACGGGAGCTTGTGGGTCTGAACACAGACATAACCGACAGAACCGTTGTTGTGGTTGAGGACGTGGTGGACAGTGGAAAAACCATTGAAAAGCTGGTGGAAGACCTGAAAAAAAGAAATCCACGGCAGATCAAAATATGCACCCTGCTCTTCAAACCCGATGCATACCGGGGAAAAATTCCCATTGATTATGTATGTATAAAGATCCCAAATGATTTTGTGGTCGGTTATGGACTGGATTACAACGATCTGGGAAGACAACTCAAAGACCTTTACGTAATAGAATAAACAATGCTTAATATTATTATTGCAGGCCCTCCGGGATCGGGAAAGGGAACACTGGCCAAACTGATGATCCAAAAATTCGGATTTGTTCATTTGTCAACCGGAGATATGCTCCGTAATGAAATCGGACAGGGTTCCGCCCTGGGAAAGGAAGTGGAAGCTATCCTGGCCAGAGGGGACCTGGTCTCGGACCAGATTGTAATTTCCCTGATCGCGAGCAATGTGAAAGCCAATCCGGGAGCCCGTGGTTTTCTTTTTGACGGTTTTCCCCGGACTTTGCCACAGGCAGAAGCATTGGATGATTTTTTAGTAAAATCGGGTCATCCGCTAAAACTAATGATCCTGCTGGAAGTGGATGACGCTGTTTGCGAGATGCGCCTTTTGCGCCGCGGGGGCATAGAGAACCGTCCGGATGACATGGATGCTGAAAGGGTACGTCACCGCCTGGCCACTTATTATGCCCAGACAGTGCCCATCATAAACCATTACAAAAAGCAGGGAAAATTCGTATCTGTAGACAGCTCAGATACTCCGGAATACACCCTCAAACAGGTCAGTGAATGTCTGAAACCAATTTTGTAGATTATATAAAGTTGTTTAGCGCCTCGGGAAACGGGGGCGCAGGATCAGTGCATCTGCTTCGGGCTAAGTATGTTCCAAAAGGTGGACCCGACGGAGGCGATGGAGGCCGCGGAGGCCATATTATACTCAAAGTCAACCCGCAATTCTGGACACTGATCCACCTCAAATACAGGAAAAATGTCCGTGCAGAGCACGGAGAACCCGGCCGGGGCAACCTGGCACACGGGGCAGACGGCAGGGATGTGATACTGGAAGTTCCGCCGGGAACCGTCGTTAAAAGTGCAGAAGACGAAGAAATCATCACAGAACTCACACAACCGGGAGAAGAATTCATCCTTTGCAAAGGGGGCCGGGGCGGTCTGGGCAACAACCATTTCAAAACCGCCACCCGCCAGACACCGCGTTACGCCCAGCCCGGTGAAAACGGACAGGAGGGCTGGTTTATCCTGGAATTGAAATTACTGGCCGATGTGGGCCTGGTCGGATTCCCGAATGCCGGGAAATCAACCTTGTTATCGACCGTATCGGCTGCCAGGCCAAAAATTGCCGATTATCCCTTTACCACCCTCCAGCCGCAACTGGGCATTGTCTCCCTGCCCGACAACCGGTCTTTTGTCATGGCCGATATCCCGGGTATCATTGAGGGAGCGCACCAGGGCCGGGGACTGGGGCTGCGCTTTCTCCGTCATATTGAACGCAACTCCATGCTGCTGTTCATGGTGCCGGCAGACAGCCCGGATGTTACGGCAGAATACCGGGTATTGCTCGGGGAACTGGAAAAATTCAAACCCCAGCTGCTGGACAAACAACGCATGCTGGCCGTTACCAAGGCTGACCTTCTGGACCAGGCCGCAGAACGGTTTCTTCGCCGCCACCTGCCGCGTTCCCTGCCCGTGTTGCTGATCTCTTCCATAACGGGGAAAAATATTTCCCAACTAAAGGAGCAGATATGGGACATATTGTGCAATCAATAATTCAGCTGGACCATAAGCTTTTCTTTATACTGAACGGTGCGCACTGCAGTTTTCTGGATCCTGTGATGAAGACCCTTTCCAATATTCCGGTATGGATACCCCTTTACCTGCTCATTGTCTGGGGATTTTTTCTGGTACTACCCTGGCGATACGCTCTTACAGCTACCCTGGGCGTGTTGTTCACATTCCTGCTCACAGACCAGATTTCATCTACCCTTATCAAAGAATGGGTGCACCGTTTGAGACCTTCCCACATCCCGGGCTGGGAAGGGACTTTCCGGCTGCTGGAGGATAAGGGAGGATTATATTCTTTTGTCTCTTCACACGCCAGCAATGTTTTTGGTCTGGCCTGCTTTTCCAGCCTGGTGTATCGTAGGAAATGGTATGCCTGCAGTATTTTTTTATGGGCGGGGCTCGTTTCCTACAGCAGGATTTATGTGGGCAAGCATTTTCCACTGGATGTACTCTTCGGGGCCCTTATGGGACTAGTCCTTGGATGGACCGTTTACAAATTATATCAATGGATCTGTCGTAAAATAAAGGAGAGATGCGCTGCATTATAGATGAAACAACAGATCCTTACTGGAACCTGGCTGTGGAAGAATATCTACTAACCGGGACCAATGATCCGGTATTCCGCCTGTGGAGGAATGATCCGGCCATCATTGTGGGACGCAACCAGAACACTCCAGACCAGATCAATATAGGGTATGTCAGGGAACACAATATCCCGGTAGTTCGCAGGCTGAGCGGAGGGGGCGCTGTTTTTCACGACTTGGGCAATATCAATTATACCTTTGTGGACCAATATGTTCCCGGGACCGATACCGTCAGTGCCTTTGGCCGCTTTACAAAACCCATTCTGGAAGTATTGCACGACCTTGGGGTTGGGGCAGCGCTGGAAGGGCGCAACGATCTGGTGGTTGACGGCCGCAAGTTTTCAGGAAACGCCATTGCACTTTACAAAGACCGTATACTCATGCACGGGACGCTGCTTTTCAGTGCTTCAATCCGGGACTTATCCCTGGCCTTGCAGGCAAAAGAAAGGGACAGGGGACGCGGGGTGGCAAGCAATCCGCGCCGGGTATGCAATTTGTCCGAATACCTTCCAAAGGGTATGAAAACAGAGGATTTCCTGGATGTGCTGAAAAAGCACATAGCCGGTAATCAGGATAAGCAAACCAGGGAACAGCCGCTTGATACGGCTGAGTGCCGTGTTATAGAAACACTGTGCAGAAAAAAATACAGAACCTATGCCTGGAATTACGGCCGGCAAACGGCACAGGGGACCCTTCGCAGGGAACGTTTTATGGGAGGTAACATAGAAGTCCTGCTTACCGTAAAGGACGGAATCATGGAGGAAGTGAATATATATGGCGATTACTTTTTCCTCAAACCCACACAGGAAATCGAACAGGCACTGCGCGGATGTCCCCGCAGCCGGGAAGCCATCGCCTGTCGTCTGGCAGGTTTCACATTGGATGACTATTTTCGCGACATTCCCCGGGAAGGCCTGCTGGATCTATTTTTCTGACTGCTGCTCCAGTAATTCAAGCATTCTTATGGCACATAACGACACCGGTGTTCCTGGCCCGAATACGGCAACCGCGCCTGCATCGTACAGCTCCTGGTAATCCTGGCCAGGGATAACACCTCCCACAATAACCAGAATGTCTTCACGTCCCATTTTTCTGAGGGCCTGCACTACCTGGGGTACGAGTGTCTTATGTCCTGCGGCAAGGGAAGATACCCCTATTATGTGCACGTCGTTTTCAACAGCCTGACGGGCTGCTTCTTCCGGTGTCTGGAACAGGGGGCCCACGTCAACATCAAATCCTATGTCGGCGTAACCGGTGGCTACTACCTTGGCTCCGCGGTCGTGTCCGTCCTGACCAAGCTTAGCCACCATGATGCGCGGCTGGCGGCCTTCCCTGGCAGCAAAGCGGGCTACCATTTCCCTTGCCCTGGCAAAATTAAGGTCATCCTTTACTTCTGATAAATATACTCCCTTGTTCATACGAATTACAGCTTTATAACGTCCTGCCACCTTTTCACAGGCATCCGAAATCTCACCCAGGGTAGCCCTGTTGCGTGCCGCTTCCACAGCCAGTTCCAGCAGGTTCCCCGAATTATCACCCGCTGCCCGGGTCAGGGCAACAAGGGATGCTTCCACCTTTTCAGAATTCCTGTTCTTTTTGAGTTCCTCCAGGCGGGCTATCTGAGAAATCCTGACCTTGGTGTTGTCCACATCCAGAATATCTATGGGATCTTCCTTTTCCAGACGGTACTTGTTGACCCCAACCAGCACTTTTTCTCCGGAATCGATCCTGGCCTGGGTACGTGCAGCCGCTTCCTCAATCCTGAGTTTGGGAATGCCGGTTTCTATGGCTTTGGCCATTCCGCCCAGGTCTTCAATTTCCCGGATCAGTTCCCAGGCCTTGTGCGCCATCTGGTGTGTCAGTGACTCAACATAATACGAACCGGCCCATGGATCAATACTCCTGCAGATCTCCGTCTCATCCTGCAGGTATAATTGCGTGTTGCGGGCTATCCTTGCCGAAAAATCTGTGGGCAGGGCAATGGCTTCGTCCAGAGCGTTGGTATGCAGGCTCTGGGTGTGCCCCAGGGCAGCCGCCATGGCTTCTATGCAGGTACGCGCAATGTTGTTGAAGGGATCCTGCTCGGTCAGCGACCAGCCCGAAGTCTGGCAATGTGTCCGCAGCGACAGTGATTTTGGGTTCCGAGGATTGAAGGATTGAACGATTTTGGCCCAGATCATGCGCGCTGCGCGCATTTTTGCTATCTCTTCAAAATGGTTCATGCCTATGGCCCAGAAGAAAGAGATCCTGGGAGCAAAATCATCTATATCCAGACCGGCTTTTACACCGGTACGCAGGTATTCCAGGCCGTCTGCCAGGGTATAGGCCATTTCAATTTCACTGGTTGCCCCGGCTTCCTGCATATGATAGCCCGATACGGATATTGAATTGAATCGGGGCATATTTCTGGCGGTATAGGAGAATATATCCCCCACAATACGCATAGAAAAATCAGGGGGATATATATAGGTGTTGCGTACCATGAATTCCTTCAGAATGTCGTTCTGAATGGTCCCGGTAAGCTCATCCAGACGTGCCCCCTGCTCCTGACCGGCAACAATGTAAAAAGCCATGATAGGCAACACGGCTCCGTTCATGGTCATAGATACGGACATCCGGTTTAACGGGATCTGATCAAAGAGCACCTTCATGTCTTCTACCGAGCAGATGCTTACCCCGGCTTTACCCACATCGCCCATTACGCGCGGATGATCTGCATCGTAACCGCGGTGGGTGGCCAGGTCAAAAGCCACGGAAAGTCCTTTCTGCCCTGCAGCAAGGTTTCTTCTGTAAAAAGCGTTCGACTCCTCGGCTGTGGAAAACCCGGCATATTGTCTGATTGTCCAGCTTTTCTGTAAATACATGGTACTGTACGGCCCCCTTAAAAAAGGAGGGATGCCGGCTGCATAGTGCAGGTGTTCCATGTTGGCAATATCTTCTGCAGTATAATATTGTTTCATAATCCCAACTCTTTTTGATACTCCAGCAACGTTTCCAGTACATTGCTGCGGATGCTGATGAAATGATTGATCCCTTGATCCGTCAGGGCTTCTTTACAGGACGGATCCCCGGCCACGGTAAGGATGGTCCCGGGATCCAGGGAACGGGCAATGAGCGGTACCGCCTGTTCGTATTCATCATCGGATGAACAGGCAACCACAATGCGTGCCCCGGATTTTCGGGCTGCCTGAATGCCTTCTTCAACAGTGGCAAACCGGTTGTTGTCCAGAATCCTGAACCCGGCAACTCCAAAGAAGCCGGCCGAGAACTGGGCCCTGGCCCTGCACATGGCCATGTTCCCGAAGGTAAGCAGGAAAACTGCGGGTATTTCAGGGGCCTGTTCGGTACGCAGGCGCAACTTTTCAAAACCTAAGGCAGCCCGCATCCCTCCTTCGCCCGATAGTAACACTCCGGCAGGTGCTTTTCCGGCGGCATCGGGATACTGATTGATTCCTACCAGGATTTCCCTGCGGCCGGCCAGATTCTGCAGACGGCGTTCCCGTGTGTTGTTGATGGTTTCCCTGAACCTGTCGCAGGTTTGGGGATCTGAAAAACCTCCTGTCTGCAGGATCTGGCGGTACACTATGCGGGATTCACCGAGAACGGAATCGGTCAGGTTTTCAATATAATAAGATCCGGCAGCCGGATCGGTAACCTGGTCAAAATGTGCTTCTTCCCTGAGAATTACCTGGATGTTCCTGGCCAGGCGGTAACCTTGGTCGGTTCCCCCGGCAACGATCCCGTCAAAGGGCAGCACTTCCAGAGAATCCACCCCTGCCAAAACAGCAGACATGGCCTGGGTTGTACCACGCAGCAGGTTAACATACATATCGTAAGCTGTCTGGCTCCAGGAACCGGAGGTGGCATGCACCGCAATTTTAGATTCACTGACTTCGTTCCAGAAAACCCTGATCGCACGAAACTTGGCCATCTCAAGAAAATAATGGGTTCCTATGCCCATTAGAAAATGTATGGACCGTGCCGCCATATCGGGGGATAATCCTCCGGATGTCAATATCCTGATGTATTCGTATCCCATGCCCATTGCAAAGGCAAGTTCCTGTACAACTCCCGAACCCTGGTTATGAATCCGGAATCCCGGAATGCCCACCAGGCGTACCCGGGGATAATCACGGCAGGTTTCAATCAAACCTCTGAGCACATCAAAGTCTTCCGGTTGCGGCATGCTGCCGGCAAAGAATGCATCTCCGGCGGGATCAAACCCAAAACGTGCCCTGACCTGTTCAGAAGGGGTTCCTGTGGTACGTACAAATTCCAGAAAAGAGTGCAATGTGCCCGGCTTTTTGCAGGATACGCCCTCAAAGGCAACTTCTACGGCAGGAAGGAAAACTCCCTTAAACAGGGTATTCATGTCCTGAGGTGTAAGCTCCTGCTCCTGCCGGAGTATAAAGCCAATGGATTCCACGCCCCTGTTCAGGGCTTCCAGCACGGAGGCATTGACCTGTGAAAGTGAATCTTTGAGCGGGAATCCCTGCCTGATGAGCCAGATGTTGTCCGGTCCGGTTCCCCTCAGGTAAGGTTTTTGACCGGGAAGCGAATCCAGATGCGGGATCCCTTTCAGGTCTTCTTCCCTGTAATAGGGCCGGACCCTGAATCCGTCTGTCGTTTTCCAGACCAGTTTCTTTTCGTAATCCGCCCCTTTCAGATCCAGTCGGATCTGTTCCTCCCATTGTTGCGTGAGGACCGGTGGAAACTCTTTGAATAATTTTTCTGTCATAAGTATGGATTGAATATAATCAGTCAATAACATCAAGTACTGAAGGATCTGCCAGGGAGGGTACCGTAACCCTGAGCAGGGGCTCTTCTTCCATGGCTCGTTGCAGGGCCGAGAGGGCTCCCGGGTTCCTGGCCCATGCACGTCTTGCGATGCCGTTGTTCACATCCCAGAAGAGCATGCTTTTTATGCGCCTGTCGGCATCGGGACTTCCGTCAATTACCAATCCAAAACCACCGTTGATCACCTCCCCCCAGCCCACACCTCCCCCGTTGTGAAGCGATACCCAGGTAGCGCCGCGGAAAGCATCTCCGATTACATTGTGTACGGCCATGTCTGCCGTAAGTGATGATCCGTCGTATATGTTGGATGTTTCCCTGAAGGGGGAGTCGGTTCCCGACACATCGTGATGGTCCCTTCCAAGGACAATGGGTCCCTTGATACGGCCTTCCCTGATAGCACGGTTCAGTTCAAGGGCTATGCGTATGCGCCCTTTGGCATCGGCATACAATATGCGGGCCTGAGAACCCACCACCAGACTGTTCCTGTGCGCATGGCGGATCCAGTGGAGGTTGTCTTCCAGCTGGGTGCATATATCAACGGGAGCTTCTCTTAGCAAATCTTCCAGCACACCGGCTGCAATCCTGTCCGTTTCAAGCAGGTCTTCTTCCAGGGAAGAGGTACATACCCATCGGAAAGGGCCAAAGCCGTAATCAAAAAACAAGGGTCCCATGATGTCCTGCACATAGGAAGGATAGCGGAACTTCCCTTTTTCAAGGATAATATCCGCCCCAGCCCGTGATGCTTCCAGCAGGAACGCATTGCCGTAATCAAAGAAATACATGCCCCTTGAAGCCAGTGTGTTAATGGCCCTGACCTGGCGTCTGAGGCTTAGGCGGACTGCTTCTTCAAAGTGTTCCGGATCCCCGGCTATCATTTTTCTGGATTCCTCCAGGGAGTAACCTACCGGGTAATATCCCCCCGAGAACGGGTTGTGCAAGCTGGTCTGGTCGGATCCCAGCTCTACCTGAATCCCTTCCTGTGCCAGATGTTCCCATAGATCCACCACATTTCCCTGGTAGGCGAGCGAAACAGCCTCTCTCCCCTTCTTTGCCTCAAGGATGCGGACGGTCAGCGATTCCAGGTTGTGGTACACTTCATCTACCCACCCCTGCTCATACCTTTTGGCGGTTGCCCGGGGGTCTATCTCGGCAATCACCCCCACAACACCGGCTATTCTGGAAGCCTTGGGCTGTGCACCCGACATTCCTCCCAGACCGCTGGAAACAAACAGTACAGAGTCTTTGTTCCCCTGAGTGCGCATCCTGGCGGCGTTCATTATGGTTATGGTTGTGCCATGCACAATCCCCTGAGGCCCGATGTACATGAAGGAACCTGCTGTCATCTGCCCGTATTGCGAAACGCCCAGGGCGTTAAGTTTTTCCCAGTGATCCCTTGAAGAATAATTGGGAATGACCATACCGTTGGTAATCACCAGCCGGGGTGCCTCTTTTGAAGAAGGAAAAAGACCCAGCGGATGGCCCGAATACAGCACAAGGGTTTGTTCCTCGGTCATCTGCAACAGGTAATGCATGCAAAGGTGGTACTGGGCCCAGTTCTGAAAAACCGCCCCGTTCCCGCCATAGGTGATCAGTTCGTGCGGGTGCTGGGCAACAGCTGCATCCAGGTTGTTGTTGATCATGAGCATGATGGCCGCTGCCTGAGGGCATTTAGCCGGATAATCTTCCAGCCTGCCGGCAGTTATGGGCTTTTGAGGGCGATACCGGTACATGTAAATCCGGCCGTATTGCTTCAGTTCCCGGGCAAATCCCGGGGCCAGATCTGCATGTTGTGAGGCAGGAAAATAGCGCAGGGCATTAGCCAGGGCAAGCCTTTTTTCTTCCTTTGATAGGATGTCTTTTCTTACCGGAGCATGGTTTACACTATCATCCAGAGGTATTTCCGGCGGAATTTGTGAAGGAATGCCTTCATTGATCATAATCAAATAGAAATTTTGAGAATTTAACCTACAAATATACAGTTTACGCTTTGATTTTCCATTTTTTTGTCTACTTTTGCCCCCCGTAACAAAAGGAGGTGTCTGTAAATATGATTATTGTACCAGTTAAGGAAGGCGAAAACATAGAACGTGCGTTAAAGAAATTCAAACGAAAATTTGAAAAGACAGGGATTGTGCGTGAGCTCAGAAGCCGCCAGACCTTTACCAAACACTCCGTTACAAACAGAGATCAGAAAAAGAAAGCCATATACAAACAACGGTTGCAGAATAACGAGGAATAATCCTCGTTTTTTTGTATATTTGTATATGATGGAAAGAAGCGATTTCATAGACTTCCTCGGTGTACAGAAACGCTATTCAGAAAGGACCCGGGCCATTTATAATCATGCCATTACGGATTTCTACAACTTCATGAGCTTTCATGAAGAAGACAATCCCATGAAGCAAGTGGCATTAACCGACCTCAGGGCATACACCGGTTCGCTCCTGGAACAGGGCCTGAGTCCTGCCACCGTATACCAGCGTCTATCTGCGCTAAGTTCCTATTGCAATTACCTGGTCAAAAAAGAAAAAATCCGTGACAATCCCCTCAAACTGCTGGTCCGCCCAAAAAAGGGAAGCCGGATCCCTGAATTTTACCCTGAGGACAGGATCAACAACCTGATTGACAGTCGTGAATCATATCAGACACAGGTTTCAGTAATGATACATCTGCTGTATTCCACGGGTATCCGGCGAGCCGAACTGGCGGGAATTCGCATTCAGGATCTTGATTTTTATCGGTCTATACTACGTGTCCGGGGAAAGGGAAATAAAGAACGGGACGTGCCCCTGAGCCGAGGTTTGGTCCGGGATTTGCAGCAATTTATAGCAGACAGGAACGTGAACTCACCCTGGCTTTTCTGCCGCAAAAACGGAGAGTCCATGGCCCTTACAACAATCAGTAAAATGGTACACACGGAATTGTCCGGAGAGCCCGGATTTACCGGGAAAAAAAGCCCACATATATTGAGGCATTCCCTGGCAACTCACTTGTTGAACCGCGGAGCAGACCTGAACAGTATCAAGGAGCTACTTGGCCATGATTCACTGGCGGCCACCCAGGTTTACACTCACAATTCATTTGAAACACTCAAAAAAGCCTATAAAAAAGCGCATCCAAGGGCCTGAAAGCCTCTGGAAGCAATAATTATTAACAATATAAAATGGAGGTACATCATGGACATTAGAGTTGAATCCGTTAAATTTGATGCCGACAGGAAACTGTTGGATTTCATTGAAGAAAAAGTGGGAAAACTGGATCGATTCTTTGATGGCATCATAGGGATCGAGGTTACCCTTTCCCTGGTCCCGGGTCACGACAATAAAAAAGCCACCATTCGTGTCAAGATCCCCGGAAATGAACTTATAGCGGAACGAACTTGTCCTACCTTTGAAGAAGCTATCGCAACAGGTGTGGATATATTGAAAGAAAACCTGGTTAAAACTAAACAGAAAAAGCGTGGCACCTGATATCTTTTACCTTACCGACCCGGACAAAATATCCAGAATTTCTGCCGTAATGGCCTGTTGCCTGCTTTTGTTGTAAAGCAGTGTCAGTTCGCGGACAAGGTCCTGTGCGTTTTCAGATGCTGCCTTCATAGCCAGTGTTCTGGCCGCATGTTCGGAAGCGTTGGCATCCAATACTGCCCTGAATAACTGAAAGCTAAGGACCCGGGGAAGCAAGGCATCTATGAGTTCCTGCCGGGAAGGTTCTATGATATACCCCTCGTAGTATTCAGGGTCCAGCTCGGCCAGGGGGTATTCCTGAGGAATGATCGGGCCTTGCTTGCCACTGATCTCGCGTCCGAAGGATGGGTTTGTGCTTTTAACCAATTCCGACTGAAAGGGCAGGAAGGTGTCTCTCTGGAGGATCTGTACAGATATGTTTTTGAAATGATAATAGATCAGCTCTGCCTTGTCTACCGTGCCCCTGATGTACCCGATCTGTAGCCTGCGGGAAATACGTTCACATGTCAGGTCATCTGGATTTGCCATTAGGCCGATATAGCGGTCCTCAACCATACACCCCGTTTTCCGTGCCACATCCAGCATTTGCATTCCTATAGGATACAGGGTAATGTTCTCACGGGGAAGACCGGCGTAATCATCCAGAACTTCCAGCATTTTTTTTTCAACATTGGCATTGTAGGCCCCGCATAACCCTGTATCTGATGCAATAAAGATGATGGACACACGGTTTATGGGACGGGCAATGGCATAAGGAGTCTGCCGGAGTGAGTGCATTCCCCGGGGTAACCCGTGTTCGTATAGGTAACGCTCTTCGTGAATAAAGGTAAGGAGCATGTATAGCAGCCTTTCTTCATAAGGGAGTACATAACCCAGGGCGGTCTGTGCCTTGTGAAGTTTTGCCGAGGAGACCCGTTGCATGGCCTCGGTAATTTTCTGCGTCCTGCGAATGGAGCTGATTCTTCTTCTTATTTCACGTAATGAAGCCATAGTCTAACCGGCTACCTGTTCTGCCACACTTTCAATGGCCGATGCTATCTGCGGGTTGATTTCCCCCTTACCCAGAGGATCCAGTATCGTTTCCTGGTGGCTGGTTTCGAGAATCCTCAGAAATTTATCTTCAAAAACGGGAATTTTATCCGGGGTAACCCTTTCCAACAACCCGTGTGTACCGCAATATAACAAAGCAATCTGCTTGCCAACGGGCAAGGGATGGTATTGCTTCTGGACCAGGAGTAGTGAACTCTTCTGCCCCCTGTCCAGGAGTTTAAGTGTCATAGGGTCCATGTCTCCCCCAAAGCGTGAAAAAGATTCCAGTTCGCGATACTGTGCCTGATCTAACTTCAATGTCCCGGCAATCTGTTTCATGGCCTTTAGCTGAGCATCGCCACCCACCCTGGAAACGGAAATCCCTACATTAATGGCCGGACGGTATCCCTGATTGAACAGGTCTGTATCCAGAAAGATCTGCCCGTCTGTAATGGAGATTACGTTGGTCGGGATATAGGACGAAACGTCGCCTGCCTGTGTTTCTATGATCGGAAGTGCCGTAAGGGAACCGCCTCCCCTAATCTTACCCCTGAGCGAGTCTGGTATATCATTCATCTGTACAGCGACTTCATCCTGGTCAATGATCCTGGCCGACCGTTCCAGCAACCTGGAGTGCAGGTAAAACACATCTCCCGGATAAGCTTCTCTGCCCGAGGGCCTTCGCAAAATGAGCGACACCTCCCGGTAAGAAACCGCCTGTTTTGACAAGTCGTCATATACCACCAGCACGTGGCGGCCGGTATCACGGTAATATTCACCAATAGAAGCCCCGGCAAAGGGTGCAAAATACTGCAGCGCCGCCGGATCTCCGGCTGTAGCCGAAACAACTACGGTATATTCCATGGCGCCGTATTTTTCCAGCGTATTGACTATGCCGGCCACCGTGGATCCTTTTTGTCCTATGGCCACATAGATGCAATAGACAGGATCACCGGCCAGGAAATTGTTACGCTGGTTTATGATAGTGTCCAGGGCAATCGCCGTTTTTCCTGTCTGCCTGTCCCCTATGATCAGTTCCCGCTGCCCCCTGCCAATAGGTATCATGGCGTCTATGGATTTGATCCCTGTCTGCAGGGGCTCCGATACGGGCTGACGGAAGATAACACCCGGCGCTTTTCTTTCCAGGGGCATTTCTGTCACGGGACCGGGAATTGCTCCCCTTCCGTCAAGGGGATTGCCCAGGGGATCAATAACCCTGCCCATCATTTTCTCACTCACAGGAATTGAGGCTATGGTCCCTGTCCTGCGAACCATATCCCCTTCCCGGACCATATTGGTAGGTCCAAGCAGCACGGCCCCCACATTATCTTCTTCCAGGTTCATGACAACGGCTTTGATACCATTGTCAAATTCCAGCAATTCATTAGCTCCCGCGTTGAATAGTCCGTATATGCGGACTACTCCGTCACTTACCTGGAGTACTATCCCCTTTTCTTCATAAACCACCGGGGATTCCAGCCCTTCCAGCTGCATCCGCAATATATCCGTTACTTCTGCAGGTTTTATCAAATCTGGCATAGCATATCTAATCAATATCCTTAAATCCATAAGCTTTCCTTACTAGCCGTAAACGGGCTAGCAGAGAAGCGTCCCAAACCTTCATTCCCACCCTGAGTGAGAAACCGCCAATCAGACGGGTATCCTGTACTAATTCCAGTTCAACTTTCTGTGGGTTGACAGGATCCAGGAAGCTTTTAATTTTTTCCGCCGTAAGATCATCTACGGGAACTACAGTGGTCAGTACACTGTATGTTATCCCCTCCTGCTGGCGGTATTTGTCTACATACCCGAGACTGACGGAGCGGATGATATTTTCCCTTCGCTGACGTGTCAGTAAATCCAGAAACTCTGAAAGTACCTTCAGAGGCTTCTCGGGTGCCCCGGAAAATAAGTTCAGAAACAGGGCCTTCCGGTCTTCAATAGAGATCATTCTATTGCAGAAGGTCTTTTCCAGATCCGGAATTTCGGAAAAACAAGCCGATATGCGTTTCATCATATCATACAGGTAGCGATCTGTACTGCATGATGTTGCATACTGCAGCAAGGCTGCTGCATACCGGGATGCTATCACTCCTGTGTTCATCTCATTATGCCCTGGGTATGAGGGATTCGTCTATCAGCTGGTTGATCAGCTCAATTTGCCTGTTATCCGGCTCTAGTTGTTTACGCAATACTTTCTCGGCAACTTCCACAGACAGAGAGGCAACATACAGGCGGACTTCCTGCATAACTATCTCTTTCTCTTTCTGGATCTGTTCCCTGGCTTTTTCCAGCATCAGCCGGCCTTCCTCCTGTGCAGTCTGGCGGGCCTGGTCCATTAATTTCTGCCTGAGTGCCTCTGTTTGTTCCACCAGTTTGGCTTGTTCATCCCTTGACTGCTGCAGGATTATTTCTTCCTGCAGCTTGAGGGTAGCCAGCAACTGCCGGGCAGCTGCCGCATCGGATAAGGCTTTGGTAATTCTTTCGTTGCGACGTTCCACCACTCCGGTAATCAAGGGCCAGCCAAAACGAGCCAGCACAAAAAACAGGATCCCAAAGGCTATGAGCATCCAGAACAACAACCCGGTATCAGGAATCATCAAATCCATATGCGGTTTTTTACAAGGCTACCAACAGGCAGACAATGATGGCAAACAGGGATACCCCTTCCACCAGGGCTCCTATAATAATCATGGACAATCTGATTCCGTCTGCCGCTTCAGGCTGACGTGCAATGGCCTCCATGGCGGAAATCCCGATCTTGCTTATGCCAAAAGATGCACCCAATACCACAATGGCTGCGCCCAGAACGGCCCCCAGTTTAGTAAATGCGACGCTGTATGTCGCTGCCTGTAATACAGTAATAAGTAACATAATAGTATTAATTAAAATTTGTGATTTTTCATTTTATCAATTTTTTATTTCCCTTGCCGGAACTGCCGGTTTGTGCGGTTCCTTGCGGGAAAGTCCAATAAAAATGGCGGAAAGCATGGTAAAAACATAGGCCTGGATAAACGCCACCAGTAACTCCAGGACCATCATAAAAACAGAGAAAAGCACCGATACCACACTCATTGAGGCATTTATGGCCGGGCCCATGGCAACGGTAAGGAAAACCAGGGACGTCAGGGCCAGAATGATGATGTGTCCTGCAAATATGTTGGCAAAAAGACGGATCATCAGGGCCATGGGCTTGGTCAGGATGCCAAAGAATTCAATAACCTGCATAATGGGTAACGGAGCTTTCATAAAAATGGGGACATCGGGCCACAGGATTTCTTTCCAGTACTCCCTGTTGCCAAAAACATTAACGGCTATCATGGTGCATATGGCCATGACCATGGTAACGGCAATGTTTCCCGTAAGATTTGCCCCGGCAGGAAATATGGGTACCAGTCCCAGGAGGTTGTTCAGGAATATGAAGAAAAAGGCCGTAAGCAGATAAGGCGCATAGCGTTTATAGTCTTTGCCTACACACTTTTTGATTACACCATCATAAATACTCATGATCACCCATTCCATGATCCCCCGGACTCCGGTGGGCACAGCATCGGGATGTCCTTCATTTTCCCTTTTGCTATACCATTTTGCCAGATTCAAGACCAGAAATATGAGTAACAGGCAGGTAAAAAACAGGGAAACTACATTTTTAGTGATGGATATATCGAAGGGTCTGGCTTGGTTTCCGTTTGCGTCTACTTCTACGATTTTTCCCTTAGACCGGCCTTCGGCTGCAATTGAAAATCCCTTATACTGCCCGGATCCTTCCAGGCAGGAAGAAAGAAATACAAACCATCCGCGTTCCCTGCTGCGTACAATGACCGGCAAAGGAAGGCTGATGTGTTTTTCTCCAATGTCAAGGAAATGCCAGTGGTAACTGTCTTTCAGATGGCCCAGGATCACTTCCCTGGCATCTACAGGCGGTCTTTCCTTTGGTGCTGCCTGCGCAGGTGTTGGGAATTCCAAAATAAGGAATATGAAAAATAAATATATGAATATACGCCTTTTCATCTATATGTCAACAAATTAACCCGCTATTTGTTCCTTCTTTCGGTTGGCTTTGATGCCAACAAGATGAAGCCAGATTGAGAGAAAGCTGTAGACCAGAAAAAGCCCCATGAAACTGACAATGAATGCGACCTTGGGAGGATGATATACCCCAATCATAAGCAACAAGACCGCCATAAGGATCCCCCAGCGTATAATGCGCTGAATCAAGATATTGTTGTACAATTTTGCATTCTGTGTCTTGCTTTTTTCCATCAACAGGATCTCCACTATACCTACCGTCAGGAATGTTGCCGGGATGATCGGATAGGCAGGAAACCACCATTGTGGTATTAACAGGTACATGATTAAGCCCCAGACAGATCCGACAGAAAGAATGACCGAAGCGTGAACTATCATCTTTTTTATTATCATAACGGACCGGATTTAGATGATTAACAATATTTTTTATTGTTCTATGCAGGCGTAAACCTCGTTTTTCCTGACCTGTACAAAACCGCTGGCTACAGGGACCTTTCCTTTTCCAAAAGGTCCTTCATAAGTTATGAAACCTTTTTCCAGTAAAGACAGGATGGGAGCATGGTCTTTCATAATCGTAAATGCACTTTTCTTACCGGGAAACCTGGCTACAGATACATTCCCCTGGAATATGATCTTTTGTGTTGATATTACCTGAAGGTAGATCAGTGCGTTCATTGTCATTCCATTAAATGTTTGCTCTTTTCAATGGCATCTTCAATGGTACCTACATTCAGGAATGCGTTTTCAGGAATATGATCCACATCCCCGTCCATTATCATATTAAAGCCTTTGATACAATCCTCTATGGAAACCATTACCCCCGGTATTCCGGTAAACTGCCGGGCGACATTGAAAGGCTGGGACAAAAAGCGCTGCACCTTGCGTGCCCGCATGACAGTCAGGCGGTCTTCCCGGGAAAGTTCTTCCATTCCCAGAATGGAAATAATGTCCTGCAACTCTTTATTGCGTTGCAATATCTGCTTCACCCTTTGAGCCGTGTTGTAATGTTTATCCCCCAGGATGGCCGAATCCATTATGCGGGATGTGGATTCGAGCGGTTCAACAGCCGGGTAGATACCCATCTCGGCAATCTTTCGGGAAAGCACAGTGGTAGCGTCCAGGTGTGAGAAGGTGGTGGCCGGCGCCGGGTCTGTCAAATCATCGGCAGGTACATATACCGCCTGCACAGAAGTTATGGAGCCGTTTCGGGTGGATGCTATGCGCTCCTGCATCACCCCCATCTCGGTAGCCAGGGTGGGCTGATACCCCACTGCCGAAGGCATCCTGCCCAGTAGTGCCGAAACTTCTGAACCAGCCTGTGTAAAACGGAATATATTGTCAATGAACAGTAAAATATCACGTTCTTTTCCGTCTTCATCACGGATAGCCTCGGCTATGGTCAGGCCGCTCAGAGCTACCGATGCCCTGGCACCCGGGGGTTCGTTCATTTGCCCGAAAACCAGGGTTGCCTGTGATTTTGCCAATTCATTGTAATCTATTTTTGACAGATCCCATGCTCCATTTTTCATACTTTCCAGGAAAGCATCTCCGTAACGGATGACTCCGGACTGGATCATTTCCCTCAACAAATCGTTCCCTTCCCTGGTACGTTCTCCAACTCCTGCAAAAACGGAATAACCGCTGTGTTTTTTGGCTATGTTGTTGATCAATTCCATTATGATGACCGTCTTGCCAACCCCGGCGCCGCCAAAAAGTCCGATCTTTCCCCCTTTCAGATAGGGTTCAAGCAGGTCAATGACCTTGATACCGGTAAACAGCACTTCACTGGATGTGGTCAGATCTTCGAATTTGGGAGGCGCTTTGTGTATGGGAGAAGATGCTGCCTCTTTACTGAGCGGTCTGAGCCCGTCAATGGTCTGGCCTATAACATTTAACAGGCGGCCCCTGACCTGTTCCCCCACGGGCATGGTGATAGAGCTACCGGTAGTCATCACTGCCATACCCCGGGAAAGTCCGTCGGTAGAGTCCATGGCAACCGTCCGGACTGTATTGTCCCCTATGTGCTGTTGCACTTCAAGGATGAGCGTCTTGCCATCGGCACGCTGCACTTCGAGCGCATGATTTATCGAAGGTAATGGCAGGTCGTGTGTTCCCGGCGGGGAGAACTTTACGTCCACAACGGGCCCGATTATTTGTGAAATGCTACCTATCATAGCCGTCTTAAAGATTTTACATTCTTTATGCAAACTGCAAATGTAGTGATTTATTAATCTATTTCAACCAGTTTTTTTATCTTTGTGCCCCGTATGACCAACCTTACACCAACCTACACAGAAGATAATTTCCAAACACTTGAATGGAATGAGCACATCCGCCTCCGGCCCGGGATGTACATTGGCAAATTAGGCGACGGAAGCACTCCCGACGATGGCCTCTATGTACTAATCAAGGAAGTTATTGACAATTCGGTTGACGAATATGCCATGGGCTTTGGAAAGGTGATTTCGGTCACGATCCGGGATAACGTCATATCGGTCCGGGATTACGGACGGGGTATCCCTTTCGGAAAAGTGATAGAAGCCGCCAACAAAATGAATACCGGGGCCAAGTACGACAACAAATCCTTTCAGAAAGCCGTGGGATTGAACGGAGTCGGCCTTAAAGCCGTTAACGCCACTTCCATCGTGTTTTATATTGAATCTTTCAGGGAAGGGAAGAGCCGTTACGGAAAATTCTCCAGGGGGATTCTGCTGGAAGAAGGCGAAAAGGAGTCAGGACAGAAAGACGGGACACTTGTGGAATTTACCCCCGATCCCGCTTTGTTCAACAGCTATACCATTAACCTGGATTTTGTGTGGGAGATGGTACGCCATTATGCTTATCTGAACAAAGGTCTGCGCATACAGCTCAACGGGACCGAGTTTGTTTCCAAAAATGGTTTGCTGGACCTGGTCAAAGAAAGCATGGCCGAAGAGACGATATATCCGCCCATACACCTTGCCGGGCAGGATATTGAGATGGTTATTACTCACACCAGCGATACCGGAGAAAGCATCATGTCTTTTGCCAACGGACAGAACACATCCCAGGGCGGGACCCACCTTTCCGCTTTCCGGGAAGCAGTTGCCAGAACAATCAAGGAGTTTTACAAAAAGGATTTTGAGCCCTCTGATATCCGGCAATCCATTGTAGGGGCTGTCAGCATCCGCCTTATTGAACCCAGATTTGCCAACCAGACAAAAACCATCCTGGATTCAAGAGAAATGAGCAACGCCGGCCCTTCCCTCCGTAGTTTCATCGGGGATTTTGTAAAAGAACATCTGGACAATTACCTGCATAGAAATCCGGAAACAGCCGACATCCTGCTCAAAAAGATCATAGAAAACGAGAAAGAAAGAAAGGCGGTAGGGCTTGTCCGGAAAAAAGCAAAGGAAAATGCCAAAAAAATCAGTCTTCATAACCGGAAATTGCGTGACTGCCGTATCCACTTAACAGATAAGCACGAGCTGGCGGGGCAGACCATGCTCTTTATCACAGAGGGCGATTCTGCCAGCGGATCTATTACCAAAAGCAGGGATCCGAACATACAGGCTGTTTTCAGCCTGAGGGGAAAACCCGAGAATACCTTTGGACTGTCAAAACAAGTAGTTTATACCAACGAGGAATTCAATCTGCTGCAAGCCGCATTGAACATAGAAGACGATTTGGACAACCTGCGTTACAACAAGATTATCATTGCCACCGACGCCGATCCGGATGGCATGCATATCAGAATGTTGCTGCTGAGTTTCTTCCTTCAATTCTTCCCGGAACTGGTAAGGCACGGCCACATATATATCCTGCAGACACCCCTGTTCAGGGTGAGGAACAAGAAAGAGACACGTTATTGTTATTCCGAAACGGAGAGAGAAAAAGCCCTGCGGGAACTCGGCCCGGACCCCGAAATCACACGGTTCAAGGGATTGGGCGAAATCTCGCCCGATGAGTTCAAGGGTTTTATTGGCGAGAACATCCGGCTTGATATTGTACGGCTGGATAAGGATGACAGACTCCCCGAGCTGCTCAGGTTCTATATGGGAGACAACACACCGGAAAGAAGGGAATTCATTGTCAACAATTTAAGAATGGTGGGAGATTAGGCTATGATGAGTGAAGACCAACTGAAGTATTTACGTATCCTGGGTGAAGAACAAGACAAGAAATACAGGCTTACCGGTATGTTCAAGGACTGGTTCCTTGAATACTCTTCCTATGTCATACTGGAAAGGGCCATACCGCACCTGATGGACGGTCTGAAACCGGTACAGCGACGGATTCTCCATTCTATGAAAAGGATGGAAGACGGCCGTTATAACAAAGTGGCCAATATCATAGGTCATACCATGCAATTCCACCCTCACGGGGACGCTTCCATAGGGGACGCATTGGTCCAGCTGGGACAGAAAGAATTGCTCATAGACACCCAGGGAAACTGGGGAAATACACTTACCGGGGATTCTGCCGCAGCGCCCCGTTATATTGAGGCCCGCCTGAGCAAATTTGCGCTGGAGGTGGTCTTTAATTCCAAAACTACCGTGTGGGAACCTTCCTATGATGGCAGGAACCAGGAACCCGCTGCCCTTCCGGTCAAATTTCCATTGTTGCTTGCCCAGGGCGCCGAAGGCATAGCCGTTGGGCTGGCTACAAAAATCCTTCCCCATAACTTCAATGAATTGATTGACGCTTCTGTTGCCCATCTCAAAGGGGAATCGTTTACCCTGTATCCGGATTTCATGACAGGGGGACTTGTCGATTGCTGCAACTATAACGGTGGCATCGGGGCAAGCCGGGTAAAGGTAAGGGCAAAGATCATCAAGGCAGATAAAAGGACCTTGATAGTCAAGGAAATCCCTTACGGACAAAACACAGACAGTCTGATCCGTTCCATAATTGCAGCCAACGATAAAGGCAAAATAAAAATCCGCAAAATTGATGACAACACGGCAGAACAGGTCGAGATCCTGATACACCTGGCCAATGATGTTTCTCCCGACAAAACAATAGACGCACTGTATGCCTTCACCAAATGTGAAGTGACCATTTCACCGGATGCGTGCGTGATCATGGACGGTAAGCCCTTTGTGACCAGTGTTGAGAATATGCTGGCCCACAGTACAGACAGAACCCGGGATTTGCTCAGGATCGAGCTGGAAATCAGGCTGAACGAGCTGGAAGAGAACTGGCACTTTTCTTCTCTTGAAAAAATATTTTTTGAAGAAAAGGTATTCAGGATTCTGGAAAACAATGCCCGTACATGGGAAGGCCAGCTTAAGGACATAGAGGCCGAAATGCGTCGCTACCAGGACCGCCTGCGCCGTCCTGTGGTATTTGGGGAGATTGAAAAACTGGTAGAAAAGCCGGTCCGGAAAATTTCCCGCTTTGATATTAAAAAGGCTGACGAACACATTAGATCCCTGGACAGGGAAATGGAACAGATCAGGCACAACCTGGAACACCTTACCGCATATGCCATAGAGTACTTTGAAGGGTTAAAGAAAAAATACGGGAGCCGCTTCCCCAGGAAGACAGAGATTACCAGTTTCCAGACCATTGAAGCTTCCACGGTCATCCTAGCCAACTGCAAGTTGTACGTGAGCAGGGATTCGGGATTTGTCGGGACGGATATGAAAAAGGATGACAAGGCAGAATATGTATGCGATTGTTCCAGTCTGGACGAGGTTCTTGTATTTCTGAGAGACGGCACGTACTCGATCAGGAAAGTTGCCGATAAGCTTTATGTGGGTAAGGATATCATATACGCCGGGATATACAGAAAGAAAGACAACCGCACGGTGTACAATGCGGCTTTCCGGGACGGGAAAAACGGAAAGGTGTTCGTAAAGCGTTTCCAGCTAAACAGTTATTCACGGGACAGGGACTATAACCTGACCCTGGGCACTCCGGGTTCACAGGTATTATGGTTGTCTGTCAATCACAACGGAGAGGCAGAAATCATAAAAGTGTATCTGAAAGCCCGTCCCAAACTCAAGAAGCTGATCTTTGAGTTTTCGTTCCTTGATCTGGCCATCAAGGGGCGGAGCAGCCGCGGGAATATCCTGAGCCACCACCCTGTCCAAAAAATCATCCTCAAGGAAAAAGGCGTGGCAACTATGGGCGGAAAGGAAATATGGTTTGACAAGGATATCCAGCGTCTGAATGATCAGGGCCGGGGTCTTTACCTGGGTGAATTCCTGGCAGACGACAGCTTGCTTGCCATTAACAGGAACGGGACATTTACAACCACAAATTTTGATCTGAGCAACCGCTACCAGGAAGAGATCCTGATCATTGAAAAAATGTATCCAGAAAAGATTTTCAGTGCGGCCTATTATGATGCTGATGCGGGTTCATATTATATCAAGCGTTTTAGATTTGAACCCTCCGAAAACATGGTTCAGTCATTCATTGGAGACAGTGCGGGTTCTTACCTGGTGGCTGTTTCAAGTGACGATTTCCCTGTGATCATAGTCACATTCGGCGGAAAGCATGCCAAAAGAAACCCCCAGATCATTGATGTTGCGGAATTCATCGGGGATAAAAGCTTCC
This sequence comes from Bacteroidales bacterium UBA5226, assembly GCA_002409325.1. Classification (GTDB taxonomy): domain Bacteria; phylum Bacteroidota; class Bacteroidia; order Bacteroidales; family UBA932; genus DMER64. The sequence goes on along the minus strand of DHUU01000017.1, from coordinate 175,084 downwards.
GGGCCAAGGGAAAAAGGATCACTACATTCGAGGTGGAAAAAATTGAATTCCGCGAATCCCTCCCTGTTGAGGAAGGCCCCTCTGAAGACGGGGATGATGGAAGCCTGGACTTTGAACTGGAAGGTCCCGTTACTGCAGGAGAAAGCATCCCGGCCCCTGATACAGAAAAAAAAACGTCCATAGCCTTTGATGATGAAGATGCCTACCAGATGACACTTCTGTGATAATCCGCAATGGGACTAATATTTTACATAGGTTTCATGGCCTCGGGAAAAAGTACCCTGGGAGAAGCCGAGGCTGCCCGTAATGGAATGCGGTTTGTAGATCTTGATCAGGAACTATGGGCTTTTAGCGGAATGCCTTCCTGGCAATATATTAAAGAAAAAGGTGAAGAAGCTTTCAGAATGGCAGAAAGGGACTGCCTGCACCGGATTGTGGAAAGATGGCACCAGGATGGAACCCCGCCTCAGATTGTTGCCTGCGGGGGTGGCACTCCCTGTTTCTTCGACAACATGGAGTTCATCAAGACCAGCGGTCATGTCGTTTTCATTGATACTCCCCTGTCCACGATCCTGGAAAGGATATCGCTTAATCCCCAACGATGGCCCCTGGCCGGGAACGGCAACATTGAAATTCTTTACCAGTCCAGGAAAAAGTGGTATGAACAGGCACATGAACGGATAGTTCCCTAGACAATAACCTCCCGTGCCTTGATGTCTTTGATGCGCAGCTGGATATTGGCTATCCCCCTGTAATAGTTTTCGGCTACTGAATAACAGATATCCACGGGATTTCCGTTGTGCATGTGTTCAAAGTGCTCGCTCTGGTTGAATGCGATGGCCGATATGGGCCTGTATGGTTCGTCTTCCTGGATCAGTTCCAGTTTCAGGTGACCTGAATCCGATCCTACAAGGCGCCCATTTCCGTTGTCATATACATTTTCTGTTACAAACACCGGAGAAAGGTTTCCCGGTCCAAATGGTTGAAACTGTTTTAAAAGACGGAAAAACTTTGGGGTTATCTGCTTAAAGTCAAGATAGGTATCTATGTTTTCCAGGGGCGTCAGCATCTGGTCTGTAACTTTCTCTGCAACAATGGTCTCGAACCGCTGGCAGAATTCATTGTAATGCTTTTCACTCATGGTCAGACCGGCTGCGTACATATGGCCGCCAAAATTTTCGAGAAGGTCACTGCAGCTTTCAATGGCTTCGTACAGATCAAATCCGGGGATGCTCCTGGCCGAGCCTGTTATGAATCCGTTGGATTTGGTGAGCACTATGGTTGGCCGGTAATAATTCTCAACCAGCCGTGAAGCCACAATGCCAACCACACCCTTATGCCACTTGGGATTGTATACCACGGTGGATTTCTTATTTTCCAGGTCCGGCATATCCCTGACCATGGCCAGGGCTTCTTTGGTGATTTTGCGGTCTATGTTCTTTCGGTCATCATTGTGATCGTTTATGGTATGGCCTATCTGGGAAGCATCGTCATCTGTGCGGGAAATAAGCAGGTCCACCGCCATTTTCCCCGACTCCATACGTCCGGCGGCATTGATGCGGGGCCCTATCTTAAAAACTATATCGTCCACGGAGATCTGGTGCTTTTCCAAACCTGCAAGCTTTATGATCGAGAGCAATCCTTTCCGGGGAGCTTCGTTGAGCTGTTTCAGTCCGTAATGGGCCAGGATGCGGTTTTCCCCCGTTATGGAAACCAGGTCCGAGGCGATGCTTACCACCACCAGATCCAGATAGGGGAAGAGTTCGGTCAGCGGAATATTCCTGCTTATGCAAAAAGCCTGCATCAGTTTGAATCCCACCCCGCAACCGCTCAGCTCATCAAAGGGGTAATGGCAGTCATTTCTTTTGGGGTCCAGCACTGCCACCGCACGGGGCAATTCTTCAGCCGGCAGGTGGTGGTCGCAAATGATGAAGTCTATGCCTTTTTGCCTGGCATATTCCACCTTGTCATTGGCCTTGATCCCGCAGTCCAGTGCAATGATCAGCGTACAGCCCTCATCTGCGGCCGCGTCTATGCCAATGTATGAAATCCCATACCCTTCTGTGTAACGGTCCGGAATATAGTAGGATACCATGGGTGTTCCCTTGCGTAAAAAAGAATATACAAGGGCAACTGCTGTCGTTCCATCCACATCGTAGTCACCGTAAACCAGTATCTTCTCGCTCTCACTGATAGCCCTGTCAAGGCGTTTGACCGCCTTGTCCATGTCTTTCATAAGAAACGGATCGTAGAGGTCTTCCAGCTGGGGACGAAAAAAGGATTTTGCCTGGGCAAAATCCTTAATATTTCTCTGAACTAAAAGGTTTGCCAAAGCGGGGTCCACTCCCAGTTCAGAAACCAGTTGTCTGACCAATGCCGGATTACCCGGTTCTTTCACTATCCACTTTTTTTCTAACGCCATAATTATCCGGTAAAGGTAACTAATTTAATCCTATCCCTCTAAAATTTTCTTACTTTTGTAGGTTACAAAACCCTAAGAAATGGATAATTCACATATCAGCGAACAGGAACAGATCCGTCGCGATGCATTGAAAGAACTTAAAAACCTGGGGATAAACCCGTATCCTGCCCAAGCCTATCCTGCCGATACAACAGCAGTTGAAATTCTTAAAGGTTACAAACCCGAAACCGAAAACTTCAAACAGGTAACCCTGGCAGGCAGGATCATGAGCCGGAGGATCATGGGGGCCGCTTCCTTTATGGTCATCCAGGACCACACCGGCCGGATCCAGGTTTATGTGAAAAGGGATGATATATGTCCTTTAGAAGACAAAATACTATACAATACCGTTTTCAAAAAACTCCTGGACATAGGAGATATTGTAGGAGTAAAAGGATTTGCATTTATCACAAAGACCGGTGAAATTTCGGTGCATGCTCAGGAACTCGTTCTTTTAAGCAAATCCCTTCGTGTTCTGCCCATAATAAAGGAGAAAGAAGGCCAGATATACGATGCCTTCACCGACCCTGAACAGCGTTACAGGATGCGCTATGTTGACCTGATAGTCAATCCCCACGTAAGGGAAACGTTCGTTAAACGGACAAAAATGGTCAATACCATGCGTGAATTTTTCAACAACCGGGGTTACCTGGAAGTTGAGACACCCATCCTGCAACCCATCCCGGGAGGTGCCAACGCCCGTCCCTTTGTCACACATCACAATGCCCTGGACATACCGCTGTATTTGCGGATTGCCAATGAATTGTATCTGAAAAAGCTTATTGTGGGAGGATTCCCGGGTGTGTATGAGTTTGCCAAAGATTTCAGGAATGAAGGCATGGACCGCACACACAACCCCGAGTTCACTGTGCTTGAAATCTACGTCGCCTACAAGGATTACCTATGGATGATGAACTTTACGGAAGAACTGGCAGAAAAGGTGGCCATTGAGCTCCATGGCAGCACCCTGGTGCCTTACGGCGACAAAGTCATTGACTGGAAAAGACCCTTCAGGCGTCTTTCCATGATTGATGCCATCAAACAATATACCGGCGTGGATGTTTCGGATATGGAGGAGGACACCTTGCGCAGTAGCTGCAGGGATCTGAACGTACCCATAACCCCATCCATGGGCAAGGGAAAACTGATAGATGCCCTGTTTGGGGAATACTGCGAAAAACACCTGATCCAACCCACCTTTATTACCGATTATCCTACCGCCACCTCGCCCCTGACAAAAAAACACCGTGAACATCCCCACCTGACAGAACGTTTTGAGCTGTTTGTCAACGGGAAAGAACTGGCCAACGCCTATTCCGAGCTGAATGATCCGCTGGACCAGCTGGATCGCTTCAAAGAACAACTCAGACTCAAGGAAAAGGGTGATGATGAAGCCATGTTCATTGATATGGATTTCATCAGGGCCCTTGAATTTGGCATGCCTCCTGCCTCGGGCATGGGAATCGGGATAGACCGTCTTTGTATGCTGATGACCAATGCACCAAGCATACAGGATGTCCTCTTCTTTCCACAAATGCGTCCCGAATAAATGACAATGATATCCTCCTCCAATAATCCAAAGATCAAACAGTTACGCCTGTTAATGGAAAAATCACGCTTGCGGCGGGAAACAGGATTGTTTGTCATTGAAGGGATAAGGGAGCTGGAGATTGCACTAAAAAGCGGGTTTAGAATAAACGAACTTTATTTGAGTCCCGACATTTTACGGGACAAGGAAAAAGAGGCCTGGTTCAGGGAACAGTCCCGCATGGCAGAAGAACTTGATTCCTGTCTTTACGGCAAGCTGGCTTACCGTGGTACTACAGAAGGGGTACTGGCAGTCATGTATGGTAACAATATTAAACCTGCAGATGTACACCTGCAGGACCCTGCATTGGTCATTGTGCTGGAATCGGTTGAAAAACCAGGTAACCTGGGAGCCATCCTGCGTACAGCCGATGCATCGGGCACCGGAGCAGTCCTTATCTGCGATCCGCTCACAGATATTTATAATCCCAACACCATCAGGGCTTCTTTGGGTTGTATATTCAGTGTTCCTACCCTGGCCTGTACTTCAGAAGATGCTTATCTATGGCTCAGCCGGCAGGGTATTCAGGTGGTCGCTGCAACATGCCAGGCTACAACATGGTACAATGAATGCGACTACAGGAAACCCACCGCACTGGTCATGGGATCTGAAAGCAATGGTCTGAGTGCTTTCTGGAGGGAAAAAGCCAGTCATGAAATTAAGATACCCATGAAGGGGATCATCGATTCGCTGAACGTTTCGGCAGCTACAGCCATTCTCTGCTTTGAAGCGCTCAGGCAGCGCAACGGATAAAATGGGACCTTTTGCAATCATAGGAAATCCGGTCAAGTCGAGCCTAAGCCCCCGGCTTTTCAAGGCTGCTTACCCGAAACTGTCCGGGGATATTTATCAGGTGATAGAAACCCCCGATGCCCGTTTGGGATGGCAACGCATCCAGGAACTGAACATAAGGGGATTCAATGTGACCATGCCTTTTAAAACGGATTTCCTGAAAATGGCAGATAAACTCGCTCCTGCCGTAGGACAGATCAATGCCACCAACCTGTTAACAAACAAAGAGGGTATATGGACCGCCTGGAATACAGACATAACCGGCGTAGTCAACAGTTTCAGGGAAGTCGTGACCGATCCGGCCGGTAAAAATGCATTGGTCATAGGGGCAGGAGGCGCCGGCCGGGCAGCTGCCCGGGGCCTGGAACAGGCCGGCGCCTTGGTGTTTGTAGCAAACAGGACACCCTGTCCCGGGATTTATCCTTTACCGGATATCCCTTCCCTGATCAGAAAGTGCAACCTGATTGTCAACACCATTCCTCTTGAAGGGCTGGAAACAACCGTTGAGGGTCTTTCCGGCAAACATACAATCCTGGATGCCTCCTATACGATGGCCCCCCTGCAGAAGGCAGCCTTCAAAGCGGGAGCGCGCTATCTGGGCGGATATCACTGGCTGTACCACCAGGCAGTTGAAGGCTTTGCCATTTTAACCGGGCTTGAACCGGATTGCAGGGCCATGCGCAAGCTGCTGGATTTATAAAAAAAATTGTATTTTTACAAGGTGTAAAACCAATAAACAATCATAATACTATGTTGAATAAGGTAATGTTAATAGGTAATGTGGGAAAGGATCCGGAAGTACGTCACCTGGAAAGCGGGGTGTCTGTAACCACCCTTACCCTGGCTACAACCGAAAAGTATAAGGACCGGAATGGAGAAATGAAAGAGCAGACAGAGTGGCACAACGTGGTATTGTGGCGTGGTCTGGCCGATATAGCCGAGCGGTTTGTCCGGAAAGGTTCCCAGATTTATATAGAGGGGAAAATCCGTAGCCGGAGCTGGGAAGATCAATCGGGACAAAAAAAGTATACCACCGAAATCGTTGCCGACGCAATGCAATTGCTGGGCAGAAAAAGCGAAACCGCTGCCCCCTCCCAGCCGGTACCTGCCAGAAACGCGGGTCAGTCCCCGTGGCAGAATCAGCAACAAGGCAATGACGTCGCCCCTGATTTTGATCAGCAGGACGTTGACGACTTGCCTTTCTGATCAACCGGATTTCTGATCTTCCGATCTGCTGTAGGTTTTAGGCTCTATGTGAGCTCATTTGGCGTTTAACCGGCTGTTTTGCGCACTTTATTGGGATCGTCCAGTTTAAGGTGAGGATTTTTGTCGGCCGATCGGCTCAGTACTAGTGATACCCCTATGGCCACCAGGGCCAGGCCGATGAATAGGTATTCTGCCTGTACTGCAGCACGGATCTGGTCGTCAATGTTTTTTTCTATGATCTGCCCTACAAATATGGGAACCAGCAACATGCCCATATTCTGGATCCAATAGATGAGCGAGTAGGCCGTACCCAGATTCTTTTCCGGAATGATCTTAGGCACGGAAGGCCACATGGCCGCCGGCACCAGGGAATATCCGATTCCCAGTATGGCTATGCCTATGTATCCGAAAACAGGGATTCCGGGGGCAAACGCGATGATTAAATGCGACAAAAGTACCAGACAGGAACCCAGGATCATCCACCTGGTGGCTTTGCCCCGGATATCTACAAGCGATCCGAAAATCGGCGTAAACACCATGGTGGTGAAAGGAATCAGGGCTACCATCAGGGACGCGATATCGCCTTCTATTTCAAAACGTGGTATGATGATGGAAGTGGCAAAGCGACGGAAAGAAATGATACAGGCATAGAAGAATACGCAGAGCAACGAAATAAGGATATAATGCTTGTTCCCGAGGATTTTAAATATGTCAGAAAATTTGAATTTATCTTCTTTAACTGCCGGCTGTGCACTTCTCAGGGCTTCTTCTGCTGTCTGGACGTCCAGTTTCTGATCAAAAGCCAGAAAAATTCCCCAGACGATCATGCCGCACAGAAGGAGTATGAATCCGATCAGCGCCGGCTTGCTTGTTTCTGAAAAAGGAATGTGGATGTCGTTAAGCGTTACGATCCGGGGTACAACTATCAGAGCTGTTGCGGTTCCCAGACGGGCCAGTGCCAACTGCAAACCCATGGCCAGGGCCATTTCCTTGCCGCGGAACCATTTTGCAATGGATCGTGTAACGGCGACTCCTGCAATTTCACTTCCCAGCCCGAAAACGGCACATCCCGCATAAGCCAGGGCTAGTGAGGGTTTTGCAAAAGCCCGTGCCATCAGGCGGTACAGTCCGCTATCGTTGAAAGAAGACGATATCCCGTACATCACCAGGGCGGCTCCGCCAACCATCAGCAGGACAAACAATGTCCCGGTCACGCGCACCCCCCATTTATCAAGCAACATACCGCAAATAATAAGTCCTCCCCACACGCAGAGCAGCGAGTAAGCTCCCCCGTACATGCCGTAATCTCCCGATGTCCAGGATAAATCAAGAATAGCGGGATTCTTGAATATGTGGCTTATAGTGGTAAACTGGTCGTCAAAAAAATAGGAGGCAAACATGACCAGCGAAAGGCACAACAGAACGACCCAGCGCGCCCACACGGAATCCCTGAGTAACTTGACAATCTTATTCATCATTTCTTAATTTTTTTGGTGATGTTGGGCAATTCCAGACCGTAACCCTTCGCGCGGTCCTCTGTCTTGAGCCATAAGCCCAGGATAAAGGCAAGCACTCCAAGGGAAGCAAAGATCAGCATGGGTATAGTATAATCATAGTCCAGGGGATTGGTCACTCCCCGGTTTGTACGGTCCAGGACAGTACCAACCAGCAGGGGGAGTGCCCAGAGGCCCATATTCTGGATCCAGAATATGACCGAGTAGGCAGACCCAAGGTACCGGTTCGCTACCAGTTTGGGTACCGAGGGCCAGAGGGCGGCTGGCACAAGCGAAAAACTGATGCCTAATATTATAATGGCTGTATAGGCAACACCCCGGGTGAAATATGCCTCGGGGACCAGGGCAAATGTAAGGTGACACAGGCACATAAGGATGGCACCTATTATGAGCATGCTGGCTCCCTTCCCCTTGTTGTCAAGGTATGCACCCAAAAGCGGGGTAAGCAGCATGGCCCCTATGGGGAACCATGAAAAAATATCACTGGCATCTGTGGCAGATATCTGCAGGCGGCATTCCAGCATATTGGCGGCAAATTTCTGGAACGGGAAAATGGCTGAATAATACAGTACGCATAAACCCGAAACAAGCAAAAAAGCCTTGCTTGTGAATAGTTTCCCCAGGTCGCTGATCCTGAATTCCTCTTCAGGGTCTTCTCCCGACTCTCCCATTTGTTTTTCCAGTTTCCTGTCAAAGAAAAAGTAGACAGATAATGCCAGCAAACCAATAATAAGCAGGATCATGCACAAAAGGACAGAGGTGCTCACATTGGCGGTGTTTTCGGCAATTCGCGGCGATAATCTGAAAACGGCAAAAACCCCCAGACGGGCAATGGCCATCTCTACTCCCATGGCCAGAGCCAGTTCTTTGCCATTGAACCACTTTACAATACCTTTAGAAACGGTAACTCCGGCCATTTCCACCCCGCATCCGAAGATCATAAATCCGAGCGAGGCGAGTTTTGCCGAAGCAGGCAGTGAAACCCACCAGGAATTGAGCCATGCTTCCAACCCTGAACCGGTAAAGGCATCGGTAAGGGCATAATACTTGATTGCAGCCCCTGCCAGCATGACAAGTGCAGACAATATGGCCGTGAAGCGGACGCCCATTTTATCCAGAATGATCCCTGCAAAGATCAGAAACAGGGCAAAAACGTTCAGAAAATATTCTGCGCCCGTAACAGTGCCAAAGTTCTCGGAAGTCCATCCGCGCGTGGTTTCCAGCATGCTTTTCAAGGGGGAAAGAACGTCTACAAACATGTAGGCGAAAAACATCATGGATGCCAGGAGAATAAGCATGCTCCAGCGCACAAGGGCTCTGTCTTTCAGTAACTTATTTACTTTATTCATAGTTTGGTTTTAGATAGATTATCCCTGCTTTTTGAAAAAGAAAATCTAAGATAGGATAATTAGCCAAGTCTGCAAAATTTGTCGTATTTTTGCACTATTATGCTTACCTGTTTTGAAATAGTTGAATATGAACGTTGATGTAGTTCTGGGACTTCAGTGGGGTGATGAGGGTAAAGGCAAGATTGTAGATTATCTTGCACAACGGTATCCGGTAATCGCCCGTTTCCAGGGAGGACCCAATGCCGGGCACTCCCTTCATTTTGAAGGTACTTCCTTTATCCTTCATTCTGTTCCTGCAGGAATCTTTCGCAGCAATACCATGAATATAATAGGTAACGGCGTTGTGATTGATCCCGTGATATTCGGGGAAGAATGCCGTTCCCTGGAAGCACTGGGGATTCCGGTCAGGGATCGTCTGATGATTTCAAAAAAGGCACACCTGATCCTTCCCACACACCGTATCATAGATGCAGCCAGTGAGCATTCAAAGGGCGCCTCCCGGATCGGTTCTACCCTGAAAGGTATCAGCCCCGCCTATATGGATAAAACAGGCCGGAACGGGATCCGCGTGGGGGATATTATTGCAACTGATTTCCGGGATCGCTTCCTGGCACTGAAATCAAAGCATATAACTTTTCTCAGGCAATTCGACTACGCATATGACGCAGACCAGGAGGAAGAAAATTGGCTCAACGCCATTGAATACATGAAACAGTTTTCCCTGATAGATGCCGAGTATTACTTATCGGATTGCCTGAAGGAAAACAAACGGATACTGGCAGAAGGTGCTCAGGGAACCCTTCTGGATATTGATTTTGGATCTTATCCCTATGTAACCTCATCTTCCACTACCTGTGCCGGAGCCTGTACAGGTCTGGGTTTCCCTCCAACCAGGGTAGGCCGGGTTTATGGAATATTCAAAGCTTACTGTACCCGTGTGGGAAGCGGACCTTTTCCAACTGAACTCAATGATCTCACAGGCCAGATGATCCGGGAGCAGGGTAAAGAATTCGGTGCAACAACCGGAAGGCCCCGGCGTACGGGATGGCTGGATCTGGTGGCCTTGAAATACGCTGTAATCCTGAATGGGGTGACAGATCTGATCATGATGAAAGCCGATGTTCTGGACGCATTTGACACCATAAAAATTGCCACATCCTATATGATTCAGGGACGGGAAATCAACCGTGTCCCTTATGACACACATACCCCAATCACGCCTGTTTACAAAGAATTCAAGGGTTGGGGCAAAAACCTGTCTGCCATCCGCAAAGAAGAAGAATTGCCTTATGAGCTAATGACCTACGTGCGGTTTATAGAAGATGCAACAGGGGTTCCAGTAAAAATCATTTCCCTGGGACCCGACAGGGAACAGACCATTATCAGGGATTGATCATGTTATGGATAATCTTATAGAACAAATTGATAGTCCGGAAGACCTGAAGAAGTTAAAACCGGAACAATTGCCTCAGCTGTGCGCAGAAATAAGGAAATACATTACCGAATGCTGTTCACGCAACCCTGGTCACCTGGGAGCCAGCCTGGGCACGGTAGAACTTACGGTGGCCCTTCATTATGTGTACGATGCTCCTAAAGACAAGATTATCTGGGATGTAGGGCACCAGGCTTATGCACACAAGATCCTTACAGGACGTCGCAAAGAGTTTTTGAAAAATCGCTGTTACCATGGTTTGAGCGGATTCCCCAAAAGGGACGAAAGTCCGTACGACGCATTCGGGACCGGGCATTCTTCTACCTCGATATCGGCAGCGCTTGGGTTTGCCACAGCCGCTGCCATGCGTAAAAGTGATGAAAAAACGGTGGCCATTATTGGAGACGGCTCCATGACTGCCGGATTGGCGTACGAAGGGTTGAACAATGCCGGAGGAAGTAACGCAGATATGCTTATTGTGCTCAATGACAACAAGATGTCCATTGAACCAAATGTGGGCGGGTTGCACAACTCACTCCTGAAACTGACCACTTCGAGTCGTTATAACAGGTTAAAAATGAAGACCTGGAAAGCTCTGGGTTCCGGGACCATCCGCGACGCCGTACAGGGCCTGGTCAAAGCAGGAAAACGTCTTGTGGTAAAGAACAGCACATTGTTCCAGCCTCTGGGCATCCGGTATTTTGGCCCTGTTGACGGGCATGATGTAATTCACCTGGTTAACACATTTAAAAGGCTCAAAAACCTTAAGGAACCACGTTTGCTGCACGTTCTTACAGTAAAGGGAAAAGGATATGCCCCGGCAGAGAACGACCAGCCCACCTGGCATGCTCCGGGACTCTTTGATGCAGAAACAGGACACAGACTCACCGATGATGATCCTGATGTCCCTAAAAAGACGAGGTTTCAAGACGTCTTTGGCCATACTTTACTGGAATTAGCCCGCTCCAATCCCGACATTGTAGGCATCACTCCAGCCATGCCAAGTGGCTGTTCTATGAACCTTATGATGGATGTAATGCCACACAGGTGTTTTGACGTTGGCATTGCCGAGCAACATGCTGTTACCTTTTCGGCCGGTCTTGCCGCGGCAGGCTTCCTGCCCTATTGCAACATCTATTCCAGCTTCATGCAAAGGGCATACGATTCGGTGATTCACGATGTGGCCATCCAGAACCTGAAGGTTGTTTTCTGTCTTGACCGGGCAGGACTCGTTGGCGAAGACGGGGTAACCCATCACGGGGTATACGATCTGGCTTATTTCAATTGTATTCCGGGGCTGATTGTGGCTGCTCCCATGGACGAGGTGGAGCTCAGGAATATGATGTACTCGGCACAGGACAAAAGATACACGGCCATCAGCATCCGCTACCCCAGGGGGACAGGCGCCGGGATTAAGGATTGGAGAAGGCCTTTCCAATACCTGGAACCAGGCAGGGCACGGCTGTTGTCCCAGGGAAAAGACATAGCGCTGCTGAGCCTGGGTGCTGCCGGTATCATGGGAGCTGCCGCAGTGGCAAAAGCCGCTGAAGAAGGAGTATCCGTTCAACATTACGATATGCGTTTCCTCAAACCCATTGACAGAGTAGTCCTGGAATATGTGTCCCGTAATTTCAGTAAAGTCATCACCCTGGAGGACGGATGTCTGATTGGAGGACTACACAGTGCTGTATCCACTTATATGGCAAACAACAGGGATACCATAAGCAAGGTTACAGGACTCGGAATCCCGGACCTTTTTATCCAGCACGGTAAAACAAAGCAACTTTACCATGAATGCGGGTACGATTCCGAGAGCATCCTTCAGGCAATTATTACCTTGGCCGGATAAGTTGTAGTTCTTAGGAATCATTGCAATAGCGTGAGTTTTTTGTTGTTTTTTTTTGGTAGTTTGTAGAAATGGTTTATCTTTGCCGCTCCAAAATGCCGGGATGTTTTTTGCCGATGTAGCTCAGTTGGTCAGAGCAGCTGATTTGTAATCAGCAGGTCGTGGGTTCGAATCCCTCTATCGGCTCGGTTGTTGTTTGACAAAATGAATTAGTGAGGGAGGGTACCAAAGTGGCCAACTGGGGCAGACTGTAAATCTGCTGACGCTCGTCTACGTAGGTTCGAATCCTGCCCCTCCCACAACCAACACGCGGAAGTAGCTCAGTTGGTAGAGCATCAGCCTTCCAAGCTGAGGGTCGCGAGTTCGAACCTCGTCTTCCGCTCCAACAGGTACCAAACAGGCCAGTGTAGCTCAGGGGTAGAGCGCTTCCTTGGTAAGGAAGAGGTCATGAGTTCAAATCTCATCACCGGCTCAAATTTACATTATTGAGTTATTAAATTATTAAGTTATGGCAAAAGAAACCTACAAAAGGGATAAACCCCACGTAAACATCGGGACCATTGGTCACGTTGACCATGGTAAAACAACTCTGACAGCCGCCATTACCCAGGTACTGGCAAAAAAAGGCCTGTCTGAAATACGTTCATTCGATTCTATTGATAACGCTCCTGAAGAAAAAGAACGCGGTATCACCATCAATACTTCCCACGTTGAATACCAGACAGCTTCCCGTCACTACGCACACGTTGACTGCCCGGGACACGCCGACTACGTGAAAAACATGGTAACCGGTGCTGCCCAGATGGACGGTGCCATCCTGGTTGTTGCGGCCACAGATGGTCCTATGCCCCAGACCAACGAACACGTGTTGCTGGCCCGCCAGGTGAACGTTCCCCAGATCGTGGTTTTCCTGAACAAATGCGATATGGTTGATGATCCCGAAATGCTTGATTTGGTTGAACTGGAAGTTCGTGATCTGCTCTCCAAATACAATTTTGACGGAGACAATGCTCCCGTTATCCGCGGTTCCGCTTTAGGAGCCCTGAACGGAGAAGCCCAGTGGGAAGAAAAAGTCATGGAACTGATGACTTTTGTTGACTCCTATATTCCCATTCCACTTCGTCAAAACGAGAAACCTTTCATTTTACCCGTTGAGGACATTTTCTCGATTACCGGACGTGGAACCGTTGCTACCGGACGTATTGAAACCGGTGTGATCAAAACCGGTGATCAGGTAGAGATCGTTGGTCTTGGAGAAAAACCCAAAACAAGTGTCGTGACCGGAGTGGAAATGTTCCGTAAGATACTTGACAGGGGTGAGGCCGGTGATAACGTAGGGCTGTTGCTCCGCGGAATTGACAAGAAAGAGGTAAAACGCGGCCAGGTGATCTGCCGTCCGGGAACCATTACCCCTCACAAGAAATTCACCGCAGAGATTTACGTATTGAAGAAAGACGAAGGCGGACGCCACACTCCTTTCCACAATAAATACCGTCCCCAGTTCTTCCTCCGTACCCTTGACGTTACGGGAGAAGTCCAACTGCCCGAAGGAGTGGACATGGTGATGCCGGGTGACAACGTAACCATTAACGTGGAATTGATCTACCCAGTAGCTCTGAACGAAGGACTCCGTTTTGCTATCCGTGAAGGTGGCCGCACGGTAGGTGCCGGTCAGATCACAAAGGTTGGTGACTGATTCCATACTGAACAGACAATATACACAGGTGTGGCCGTATTTTAACGGCCTGCCTGTGTCTGATAGGGGCATAGTTTAAGGGTAGAATAGCGGTCTCCAAAACCGTTGATGGGCGTTCGAGTCGCTCTGCCCCTGCAAATACAGGATGTTACGATCCTGTATTTATAACCTCAACTACGGGAGAAGCTTCCACCTCCAAGTGTTGCTAATAAACAAACAATGAGCAAAATCGGAATGTATTTAAAAGACTCCTACAGTGAGCTGGTTCATAAAGTGAGCTGGCCTACCTGGGGTCAACTGCAGAACAGCGCTATTATTGTAATGGTGGCATCGGTCATCTTTGCCATAGTCATCTTTGCAATGGATTTCACATTTAGGAATCTGATGGAGTTTCTCTACAAAGCATTGTATTAAACTATAGGGAAATGACAGAAGCTACCAAAAAATGGTACGTTGTAAGAGCGGCCGGAGGTAAAGAGAAAAAAGCCAGGGAATATATTGAGAATGAAGTGAAACGTCTTCATCTTGAGAATTTTATTTCCCAGGTTCTGATCCCTACTGAAAAGATTTATCAGGTTAAAAATGGTAAAAAGATCAGTAAGGAGCGTATCTTTTATCCCGGATACATTCTGATAGAAGTCGCGCTTACGCCGGAAATTCAGCACCTTATAACAAGTATTCCTCATGTCTCGGGTTTCCTGGGAGCTGTTAAAGGAGGGGAACCCGTTCCTGTCCGCTTATCAGAAATCAACAGGATCCTGGGTAAAGTGGATGAACAGGCTGAAAGGGAAGAAGAAAACATCACTCCTTATCTTGTCGGAGAGGCAGTCAAGGTAATTGACGGACCATTCAACGGATTCAACGGAACCGTGGAAGAAATCATTGAAGACAAGAAGAAACTGAAAGTGATGGTAAAAATCTTCGGCCGGAAGACCTTGCTTGAGCTGGGCTTTGTTCAGGTTGAAAAAGAATAAATAATAAATCATTATGGCTAAAGAGATTGCCGGATTAATCAAATTACAGATTAAAGGCGGTGCTGCCAACCCTTCGCCCCCGGTAGGACCGGCACTGGGCTCCAAGGGTGTGAACATAATGGAGTTCTGCAAAAAATTCAATGCGCAGACACAGGACCGTGCAGGAAAAGTACTGCCGGTTATCATTACCGTTTACAGCGATAAATCTTTTACTTTTATCGTTAAGCAACCACCAATTGCTGTTCAATTAAAAGAGGCTGCAAAAATTACGACAGGTTCTTCCGAACCCAACCGTAATAAAGTGGCTTCGGTAACCTGGGATCAGGTCCGCTCCATTGCCGAAAACAAGATGCAGGATATGAATGCCTTCACCTTGAAATCAGCAATGAGCATGGTGGCCGGTACTGCACGCAGTATGGGCATCACAGTAAGCGGAGAGGTCCCGGAAGGTGTTAATTAAACTTCTATGTAGAAATGAGTAAACTTACTAAAAATCAAAAAGTAGTATACGCCAGGGTCGATTCTTACAAACAGTACAAGTTGTCCGAGGCCTGTGAGCTGATCGGACAGACCAGTTTCACCAGGTTTGACGCCTCTGTGGACATTGCTGTGCGTCTGGGTGTTGATCCGCGCAAAGCAAACCAGATGGTTCGCGGCGTTGTAACTCTTCCACATGGAACGGGAAAACAAGTGCGTGTATTGGTTCTCTGTACCCCCGACAAGGAGGAGGAAGCTACTAATGCAGGTGCCGACCACGTAGGTCTTGATCAGTATATTGAGAAAATTAAAGGTGGATGGACAGATATCGATGTGATCATCTGTACTCCCTCTGTTATGGCCAAAATCGGACCTATCGGCCGTATTCTTGGTCCCCGCGGACTGATGCCCAATCCAAAAACGGGAACAGTTACCATGGAGATTGGAAAGGCTGTTAACGAGGTTAAGGCTGGGAAAATTGACTTTAAGGTTGATAAGACAGGGATCATACATGCTTCCATTGGGAAAGTGTCCTTTGATGCCAAAAAGATTCAGGAAAATGCCCAGGAGTTTCTCAATACCGTGATCAAACTAAAACCGCAGGCCCTTAAGGGGACTTATATCAAAAGTATAACCCTGTCCACTACCATGGGACCCGGTCTTGCCATTGATGTCAAATCAGGTACAGCTGCAGAATAAAGAATATTGTGTATTATGAAGAAAGAACAAAAAGGACAGATAATTGAAAGTTTGGCAGCTCAGCTCAAGGCAACCCCTGATTTTTATGTTGTGAACATAGAAGGACTTAATGCCGGGAAAATTTCCCTGCTCCGTCGCGAATGCTTTGCACAGAACATCAAACTGGTTGTTGTAAAAAACACCCTGCTCAAACGTATGCTGGAACAGTCGGGTATTGAGGAAATGAAACTGCTTTTCCCCATACTTGAAGGATCCACTGCTGTTATGTTCACTGAAAATGTAAACGCTCCGGCCAAACTGATCAAATCATTCGGCCAGGAAAACGGGAAACCCGTTTTCAAAGGAGCTTTGGTTCAGGAATGCGCCTACGTTGGGGAAGATCAACTGGAGAACCTGTTCAATATCAAATCCCGTGAAGAACTCATTGGAGATATTGCAGGCCTGATCCTGTCCCCTGCACAAAGACTAGTATTGGCTGTCAAGGCAGCCGGAAGCAATATGGCCGGAATTGTAAAAACCCTGGCCGAACGTGAATAATCATTAACAGGTAAAACAAAATCTAAATTATAAAAAATCATGGCAGAATTGAAACAAATGGCAGAAGCCATTGCTAATCTAACCATTAAAGAAGCTATTGAATTAGCAAACATCCTCAAAGACGAATACGGAATTGAACCCGCTGCCGCTGCTGTAGCGGTTGCCGCTGCTCCCGGTGCTGCCGGGCCGGCTGCTGAAGTTGAACAAACTCAATTTGATGTGATACTTACTTCCGCCGGACAGGCCAAACTGCAAGTCATCAAAGTGGTTAAAGAAATTACCGCTCTGGGACTCAAGGAAGCTAAAGATCTGGTTGACGGTGTGCCCAAATCCGTGAAGGAAAAAGTAAGCAAAGCCGAAGCAGAACAAATCAAATCACAAATTGAAGAGGTCGGCGGGGAAGTTGAAATTAAATAAACTCACTTCCCGCCCAAATCGGGAACGGTACCAGGTTTAGGACCCCTGAGGGGGTTCTAAGCCTTTTTGTCGTTAAAACGTTTATTTTCAACTAATCCTTAAAAAATGCCTCAACGAGCAAATAATCAGCGAATTAGTTTCGCAAAATCAAAAACCCTCCTGGATCATCCCGATTTTTTGGAGGTTCAATTGAAATCATTCCAGGATTTCTTCCAGTTAGAAACAACACCGGAAAACAGGAAAAACGAAGGATTGTTCAAGGTATTCCAGGAGAACTTTCCGATTACCGATACCCGTAACAATTTTGTTCTCGAATTTATAGACTATTTCATTGACCCTCCCCGTTATTCCATAGAAGAATGCCTGGACAGGGGATTGACCTACAGTGTCCCCCTGAAGGCGAAGCTCAAACTCTATTGCACAGATCCTGAGCACGAAGAGTTTGATACAAGCATAATGGATGTATACCTGGGCACCATTCCTTATATGACTCCACGGGGAACCTTTGTCATCAACGGATCTGAACGCATAGTGGTATCACAGCTTCACCGTTCTCCCGGTGTGTTCTTTGGACAAAGCATCCATACCAACGGAACCAAGCTGTACTCGGCCCGTATAATCCCATTTAAAGGTTCCTGGATAGAGTTCGCCACGGACATCAATAACGTGATGTACGCTTATATTGACAGGAAAAAGAAACTACCTGTCACTACCCTCTTGCGGGCCATAGGATTTGAAAGCGACAAGGACATCCTGGAAATTTTCGGCCTGGCAAACGAGATCAAGGTGACCAGGACCAATTTAAAAAAGAATCTGGGCAGACAGCTGGCCGCCCGGGTACTCAAATCCTGGGTAGAAGATTTTGTGGATGAAGACACGGGAGAAGTTGTAACCATAGAGCGTAATGAGATAATACTGGACAGGAAGACAATTCTGGAAGAGGAACATATTGATTTGATCCTGGACTCAAACGCTGCTACCATCCTTTTACATAAAGAAGATACCAATGTAGGGGATTATGCTATTATCCACAACACCCTCCAGAAAGATCCCTGTAATTCTGCTAAAGAAGCCGTCATATACATATACAGGCAATTACGCAATTCCGAACCGCCAGACGATGCAACGGCAATGGATGTGATAGACAAGCTCTTCTTTTCATCCAAACGTTACGATCTGGGCGATGTGGGACGTTACCGCCTGAATCGCAAACTCAATCTGAACACTCCTTCGGATATCAAGGTGCTGACCAAGGAAGATATTATTGCCATCATCACCCACCTGATTCAGCTGATCAATTCCAAAGCGACAGTGGACGACATTGATCACCTGAGCAACCGCCGCATCCGCACTGTAGGGGAACAGCTGGCCAACCAGTTCAGCGTTGGTCTTTCCCGTATGGCACGTACCATAAGGGAAAGAATGAACGTACGAGACAATGAGGTGTTTACCCCCATTGATCTGATCAATGCCAAGACCTTGTCTTCGGTGATCAATTCTTTCTTTGGCACATCGCAACTGTCGCAGTTTATGGACCAGACTAACCCGCTGGCCGAAATGACACACAAACGCCGTCTTTCTGCACTGGGCCCGGGCGGCCTTTCAAGAGACCGTGCCGGATTTGAAGTACGCGACGTGCATTACACCCATTATGGAAGGCTTTGTCCCATAGAAACCCCGGAAGGTCCCAATATCGGACTGATTTCTTCTCTGTGTGTCTATGCCCGTATCAATGATCTGGGATTCATAGAGACACCTTACCGTAAAGTGGAAGACGGCCGGGTAGACCTTTCTGTCAAAGGGTATGTATACATGAGTGCCGAAGAGGAAGAAGAACGCATGGTAGCACAGGCCAATGTGAACCTGGATGACGATGGAAGCATTTTGGATGAAAGGATCAAATGCCGTTACGAAGCAGACTATCCTGTCGTTACCAAAGAAGATGTGCACCTGATGGACGTTTCGCCCAACCAGATCGCCTCTATTGCTGCTTCACTCATTCCATTCCTGGAACACGACGACGCAAACAGGGCCCTGATGGGTTCCAACATGATGCGCCAGGCTGTGCCCCTTATCAGGCCGGAGGCCCCCATAGTAGGTACAGGTCTGGAAAGTACCGTGACCAAGGACAGCCGTACTCAAATTGCAGCCGAGGGTAAGGGAGAAGTGGTGTTTGTTGATGCCAACAAGATCCACCTCCGGTACGAACGGAGCGAAGATGAAAAATTTGTCAGCTTCGGCCCGGAAATCACCGAGTACAGACTCCCCATATACAGGAAAACAAATCAGAATACTTCTGTCAATCTGAAACCGGTAGTGAAAAAGGGACAAAAAGTGGTTCCCGGTCAGATCCTGACAGAAGGATATGGCACCCAGAACGGGGAACTGGCTCTGGGACGTAACCTAAAAGTGGCTTTCATGCCCTGGAAAGGTTATAATTTCGAAGACGCCATAGTGCTTTCTGAAAGAATGCTTCGCGAAGATGTCTTTACTTCTATCCACGTGGATGAATACATCATGGAAGTGCGCGACACCAAGCGTGGAATGGAAGAGCTCACCAGCGACATTCCCAACGTTTCGGAAGAAGCTACAAAAAACCTGGACGAAAACGGAATTATCCGCATTGGCGCATACATTGAACCGGGAGATATTCTCATTGGAAAGATTACCCCAAAAGGCGAAAGTGATCCGTCCCCTGAAGAAAAACTCCTTCGGGCTATTTTCGGAGATAAAGCCGGAGACGTTAAAGACGCTTCCCTGAAAGCCTCTCCCTCTCTCTATGGTACTGTAATCGAAAAACGTCTTTTCTCACGTGTGATGAAAGAGGGGTCAAAGAAGATTAAGCCCGTGGCCAAGATGCACTTGCAGCAGGCTGAGGATCAATTCAAAACCCGTTTTGAAGCGCTTGAAAAAAGTTTTCTGGACAAACTTGAGTCGCTGCTAAAGGATAAAACCTCACCGGGCATAACAAACCTGTACGGCGAGATGGTCATTCCAAAGGATAGCCGGTTTACACGGGAAATCATTTCGGCTGTTTCCTACGAGAATGTGAATCCTACCAAATGGACGAATGACAAGCATATCAACACCCTTATCAGAAAACTGATCAACAATTATCTGATCAGCTTTAAGGAACTCGATGCCGAACTCAAACGACTTAAATACAGCCTGACCATTGGAGATGAGCTTCCCTCCGGGATTATGCAGCTTGCTAAAGTTTACATAGCCAAGAAGCGCAAGATCCGTGTGGGTGATAAAATGGCCGGCCGCCACGGAAACAAGGGCATTGTCGCCAAAGTCGTTCGCGACGAAGACATGCCGTTTCTGGATGACGGATCCATTGTAGACATTGTTCTCAATCCCCTTGGTGTTCCTTCGCGTATGAACCTGGGACAGATCTACGAGACGGTACTGGGCTGGGCCGGGAAAGAACTCGACCTTACGTTCGCATCACCGATCTTTGATGGTGCATCCCTAGAAGAAATTACACACTATACTGATAAAGCGAAGCTGCCAAAATATGGCAAGACTTACCTGCGTGACGGAGGCACCGGCGAATACTTTGACCAGCCTGCAACCGTAGGGATGATCTACATGCTCAAACTGGGCCATATGGTGGACGATAAGATGCATGCCCGTTCAATAGGTCCGTACTCACTCATCACCCAGCAACCCCTGGGTGGCAAGGCGCAGTTCGGGGGCCAACGGTTTGGGGAGATGGAAGTGTGGGCTCTGGAAGCTTTTGGGGCTGCGAACATACTTCAGGAGATCCTGACAGTAAAATCGGACGACGTGGCCGGACGGTCACGTGCCTACGAAGCCATTGTCAAAGGGGACATCATGCCTGCAGCAGGCATCCCCGAATCACTGAACGTATTGCTTCATGAATTACGTGGTCTGGGATTGAGCGTTAACCTGGAATAAAATTTTGATTATGGCTTACAAGAAAGAAATCAAGTTAAAAAGCAACTTCAAAAAAATCACTATAGGTCTGGCTTCTCCTGAAGAAATTTTGGACATGTCACACGGAGAAGTGCTGAAGCCCGAAACCGTCAACTACCGTACCTATAAACCGGAACGGGACGGACTGTTCTGCGAACGCATATTTGGTCCTTCAAAGGATTACGAATGCCATTGCGGTAAATACAAACGCATTCGTTACCGCGGGATTACCTGTGACCGATGTGGAGTTGAAGTAACCGAGAAAAAAGTACGCAGGGAGCGCATGGGACATATATCTCTTGTAGTACCCATCGCGCATATATGGTATTTTAGATCGACTCCCAACAAGATCGGCTACCTGCTCGGAATCCCTTCAAAGAAGCTTGAGGCTATCATATATTACGAAAGGTATGTGGTCATACAGCCGGGTATTAAAGCCCAAGAAGGGATCAACGAACTGGATTTTCTAACAGAAGAGGAATACCTGAACATCCTGGACACACTGCCCCGGGAAAACCAGATGCTTGACGACGAAGATCCTAATAAGTTTATTGCCGGCATGGGTGCAGAGGCCATTTACAAACTCCTTGTCCGGATAAACCTGGATGATCTGTCTTATGATCTTCGCCATAAGGCCGATGTGGAAACATCGCAGCAGAGAAAAGCCGATGCCCTGAAAAGGCTCAATATCATTGAAGCGTTCCGTGACTCAAAAGAGATCAACAAACCGGAATGGATGATCATGAAGGTGATCCCGGTAATACCTCCCGACCTTCGCCCTCTGGTTCCCCTTGATGGCGGGCGCTTTGCCACTTCCGACCTGAACGATCTGTATCGCCGCGTTATTATCCGGAACAACCGTCTGAAACGCCTTATTGAGATTAAAGCCCCGGAAGTGATCCTCAGGAATGAGAAAAGGATGTTGCAGGAAGCCGTTGACTCCCTGTTTGACAACTCCCGTAAATCCAATGCGGTTAAAACAGAAGCCAACAGAACGCTTAAATCCCTTTCGGACAGCCTTAAAGGAAAACAGGGACGGTTCCGTCAGAACCTGCTGGGTAAACGCGTGGACTATTCTGCCCGTTCAGTCATTGTCGTAGGACCGGAATTGAGTATGCACGAATGCGGACTACCCAAAGATATGGCAGCCGAGCTTTACAAACCTTTCATTATCAGGAAACTTATTGAAAGGGGAATTGTAAAGACTGTAAAATCGGCCAAAAAGATCGTGGATCGCAAAGATCCGATGATCTGGGATATCCTGGAAAATGTGATGAAAGGACATCCGGTCCTGCTAAACCGTGCGCCTACCCTGCACCGTCTGGGTATCCAGGCATTCCAGCCCAAACTGATTGAGGGGAAAGCAATACAGCTGCACCCCCTGGCCTGTACCGCTTTTAATGCCGACTTTGACGGTGACCAGATGGCTGTACACCTGCCCCTGGGCAATGCAGCCATTCTGGAAGCACAGATGCTCATGCTTGGATCTCACAATATCCTGAATCCGGCAAACGGTGCCCCCATAACCTTGCCTTCTCAGGACATGGTCCTTGGTCTTTATTACATAACTAAATTAAGGAATAAGGGCAAGGGTACAGGAATGACGTTCTACAGCCCGGAAGAAGTGATTATTGCCTATAACGAAAAAGTTGTGGACATGCACGTTCGCATCAGGCTTCGCCTTGGAAAAACCAACGTCCGCTGTGCAAGAGATGAGAACAATCCTTCCAAGGGGACATATTTCTTCAAGGCAGACCCGGCAACGGGAAATCACATCGTTGAAACATCGGTGGGCCGTGTACTCTTTAACCAGGTTGTCCCTAAAGAAGTGGGATACATAAATGAAGTCCTGACCAAAAGATCCCTTCGTGATATCATCAGTCTGGTGCTTAAGACAACCGGCGTGGCAAGAACGGCCCAATTCCTTGATGACATTAAGGGAATAGGATACAACATGGCTTTCAGGGGAGGTCTTTCTTTCAACCTGGATGATGTGATCGTGCCCCAGGAAAAAGCAGCCCTTGTTGAAAAGGCTTACAAGGATGTAGAAAACATCATGAGTAACTACAACATGGGGCTTCTGGCCAATAATGAACGCTATAACAAAGTGTTGGACACCTGGAACGGAGTAAACCTTCGGCTTACCGATATCCTGGATAAGCAACTCAAGGAAGACAAAGAAGGTTTTAACCCCATATACATGATGATTGATTCAGGAGCACGCGGATCCAAGGATCAGATCCGGCAGCTTTCGGGTATGCGCGGCCTTATGAGTAAACCACAGAAATCAGGATCCGCCAGCGCCGATATGATTGAAAATCCAATTCTGGCCAACTTTAAGGAAGGTTTGTCTGTTCTGGAGTACTTCATTTCAACTCACGGGGCCCGCAAAGGTTTGGCCGATACTGCTCTCAAGACTGCCGACGCCGGTTACCTGACCCGCCGTCTGGTGGACGTTTCGCACGATGTGATCATCAACGAAGAAGACTGTGGAACATTAAGAGGACTCGTAGCCACATCTATTATGAACAAAGACCGGGTTGTGGAGTCGCTTTACGACCGTATCCTGGGACGAACCAGTGTGCACGATGTGTTTGATCCCCTCTCTGGTGAACTACTTATTGAGTCGGGAGAAGAAATCACAGAGGAGGTTGCCGAAAAAATATCAGGACTGCCTATCGAACAGGTTGAGATACGTAGTGTGTTGACCTGCGAATCAAGAAAAGGTGTCTGTGCCAAATGCTATGGAAGAAACCTGGCAACCGGACGTATGGTGGAAAAAGGAGAAGTGGTGGGCGTGGTAGCAGCACAGTCTATTGGAGAACCCGGAACACAGCTGACCCTGAGAACTTTCCACCAGGGAGGTACTGCCTCTATCTTCAAATCTGAAAGTGAAATTGTTGCCCGCTATAACGGAATCCTGGAAATTGATGAACTCAGGACGCTCAAAAAAGCGTCCAATACGGGCGAGACCCAGACTATTGTCATAGGCCGTTCAGCAGAAATGCGCATTGTGGACAGCAATACCCGCCTGACCCTGTCTACCTATAACATTCCATACGGAGCCATTCTGTATTTCAAACATGGAGACGAAGTCAAAGAAAAGGACAAAATCTGTGAATGGGATTCCTACAATGCCATTACCATTGCCGAATTTGACGGAACCATTGCTTTTGACAGCCTGATTGAAGGAGTTACTTTCCGCGAGGAAGCTGCCGATGAATACTCAATGCACCGTGACAAGGTTATTATAGAAAGCCGGGATAAATCACGCAATCCCACCCTGAAGATCATGAAGGACGGAGTGGAACTCAAACAGCACAACCTGCCTGTGGGAGCCCATATCATAGTCAATGAAAAACAGGAGATCAAGGCAGGGGATATATTGGTCAAGATTCCTCGTGCCATTGGTAAGTCCAGAGACATTACCGGAGGTCTTCCCCGTGTCACCGAGTTGTTCGAGGCACGTAACCCGTCCAATCCGGCCATTGTTTCCGAGATTGACGGAGAAGTCCTGATGGGAAGGATCAAGAGGGGTAACCGTGAGATCATCATCCACTCCAAAACAGGAGAAGAGAAGAAATACCTGGTACCCCTGTCCAAACAGATTCTGGTGCAGGAAAATGACTATGTTCGTGCCGGCATGGCCCTTTCCGAAGGAGCCGTTTCTCCTATTGATATCCTGTTGATCCAGGGGCCCACCAAGGTGCAGGAGTACATTGTTAATGAGATCCAGAGCGTATACCGCAACGAGGGTGTTAAGATCAACGACAAGCACTTTGAAGTGATTGTCCGCCAGATGATGCGCAAGGTTGAGATCGTTGATCCGGGAGATACCCGTTTCCTGCCCGAACAACTCGTTGACAAATGGGAATTCATGCAGGAAAATGACCTTGTCTTTGATAAGAAAATCATTACCGAAGCCGGTGATTCCCTGGAACTCAAGCCAGGTCAGATGGTGACGGTCCGTCGTTTGAGGGATGAAAATTCCACCCTCAAGCGTAAAGACCTCAAACCGGTCCAATCACGCGATGCCATACCAGCTACCTCCAACCAGGTATTACAGGGTATTACACGTGCTGCTTTGCGTACTAACAGTTTCATGTCGGCAGCTTCGTTCCAGGAAACAACCAAAGTCCTGTCTGAAGCCGCTATATTTGGCAAAAGCGACACCCTGGAAGGATTGAAGGAAAATGTGATCTGCGGGCACCTGATCCCGGCCGGTACCGGTCAGCGGGAATTTGAGAATATTTTGGTTACATCTCTTTCTGATTATAGAAAAATGGTTGAAGAACGAACTCTGCCCAGATGATCGTTTTTTTATAACAAATATCTATTAATAAGGGCACACGCCCTTATTATTTTATATATATTTGCCAAAATTAATAACAAATCAACATTACAGATTTATGCCGCATAAAGTAATCGATGTTCAGGATGTTGTAATTCGTTTCTCAGGGGATTCGGGTGACGGAATGCAATTGACTGGATCCTTGTTTGCCGAAACTGCTGCCTTTTTTGGTAACGACATCACCACCTTTCCCGATTTCCCTTCTGAGATCAGGGCTCCTCAGGGCACCCTTTCAGGAGTTTCTGGATTTCAGGTACACATAGGAAGCAGTGCCATTTATACCCCCGGTGACTATTGTGATGTGCTGGTTGCCATGAACCCCGCAGCCCTCAAGTCAAATGTAAGGTGGCTCAAACCCAACGCAACGATCATCGTTGATATGGATACCTTTGATATGAAAGGCCTTGAGAAAGCCGGTTTTCAGACCAATGACGCCTTTGCCGAGCTAAATATCAAGCACCATAACATCATTGCCCCTCCTATTACCACCCTGACAAAGGAAACCTGCATCGCCTGCAACATGGATCCCAAAACCGGAATCCGGTGTAAAAACATGTTTGCCCTGGGTATTTGCTACTTTCTTTACAATATGCCCCTCAAGCATACCGAGGAATATATCAGGAAGAAATTTTCCAGGGATCAGGCTCTGATTGATATCAACTTAAGAATTCTAAAAGACGGGCTAAATTACGCCGGCAACATTCAGGCCATAGCCGACACATACATAGTAAAACCCTCAAAGCAGGAACCCGGTCTTTACCGTAATATAAACGGAAACCGTGCCATTGCCTGGGGTCTGATGGCTGCTTCTGAAAAGTCCGGAAGGCCTCTTTTTTGTGGTTCTTATCCCATAACCCCTGCCACTGCCATTCTGGAAGAACTTGCCATTCACAAGGATCTTGGCGTTAAAACACTGCAATGTGAAGATGAGATTGCCGGTATATGTACTGCTATAGGTGCCTCATACGCAGGATCACTTGCGGTAACCACCACATCGGGACCCGGGCTTTCGCTTAAATCCGAAGCCCTCGGTCTGGCCGTAATGGCCGAATTACCGCTGATAGTGGTCGATGTTCAAAGGGCTGGCCCTTCAACGGGAATACCTACAAAGACAGAGCAGACAGACCTGAACCAGGCTTTGTACGGACGCAACGGGGAGTGTCCTGTAGCCGTGATGGCCCCTCATTCGCCGTCCCATTGCTTTGTCACTGCTTTTTTTGCTGCAAAATATGCCATGGAACACCAGATGCCTGTAATTATCCTGTCTGAAGGATTTCTGGGGAACGGCTCGGAACCATGGAAGATTCCGGACATGAATGATTACCCGTCCATAAACCCGCCCATTGTGACAGAACTTGAACCCGATGAGCCATATTTCTATCCGTTTAAACGCGACCCGAAAACACTGGCAACCAGATGGGCTCTTCCCGGAACTCCCAATCTGGAACACCGGGTGGGTGGCCTGGAAAAGAACCATAAGGGTGCTGTTTCATCAGATCCCATGGTACACCAGCAAATGGTCAATGAACGGGCAGAAAAGGTGGCCCGTCTGGCACAGTTCATACCTTTGCAACAGGTTATTGGAGAACAGCAGGGAGATATTCTGATGGTGAGCTGGGGGGGAACTTACGGACATATGCTGAGTGCCGAAAGCCAGCTGCAATCGGAAGGATTCAAAGTGGGCCTTGCCCATTTTGATTACATCAATCCCCTTCCCAAGAACACCGAAGATGTGTTGAAACGTTTTAAAACAATTATTGTCTTTGAACTCAACAGCGGGCATTTTGCCAATTACCTGAGGGCACAATTTCCTCAGTTCTCTTACCTTCAGTACAACAAGATTCAGGGTCAACCCTTTATTGTTGCGGAAATTTCAGAAGCAATCAAAAAAATAGTAAAATGAAATATACCCCTCAGGACTTCAAATCAGATCAGGAAGTGAAATGGTGTCCCGGATGCGGGGACCATGCCGTGCTGGCGTCCATTCAGCGTGCTTTGCCCGAAATCAGTGAGGCACTGGGCTATTCCAAGGAAAGGTATGTGTTTGTTTCGGGGATCGGTTGCTCTTCCCGATTTCCCTATTACATGAAAACATATGGATTCCATGGAATCCACGGCCGTGCAGCTGCCATAGCCACCGGGATAAAGGTGGCCAACCCTACCCTTTCTGTATGGGAAATGACCGGGGACGGAGACTCCCTGGCCATTGGAGGGAACCATTTGATCCATGCCATCAGACGGAACATAGACATCAATATTGTGCTGTTCAATAACCGTATATACGGCCTTACCAAGGGCCAGTATTCTCCAACTTCCAAATGGGGGACCATTACCAAGACTTCGCCATACGGTACAGTGGAACACCCCTTTAGCCCTGGAGCTCTAGCTATGGGTGCACGGGGTACTTTCTTTGCCCGTACCCTGGACATGGAACTGCAACTGACCCGTGATATTATGGTGGAAGCTGCAAAACACGATGGAACCTCCTTGGTGGAAGTATTGCAGAACTGTGTAATATTCAATGACAAAACCCATTCCATCATCTCTGACAGAGAGGTAAGGGCAGAGCGTACCATAGTACTCCGCCACGGAGAACCCATGATCTTTGGAAAAGACAGGGATAAGGGCCTGGTTCTCGACGGAATCAGGCTGAAAGCTGTCACCATTGGTCAGGACGGCATCACACAGAATGACATCCTGGTCCACAATGCCGAGGAACAAAACCACGGCCTGCACATGATGCTGTGCGAAATGGAATGGCCTGAACTTCCGGTAGCCCTGGGGATTATCCGCCGCGTTAAAGACCGTACCTACGACGACATGGTCCGCGACCAGCTTACAGAAGTTGCCAACAACTCTGAAATCCACTGTATGAATGACATGCTAAGAAGCGGTGGAGATACCTGGATTGTCGAATAACTTTTAACTATCAATAATCACACTTTAATTCACTTTATATTATGAAAGCAAAAGAAATAATGTCTGCTCTTGAGGCCAAATACGGGCACGAGAAAGAGTACCTGCAAGCTGTTCACGAAGTTCTGGAATCCATTGAAGATGTTTACAACCAACATCCTGAATTTGAAAAAGCCAGAATCATTGAGCGTCTTGTAGAACCCGACAGGATTTTCACATTCAGGGTCACCTGGGTAGATGACAAAGGAGATGTACAGGTCAACACGGGCTACCGTGTCCAGTACAACAATGCCATCGGGCCATACAAAGGGGGTATTCGCTTTCACCGTTCGGTGAACCTTTCCATTCTGAAGTTCCTGGGGTTTGAACAGATTTTCAAGAATGCACTGACCTCCTTACCCATGGGTGGCGGTAAAGGCGGTTCTGACTTTGACCCGCGCGGCAAGTCCTCAAACGAAATGATGCGCTTTTGTCAGGCATTTATGACCGAGCTTTGGAAACATATTGGTCCCGATACAGACGTTCCTGCAGGTGATATTGGAGTTGGAGCAAGGGAAGTGGGTTATATGTTCGGCTGGTATAAAAAACTGGCATGCGAACATACGGGTGTTCTTACCGGAAAAGGACTCACATGGGGAGGTTCCCTTATACGTCCCGAAGCCACCGGCTACGGAGGTGTTTATTTTGTAGAGCATATGCTTCAGGCTGTTGGCCAGAACATCAAAAACAAAACCGTAGCCATATCCGGTTTTGGGAACGTTGCCTGGGGTGCAGCCCAAAAGGCCCACGAACTGGGAGCCAGGGTGATCACCATATCCGGACCTGATGGTTATATTTACGACAAAGACGGCATGAATGAGGAAAAAATTGCCTATATGCTTGATTTACGTGCCAGCGGTAACGATATCGTAGCTCCCTATGCAGAAAAATTCCCCGGTGCTGTATTCCATGCAGGTAAAAAGCCCTGGGAAGTCAAAGTGGACATTGCCATGCCTTGCGCCACCCAGAACGAGCTCAACGAAGATGACGCTAAACAACTGATAGCCAATAAGGTCTTTATGGTTGCAGAAGTTTCCAACATGGGTTGTACACCCCAGGCCATTGAAACTTTCCAGCACGCAAAAGTGAGCTTTGCCCCTGGAAAGGCTGTGAACGCAGGCGGGGTTGCTACCTCGGGACTGGAAATGACACAAAATGCCGCGCACCTCAACTGGACTGCAGAAGAGGTAGATGGTAAACTGCACCAGATCATGTCAAGCATACATCAGGCTTGCGTAGACCACGGCAGGCAGAAAGACGGCTACATAAACTATGTTAAAGGTGCCAACATTGCAGGTTTTATGAAAGTAGCCCGTGCAATGCTTGAGCAGGGAGTTATCTAGCCATGTTCAGACTGGGCCTTGATTTTGGTTCTACACTGACTAAAATGGCTCTGACAAAGCCTGGGGTAAAGGGCAAGCCTTTCCCCCAGGCTTTTTTTAGATATAAAACAAACGACCACATCGGGGATTTTTACAACGCACTGGAAGGCTTCCTGGAGCGTGAGAATATCCCGTTAAGCTCAATAGAGTACATA
Organism: Bacteroidales bacterium UBA5226; assembly: GCA_002409325.1. GTDB lineage: Bacteria > Bacteroidota > Bacteroidia > Bacteroidales > UBA932 > DMER64. Next base: position 145,311 of record DHUU01000017.1, on the reverse strand, counting down.
TCGGCCACAGGAACCCATGCCAACGTTGTTAAGGACAACATCCTGGGCATCCCTGCCACCAAAGTTTCAGAAGTGGAATCTATCGGCCGTGGCGGCCTGGCCCTGAGCGGGCTGGATGAAGCCCTGGTGGTGAACATGGGAACAGGCACCACCTATATTGATGCCACCCCAGATAGTATCCGTCATCTGGGGGGTACAGGCATGGGTGGCGGTACATTAACCGGTCTGGGCCAGTGTATTCTTGGCACCTCATCTGTTCGGGAGATTGTCCGGCTTGCAGGGCGCGGAAAACTGGAAAATGTAGATTTGCTGATTGGTGATGTAACAGACCAGCAATTGCAGGACTTGCCACCATTCCTGACAGCAGCCAACTTCGGGAAACTGGCCCACCAGCTCTATACACAACAAGCCTCACAGGCAAGTAAGGAGGATCTGGCCCGTGCTCTGATCAATCTGGTTTTACAGGTAATCGGGAGTATGGCTGTGATGGTATGCAAAAGTTGCCACAGGAGAAATGTTGTATTTGTGGGAACCCTCACACGCCTGCCCCAGATAGAGGAGACCTATTCCATCTTTTCGAAAGTATACGGCCTCCAGTTTATTGTTCCTCCGTATGCCGTATATGGTACGGCTTTGGGAAGTACACTGGTATCTGAACAGGAAGTATAATACACATCTTTTTCCGGAGAAGGTACACTCCCTGACAACAATCCGTTTTCATTTAGCAGATGCTCAACCCGGCGGGCTACCGCAGGTGCCGGATCTACAATAACCACACCGGAGCCGGCTATGCTGCGAATCACAGGCACCAAAAAAGGATAATGTGTACACCCCAGTACCAGATGATCGGCCCCTGCCTCAAGCATTGGCTGAATTGTTTTCCTTACCATCTCCCGGGTGGCAGGTGTATCCAGTTCTCCCCGTTCAACCGCCCCTACCCATCCCTCACCTACCCGTTCAATAACTTTCACCTGACCGGCAAAAGCTGCCAGGGTCCTGTTATATAACGACCCCCTGAAAGTTCCCGGTGTTGCAAGAACACCTACAACTCCACTGTGTGTATGCAATACCGCGGGTTTGACAGCAGGTTCCATACCCACTACCGGTAACCCGGGAAAGGTTAACCTTACCGTTTCAATGGCTGCTGCAGTGGCTGTATTGCAGGCAATGACTACCATCTTGCATTTCTGTGCCAGGAAAAAACGCGAAATGAGCAGGCACCTGCTCCTGATATCTGCTACCGGAAGGCCCCCGTACGGACAAAAAGCGGTATCGGCCACATAAATAAGGCGCTCCCCGGGGAGAAGCGCCTTAATGTGTTTGTGAACCCCCAGCCCACCTATCCCGGAATCCATCACTCCTATGGGTGAACTGCTCATAGAATCAATCTTTATTGTTGTTCCATGCCGGGCAATTGCGTCGGGGCTACTTTTTCAACCGGAATACCCAATTGGTTTTTAGCCAGTGGTAATATGTCGACGCTGACTTTGTCATCAAAAAAGATGACTGCTCCGGTAGAAAGATCAAAAATATAAGTAAATCCGTTGTCCCTGGCCACCTTGGCTATGGCTTCATTGGCTTTCTGGAAAACTGGAGAAAAGAATACCTGTTGCATTTGCTGGTACTCCTGCTGTGCTGTCTGGTTAAACTGCTCAAGGTGCTGCTGGAGCTCTAACAGTTCACGCTGTTTGGCTTCCAGTACAGCAGCCGTCCATGTAGCCTGCCTTTGCTGGTAGACATTGGCTTTGGTTTGGTACTCCTGCTGCATTTCCGCCATGGTTTCTTCTATATCGTTGGTGTAATTCTGCAATTTAACCAGGGCTGAATCTCTTTCAGGCATCAGACCAATCAATTCCTGGGAATTGATATGTCCGAATTTCAGGTTTTGCGCAGAAGCGGTTCCAATGACACAGATAAGGAAAGTAAGAACGGTAGCAATACGTTTCATAAGTTTTGGGTTTATAAAGATTACAAATGTATAAAAAAATATTACCTCACACCCTGTAATCTTTCAATAACCAGATTACTAATGTCGATATCGGGAATATAATAAACAACGCCCATGCCGGCAGAAACATCCAGGACCATACTGTATCCGTAACGTTCTGCAATTTCACGGACAGTATCCTGCATGCGCTCCTGGATGGGCTTGAAGAGCACTTCCGTTGTTTTGGCCAGGGTTCCCTCCTGTCCAAAATACTGTTCCTGTAATTGTTTTACCTCCTTTTCCCGGTCAAGAATTTCCTGTTCATAAGTAAGTCTTTGCTGGGCGGTAAGGGTAGCTTTCTGTTTTTGATATTGCTGGAACATCCCTTCCAGGGCATCGTATTCAGTCTGGAGTTTTTGCTGGTATTGTTCCTGTAACCTGGCAACCTGTTCCTGTGCAGAAGTGTACTCGGGTAAAGCACTGAGTATGTTTTGGGAATGGATTATTGCATATTTCTGGGCAAACAGACTGCCTGCCACCATGCTCATTATTAAAAGTAAAAACATTTTTTTCATAATAGTAATATTAAAATGTTTGTCCGATCATGAAATGGAAATTCGATCCGCCTTTCTTTCCGCTGAAATCGGTATCGAATCCGTATCCCCAGTCAATCCCCAACAGACCAACCATGGGCAGAAAGACCCTGACCCCTACTCCTGCGGCACGTTTGATGGAGAAGGGATTAAAATCGCGAATATCACTCCAACAATTGCCTCCTTCCAGGAACAGAAGGGCATAGATGGTAGATTGAGGCTGCAATATCACAGGATAACGCAATTCTAAGGTGTACCTTGTATAAACGCGTCCCGCGTAGGCGTCGTTAATGGTAGGTGTGAGTGAATAATTGGAATAGCCTCGCTGGGATATGATATCGGCTCCGTACGTGTTGTAACCGCTCATCCCGTCGCCACCGAGCATAAAACCCTCAAAAGGAGAATAGCCGAGTTTGCGGCTGTAGAAACCCAGATAGCCAAAATTGGCCCTTGTCATCAATACCAGATCCCCTATGAGCCGGGTGTATAAATTGGCATCGAAAGTCCATTTGTGGTACTCGATCCAACGATACCTCTGCGGATCGGTCATCGATTCGTAATCTGTATTTCTATCCCTGAACAGGGAATAGGGAGGCGTTAGCTGCAGACCGAACTTGAAATCGGAACCCTGACGGGGGTATATGATCTGGTCAGTGGAATTGCGCTGTAAGGTGATGCTGTAATCAATAATATTGGATTGCCCGTCTGTGAACATGAAATAGTAGCCCCAGTCCTGCAGGTTGTATCGTTTGATATCCAATTGGTTGTAAAAGACAAAGTAATTGTCTGGCCATTTTAGCCTGGTCCCGAGCCCGATTCCCAGCCCGTAAACTTCCATAAACTGGTCGTTGGTCAGATAATAATAGGTAGAAGCGGTCTGTCTTGTATAATAAATACTGGTACTGAAAGAAGTAGGTTTTTTCCCGGTCAGCCATGGCTCAACAAAGTTGACACTCAGGGCCATATAATAAGTTCCATTGGTCTGGAACCTCAGGGACAGGGTCTGCCCGTCACCAAGTGGAACGGGGCGCCATGCCTGTTTGTCAAAAAGACGCTTAATGGAAAAATTGTTAAAACTGATCCCGACGGTTCCCACAAAAGTGTTTCCGCCCCATCCTCCGGCAATTTCAAACTGGCTGTCGGGTTTTTCAGTTACATTGTATAATATGTCAACCGTGTTGTTAATCTGGTTGGGAACAACATTGAAACCGCTGCCCATCTGCATGATGGCTTCCTGGTCAAAGTGTCCCATAGAGGCAATCTCCCGGATAGATCTTTCCAGTTCTGTCTGGCTAAAAAGATAGCCGGGGCGGGTAAAGACCTGGCGACGGATGATTTTTTCGTTGGACACGTTGTTGCCATTAATGATGATCCGGTTATAGGTAGCCGGTTTGCCCTCAAATATGCGCATCTCCACATCTACCGAATCCTGTTCAATATTTACTTCGATCGGAACGACCCTGAAAAAAAGATATCCCTGATCCTTATAAACCTGAGAAACATTTCCCTGTTGTGATTTACCACCGCCAAACAATCGTTCTTCCATGGTTACCACATCGTAAATATCTCCTTTTGTAATTCTTAAAACCGAATTGAGCATTTCTCCTGAATATTGCGTGTTTCCTGTCCATGTAATATTCCGGAAATAGTACTTTTTCCCTTCCACAATATGGAGATCTATACCCAGATTCTGAGCATCTATGTGATAGATAGAATCTTTGGCTATGTGGGCATCACGGTATCCCAGTTCATGAAATTTCTGTAACAAAAGCTGCTTGTCGTTCTGAAATTCCTTTTCATCAAATTTCTTGCTGAAAAAGAAATTGTAGAGCCTTTTATCCTTTGTCTTCTTCATGGCAAACCGCATCTTCAGGAGCGATAATTGTTCACTGCCTATGAATCTGATCTCCTTAATACGGACTTTTTGTTTTCGGTCTACGTGAAAGGTAACCTGTACGGCATTCCTGATAGTTGTGTCTTCTTTGTGAGATGCGGTTACTTGGGCATTTAGAAAACCTTTTTCTACATAATATTTTCTGATGATGTCACTGGAAGACTTAATCACATATTCTGATAATTCACTACCCCTGCGCAACCGGACTCGTTCTTCGATATCGGTCTGTTCTCCTTTCTTTACTCCGTCGTACTTCCATTGCGAAACCCTGGGACGTTCTGCAATGTTGATGTTCAGATAGGCGTTGTTGTCGACCAGGCTGTCAACATATATGGCCACATCGGAAAAAAAACGCTGCATGAATAAACGTTTCACTATGGTTTTCAGCTCATCGCCCGGGATGCTTATAGTATCACCCAAAGCAAGACCGGTAAGGGAAAGGATCTGGTCTGAATTCAGATAATTGACACCGGTTACCTTCAGGCCTGCAATGACACATTGCCGGGGACTGGTATAATCGATCACCACAGAACGCTGATTTCTGCCTATTGTGTCGGCCACAGTGGTTTGTTTCGTTACCTGTGCCCAGATTGGTGTTGTCAATATAAAAAAGGTGATGCAGAAAATCAGGTGCTTCATTCAAAAGATATTATATAGATTCTTGAATCTTTCCAAACCGTCGTTTCCTGTTATTGTAAGCGTTTAAGGCTGCTTCAAAGTCAGGTTTGCGAAAATCGGGCCAAAGTACGGGAGTAAAATACAATTCAGTGTAAGCCATTTGCCAGAGCATGAAGTTGCTGATGCGCATTTCTCCGCTGGTCCTAATCATCAGATCGGGATCGGGCACTCCGGCCGTGGCTAGGTAAGAGGAAAAACTGTCCGGGGAGAGCAATTTGTCTGCGGGCGGATTCTGCTCCAGAAGACGGTTTACAGCCTGAAGAATATCCCACTTTCCGCTGTAATTTATTGCAACAATCAGGGTCATTCTGGTATTGCCTGCTGTCTGGCCCATGCAGGCATCCATGCGTTCCAGAACATTATGGTTAAGCTGGGTGCGATCCCCTATGAAAACACAACGGATATTGTTTTTCATCAGAGTGGGTGTTTCACTGTGTATGGCATGCACCATCAGAGACATCAGTGCATCGGTTTCGCTTTTGGGACGTCCCCAGTTTTCTTCCGAAAAAGCAAAAAGGCTCAGATAAGAGATGCCTTTTTCGGCGGCGAATTCAGTGGCTGCACGAACGGCTTCCACTCCCTGGCGGTGTCCTTGATTCCTTTCCAGACCGCGTGACAAGGCCCACCGTCCGTTTCCATCCATAATGATACAGACATGGTCTGGCAGTTTCCCGATTTGCTCAACCATTGCTTTGACCTCCATCTCTCTTATCAAAGCCCATCATCAGTTTCTCTCTGAGCGTAGTAACAAAGTCATTTCCTTCAAAGGTCAGGCTGGTTATGCTGAAGCGGGCCTTTTTTACAATAAAACTGTAAGGGAGGTCCACAACCTCGGACCGGTTGTCTAAATGCAACTGCGCGTTGGGCGTGCGGCTCCTGACCTGGATCCTGAGGATCGCGTTGTCAGGAAAAACGATGGGTCTCACATTCAGGTTGTGAGGAGCAATTGGAGAAAGTATGAGTACACCGGATCCGGGAAAAACAATCGGTCCCCCGACGCTCAGGGAATAGGCTGTGGATCCTGTTGGTGTGGCAACAATGATACCATCGCCACGGTAAGTGGAAATCTGGCTGTCATTTATTTTTACATCGACTTCAATCATTGCGGAACTAAGCCTTTGGATGCAGATTTCGTTGATTGCGTACGGATAGATGTGCTTCTGCAGATCTTCCCGTTCTATGGTTAGCACGGTATGGCTTGTTGTGGAAAACTGTTTATTCAACACGGCATCAAAAAGATACCCGATAAAATCGGGGCCGCATCCAGTCAGAAATCCCATCCTTCCAAAATTTACCCCTGCCACAGGTACACCGGAATCCTTGACTATTTCCAGGGCTTCCAGAAACGTTCCATCTCCCCCGACGGTAACCAGAAGATCTGTTCCCGCAGGTAAGATCCTGTCTTGCCCCAGCATCTGGAAAGAAATATCTTTCCTTTGGGGAAGGTGGAAGTTCTTTTTCAGATCCTTACCGTAAAAAACAACCTTCATGTTTGTATTGCCAATAAGTTGGTTTACTTTTGCAACAAAGATAACCAATAATGACAAAACTGAGCGTCAATATAAACAAATTCGCCACCCTGCGCAATGCCCGCGGAGGCAACACGCCGGATGTGCTGCAAGCTGCAATTGATTGCGAGAAATTTGGGGCACAGGGAATTACAGTTCATCCAAGGCCTGATGAGCGTCACATACGCTACCAGGACGCGAGGAATATTAAGCCCATTATCACCACAGAGTTCAATATTGAGGGGAACCCTATACCCTCTTTCGTCCAACTTGTTCTTGAAATCAGGCCCGATCAGGTAACCCTTGTTCCTGACGCCCATGACGCCATAACTTCCAATGCCGGATGGGACACAAAACGTTATACCCGGGAACTCAGGGAATGGGTAAGCCTTTTTAGAAAAGCAGGAATCCGGACATCTCTGTTTGTGGATCCCGATCCGGATATGGTTCGCGCTGCAGCCATCACAGGGGCTGACCGTGTGGAACTCTACACAGAATCTTATGCCAGGATGTATGAAAGCAACAGGGAAAAAGCCATTGAACCTTATGTGGTGGCTGCCGAAGCCGCAACAGCATGCTCTTTGGGATTGAATGCCGGCCATGACCTGAATCTGAACAATATTGAATATTTTCAAAAAAACATCGGGGGCTTGCTGGAAGTATCCATTGGCCATGCTCTCCTATGTGAATCCATATATCTGGGTCTGGAAAATACCATTCAGTTGTATTTAAGGCATCTCTCCAATTTTTAATTATATTTGCAAGTTCTTATTTTATACATTATGAAGAAGTCATCACTGATAATCACCATCTTACTGGCACTGTCCGTTGCAGTTCTTTATGTTTTACACTTTACCGGACTGGGAACCGTAAAATCAATAGTAGATAAATCGGATACACTGGGCAGCGAAACTCCCTCAGGCAGTATCGTTTACATACGTATTGATTCCCTTCTCAATACGTACGATTTTTTCCTTGAACTCCAGGCTGACCTTGCCGAAAAAGCTCGTATTGTTGAAGAAGATCTTAACAAGAAAGGACGTGCCTTTGAGAACGATGTAAACAACTTTCAGGAAAAAGTGCAAAAAGGACTTATCACCAGGTCACAGGCAGAAACACAGCAAAGCCAGCTAGCTGCCCGCCAGCAGGAACTGGAACAGTATGCCCAGCAAAAACAAATGGAACTTACAGAGGAAAACCAGGTAATGCTCAATCGGGTACTGGATGCACTCAAAACTTTTCTGGCCGAATACCGCGTAATGAAAAATTACGATCTGATATTGACAACAGACGGGAACAGTAACACGGTCATTGATGGCGTCACTTCTCTGGATATAACAAAAGATGTGGTGGAAGGACTGAACCTTGAATACGCAAAAGGCCGTAAATAGCGATAGGCCATGAAATCGGTCACGGCGACTCAGTTTCATTTTGCTAACCAGACAGGATTTTATGTAGGAAAAGTCCGCGATGTTTATACCATTGGCGGACGTATCCTGGTAATGATTGCCACGGACAGGATTTCTGCTTTTGATGTGGTGTTTCCCAAGGGGATAACCTTTAAAGGCCAGATATTGAACACCATAGCCTCCCGGTTCCTGGACCTGACTAGCGATATAGTGCCAAATTGGAAAATTGCCTCACCACATCCGATGGTGACTGTTGGCTACCGGTGCGAGCCCTTTCCTGTGGAAATGATTGTAAGGGGGTATCTTTCCGGAAGTTCATGGCGTACTTACAAAAGCGGCAGCCGTTCACTTTGCGGGATTCCATTGTCGGAAGGGATGAAAGAACACCAGGCTTTTCCGCAACCCATCATTACCCCCACTACCAAGGCCCGGATCGGATCGCACGACCAGGATATTTCCAGGGAGGAAATCATCCGTCAGGGGCTTGTTAGCCAAGAAGATTACTTTAAAATGGAGGCATATTCGCTGGCCCTGTTTGCAAGGGGCCAGAAACTGGCAAAAGAAAAAGGACTGATCCTTGTAGACACAAAATATGAATTTGGCAAACTGGGAGATCAGATTTATCTTATAGATGAAATCCATACCCCCGACTCTTCCCGGTACTTTTACGCAGCAGATTACGAACAGAATTATCCCATGGGCCTTTCTCCCAAGCAATTATCTAAAGAATTTGTTAGGGAATGGCTTATGGAGAACGGTTTTAGCGGGCAACCTGGCCAGAAAATGCCTGAACTTACCGACTCAGTGATCCGGACCATATCTGACCGTTACATAGAATTGTTTGAACACCTCACAGGCACGGCTTTTGTACCCCTGTTGTATGAAGACACATTCTACGACAACATGGAAGGATGTATCCGCAATATGCTTGCCCGTTTATGAAAATCCGTACGATTTTTCTGGTTATTCTGCTGTTTGCTTCCATCTGCCTTGTTGCACAGGAACAACAACCCGTACAGCATAAGGTCCGCTGGATGGAAACCTTGTATTCTATAGCCAGAAAATACAAGGTTCACCCCAGGGATATAGCTGTTTTGAACAACCTCAGGACAGGGGAAATCTCACGCGGGCAAATACTGCTTATCCCCTTGCCCGAAGCCAGGGTCACAGAACAGGAAGAAGTACCATTGCAGGATACGCTTCCTGTGGAGGTTGATCCTGAAATAGCCTATCAAAGAAAAAGCCCATGCCGGGACTACATCCGTTCTTCTGATTGGGAGCCTGTAGTCTCGGTGATTTTACCATTTCCCGAGACTAGAACGAGTTCCGGTTTTGTTGATTTCTATCAGGGAGTACTACTGGCAGCAGAGAAAATGAAAAAAAAGGGTATGTCCTTTTTGTTACAAGTCTATGACTGGAACGAAAAACCCATGGACGAACTGTTGTCCGGATCATCTCTTGGCTACAGCAACCTGATAATCGGACCGGTATACTCAAACCAGATAGGCAGTGCTCTGGCGTATTTCCGGAACAGCAACACAAAAATTGTCTCGCCCCTTGATAACAACGCCACAGTCTGGGCCAGTCTGTTTCCTAATTATTTCCAGGTCCAGCCGACACTGGCAGCTCAGCAGGAGTCCCTGATCCAGTATCTGGATCCGCACAATGCCACACTCTGGGTGATATCTGAAGAAGGAGAAGAAACGGTTTCCCCGGGTATAAGGGCTATGCTGGACAAGAACCTTATCGGGTACAGGAATTTTTCCTATGACGTACTTCAGGGAAGGGAGGTCACCCAAGTTCTGAGTGGCTTGCTGGGAGCAAACCCCAGAAACCAGATCATTATCGCCTCGCTCGACGAAGCGTTCGTCTCTGACGCAATCAGGAACCTGCACTTGCTTTTTGCCTACGACAACATTCCTATAGAATTGTTCGGCTTATCACGCTGGCGCAATTTTGAAACACTCGATCTGACGGCCCTGCATCAATTGCAGGTTATGCTCCCCCTATCTTCCTATGTCGATTATTCAGATAACCTGGTAAAGGAATTTGTACATACCTATCGTACCCTGTTTCATGGAGAACCATCACAATACTCTTTTCAGGGATATGATGTGGCCTTGTATTTTTTAGATGCACTGTTTCAATATGGGCCCGATTTTGAAGACTGCATTGAGAACTTTCAGCTCCCTTTGCTTCAAAACGAATTCACCTTTGTAAAGACTTCGCCCGAAGGCGGTTACTCCAACACGGGAACCCGTGTGGTGCGTTATCTTCCCGATTTCACGGTGGAATTGCTCCCGTGATCAGAGGTTGTCTTTTTCGATATCCATGAAATACCTTACCGTCCCTGCTTTCAGTTCTGCTGTTGCAGCATGGTCGCAAACCAATATGGCCCGGGGATGCATCTGAAGGGCCGTAATGGTCCACATATGTGACACAGCCCCTTCAACCGCATGACGCAAAGCCCTGGCTTTGTTGTGCCCGTTGACTAGAATGAGCACTTGGTGAGCATCCATTATGGTTCCTATCCCAACGGTCAGGGCTGTTTTTGGCACGCGTTCCATATCGTTGTCAAAAAATCGGGCATTGGCCAGCCGGGTATCTGTAGTAAGCGTTTTAATCCTTGTTCTGGAAGTAAGCGAGGAACCGGGCTCGTTAAAAGCAATGTGCCCGTCGGGCCCTACCCCCCCCAGAAAAAGACGGATACCTCCCACGTGCCTGATGGCTTCTTCGTAATTCCTGCACTCTGCTTCAGGATCGGACGCATTCCCGTCCAGAATGTGGATGTTCCCGGCAGGGATATCTATATGCCGGAAAAAATTTTCGTGCATAAAAAAATGGTAAGATTGCGGATGATCCTGCGAAATCCCAACGTATTCATCCATATTGAAGGTTACCACATTTTTGAAAGATACTTTTCCTTCATTGTACAGGGCAATCAGTTCCCTGTACGTACCCAGAGGGGTAGAACCGGTAGGAAGACCCAGTACAAACGGATTCTTTCCGGTTGGCTTATAAGCATTGATCGTGGCAGCAATATAATTGGCCGCCCAGGCAGAAAGAAGGTCGTAATTATCAAGTATCAGTACTCTCATAATTTATTATTTAACAAATCTTTAGCGTTTTGAATTGCGGCTGGTGTAATGCTTGATCCGCTCAGCATCCTGGCCACTTCCATAACCCTGTCGTCTCCGTTCAGGGGTAAAACCCTGGTCTCTGTGACACTTTCCACAACCTCCTTTCTGACCAGATAATGCGCATTCCCTTTTGCTGCAACCTGGGGCAGGTGGGTAATGGCAAGGACCTGCATATGTTCCGATAACTGGTGAATCATAGTGCCCATGCAGTCTGCAATTTTGCCTGACACTCCAAGGTCTGCTTCATCAAAGATGATGGTGCTCAATCCCGTCTGTTGTGCTGTTATTGATTTGATGCATAACATCAGGCGCGACATTTCCCCTCCGGAAGCTATGCTCACCAACTCCCTTGGCGGAATGTCCCTGTTTGCCGAAAACATGATGTCAATCCCTGTGTTGCCCAACAAACTGTAATAGTTTTTTTCATGTATCCCGAATTCTATCTGGGCATCGGGAATGCCAAGCAGGGCAATCCTGGCGCGTAGCCGGTGGGACAAATCTGCCAGACACTCCGTCCTTCCTTTGTGCAGCTTTGCTGCCATGTCATTTCTCTGAGCGGTGGCCGCCTCCAGTTCCCTGTCCATTTTATCCAGACGCGAAGTATCATTTACTGTTTCTTCCAGTTGCCTTCCAATATTTTTTTCTAGTGCAAGCAATGCATCAACCGTTTGCACGTTATGTTTGAGCTGCAGTGAATAAATTGTATCCAGCCTGCCGGACACTACTGCCATGCGGGCGGGATCATCCCTTACCTGTTGCAGGGATAGGCCACATTCCCGGGCAAGGTCCCTGAGTTCTATGCGGACTTGTTCCATCCTGTCCCCGACATGTGCAAAACCGGGATGTTGTGCTGCTACCAAGGCAGATAACCTGGCCGCTTCCTTGATGCCGGTCAGTACGGGGTACTCTCCTTCCTCCAATATTGAAGAAAGCTGGAACAGGGATTGACGGATTTCTGCGGCATGTTCCAGGAGGCTCAATTCTTGTTCAAGTTCTTCCTGCTCTCCTGCAGAAAGCTTGGCCGCCTGAAGTTCCTGGTACTGGAAAGACAAGTAATCGGTGTTGTTTTTTGCCTGATCACAGGCGATACGTAAAGCGCGTACCTGGCCTGTAAGGGAAATAACCTCTGCATGCTTTCTCCGGTACTCATCTGCCAGGGGTGACTGCCCTGCAAATGCATCGGCCACCCTGACCGGATAATCGGTATCGGCAAGGAGCAGGTTTTCGTGCTGTGAATGGATATCTATCAGAGTAGTGCCCAAAGACTTGAGAAAAGCAAGATTAACAGGCTGGTCATTAACAAAAGAACGGCTTTTCCCGTTTGGATAAATCACCCGGCGTACAATCAGTTCATCGGAATAGTCTACCTGCTCCCCGGCAAAAAGTTGCTCTATCCCGTTTTCGTTACCCGGAATTCTGAAGCATGCCTCAACCACAGCGTTGGCGGCAGGATCCCTCAGAACAGCGGCATCTGCCTTTTGCCCCAGGACCAGTGAAAGGGCGCCCAATATAATTGATTTACCAGCACCGGTCTCGCCGGTTATGATAGTCAGGCCCTCAGAAAACTCTATATCCAGAATATTGATGAGGGCATAATTTGATATGCTCAGTGAATAAAGCAAACTTATTCTTTGGGTTCTTCGACCACTTTATAATATGTTTCTCCTTCCTCAAATTCGTTAATGGCTATCAATGTGGGTTTGGGCTGGCGTTCGTAATAACGTGAAATTTCTATCTGCTCGCGGTTTTCAAAAGTTTCTTCCAGGGTATCGGTGAAGTTTGAAAATTCTTCCAGGCGGCTGTTCAGTTCTGTCTTCACCTCCGAGGCTATCTGGTTGGCCCTTTGGGCTATGATCATGACAGTCTGGTATACGTTACCGGTGGCCTCTGCAAATTTTGATAGATCACGGGTAACTGTTGTGTCCGGAACAGGTTGTTTCTTGCTTTCCATATAGTATTTATATTATTGTTTTGTTGTGAATTGCTGGGCTTTGCGGAACATGTTGTCCACTTCCCTGCGATATTTGGAATCTGGGTATTCACTTATAAAATTATAGTATTCATCAATTACGTTCAGGAAACGCCCCCGTTGCAATTCGGGCAGGCTTCTGTTTGCATACTGGTAATTGGCGGAAACGATATAATAAAGAATATCTTCGCGGTAAAGGCTTTCCGGATTTTCCTTTAGTGTTTCCTTTAGTGCATGTGTAGCTGCCTTGTAATCTTCAATGGTGTAATAAAGTCTTGCCGATTCAAATGCCTTGTGGTCCAGGCGCTGGTAAAGATCCTGGAGCATCTTCCTGCATACTTCCTGGTATTCGCTTCCGGGATAATCATAGACAAACTCCTCTATGGCAGCTATGGCAACACGACTTGGCTGCTGATCCAGTTCATAGCGGTATGTACTCTGATACAGGCAGTCGAGTCTCATAAAACGGGCCGCTTTGGTAAAGGGACTGCGTGGAAATATTTCCACAAACTGTTTGAAATTATCTTCGGCAACAATGAAATTATTCAGGTGGTAATTGCTCAGCCCCAGGTAATACTGCAGTGTGTCATCCTGGACCGTTCCCCTATACACCATTTGCAACTGATCCAGAAGAGGCTGTGATCTTGAATACTTTTTTGCCTCGAAGTATTCAATGGCTTTCCTGAATTTCAGACCATAATCTGTACTGCGCAGTAACACCTCATATTGGTTGACACAGGCTGGTGCAACCGCTAGCAAAAGGAATGTAAAGCTTAAGAATTTATTTTTCATCCAGATCATCAACTGCAAATATACGACAGTTTAGCAAATTACAGGCCACATTGCATAGACAGATAACGTTCCAGATCCATAGCCGCCATGCAACCGCTTCCTGCTGCGGTCACGGCCTGGCGGTATTTGGGATCCTGCACGTCTCCCGCGGCAAAAACTCCCCTGACATTGGTTTCTGTACTTTTTGCATGGGTAATGATGTATCCTTCCGGGTTAACCTGCACCCAGGGCAGAAAAGGTTCTGAGTTGGGATGGTGCCCTATGGCCAGGAAAAAACCAGGTACATCTATTACCTTTTCGCGCCCCGATTTGTGGACAAGACGAGCTCCTGTAACACCTGTATCGTCGCCCAGTATTTCAACCGTTTGGTGCTCCCAGAGTATTTCAATATTTGGAGTGGACAAGACCCTTTTCTGCATTACCTGTGAGGCCCTCAGCACGTCGCGTCGCACAATCATATAGACTTTGTGGCACAGGCTGGAAAGATAGATTGCCTCTTCACAGGCAGTATCCCCCCCGCCTACCACCGCCACATCTTTCCCTCTGTAAAAGAAACCATCGCATGTTGCACAGGCCGAGACGCCCATGCCTTTGAACTTCTGTTCCGATTCCAGTCCGAGATAACGTGCCGTTGCCCCTGTTGCAATGATCAGCGCCTGAGTCAGAACTTCTGTTCCATTATCCAGCCTGATCCGGTATGGCGGGGCTTCCAGGTCTGTGGCCGTGATGATTCCGGTCCTGATGTCCGCCCCAAAACGCAAGGCCTGTTTCCGCAAGTCTTCCATAAGCTGTGTGCCCTGGACTCCTTCAGGATATCCGGGAAAGTTTTCAATCTCTGTCGTTGTTGTCAGCTGACCGCCTCTTAAAATCCCCTCATAAAGAACTGGTTGTAAATTGGCCCGGGCTGCATAAATCGCAGCAGTGTAGCCGGCTGGTCCGCTTCCGGCTATAAGGCATTTAAAGGTATCCATGGTATAATTTTCTTATTACGTTACAAATTACAAAAAAAACAGTATCTTTGTCGCTCTAAAAAAGCGGGGCGTGGCGCAGTTGGCTAGCGCACTTGCATGGGGTGCAAGGGGTCGAATGTTCGAGTCATTTCGCCCCGACTTTTTTTATCAACCGCTCAAGCCTTCTTTCCCACACAAGAAGCAGCGACATTACCCAGCGCGAGAGCAACATCCATGGCAGCACACCGCCGATAGCTGTAAACAGAAGCAGATCCTCCACATTGCTGTGGGAAACACTTATATGATGGTTCAGCAGGTCCACATCCCCGACCGATATTTTTCCCTCCTTTACTTCATCTATCATAACAGCAGCGCCGTATGCAAGTCCCAGAGTATTGGCCACGATCCATAAAAAAGCCGTTTTTGCCGGCAAACCAAAAAACAACATCACCGGCCTTAAAAACCTGGCAATATAGCGTATCACCCCAAATTCCGACAACAGACGCTGTATGATGGTCAGCAGGAATACGAGCAACACCATAGGTATCGCAATTTTAAGCGTATCCAGCACCCAGTCCCCCATTAATGGCCAGAAAGCCATCTGTTCATTAATTGCCGGCGGGGCAACATATGCGGCATTTTCTCCGGGCATGACCTTGTTTAAAAGCCAACCGAGGAACAGAGAACTTATAGTCCTGACAAAAACCACACGTATTGCCGAGGTTCCGGTCTTGCGCTGAACCGCTGTTTCCATGGGCATGTTGTGGGCACAAAGCACCATGACTGCCAGGATTGTAATGGCCCGGGGATCCAGGTGGAGGGTGGTCATCACGGCTATGGCCGAATAACAGTTGACAAAATAACCCGAAACATAGGCAAGGGCAGCCTCACCGGGTAATCCAAACCGAGAAAAGAAAGGGGTCAGAAGCACAGAAATCCACGAAATAACACCCAGATACTTCAATAAGGTGATGATAAATGAAACGAAAAACATAATCTTCACCAGCCACCATGCAGTTTTCAATGCACCCGGTGCGGCAGCCCTGACAGAACGGACGATTCTTTGGCGGGTTGATTCCATTATGTAATTTGAGGCGCAAATATACTATATTTTTATATTTTTGTGATTATTAATAATTCAGCGTATGAGTCGTTTTATACAATTTGCCCTACTGCTGAGCCTGCTCCTGGCAGGTTCATGCAAGACAACGCCAAAGGAAACAGATGTTGCACTTTCTTCTTTTCAGTCTCTGGAGTCCGTTTTACAAAAGGATGGCGGAGCTCTTTGGGGATCTGCATTGTATGCGCCTACTTTCTTTGTACATCCGGAAACGAAAGTCATCTATGCCGACAGAAAGGACGAACAGGGGCTGCTGCAATCCCTTGACGGTATATGGACAGGGACATTACCCGAACAAATGAACCCGGCCAATTCAACCGCAGAACTGGGCGGCATGAAATGGGTCATGGCAATCTGGCCCCTGCCGGAAAGTGAATTTGAAAGGAATGTGTTGCTGGCTCATGAAACATTTCATTACCGGCAACCGGAACTGGCGCTGGATCCCAGGCCGGGACTTTGTGAACACATGGAGAACACTTCTGCCCGGATATGGCTAAAGATGGAATGGAACGCCCTGGATGCGGCCATCAGGGAAGAAGATGCCGAATCTGCTGCTCAAGCCGTTCTTCAGGCTTTGCGTTTCAGAAACAACCGCCTGTCAGAATTCCCTGCAGAAGCACGACTCAATGAAGACGCTTTTATTATCCTGGAAGGTCTTCCCGAATATACCGCCTACAAGCTTTGCTGCGATGATGCTGCCTCTATGGCAGAACAAGTCATAAAAAGCCGCAAGCGTCACTGGGACAACGAATCGTTCGTATATGCCTTTGCCTATCATTCGGGACTGGCCTACGGTTATTTACTGGACCGTTTTGATATATCCTGGCGGAACGATCTGGTAAAAGACGCCTCCCTGCCCGACATTTTGGGAAAAGCACTATTTACCGATGGGGCTGTTACCCCGGATCCGGATTTAATTATCTTTAAACAATACGGATACGACACCATAGCGGCAGCAGAAAATGAAAGGGAACAGGAAAAAACCCGTATACGGGAAGCCTATATCCATACTTTTACCCGGGATACCGTTCTGGCCATTCCCCTAAGGCAATTCAACATGGGATTTTCGCCTGTCAATGTACAGTCACTGGGCCAGCTGGGGACATTGTACCCCAATATCCGGATCACCGGAGATTTTGGAATATTGGAGGTCACTCAGGGCGGGTGCCTGATTTCTGCAAACTGGACTACAGCTTTTGTTCCTTACAAAACAACCGGATGGAACCTGGAACTTAAGGAAGGATACCACGTCCTCCCTCCCGCCGAAGCAGCCCCGCTGATTTACAGTGTTGCCGAGATGTAGGAAAGTGCCCTGCGCAGGGCTGCCTGCCAGTAATCCCAGGAATGTGCCCCGTCGAATATCCTTACCTGCAAAGGAATGCCCTTCTCTTTCATGGCAAGAGAAAATTCTACGTTTGCAGCATAAGTAAAGTCGTCGTCACCGCAATCGATAACCCAGATCACCGAGCGTAAAGGAGACACCTCATCCCGGGAGAGTTCCGCTATGTATTTCACTGCATTGTTATCCTCTACCCTTTGCTGGATATCCCTATGCACCGGATCATCCTGCCTGAACATGGAAAGATCCATTTTGTACAGGTAGGCACTCATGGCATAAACAACCGAAAAAAGATCCGGCCTGTGACACCCGTACATGACAGCGCCCTGACCTCCCATGGACAATCCGGCTATGGCACGAGACCCTTTTTCTGCGCGGATCCTGTAGCGGTTTTCCACCAACGGCATGAATTCTTTAAAGAAATGATCCTCAAAATTCCATTTGTCCCCGTTAAAATAAGTCATAAATGTTGTACCTGCATCTGGCATGACAACAATCATCTGACGGGACTCCCCGGCTGCCATCAACTGGTCTGCGATACGGACCATGTTTCCTACGCGGCCCCAGTCACCCCAGGACCCTCCTCCTCCATGCAACAAATACAGGACCGGATACTCCTTTCCGGTATCATTGTCATAGCTTTCCGGAAGATAAACCGCAAAGTGACGTACTTCTCCCAATATCTCACTTTTCATGGAATCTGCCACATATTTTCCCCGTGATTCGGCCCTTAAAGAGACTGGCAAACATAAAATAACAAGGATCAATACACTAAAGATTTTTTTCATGGTCACTCTTTTTTTCTTTACAAAATTAGCACAATATTCACCCAAACCATCTATATTTGCAAAGCATCGGTTCCAACGAACCTGAAAACGGTTCAAAGGATTAAAAGGGAATGCCGTGAAACTCGGCAACAGTTCCCGCTGCTGTGAGTCCCAGGAACGGAAGTTCCAAAAAATCTGTCAATCTTGCCACTGACCTAACGGTTCGGGAAGGCGACGGATAGAGGGATAAGTCAGAAGACCTGCCGTTGTACAATTAGCGGAGAACTAACTAATTTTCCAAAACATGAAACATTTGTCTTTTATATGTGCATTGTTCCTGACAGGATTTATTTCAGGCTGTCAGCCGTGTATTCCAGGAGAGCCGGCTCCTTACGTCATCACTTTTGAAGACGCCCCTGATGCATCGCTGGCCGTATCTCCATACGGAGATAACCTCTATGACCAATCTTTCGTGCCTTATACACACGCACTTACCGGATTGCATTTTGGCTATGATTTCGAATCACTTGAATATGAGGGGTATGCATATACTACTTGGAACGGGATAATCCCCTCCCGGTGGAACGATATGGAAACAAAGGGATATCAAAACCAATGCAGTGTATTTTTTAAGGATCCTCAAACCGGAAACGGTGGACACAGCCAATCGTCCACTTTTGCCCTGGTTTATCTGGGCACAGATGCCGAAATAACTTTCGATGATCCTGAAAAAGAAATGATCATACACTCCCTGTTCGTTACAAACAGCTCTTACACAGCACTTTCCATGCTGTATGGAGATTTGTTCTGTAAAGTGTTCTCCTACCAGGACCAGGATTGGCTAAAACTCACCTTCACCGGGTATGGAAAAGACGGGCAGGTCAGCGGGACGGTGGATTGTTACCTGGCTGATTTCCGTTCCCCCTCAGGAGAAGGGATCCTCACAACCTGGAAGAAGGTTGACCTGTCTTCCCTGGGGATGATCCATAAACTGACTTTTTCCATGGAAAGCTCCGATACCGGCCCCTGGGGCATGAACACACCTGCTTACTTTTGCCTGGATAATTTGATCCTCAGTGAGTATTTCGTTATCATATGAAAAGCATAAACGTCCTCCTTTCTAAGATCCTGCTGCTTCTGTTGGTACCGGTTGCCTCATGTATGAAATACGGACCTTCGCAGACCGAAACTTTCCTGCCCGGTGCCATGGGAGAAGGACTGTTTATAGTGAACCAGGGGAATTTCATGTACGCCAATGCCTCTTTGAGTTATTACGTTCCCGGATCCGGAAAAATGGAGAACCAGGTATTTATCAGGGCCAATGGCATAAACCTGGGGGATGTTGCACAATCAATGGCAATTTATGGTGAAAACGCCTACATCGTGGTCAACAACTCAGGGGTGATCTTTGTCATAGATCCGGATACTTTCAGCCTCAAAGGCAGTATAACCGGTTTGATTTCTCCCCGGTATATCCACTTTATAGATGATAAAAAAGCCTATGTGACGGACTTGTACCAGGAAAAAATCACCATCATTGACCCGCAGACGTACCTTGTCACGGGTTATATCCCCACACCGGGACACCGTTCTACAGAGAAAATGATTCAATGGGAAAATTTTGTTTTTGTAACCTGCTGGTCTTATGATAATAAAATTCTAGTGATAGATACCCGCACAGACAAGGTAACCGACTCGCTGAAAGTGGGTTACCAGCCATCGGATCTGCTTGTTGACGGGAACGGGAAAATCTGGTGTGCAGCCGCAGGAAATCTTTACCGCATTGACGCCTTGAGCAGGAAGATTGAAAAAATCTTTCCCGC
The DNA here is from genome assembly GCA_002409325.1 of Bacteroidales bacterium UBA5226. Taxonomy (GTDB): domain Bacteria; phylum Bacteroidota; class Bacteroidia; order Bacteroidales; family UBA932; genus DMER64. The sequence continues at coordinate 125,402 of DHUU01000017.1, read as the reverse complement.
CGATGCAGATGGGGTCCATATTTTTTTGGCGCTCAATGCCACCTCTGACACACTCTATTACCTGAATAAAAGCCTGTGGCGCATGGGTACAGACCAGCCGGCTACAAATCCTGTCCCATTTATCAGCCTGGACAACAGGCCATATTATGGTCTGGCCGTTGACCCGGTAACATCCCATATTTACATTGCCGATGCCGTGGACTATGTACAGCAAGGCAAGGTTATCCGTTTCAGTCCCCGGGGAGACCCCGTGGATACCCTCACTACGGGTGTTAATCCCGGTTTTTTTTGCTTTAAATGAAAATCAATACACCACATATCCTGCTGCCGGCCATTTGCCTGTTTCTATTTACCGGATGCAACACGGGAAGAGAACTGTACAACGAACCTGCTCCCCTGATAGAGTTCGATGTCCCTGAAGGGCTTTACACTGTAAAAACGGGAAAAACCCTGACCATCATACCGCAGATCAGTTACGATACCGGGGCCTCCTACACATGGGAACTTGGAGGAAAAACAGTCTGCACCGACAAGTTTTTTGTTTTCAGTGCACAGGAACCGGGTACTTACTTTCTAACTTTCAGGGTTAACAGGCCGGATATCTCCGTAAGCAAACAGATACGGATAGATGTTTTGGAAAGGGCCGTACCGCACATCTTTCTGGCCGTCCCCGATGACGGCTATTCCGTTCTGAAGGGCACCCCCCTTACATTAAGACCCATTGTAGAAAACAATGAAAACGCAGAATACCTTTGGAAAGTAGACCAGGTGGAAGTGAGCCGCAATAGCACCTATACTTTCAATGGGTCCCAGGAGGGCAGTTACGATGTCTATTTTGGAGTGGTAAATGAAGACGGAACGGACGAAATTTTTTTCAAGGTGCACGCAACCAATACCCCCACAGGAAACGGTAATTTGGAGAATCAAAAAGACACTCTCCCGCCTTCGGGTAAGTATTACCGTCCTGTAAAAGCGGGCAGCAATCCCCACTGGAGTGTCCTTCCGGAATACTCCCCGGCCCCCGGACAATTCATTAACGACGAGGAAACGGGAGGTTTTACTGCAGAAGACACCCCCGAGAAAGCGGTCATTTATGCCGGTAAAAGATTGAGGCAGGGTTTATATATATCTCTGGGGGCTTTTGGCGGGTACCTTGTGACCGGTTTTGATCACAGCATTGTAAATGACGGCGGGTTCAACCTGCAGATAACGGGAAATGCCCACGATAACTCCTCAGAGCCCGGTATCGTGTGGGTTATGCAGGATAGCAACGGAAACGGCTTGCCCGACGACACGTGGTATGAGCTCAAGGGAAGCGAACACAGCAACAGCCAGACCACCAGGAACTATGCGGTAACCTATTTCCGTCCCCGGGAACCGAAACGCCCCGTACACTGGATAGACAATGAGGGCAATACCGGAACCATAGATTACCTGGGTCCGTTCCACAGCCAGGACAGCTATTACCCGTTGTGGATTGACAAGGATCACTACACCCTTACTGGCACACGTCTTGAATCCCGTAGTTACCTGTCCCAAAGCAGCTCGTGGGTCAGCCCTTCCTACGACTGGGGCTATGCAGACAACAGTGACCAGGATTTGTTCCGCATATCCGACGCTATAAACCACAACGGGAATCCCATTCACCTGGATTTTATAGATTTTGTCAAAGTGCAAACCGGTGTGAACGGAAAATCGGGATGGCTGGGAGAAATATCAACCGAAATCTGTACGATCTGTGACTACAATCTTATCAAATGACGAGGTTTTTGATTCTGCTTCCTGTTCTGTTATTATCCGGGTTCACCGCCCGTGCACAGGATTCGGTTGAAACACGCCAGCTGGACTCTATCCGTATAACAGCACAGAGCAAGCTCAGGGACATGGGTATGCAAAAGACTTCCCTGGATTCAATGGAGCTGCGCAGTGACGTCACGGGATCCCTGGCGCAGGTCCTGACCCGCTCCAGTTCGCTTTTCATCAAGCACTACGGACGGGCCACCCTGTCGACTGCATCTTTCAGGGGTACCTCCCCGTCTCATACACAAGTCACATGGAACGGAATGAAGATCAATTCACCCATGCTGGGCATGGTGGATTTCTCGACAATTCCCTCCTATTTCATTGACAAGGCCGATCTCTATCACGGCCCGAGTTCTGTCATCCTGTCTTCGGGCGGCCTGGGCGGTGCCATAGCCCTGTTTACCTCAACACCTGTGAAGGAAGGGTTTTCGCTCCATTACATCCAGGGTGCAGGCAGTTTCCTGACTTTTGATGAATTCCTGCACATATCAATAAGAAAACAAAAATGGAGTTCATCTGTCAGGTTCTACTATGTTTGGTCCAGAAATGACTACAAATACACCAACTACAGAAAAAAGCATTTTTTTTACGATGACCAGGGCAATGTGAGCGGATATGAATACCCTGTGGAGCGTAATAAAAACGGAGCTTTCAGGGACTTTCACATTTTGCAGGACTTATGCCTCAGAGGGCCATACGGCGGAACCTGGAATGTTTCTGCCTGGTATTCCGCCACAGATCGCGGAATCCCCCTGCTAAATGTAGATTACAAGGAAAACGCAAGTGTTCGCAACAACCAGAATGACAATACTTTCAGAGGCGTTATAGGATGGCGTAAGTTACACACAGGCAGTAAACTGGAAGCACGTGCCGGCTATACTTATACCGATATGCTCTATCAATACCAGCGTGACCTTGGGGATGGGAACTGGGCCAACATGGTGTATTCACAGAGCTTTGTCCATACCCTTTTTTCTCAAATGGAAGGGGAATGGTACCTGGGTAGATGGATGTTTTCGGCTAGCATAACATTGAATCAGCATTTTGTAACAAGCACTGATAAAGCCGTTATCTCCACCCAGGGGGAGCAATCACTTCTTGGTTACCAGCAGGCGCGCATGGAAACGTCCGGATTTGTATCTGCCAGGTATCGTCCATCCGAAAGACTTGGCCTTTCTGTAAGCCTGCGTGAAGATCTGTACGGAAAAGAACTGACACCGCCCATTCCTTCTTTTTTTGCAGAATACCTGGTATCCCGTAAAGGGCAGGTAATGCTCAAAGCCTCGGCTGCCAGGAATTTTCGCTATCCCACACTCAATGATCTGTATTTTATGCCGGGCGGCAATCCCCTGCTTAAACCAGAGGAAGGGATGACCTTTGACGGTGGTTTTTCTGCACAGAACAATGGCAGGCTGGTAAAATGTAGCGGCAACCTTACCGGATTCTACTCCCTGATCAGGAACTGGATCACCTGGTTGCCCACTTTCAAGGGATTCTGGTCTCCTGTAAATGTAAGGCAGGTGAAAAGTTACGGGGTTGAGTTCAGGGGTTCTCTGGAAATTGACCCGGGCAGCAATTGGAAAATCGGCGGGCTCGGCAATTTTTCCTGGACAAGGTCCCTGAACCTGGGAGATCCGGTAAGCTGGGCAGACCAGGCTATTGGAAAACAATTGGTCTATATTCCTGAGTTTTCTGCTGCCTTTACCGGGAGACTGGTATGGAAAGACTGGACCTTTACCTACGACTGGAGCTACTACAGTGAACGTTATACTACATCAAGCAACCAAACCCGGACACAACTGGATGTGCTGGGACCCTATTTCATGAATGACATATCCCTGGAAAAACGGTTTTCATTTCCGGGTGTTGTCCTGCATGTGAAGGCCATTGTACGAAATTTGTTCAACGAAGAATACGAAACAGTCCTGGCAAGGCCCATGCCCGGCATCAATTATACCCTCTCCATAAGGATCGTGCCACATTTTCATTAAACACTCAGGATTCACCGGATGACCACATATTCGCTTGGTGGCACCCCAATGGAGACCACTGGTAACCTCTGAAAAGCACATAAAATGTTGCCAGTGCATAGATAAACAGGAGCAGTGAGAAAAAGAATCCATAATGTCTCATTACGCGGGCTTGAAAGTGTCCGGATCCCTGAGCCACTCAAAAGTGGTGTAATGTTCATCGGTCATCCCCAGTTTGCGGTATGTCTCCATGGCTGCCGGATTGTTTCTGGCCACATATAAGCGTATTCCTATTACATCTTCGGAACTTTTGACCAATTCCTGCAAATGGCTGTAGAGCGCCTTATAGACGCCTTTTCTGCGGTATTTGGGCACAGTGTATACGCTCTGTATCCACCAGATCCAAACATTGCGCCAGTCACTCCATTCCCTGGTAACGAGCAATGATCCGGCAATCTCTCCATTGATTTGCGCAATGTAGGCAGTACCGCGGTTTACATCGCCCAGATAAGCATTTGTCCCTTTTAAAACTGTCTGGTAATCCAGTATAATGTTTTCCGATTCAAGCGCCATCTGCACCTGGTTCCAGGCCAGGGTGGGGGCGTCCATTTCTGTAGCTTTTCTTATTATCATAAAACAAATATACGTATTTTTGCACTATGGAAGACCGTAAGAACAATGTACTTAAACAATTGGAGGATTGGGGCATTGCCTATCAATTGTATTCTCACCCGCCCCTTCCGACTGCAGCAGAAGCCATGGCTTACTGGAAAGACATTGATGCCCAGCACTGTAAAAACCTCTTCTTTAGAAATCATAAAGGAAACCGCCACTATCTGGTGGTTTTCGACTGGAAAAGGGATTTACCTATCCACCGGATAGAAAAGATGCTCCGGCAGGGCAAGCTAACGTTTGCTTCGCCATCCCGGATGATGCGTTACCTGGGTGTTGAACCCGGGTCGGTTTCCCCTTTCGGGCTGTTGAACGACACAGAACACCATGTAGTTCTTTTTCTGGACAATAAATTGAAAGAAGCGGCAGAAATAAGTTTTCATCCCAATGATAACCGGTATACGGCCGTCATATCAAAAACAGATTTCTTCCGCTTCCTGGAGCTGGTTGGCAACATCTATATCTTCCTGGACATAGATGCTCCGGAAATTCCGGGTTAGGAGATCCTGCGTGCCCCGTCACTGATCACCACATCATACACTTTGGGCTGATGACCGAATTTACGGGCAAACTGTTCTTTTGCCTGAGCCAGAAATCCTTCATATAAATGATCTTTCACAAGATTGATGGTGCACCCTCCAAAGCCGCCTCCCATTACTCGGGAACCGGTGACACCGCATTCTTTGGCAATGTTGTTCAAAAAGTCAAGTTCCTCACAACTTACCTCGTACAGACGACTCATCCCGTCATGGGTCAGGTACATCATCCGGCCCACCGTTTCATAGTCATCCCGTTCCAGGGAATCGCTTACGGCAAGCACCCGCTCCGTTTCCTGCACCACATATTGGGCCCGCATGAAATCTTCTTCCGGTACCCGGTCTTTTACCTGCAGTAGCATTTCCATGGTAACATCTCTGAGAAATTCCACGTGGGGATGTCCGTTCTCTCGAACCGTCCGGGCTGCATTCTCGCAGGATTCGCGGCGTTTGTTGTAAGCCGAGGAAGCCAGTTCGTGCTTGACCACTGTGTCTAGCAACACAAGCCGGTAACCCTCCGGATGAAAAGGAAAATACTTGTACTCCATACTTCGGGTGTCCAGACGGATGAGATTCCCTTTTTTCCCAAAAAGTGAAATAAACTGGTCCATAATGCCGCACTTTACCCCTACGTAATTGTGTTCGGTAGACTGGCCGATGCGGGCCAGTTCCATCTTGTCAAGCCCCAGGGAAAACATGTCATTCAAGGCATAGGCATAGGTGCTTTCCAGCGCTGCCGACGAGGACATGCCGGCTCCCAGGGGAACGTCTCCTGCAAAAGCAGTATCGAATCCTCCAGGTTTGCCGCCTCTTTTAATGATCTCACGGCATACCCCAAAGATATAACGGGCCCAGGAAGCCCGGGGAAGATCACTTTCTTCCATGGTGAATTCTGCATAATCCTGCAGATTCACCGACCAGGCGCGTACTTTTTTTATACCGTTGGAGCGGATCACCGCAACCATGCCCTTGTCTATGGCTCCGGGAAAGACAAAGCTGCCGTTGTAATCGGTATGCTCCCCAATCAGGTTCACCCTGCCGGGAGCAGCATACACCCTTGAATCATGGTTACCAAATTTTTCTTTGAACTGCTGTTTTATGATATCAATCTCCATACTGCATCCCTTTATAATTCCCAAGCCAGAGCTGCCGATCCCAGTATGGCCGCCTCGGATCCGGGCAGCTGTGAGGGGATCACTTTCACTTTCCCTTTCCAGATGGACAACAGGTTGTCTTCCATAGCTTCTATAGCGGGTTTGAAGATAAGATCCCCTGCCTGGGCAAGGCCTCCGAATAGCACGATGGCTTCCGGTGCACTGAATGCGACGAAATCTGCGAAGGCTTCTCCCAGGATCCTTCCCGTAAAGTTGAAAACCTCTATGGATAATTCATCTCCTGACGAAGCCGCCTGGGCAACATCTCTGGAAGTTATGTCATCAGCCGGCATATTCCTGAGGATACTGGGCCGTTCCGGATCCATTTCCAGCATTTCCCGGGCCGTTCTGGCAACGCCTATGGCCGAAGCATAGGTTTCCAGGCAGCCAATCTTGCCGCAGTTGCACAAACGGCCTGTGCGGCGGACGGAAGTGGTGTGACCCAGCTCACCTGCAAAGCCGTCGTGTCCGTAGACTACTTTGCCGTCAATAACAATCCCGCTCCCTACTCCGGTTCCCAGGGTAATCTCTATGAAATTTTTCATACCCTTAGCGGCTCCGTAGATCATTTCCCCCTGGGCTGCCGCATTGGCATCGTTGGTAACAACAACGGGCAGTCCTATGGCCTCTTCTACTGTTTTCTTTAAGTAAACCACCCTGGGATTACCCTGTTTGTCTTTTGCCCATTTCAGATTTGGGGCGGCCTCAATGGTTCCCTTATAATAATTGCCGTTGGGCGCCCCTATGCCAATTCCTTTGACTTTTTCCTTTCCGCCCACAGCAGTGACGCTAGTGATACGGGTCAGGCTTTTTTCCAGTTCATCTATATAGTCTTTCAGGGTGGTGATATCCCGGGTATCAAAAGAATCCTGGATAATGATATTGCCGCGGGCATCCACAACGCCCAGTTTTGTGCTTTGACCTCCTATGTCAATGCCTATTACGTAAGGTTTTACCATAATTTATTGTGTTTGTATTTCTTTATGAACATTCTTTGATCCTGCCAGGGCATAGAACAGCATATAGACCAGGCCAAGGGCGATAACCCAATAACTGGGAATAAAACCGGCCTTGTCTGCAATAAATCCCTGAAAAGCAGGAAGAATGCCACCACCACAAACCAATACCATGAACAGGCCTGAAGCTGCAGCCGTATATTTGCCCAGGCCTTCAACGGCCAGGTTAAAGATGCTGCCCCACATGATGGAAGTACACAAACCCACCAGCACTATATACATGGCATTGACAGGAACCTGGGCCATCCCGAAAGAAAGGGCTCCAATGGCTGAACGCTGCAGCACCGGTAAAGATATCATGGTAGAAGTAGAAGAGAATATGGCCAGAAGAATCAGTACCAATCCCACAAGAGAAGTGGAAGTAAGCATGGCTCTGCTGGAAACCTTATTGCCTACAGATGCCCCTATCAGACGGCCAATCAGCATCAGGAACCAGTAAGTTCCTGCCACAAAGCCGGCTATGGTTTTTCCAACCTCCGGATTATCGGAGAGCCAGTAGATCATGATGCCCGGTGTTCCTACTTCTACACCAACATAAACGAAAATGGCGATAGCCCCTAAAATAAAATGCCTGTATTTCAAAGCTCCAGACATTAATTTGCCCAGGGGTTCCTTGCTTTGAGCCACATGGGGTTCCGGAATGTTAACTGCCAGAAGCACAACAAATACCAGGGCAAATACACCCATTGCAATGTATAACACGGGGAATACATCCTTAATGTTGGCTTTGGCTGCCTCACCAATAAGAATACCCACCAGGGCAGGGGTCAGCGTAGCCATAAGAGAATTGAAAGAACCTCCTACCTGGATCAGCTGGTTGCCTTTGTTTCCGCCACCACCCAGTGTGTTGAGCATGGGATTGACAACTGTGTTGAGCAGGCACATGGAAAAACCGGCAACAAATGCGCCCAAAAGATATACACTGAATGCTGCGCCCTGGGGAGTGTGACCCGATAGAAATTGAATCAAAACACCCACAAACCCTATGGCGATGGCGATTAGGGCCGTTTTTTTGTACCCTATGCGCTGTAACATCATACCGCCCGGTATTCCCATCACGGCATAGGCAATGAAGTTGGCAGCATTGCCCAGCAACCCCTGGAAATTGGATACCCCGAATTGTTCTTTCAATACTTGACCCATTGGTGCGGCCAGGTTGGTCACAAATGAGATCATACCGAACAGTGCAATCATCATGATGATTGGCAATGCATAGCTTTTTTTCTTTGTTGTCATATATGAATGATTATTAGTAAATAATAGCGTTTGGTACGAAAAACTATCAAAAATAACTATTTCTTTTCAGTTTTTACATAATTATTAGTTCCCGTTTACTTAAACAATAAAGGGGCGAATTCAGAAAGGTATTCCCTCCAGTTTTTCCAGGTATGGCCGCCTCCGCTTTCCCTGTAAACATATGGCATGTTAATTCTGTCAAGCAATTGACGGTACTCTGCGTTTGCCTGATAAAGGAAATCTTCCTTTCCAATTCCTATCCAGTACAGGCGGTATCCGTTATCACGCTGCTGTTTTAGTGTGCCTTCAATGTCCCGGTATTCCGGATTTCCAGCCACCCTTTCATCGGGCATGATGGCCGCCGAAAACAATCCTATGTAATCAAATGTTTTGGGATAAAACCGCGAAATATGCAACGTGTGGTACCCGCCCATGGAAAGACCGGCAATGGCCCGGGCGTTGCTTTTGGGGACCACCCGGTAACGCGATTCCATAAAACGGATCACGTCTTTGAAAGAGGATTCAAACTGTCCGTCCATGGTACCCTCCAGTTGCATGGTGGGCTTGTATAATCCCAGCGAAGATTCACCGGGAGCGGCTTCCTGAACCACATTCCCGTTGGTCATCACCACAATCATGGGTTCTGCTTTCCCCTCTGCAATCAAATTGTCCAGGATCTGCGCCGTTCTGCCCAGGTTGATCCAGGCTTCCTCATCCCCGCCCATACCGTGGAGCAGGTAAAACACCGGGAATTTCTTTTTGCTGTTTTCATACCCAGGAGGCGTATAAATGGTTATCCTGCGATTTTGTACATATTTGTTGGAGGGACTTTCGTACCATGTACGCGTAACGGTTCCGTGAGGAACCTTTTGTACGGAGTACAGATCTCCCTGGCCCCGGCCAACGATCACGATGTTGGTTACAGTGGCTACGTCCCTTATCTGGTGGACATTGTTAGGATCCATCACACGAACGCCGTCCACCGTGTAAGCATAGCCGTACAGGTCAGACTCTAAAGGCTTTGTGGTATATGACCATATTCCCTGGTCATCCTTGATCATTAGCTCGCCTTTGGGGATCCATCCCTGTGAAGGAATAAAGTCTCCGTAGAGTTTTACTTCTTGGGCATCGGGAGCCAATAGGCGGAATGTAACGGAATTGTCGGGATTTACCTGGGGAGAAACGATCTCCCGGCTTCCCGAAAATAGGGCCTGTTGCGCTGATAGCAAGGGGGAGCATAACAGGCATACAAGTGTCGTGTAAATGATTTTTCTGATCATAAGTATATAAATTATAAAGAATTCAATCCTGTAGCTTTTTGTATTTGAACGGCTTGATCTCCGTACCCAGCCGGCGTTTACGGTTTTCTTCGTATTCGCTATAGGAGCCTTCAAAGAAATACACCCCTGAGTCCCCTTCAAAGGCCAAGATGTGCGTGGCAATACGGTCCAGGAACCACCGGTCGTGGGATACGATTACAGCACAGCCCGCAAAACTCTCCAGACCTTCTTCCAGGGCACGTATAGTGTTAACATCCACATCGTTGGTGGGCTCATCCAGCAACAGGACATTGGCGTTTTCCTTTAGTGTAAGTGCCAGATGCAGCCGGTTGCGTTCCCCGCCGCTCAATACACCGCACAGTTTTTCCTGATCGGCACCTGAGAAATTGAAGCGAGAGACATACGCCCGCGCGTTGACCTGCCGGTTTCCCAGTTGGATGAATTCCGAATTTTCGGCAATGGTCTGGTAAACGGTTTTACCGGGATCTATCTGTTTGTGCTGCTGGTCTACGTAAGCCAGACGGACGGTCTCCCCTACCCGGAAAGTCCCGCCATCGGGTGTTGCGGTTCCCATGATCAGGCGGAACAGGGTGGTCTTTCCGGCGCCGTTGGGTCCTATTACCCCCACAATACCGGCCGGAGGCAATTTAAAATTCAGGTTTTCAAAGAGCAGCTTATCCCCGTAAGCCTTGGAAACGCCTGCGGCCTCTATCACATTGTCCCCCAACCTTGGGCCGTTGGGAATGAATATCTCCAGGCGTTCTTCTTTCTGCCGCCCATCCTCGTTGAGCATTCTTTCATAAGCCCCCAGACGGGCCTTTGATTTTGCATGGCGGGCCTTTGGTGCCATGCGCACCCATTCCAGTTCGCGCTCCAGTGTTTTGCGGCGTTTGCTTTCCTGCTTTTCTTCCATCGCCAGACGGATGGTCTTCTGTTCCAACCAGGAAGAATAGTTACCTTTCCAGGGAATCCCTTCCCCGCGGTCCAGCTCCAGGATCCATCCGGCCACGTTGTCCAGGAAATACCGGTCGTGGGTAACGGCAATGACCGTTCCCTTATATTGCTGTAGATGGGCTTCCAGCCATTGTACGCTTTCGGTATCCAGGTGGTTGGTGGGTTCGTCCAGCAGCAGCACATCGGGCTCGCTCAGCAAAAGACGACACAAAGCCACCCGGCGTCTTTCTCCTCCGCTGAGGTATTTGACAAAAGTGCCGGCGGGAGGACACTGCAGGGCATCCATGGCCCGTTGCAGTTTGGAATCCAGGTCCCACGCTCCGGCATTGTCAATTTTTTCGGTCAATTCTCCCTGGTGCACAATAAGTTCATTCATCTGGTCGTCATCCAGAGGCTCGGCAAACTTCAGATTCACCGCCTCGTATTCCTTCAGCAGGTTCACCACCTCCTGCATCCCTTCCTGTACTGTTTCCATGACTGTCTTGGAGTCATCCAGACGGGGTTCCTGTTCCAGGTACCCCACCGAATAACCCGGTGCCCAGACCACCTCCCCTTCCGTGCCCTTTTCCAGTCCGGCGATGATCTTCAACAGGGTTGATTTTCCGGAACCGTTCAATCCTATCACCCCGATTTTTGCTCCGTAGAAAAATGACAAATAAATATTTTTCAGGATGGTTTTGTTGTTTTGCGGGAGGATCTTGTTCACTCCGTTCATAGAAAAAATGATTTTCTCGTCTGCCATGATCAGAATTTTTTAATGCGAAAATGACAATAGGGATTGTGCCCCGTTTTTTTGTAATAATGCTGGTGGTAATTTTCTGCCTTCCAGAAACGGGTGGCGGGTGTAAGGGCCGTATGAATCGTATGGCCTTTTTCCCGGAGTATCTGCATGAGCTTTTGGGCCGTTACGCGTTGCTTGTCATTGAGGTAGAATATCTCTGAGCGGTACTGAGGTCCGATATCAGGACCCTGGCCGTTGGTCTGTCCGGGATCGTGGATCTCGAAAAACAACCGGCACAATTCCTCAAAACTGGTCAACACCGGGTCGTACTCCACCTCAACAGCTTCGGCATGGCCGGTGGTGTGTTTCTTCACTTCCTGGTAGGAAGGGTTATCCTTATGACCACCTGTATAGCCCACCGTGGTCTGAATCACTCCGGGGGCCCTGTCCAGGTAATGTTGAACGCCCCAGAAACATCCTGCGGCAAAAATTGCTTTTTCCATGGTACAAAGATAGGAAAAAGGAATGCTATCTTTGTATCATGCATCCGCTTGAAAAAATGATAGGCGAAGGGGAACATGTACGGCAGGATTTCAAGTACTTGCTGAGTGATGCCCGAAAAATCGCACGTTCGCTGGCGGCTTTCGCCAACACCGAAGGAGGCCGGCTTCTTGTGGGTGTTAAGGACAACGGCAGAATTGCCGGGTTGAAACACAGGGAAGAAGAAGCCTACGTGGTGGAAGCGGCAGCTCATGTCTTTTGCCGGCCTGCTGTCCATTACACTACCCGTTACTGGGAATACGAAGGTAAGGTTGTTCTGGAAGTTCAGGTGCCCAAAAGCACGAAGGCCCCACACTCGGCCCCGGACGAATCGGGAAAACGCCTTTGCTACATAAGGAAAGGAGATGAAAACAAAGTGGCTTCCGAACTGGAAACCACGGTGCTGAAAATGACTCACTCGGCCAGGCCGCTCCATTTTACCCTGGACAACAAACACCGCCGCCTGCTTCAGGTACTTGGGACACAAACGGAACACAAGGAATTTGACATAGCGGAACTTTCCCGTCTCAGCCTGATGACCCGCAAAGAATGCATCCGGGCTCTGGCCGGCCTGATAGCCGGAGGTACCATTCAGACATCCAAATAACCTTTGATAGCCTCTACGTAGGAGCGGAATGCTTCCAGTCCCCCGGATGTGATACGGCATACCGTGCGGGGTTTCTTTCCCCTGAATGTTTTCTCCATCACTATGTACCCGGCTGCATTGAGCTTGTCCAGCTGTATACTCAGGTTTCCGGGGCTTGCTCCCGTTTGTTTCTGAAGGTATACGAAATCGGCCTCTTCAAGGGAAATAAGGATCGATATCACCGCCAGACGCAGTTCTGAATGCAACAGGGGATCCAGTTCTTTAAACATTGCTCCGGAGTTGTTTATTGGCTGCATATTGCAATATATGGGCCGGGACTACCATTATAATGGCAAAAGCTGTGGCTATGAGCAAGATAGCATTGATTCCGCCAACCCACAAAAAAGTAAAGGAAAGCAAGATTCCAATCAATCCACAAACGATAAAAGGTTTGTACAACACCATAATCCCGGTAGTGCTCACACCAACACCAACAAGCAGTGTAATTACAAAAGTGGCCGGAAAACCATAATCAATGAAGGCGGCGGCTGCACACAGAAACATGGCCACGGCAAGCAGGATCCATATCCGGGTAATGATTTTGCCCATGTGTGACTGGGAAGCACCCTTTGTCCGGGTTGTGCCTCTTTCCATAATCCCATATATGATCCATCCCAGAACCGGTATGGACATCCACAAAAAGTTGTACAAGGGCTCATGTGTCTGACGGATGACTATCCAGACAACCAAGGCAACGAGTACACTCACATAACCAAAAATCAGCATGGGGCGTGCTGCATTTTTTTCTATTCCCTTACGGGTATTTTCGATCATCCTGGTGATCAACTCAAGACTTTCTTTTTCATTCAAAACTTTTTCCATAGTATAATTATTATATCTGGTTACAAATATAAAGTACTTTATTTTATTAACCTAATATTTTCTAAAAATTTTTATATATTTGTGTTGTGAATGGTCTTTTTTACATACCGTCTATGATAATGCGAATGCATCGTTAAGATGCAGTTCCGCCACGTACGATTTTCCTGTTTCTACACTTTTTCCATTTTATTCATTTTTTTTTAAAACTGACATCATGTCTGTATACAAGCATTTTGAGACCATGCAGGTCCATGCCGGTCATAAAGCGGATCCGGCTACAGGCTCTTGCGCTACGCCCCTATACCAGACAGCATCCTTCCGGTTCAAGGATATGGGCCATGCGGCGCGTCTGTTCCAGTTGCAGGAAGACGGATTTATTTATTCCCGCCTGTCAAATCCCACAGTCAGTGTACTGGAGGAACGCCTGGCCGCTCTGGAAGGCTGTTCGGGGGCCGTTGCCACTTCCTCCGGCCAGGCCGCCCTTTTTCTCACTATTTCCAATCTTGCCCTGCCAGGAGACAATTTTGTGACTTTTCCTTCCCTGTATGGAGGCACATACTCCCTTTTCCGGGACCGTTTCCGTGATCTGGGCATTACTTTTCGTTTTGCCACGGGGAAAGAACCTGAAGACATACTTCCATTTATAGATACCCGTACCAAGGGATTGTTTGTAGAAACAATTGCCAATTCAGATTATTATGTCCCTGATTTTGACTCTCTTGCCGACATTTGCCATAAGAACCAGATCCCCCTTATAGTAGACAACACATTTGGAGGTGGCGGGTACCTGTTTCGCCCCGCAGAGCACGGAGCGGCACTAATTACCCATTCGGCCACCAAATGGATTGGGGGCCACGGCAATAGCATAGCCGGGATCTTAGCCGAGGCAGGGACCTTCAGCTGGGATAATCCACGTTTCCCGCAATTCACCGAAAATTGTCCTTCCTACCATGGTTTGAATTTTCATACATCTTTTGGCAATAAGGCCTTCTGTACCAGGGCAAGGGCACTGGGGCTGCGCGACTGGGGCTGTTGCTTATCCCCATTCAACGCCCTGCTTGTTCTGCAGGGGATAGAAACCCTGTCTTTGCGGATGCAACGGGCCATGGACAACGCCCTGGAGCTGGCGCTCTGGCTTGGCTGTCAAAAGCAGGTTTTAGAGGTCTGTTATCCGGGTTTGAGAACACATCCTTCGTATGATCATGTGAAGAAATACTTCCGCTGCGGAGCAGGGGCCGTATTCAGTTTCACCCTCAGGGCAGATTGCTCCGGCAGTGCAGCCTTTGTGGACCGTTTGCAGCTGATCACCCACCTGGCAAACGTAGGAGACAACAAAACCCTGATCACCCACCCCGCTTCCACCACACACGGGCAAATGTCTGATGATGCCCTGAAAGCAGCCGGCATAGGCCCGGGAACTTTACGCCTGTCTGTTGGCATTGAGCATATTGACGATCTTAAGAGTGACTTGCATCAAGCCCTTGCATCCTGTTCATGATGAAAGAGCACACCTATATATATAATGAGCCTTTTCTATTGGAAAGCGGATCTGTCCTGTCCGGGATCCGCATACACTATCATTGCAGCCAGGGCTCCTGGGCCGGCAGAAAGGTGGTATGGATATGCCATGCACTTACAGCCAATTCAAATCCGCTTGAATGGTGGCCCACAATGGTTGGACCGGGAAAATTCCTTGACCCCGGGCGGGAATATATCATCTGTGCCAATGTCCTTGGGTCCTGTTACGGTTCTACGCAACCCCGCTCAAAGGATTTCCCCCTGATAACCATTAGGGATATGGTAAAAGCCCACGAATTGCTGCGCTTGCACCTGGGAATTGAGCATATTGACCTGCTCACAGGTGGTTCCAGCGGGGGTTTTCAGGCACTGGAATGGGCCATAGGCAATCCCTCCCTGGCAGGCGCCCTGTGCCTGATCGCCTGCAATGCCCGCATCAGTCCCTGGGCTACGGCTTTAAATGAATCACAACGCATGGCCCTTTTAGCCGATCCAACATTCGGCCCTGAGGAAGAACCCATGGCAGGCCGCCGGGGACTGGCAGCGGCACGATCCATAGCCCTGCTCTCATACCGGTCATATGCCGGGTACTGTCAAACCCAGTCAGAACACCAGGATGATATCCTGATTGCTTCAAAAGCGTGTTCTTACCAGCAATACCAGGGGAAAAAGCTGGCAGACCGGTTCAGCCCTTATAGCTATTACACCCTTACCTTAAGCCTGGATTCACACAATGTGGGACGTAACCGTGGCGGCACAGGTATAGCCTTATCCCGAATAAAAGCACGCACCCTTTGTATAGGTATAGACAGCGATATACTTTTTCCGCTTTCAGAGATGGAGACCCTGGCCCGTCATATACCCGGGGCTGTCCTGGAAGTTATTTCCTCCGATTTCGGACACGACGGCTTTTTACTTGAACACGAACAAATAACATCTTCTTTATGCAAGTTCTTAAATTCGGGGGCAGCTCACTGGCCAATGCCTCTGCCATAAATCAGGTTATGGAAATTATCCTCGTTGCCTCGGCCAGGGATAAAACCATAGTGGTTGCCTCGGCCCTGAGCGGTGTGACCGATACGCTGATTCGTGCCGGGATCATGGCCGGCAACGGAGATGCCGGTTACATTACATTGATTGACCATTTGCAAGCGCGGCACCTGGATGTTGTTAACCAGCTGCATCCGTCGGAATCCGGGCCCGGTGTCCGGGGTGAGTTGTCACTTTTGTTTGATAAACTGAGGGATATATGCCGGGGGGCTTATATGATAGGGGAAATCAGTCCGGCAACTTCCGATCTGATTGCCGGTTTCGGGGAATTGTTCTCCACCCGGATCCTGGAAGCATCATGCACCTCCATGGGACTGAGCTGCTACTGGGCAGATGCACGTGAAATCATCCGGACCGGTCCCTCCTCTTCGCAGCCCGTGGTCAATACCGCCGTGACACAGCGCAATATGCGGGAATTGTTGCGCAACAGCCTGTCAAAGATAATCCTGATGCCGGGTTTTATTGCCTCCGATGATCAGGGCCGGACAACCACTCTGGGAAGGGGAGGGTCAGATTTTACAGCCTCGTTGCTGGCCGTAGCCGCTAAAGCCCGCATGCTCTGGATCTGGACCGATGTGAACGGGATGATGACGGCAGATCCCCGGATTGTTCCTCAGGCACGTACCATTGAGAACATATCGTATAAAGAGGCACTGGAGATCTCGCATTTCGGGGCACGGGTGGTGTATCCTCCCACCATACAGCCCGTCGTCTCGAAAGGCATCCCCATCATGGTCAAAAACACCTTTGATCCTGAGGGCCCCGGAACGCTCATAGAGCAGTATCCGCCTGAAGGCAAAGAAAAAATCAGGGGCATTTCGGGCAGTGACCACATAGCCCTGCTGTCTATGGAAGGAAGCGGTATGGTGGGCATCCCGGGGTATTCAAGCCGCCTTTTCAATGCGTTGGCGCAGCAACAGATCAACATCATTCTCATAACGCAGGCCTCTTCCGTGCACACCATGCTGGTGGCCATTGACCAGTCCGATGCGCAGAAAGCAAGGAAGGCCGCCGATGAAACGTTTGCCTACGAAATTTCATTGCAGAAGGTGGACCCTTTGAAAGTAGAAAGCGGTTTTTCCATTATCAGTCTTATTGGAGACGATATGAAAAACCAGTCCGGGGCAAGTGGCCGTATGTTTGAGGCCATAGGCCGTCGCAACATCACCATCCGGGCCATTGCCCAGGGATCTTCTGAAAAAAACGTTTCGGCTGTAGTATGTACAAAAGATGCAGCGGAAGCCATCCGGGCAATACACCAGGAGTTCTTCGGATCTTCTGAGCGCTGCATCAACCTTTTTATTGCCGGATGGGGCAATGTGGGAAAAAGCCTGACCGCCATGATCTTCAGCCAGAGGGAAGCCTGGGCTGCCGGGGAAGGGGTCCGGGTAAAGATCTGCGGGATCTGCAACAGTAAAAGAATGATACTAAATAAGGAAGGGCTGGATCCCGATCAGATCGGGCAGGCCCTGGACCGCGAAGGGGAATTGCGCCGCAACGGGACCTTCATTGACAAAGTCTTAGAGATGAATCTGAGAAACAGTGTTTTTGCAGACTGTACCGCTGATCATTTCATTGCCCTGCGCTACGAAGACATTCTGATGGCAAAAATTGCCGTAGTGACCTGTAATAAGATTGCAAACACTCTGGGTATGGATTATTACAGGAAACTGCGCCGGGAATCGGTCAGACAACAAGTTCCTTTCCTCTATGAAACCAACGTAGGCGCAGCGCTCCCCGTAATTTGCCTGATCCGGCAGATGCGCCTAAGCGGGGACACCCCTGAACGGGTGGAAGCCTGTCTTTCAGGAACCCTGAATTATGTATTCAGCCGGTATGACAGCAAGACTCCATTCCACCAGATTCTAGAAGAAGCCTCCCGTCTTGGTTATGCCGAGCCCGATCCCGTGACAGATCTTTCAGGAAAGGACGTGGTGCGCAAAACGCTGATCCTGGCGCGTGAATGTGGGATGGACATAGAAGAAAACCAAGTAAAAGCCGCCTCGTTTCTTCCCCCGCAGTGGCCCGATGAAGAACATTTCAGGTCACTTTACCGCCAAAGCCAGCAAAAGAAAGGGATCCTGCGATACGTTTCCACAATAGACAAACGGGGTGTTAAGGCCGGTCTGGAAGTGGTGCCCCGGGACCATCCCTTTTCTGGGCTCCGCGGGACAGACGTGTCGATAATCCTTTACAGCCAGCTATATCCCAACGGTTTGCGCGTGGAAGGAGCCGGTGCCGGTGCACGGCAGACAGCTTCAGGATTGATCAACGACATACTCCAATGCGTATGAACAGAAATGTAATGGTCGCAGGTGCAACCGGACTGGTGGGCAGCACCATGATCAGAATATTGGAAGAAAGGAACTTTCCGGCAGATCATCTGGTTGCCGTAGCATCTGAACGCCCCGAAGCAAGGACGGTTTCTTTCCGGGGGGAGGAGGTCGGGGTGACCACCCTGCCCGCTGCATTGAAAGAAGAACCTGGCATAGCCTTTTTTTCTGCCGGGAAAGACGTTTCCTCAACCTGGGCTCCCCTTTTTGTACAGGCCGGCTGGAAGGTAGTTGACAATTCCTCCTGCTGGAGGATGTCTGAGAATGTGAAGCTGGTGGTCCCCGAAATCAACGGCGATCTGCTCGGCCCGGATGACCGGCTGGTTGCCAATCCCAATTGTTCTACAATTCAGATGGTCATGGCGCTGGCACCCCTGCACAAAAAGTACCGACTGCAAAGGATTGTGGCCTGTACGTATCAGGCGGTGACCGGCTCGGGCCAGAAAGGCCTGGAACGGATACTGGCAGAAAGAAGGGCTTCGATTGCAGGAAACCGGCTGCCCCTGAAAGGAAGCGTTTACCCCTGCCCCATTGACCTGAACGTGATCCCGGATATTGGCACACTGATGCCCGACGGATACACAGAAGAAGAAATAAAAATGCGCGAAGAAACCCGTAAGATATTGGGCGACTGGCAAATAGGGGTTTCTGCAACCTGCGTGCGCGTGCCGGTCAAAGCGGGTCACTGCGTAGCGGTCAATGCACGGTTTGCAAAACCTTTCACATTGGAGGAAGTCTGTTCGCTTGTCAGAACTTTTCCCGGCCTTGTATTCAATGACCTTTCAGATGGTCTGGGATATACCGTACCACAGGAAACAGAAGGAACAGATTCCGTCTATGTGGGCAGGGTACGGAGGGATCCTTCTGAAGAAAACACACTGGAATTGTGGACAGTGGCCGACAACCTGCGCAAGGGGGCAGCGCTGAACGCCATACAGACAGGCGAACTGCTGTTACGGTTCTGAATCAGAACGGAAGCAGCGGCCAGGTATACCTGAGCGAACGGAAACGTTCAATTGTCAGACTATCCATATTGTCTGCAGAAAAAGGTACAATATCGACATCATTTGTAAACAAGCCCTCCCTGCGGCCGTATTTATACTCATAGGTAAAACGACCCAGGGAATCGAACCTTTGTGGGTGTTCCGGGTCCTTCCGTGGCACCGATATATAAAATTGTGCGTTGGACTGCCCCAGCCTGTAAGTGAGGAGGCTGTCTTTCAATAGCGTGTAATACAGCTCGCGTGCTGTTTCCAGCGCGGGATCAATGATTTCCACATCCTGTGCAATCAGGTCCCGGTACGGATACTGGTCTCCCTGCCTGAATTGGCGCAAATGCTCCAGCATAAGGGTAAAGGTTTCCAGCTGGTAAGGATAATGGGTGCATCCCAGGACTAGGTAACGCAATGGTTTAGGGTCACTGCTGCCGCGCAGTTTTTCTATAAGGTTCAGCAGATGGTACCGTGCATAATTCTCCGCAGCGTTCAGTTGCAGGTTCACTGGATCTTCTGGTGTTCCTTCATACAACATTTTGTTGGATGAAAAATCAAAGTCATAGGCTGGCAACAAATCACGTTCAATCTTATATTGTGGGTGGTCCTGCGACGGTCCCCGGTATCCATCCCTCGGACCGGATGCATCGGGCCATACATAATCCCTTTCCCCGTCAACGGCTTCTGCAAAACCCAGAGATCCATGGCTTACTACCATAATGTTATCGCCGTACCCCCTCTCAAGGGCAAGGGCACGGAAAGTGTTTTCATACCCACCCGAAGCCACGGTGCCCACCGTTGCCAATACGCCCACAGCCACCTCCTCACCGGGCCTTATCCTGTCCAGGGTGGCATTGACCCCGGCATTGATCACGCCAATGGCCTTGATTCCCGAACTGCTATCTTCCAGGTACGCTCTGATATCTTCCAGGCCGTATGCAGTGGCTGTATTGCAGGCCACTACCAGTATTTTAATCTGCCGTCCCAACAGGAAAAAGGCATCCTGCATGATGAGTTCCCTCAAAAAACCGGTCTTCCCCTGTGCCGGATAATTACCATAAGGCATATTGGCCTGGTCTCCGAAATAAATATAATTTTCTCCCTCCAACAGGCGGCTGGCAATGATGGCCTCCATCACGGTCAGTCCCCCTGTTCCCGAATCAAAAATGCCTATCGGCAGATCGTTGCGAAAGGCAGGATAAGCAGTAAAGTCGGTGTAGTATACAGAATTTGTATCACTAAGAGCTGTTTCAATTATGGGTATGCGTGCCGGCCTGCCCTGACATGAAGCCAGAAAAAGCATCAGGAACGGCAAAAGATCTTTTCTGATGTTCATTATGAATCAATTTTATAATATACTGGTTTTCTGTTCCTGTAATACACCCCGTAGCGGAACCCGCATTGCCGTAGTGTTTCCGTATAAATTCCGAACTGTTCCCCGATCCTTTCCTCACTATGGGCATCCGATCCCAGGCTCACGGCTTCACCGCCCAGCTCCCTGAAGCGCCTGATCACGTTTTTATCCAGAATGGGGGTTCCGTGCTGGAATTTCTGATACGTTTTTGTGTTGATTTCTAACGTTTTTCCATTTTGGGCCAGGATCTTCAATATGGGATCCAGCACATCGCCAAAGACCTTCATGGACAGTTCGTGTTCCCGGTACGGAGCATACCGGGCTACGTAATCAAAATGGCCCAGTATGTCAAAATCGGAATACGTGCTGATACAGGATAAAATGTCTTCCAGGTAAATTCCGTAGGCCTGTTTGTAATCGTATCCCTGGTAATACGTTCCGTGGAAAGGATCGGTACCCCGGACAAAATGCATGGAGGCTATTACCGTGTCAAAGATATGGCTGCCCATAAAAACTTTTATAGAGCCGAGGCTGGCAGGCTGTATTCCTATCTCTACCCCTTTGAGCAGGACAAGAGAAGGAAATTTTTCCTTCAACCCTTCAATTTCCTCCTGTTGCCTCAGCACATCAAAAGTAAAGAGCTTCACCCCGTGGGGAGCGTCAAAATCGTAATGGTCCGAGAAGCAAATTCCTCCAAAAGACCTTTGTTGGATCTTTTCAGCTGCCCTTGCCATATCCATCCGGCTGTCGGAAGAATGATGAGAATGTGTATGGTTGTCGAAACAGATCATTTTCAAAACAGCGGGAATCCTTTCTGTAATAAAACAAAGGATCCCCGCCGGTATTTATTTGTTCAAGGACCGGGCTCAGGCGTTTTTGAAGGCCTTGATCCCGGCAAAATGCGACACTTTACCCAATTCGTATTCAATACGCATGAGCTGGTTGAATTTTTCTATACGCTCACTGCGGCATCCGCTGCCTGTTTTTATATGGCCGGCGTTTACAGCAACTGCCAGGTCGGCTATAAAGCTGTCCGAGGTCTCGCCGCTGCGGTGTGAGACGAAGCAGTTATAGGAATTCCTGTTGGCCAGATCAATGGTTTCCAGTGTTTCTGTTACAGTGCCTATCTGGTTCAGTTTTATGAGAATGGAATTGGCCAGGCCTTTTTTAATTCCTTCTGCCAAGATGGCTTTGTTGGTACAGAAAAGGTCATCGCCAACCAGCTCTATCTTGTTCCCGATGGTGTCGGTCAGATTCTTCCATCCCTGCCAGTCGTTTTCTGCAAGTCCGTCTTCTATCAAAACGATCGGGTATTGCCTTACCCAGCTTTCCCATATTTTAACCATTTCATCACTCGATACCAGCTGTTTTGTACTCTTGAAAAATTTATACTTTCCGTCTTCCCACATTTCGCTGGCTGCTGGATCAAGGCACAAGCTTACATCTTCTCCGGGTTTGTATCCGGCTTTGACAATCCCTTCCAGGATCATCTCTACGGCTTGTTCGTTTGTCTTCAGATCCGGGGCAAATCCGCCTTCGTCTCCCACGCCGGTACTCAGACCTTTTGACTTAAGCACGCTTTTCAGGGCATGAAAAACTTCGGCACCCATCCGTATGGATTCACGGAATGAAGGGGCATTGTGGGGAGCAATCATGAATTCCTGAAAATCAACTGTATTGTCGGCATGGGCGCCGCCATTGATCACATTCATGCACGGAACAGGCATAAGATAGGCATTGCTGCCTCCCAGGTACTGGTAAAGGGGAATACCCAGGCTTATTGATCTGGCCCTGGCATACGCCATGGATACAGCCAGGATGGCGTTGGCACCTAGTTTTCCCTTGTTGGGGGTTCCGTCCAGATCTATCATCAGATAATCCAACTCCCTTTGGTTTGTAAAACACTTTCCTTCAATAGCTTTTGCAATGTTGTTATTAACATTGGAAACGGCTTTAAGCACTCCTTTTCCGTTATAGCGCTTTTTATCTCCGTCGCGAAGTTCTACAGCTTCCCTTTCACCGGTGGATGCCCCGCTTGGTACCATGGCGGTTGCCCTGGTGCCATCTTCGAGTGACAACCTGACCTCTATCGTGGGATTTCCTCTTGAATCCAATATTTCAATAGCTTCAACTTTTTTGATTTTCATTATATGATCCTCCAGAATTAAATGATTATATCCTGCAAATTTACAGTATAAAAATGAATCCGTAAAAGAACCCACATAAAAAAACCGCGATGTTATCGCGGTTTGGGGTGGTGCCACCGGGAATCGAACCAGGGACACAAGGATTTTCAGTCCTTTGCTCTACCAACTGAGCTATGGCACCATTTTGGAATGGGGGAACAAAGTTAATTATTTATTTACAGCCGGCAAAATTTTTATTTTTATTAAACTATTGATGCCTGAGTCCATCAAATGGATACATTTGTCAAATTTTTACCATTTCACACTTTTTGAATCAATATGAAAAAAAGGAATATCATCATTTTGAGCTCTGTGGCCGTTGTAGCCATCGTGCTTATTATCATTTTTTCAACCGGCAACAAGGACGGTTACCTACCCCAGGTAGTCAAGGCTCAGAAGGGTCTTTTTGAGATCATTGTCACAACAACCG
Organism: Bacteroidales bacterium UBA5226; assembly: GCA_002409325.1. Classification (GTDB taxonomy): domain Bacteria; phylum Bacteroidota; class Bacteroidia; order Bacteroidales; family UBA932; genus DMER64. Next base: position 102,189 of record DHUU01000017.1, on the reverse strand, counting down.
GAGAATTGGAGGCCGAAAACAACATCAAAATTGAAGGTCCGGCCGGAATGCTTGCCCGGAATGTGCGTTTGGGAGAGGTCAAGATCCAGGATCTGATTCCCGAAGGTACTGTTGTAAGTCAGGGTGATTATGTGGCTACACTGGACAGGACTTCGGCAGACAATTCGCTCAAAGACCTGGAAGATGAGCACGAGGCCCTGATAGCAAAATATGACAGGACCCTCCTGGATACATCCCTATCCCTGAAAGCTTTGCGTGATGATATTGAAAACCAGAAATTTACCATAGAAGAAGCCGAAATTGCCGTGGAGCAATCCATCTATGAACCGCCTGCAACCCAGCGGCAATACCGTAACAACCTGGAAAAAGCCCTGCGCACCTATGAGCAGGCCCTCAATAACTATGATCTGAAAGTAGACCAGGCCAACGCTACCGTGAACGACGTATCAATAGAACTGAACCGGAAAAAGAGGCAACTGGATGAACTCCGGGCAGTGCTTAAAGATTTTACCATCTATGCCCCGAGTGACGGGATGGTAATATATTACAGGGACTGGAGCGGGGATAAACGACGTATCGGTTCAACCATCAGCGGATGGGACCTGGTTGTAGCCACCCTGCCCGATCTGAGCAACATGCTCTCAAAAACATACGTGAACGAAATTGACATTGCCAAGGTAAAGCCAGGACAAATGGTCCGCATTGGTGTGGATGCCTTCCCCGAGAAGAGCTACAAGGGAGTGGTCAAGGAAGTGTCCAATATCGGGGAACAGCTCAAGAATGCAGATGCCAAGGTTTTTGAAGTCGTCATCAAGGTGGAGGGTCAGGATGAGATCCTTCGCCCGGCTATGACCACCAGCAACCAGATTATTACGGCTTCTATGGATTCGGCTATTTTCCTCCCCTCAGAAGCCATTTTTGAAAGGGACAGCATCACTTACGTATACAGAACCAATGGCGTACGTCAGATTGTTGTCAAAGGAGAATCCAACGATAATTTCACCGTCATTGAGCAGGGGCTTGCTGAGGAAGACGAAGTATACCTGTCCCTGCCTGTGAGTCCTTCCCGGTTCAAGGTACAGGGGGAAGAGTACATATCTGTGATCAAGCAAAGGATCATTGATAAGGCCGAGGCAGAAAGAAAAAAAGCGCAAGAACAGGAATCCCTCAAGCAAAAGCGCATCATGATCCGCAACGGTCAGGGACCGCAGAACCTTAAGCTGCCCGAAGGTGTTACTTCGCCCGAAGGAGTCACCCTCCCGCAGGGAAACTCGCCTAAACAGGGAATAACCCAACCGGAGGGGGCAACACCACCTCAGGGAGCTACACAGCCCCGGGGAGGTACCCGCAGTGGCGTCCGGTCTTCAGGCACTCAGCAGTAAGCATCCATTTTTATGAATATCTTTTTTATCCACCGGTATATGCACGATATCCACATAGCTGTGGAATCCATCGTGCACAATAAGCTGAAAAGTTTCCTGACTGCCCTCGGGATTGTCTTTGGTGTGGGCGCTGTAATCAGCATGATGGCCATAGGAAACGGAGCCCAACAGGAAATCATGGACCAGATCAAGATGGTAGGGGTAAACAATATTGTGATCCTCCCGGCTACTGTAGAGGAAGTGGACGAGGAAGCCTCCAGCACTTCGGCCAGTATGTCAAAAAAATTCTCACCCGGCCTGCAGTTGTCCGATGCCGAAGCCATACGCAAAATTCTGCCTTCAGTGAAACACGTGTCACCGGAAGTTGGTGTTTTCAGTTACATAACCTACAACGGGATGCGTCAGCCGGCCAAAGTGCTGGGTGTTACCTCAGAGTACTTTCAATTGTACGGCATAGGGCTCGAATCGGGGAATTCTTTCAGCAGCGAACAGGAGCTTAACTCAATGGCCGTATGCCTTATAGGGCACAATGTGAGAACCCGTTTCTTTCAGCAGAATGACCCCATTGGTCAATTCATCAAATTCGGAGCCAACTGGGTAAAGGTGGTGGGGGTTCTGGAACAGAGCACTTCGGGGGCTTCCAAACCCAAAGAAGAGGAGGAATCATCAGGAACGGCATCCAGTGCACGTTCCGGATCACTGGGAACCATCGGTTCGGAAAGTATGGGGATGCAGGGCTACGACGACCAGGTATTCATCCCCATCAGGACCATGCTGCTTAGACAGGAAAACAGGGCCATGGCTATAACCAACCCCATTTCGTCCAGTGGAGGATCGGTCGTTATGGGCGGGGGAGGCGGACGTCACCGGGTTATCATAAACAAAAGCTCTTCTTCCACTGCCTCTTCGGGTAATACGAATTATCACCAGCTGGACAGGATCACAGTACAGGTTCAGGAAACAGACCTGCTGACTTCGTCACAGGAAGTAATCACCCGGATGCTCAGGCGCCGCCACCAGGAGGTACCCGATTTTGAAGTAACCGTTCCCGAACTGCTTCTCAAGCAGCAACAACGCACCAAGGATATTTTTAACATAGTGCTGGGAGCCATCGCGGGAATATCGCTCCTGGTAGGAGGCATCGGCATTATGAACATCATGTTCGCTTCTGTCATGGAACGGACAAAGGAAATCGGCACAAGGCTGGCTATTGGCGCAAAAAAAGCCGATGTAATAGCCCAGTTCCTCTCGGAAGCCATTCTCATAAGCGTGGCCGGAGGAATTATTGGCGTGATCGTGGGAGTCCTGTTGTCCTTTCTGATCCGGTCTTTCTTTGATATTACCACCATCATTTCTTTTTCATCCATTGTAATTTCATTCGGCGTATCGGCTGCTGTAGGCGTAATATTCGGTTACTCTCCTGCCAAACGTGCCGCCGAGCGTGATCCAATAGAATCCCTCAGATATGAATAAAATTATGAAGATCAATACCTGGCTTCTTACATGCATTATTTGCATTCTTTTCCCTGCCCGGGGTATGTGGGCACAAACCAACCAGGAAACAGCAGATCAGAATTCACAGGAGTACATTCTGTATTCTTACAACCTTACACTGGAGGAAGTGTTGCATCTAGCCACCACACAATCCAATGAATCTCTGCGGGCAAGGAACAGTTACCAGGTAGGGTACTGGCAATACCGGTCGTACAAGGCAAATTTTTTACCCTACCTGTCGTTTACTTCCCAATTGCCGGAATTTTCGCGCAAAATTGTGGACGTTCCCAGCATAGATCCACAAACCGGAGAAGTCCGGCATGATTACTCTTCGGAATTCTACAATGTTTTCAGCGGAGGGTTGTCCCTCCAGCAAAATCTGCCAACAGGAGGCTCTGTGACTGTCAGCTCATCGCTTCAGCGGGTGGACCGTTTCAGCGGTTCTTTCAACAATCACCAGAGCACCGAATATCTTTCCACTGCGCTGAATGTAAGGCTAAGGCAATCCATATTCGGCGTTAATGAAATGAAGTGGGACCGTAAAATTGAACCTTTAAAATATGAAGAAGCCAAACGCACCTATATAGAGAACATGGAAAATGTCAACCAGAGGGCTATCCAGCTTTTCTTCAATATGGCCATAGCGCAGCAAAGACTAGCCATTGCAGAGTTCAACCACGCGAATAACGACACACTGTACAACATTGCAGCTGGAAGGTACGAACTGGGCACTATTGGAGAAAACGACCTGCTCCAATCGGAACTGGCCTACCAGAATGCACTCAAGAAGCTTAACGATGACAGACTGAACCTGGAAGATGCCGAAAACCGGTTGCGTTCTTACCTTGGATTCAACGAACGAGTGAAACTGAACGTCGTCATACCGGAAAATGTTCCAAATGTTAAACTCGATGTAGAGCAGGTGTTGCAACTGTCATTAGAGAACAATCCTGACATGATCACTTATGAAACCCAGTTGATCGAGGCGCAGAAAAATGTGGCCCAACAACGCGCCAACCGGGGTTTCCAGGCCAATCTGAATGTCGCCTTTGGATTGAACCAGCAGGCAACGGGACTGTTCGATTCCTACAAAGATCCCAGGGACATGCAGACCGTAAGCATAGGACTGACGGTACCCATACTGGACTGGGGAAGGGGCAAGGGAATGGTGAAAATGGCCCAGAGCAACGAAGAGCTAGTCCGGCGTCAGGTAGATCAGTCCAGACTGGATTTTCAACAGGATATAAGCCTCAATGTGCGTCAATTCAATATGCAGGAACAGCAATTCTTTATTGCGGCCAAAGCAGACACCATCGCCCAGAAACGGTACGATGTGGCCAAACAGCGCTACCTGATAGACAAGATCACGGTCACAGATATGAACAATGCACAGCTTGACAGGGATGAAGCCCGGGTAGGATATGTGCAGGCTCTGTATAACTACTGGCGTTATTATTACGAGCTCAGAGCCTTAAGCCAGTATGATTTCGTTAGTGGCAAACAGCTTGATGCGGATTTTGATTCCCTGGTAGATTAGAGTTAATGTGAGCTGTCAGACTGAAGACTTGTCGTGTAGCACCTTCTGCGCCGGTGCTGGCGGTGCTCAAACAGTTTCCACTGGCTCTGGATTTTGATGTTGTCTTCCAGTTCAGGACCGGTTTCGGCATACTCAACTCCGGACTTCATGGCATTGATTATACTGTTATAAATGATAATGGCGTTCACTCCCCTGTTCTGGTAAATGGGCCATACCCCTATGTGATACATATCCAGCACACGGGATTTTCTGATATCCCTCATTATTGCTAACAAACCAAAGGGAAAGAGCCTGCCTTTGCCAAGACGCACACCTCGGCTTATAGAGGGAGCCATCAGGCCGTAGCCTATGATCTGACCGGTTTTATTCTGAACAACTGTAATGTAATCAAGTTTGCAAATGGACATGAGCAGGTTGGCAAAATCCATCAGTTGTTTTTCAGAAATGCGAACCACGCCGAACAATTCCGAAAATGCCTCATTCATAAGCGGAAGTGCTTCCCTGAAAACAGGCTTAAGATCCTTAACCTTATTGAATTTCCGTATAGAATAGCCGTAACGCTCCATAGCACCCAGGGCCAATCGCTCCAGGACAGGGTCCATCCTGGGGGGAAGCTTTACCTGAAACTCCACCCAGTCCACTTTCTTTTTCAGACCCAGCCGTTCCATATGGTCAATATAGTAGGGATAATTGTAGATTGTGATATACATGTCCATTTCTTCAAATCCTTCTATGAGCATGCCCATCTTGTCCATATCGGAAAAGCCCATGGGACCCACTATCTCTTTCATGTCCAGGAACAATGCCCATTCCCTGACTTTCTCAAAGAGAGCAGCCGAAACCTGGTAATCGTCTATGAAATCAAAACGTGTAAAACGCAACTGTCTTACGTTCATCTTGTAATTGTAGGCATTGTTTAGAATGGCGGCTATTCTGCCCACGATTTTCCCCTCCCGGTAAGCCAGGAACATTTTGCAGGAAGCATATTCAAACGCAGCGTTTTTAAGGGGATTAAAGTCCCTCATTTCTTCCGATATCAATGTCGGAACAAACCAGGGATTATTTTTATACAATCTGACAGGGAATTCAAAGAATTTTCTTTTGTCCCTCCTGGTGTTGATTTCTTTAATAATTACCATAGCTGGAACAAATATAAAAAAAACTCTACATTTGCACATTGTTACAATTTTCATTAACACAGTTTATGGCAACTACAGCAGACTTTAAAAACGGAATGTACATTTCTTTCAATGGGAAACCCTGTTCCATCATATGGTTCCAACATGTGAAACCGGGAAAGGGCGGGGCTTTTGTCAAAACTAAACTCCGCAACCTGGAAAACGGGCGAATTCTTGAGAACACCTTCAATGCTGGTGAAAAGGTGGAAACCATCCGTGTGGAAAGACGTCCCTATCAGTTTCTGTACAAAGACGATATGGGATACAATTTCATGCATACAGAAACATTTGAACAGATATCGCTCCAGCCTGATTTGTTAGAAAACCCGGACCTTATGAAAGAAGGCCAATATGTGGAAATGATGTTCCTGGCAGATGAAGAAAGGGTTCTGACCTGTGAATTGCCTCCCTTTGTAGAAATGGAAATCACCTATACCGAACCGGCTGTCAAAGGGGATACGGCCTCTACCAACGCCCTGAAGGCTGCTACCCTGGAAACAGGTGCCCAGATCATGGTCCCCCTGTTCATCAACCAGGGAGAACGCATTAAAGTGGACACCCGTACCCGTGGCTATTCAGAAAGAGTAAAATAATTCAACCGTGAAAAAATGGCCTGCAGCCTTTCTGGCACTACTGCTCTTTTTTTCCTGTAATTCAGGAGAAAAAGAACCAGGCCCGTCGGCCATAAAAGATCTGATGGCAAAAGGCAACTTTGAAGAAGCAGAAAGGATGATCCTGCATTATGCCGCTTCAACCTGCCTGAGTGCCGAAGAAAAAATTTCCTGGGTATGGGAGGTTGACCGCATGCACAGGATCGCTCTGGATTTTAACAAAACAGAAACAGAAGCGCTGGAATACATCCGGCAGTACTTTTCTGATGTGACCCCGCAACAGATGCGGGCATGGGAAGAATCCGGAGCCCTGGAATGTATGGTGATTAACGGGAAAAAACGTTATTTTTCAAGAGCTTTCAGGAATCTGTTCCGGATAGACAGCCTTAGCCGCGCCCGGTATGAAGAAGTAAACGGTCCCTCCATGGACCTCAAAGCGTCCCTGTTGCTGGAACACCTGCCCAAAGTTGCAGAACTTACAGAGAAAACAGGTACTGTAAGGGTAGAACCCAGAACCTATACCATAACTTATACCCTGACCGTTCCGGCCAACACGGTTCCCCACGGAGAGATCCTCCGTGCCTGGATGCCCCTTCCAAGAACAGATATCCCCCGGCAAAAAGGATTCAGGCTGCTCTCAGCCTCGGAACCCCAATATATCATATCCCCGGACTCCTACATCCACAAATCCATTTATATGGAAAAACCTGCCATAAAGGACCAGGATGCCGTGTTTGAATACACCTTCACCCACACTGCCCTGGCCGAATACCACCACATGGATTATCATAAGGATGTACTTCCCTACGACACGCTCAGCCCCGTATGGGTGGAATACACAAAACAAGTCCTGCCACACATCATAACTACTGGCTCTGTAGCGGAACTGGCAAAAAAAATTGCTGGTTCAGAAACCAACCCATTCATGCAGTTGCAGCAAATATTCTCGTACATCAGCCTGAACTACCCATGGGCCGGAGCCAGAGAGTATTCCACCATAGAAAGCATACCGCTCTATGTCCTGGAAAACGGTCACGGCGATTGCGGACAGGTAAGTCTTTTGTTTATATCCATGTGCCGCAGCCTGGGCATTCCTGCCAGGTGGGAAAGCGGCTGGATGCTTCACCCGGGCGAGGTGAACCTTCATGACTGGGCCGAGGCCTATCTGGAAGGTATCGGGTGGATCCCTGTCGACCAGTCCTTCGGCCTGCAACCGGGCCCCTTACCCTTGTTTTATTCCAGCGGAATGGACTCTTACCGCATGGCTGTCAATAGCGGGATTGGGGGCGCGTTCTTCCCGGCCAAGACCTATTCCCGATCCGAAACAGTTGATTTCCAAAGAGGCGAAGTGGAATGGCGCGGAGGAAACCTTTATTTTGACAGCTGGCAATACCGGCTTCAGGTCCATCAATAATAAACCAGCGTACCGCGTCTTGAGGTATCCCAGATTTCCCGGGCCACTTCCATTATCTGGCCTGAGGTAACAGAGGCAATCTGAGAGATCATTTCCTGGTGTGAAAAAACCTTCCCGAACGACAAAAGGCTTTTGCCCATGGAAAGGCATTGCACTTCATGATTGTCTTCTGCAATGGACATTTGTCCTATCAGTTGTTTTTTTGCCCTATCAAGTTGCAGTGTGGTCAGGGGTACTTTGGTATACTGGGTGGTTACTTTTTCTGTCAGTTCACGGCAGCGGGACAGGTTGTGACCATCGGTACCAAAGTAAATCCCGGCAAATCCTGTATCCATATAGGGAGCATAGGATGCCTCTACGGTATAAACCAGGCCGTATTTTTCCCTGAGTAACATATTCAGGCGGGCATTGGATGCCGGCCCTCCTATCATGTTCATTAACAGAACCAGAGGCACACGGTTTTTGTCATGTAGACCGTAAGCGGCAGAACCAGTCAGGCAGTGTGTCTGATAAGTACCACGCTTTTCTGTAATGTCAAAGCGGCTGGCGGGTTGTGACAGGGGAGCGGAAACCGTCACAGTGGCAGGGCCGGGGTTTTTCTCTGAAAAGGCACCGCTTCCAAAATATTTTTCTGCCAGTAGGACCGCCCTTGCCGGAGTAATGTTTCCTACAACAGTCAAGGCCATGGTCTGCGGGATAAAACGCTCCCGCAGGTACTGTTTCATATGTTGGAAAGTGATTTTGCGCAATTCCCCCGGTATGCCCAGGATGGGTGTAGCCATGGGCGTGCCGGCAAACAGCTTTTCTTCAAAACTATCATAGATCAGGTCCATGGGAGAATCCTTGTAAGACATGATTTCGTCCAGAATGACATCCCTTTCCTTAATCAGCTCGTTTTGAGGGAAAACAGAATGAAACACCAGATCCGACATCAGTTCCAGGGCTTTGCCCAGATCTTCCCGCAGGACTGTTGCATGCAACACCAGCTCCTCTTTTGTGGTAAAGGCATTGATTTCTCCACCAAGTCTTTCCAGGCGGTTGTTAATGTGGTAGGATTTTCTCCGGACCGTCTCCTTGAAGAGCATGTGTTCGCAAAAATGGGCAAGACCGGCCAGGCCGGGAGGTTCGAACCGTGTACCGGCCAGGGTGCTCAATGCACAGTAACTAACAGCAGAGGCAGTGGAAAGTACAGCACATTGCAAACCGGATGACAAAGAGGTCACATAGACAGGTCCCATAGTTTTTACAGTAGTAAAACAAGGCCGCAAAAATAGGGATTATTTTTTATCTTTGTGCTTTATGGACCATTTTGTAGTATCAGCCAGAAAATACCGGCCACAGCAATTCAATGATGTTGTTGACCAGGATAATATTGTCATAACCCTGAAAAATGCTATCCAGAGAAAACAACTTGCCCACGCCTATCTTTTCTGCGGGCCCCGCGGAGTGGGAAAAACCACATGTGCCAGGATCTTTGCCAGAACCATTAATTGCCTGAACCCTTCTGCGGGCATGGAAGCCTGCGGAACCTGTGAGTCCTGTGTTTCTTTTGCCCAGGGCAGGTCTTATTCCATTCATGAGCTGGATGCGGCGTCCAACAACTCGGTTGATGATATCCGGGAGCTGATTGATAAGGTCCGGATTCCGCCTCAGGTCGGAAAATATAGCGTATACATCATTGACGAGGTGCACATGCTGTCCCAGTCTGCTTTCAATGCGTTTCTAAAAACACTGGAAGAACCGCCTTCGTATGCCCTATTTATACTGGCAACAACCGAGAAACACAAAGTGTTACCCACTATTCTGTCACGTTGCCAGGTCTTTGACTTCAACCGCATTACCATCAAGGCAATGACACATTATCTGGCAGAGGTCGCCGGAAAGGAAGGCGTTACCATAGGGCAGGATTCCCTGCAGGTAATAGCCCAGAAAGCCGACGGAGCCATGCGCGATGCGCTCACACTGCTTGATCAGTGCATAGCCGTCAGTGGTAAAGAGGTGACCTACCAGCAGGTGATCTCCAATCTGAATGTGCTTGACAGGGAATATTACTTCCGACTCACAGACATGGCGTTGGAAGGCCGTTTTGACAGCATGCTGCTGCTATTGGATGAGGTGCTCACCCGCGGTTTCAATGCCCTGCATTTCATCTCGGGACTGAGTTCTCATTTTCGTAACCTGCTGGTATCCAAACAGCCTGAGAGCCTGCCATTGCTCGATTACGGCCAGGAAACGGCCCGCAGATACAGTGAACAGGCCGCCGCCTGCACGCTATCCTTTCTGTTTAGTGCACTGGGGATCTGTACACAGGCCGAGGCTGGATACAAACAGAGCAACCAGCCCAGGTTACATATAGAAATGGCTTTGGTCAGGCTGAGCCGGATCGAGAATCTGGACACCGCAAAAACCCAGGCGACCGATAAGGTTACTCCGACCAGAGCTCCGGAAAACAGTCCGGATTCAACCGTGGTGTCAACCCCTGTTCCGGCTTCTGCTATTGCTTCGACACCGGCTTGGGAAGCAGCACGGCCTCCTGCCTCAGCTCCCGTTGCTGCTCCTGCAGCTACAGCGTCAATTAAAAAACTGATGCATCAGAATCAGAAGGAAAAGAAACGGGAACAGGAACCTTCCGGGGTAATGAACGGGGACAGGGCTTTGAACATGGAAGACCTGGAAAAGGCCCTGCCCGGGCTGATAAATCTTTTCAAAGACAAGCCCAACCTTTCATCTACTCTTACACGTTGCCCTCCCCTGATAGTGGACGGGAACAAGGTGCAGTTCACTGTGGTCAACGAACTGCAGAAAACCTGGATTGAAGAGCATTATGGCAGGGTAATTGATGCATACCTGCGCAACACCTTGCACAATAAACAAGTATGCGTGTCACTCATTGTAGAGGAGGCTCCTGAAAGCGCACCAGGCAATTCATGCTATATGCCAGAAGAAAAAGCTAAATTTATTACAGAAAATAATCCGGAGGTGGCCGCCCTGCGGGATGACCTGAATCTGGATATCAGCTAACCTCGGATCCTATGCGTTTACATTGTCATAACCTGGTGAAAAGATACGGTTTGCGGACTGTGGTTAAAAACGTTTCCATTCATGTGGATCAGGGAGAGATCGTGGGCCTTCTTGGGCCCAACGGAGCCGGAAAGACCACCAGCTTCTACATGATCACAGGCTTAATCAGACCCAACTCGGGAAAGATATTCCTGGACCAGGAAGAAATCACAACTTATCCCATGTTCCAACGTGCCAAAAAAGGGATCGGATACCTGGCCCAGGAAGCTTCTGTTTTCAGAAAACTGAACGTAGAAGACAATATTATGTCTGTCATGGAACAGTCAACTTTTACCAAAGCTGAGCGCAAAGAAAGAATGGAGCGGCTTATTGCGGAATTTGGCTTGCAGAAAGTACGGAAAAGCTACGGGATCCAGCTTTCGGGAGGAGAACGCCGGCGTTGCGAAATTGCCAGGGCCCTGGCCCTCGATCCTAAGTTTATTTTGCTGGACGAACCCTTTGCCGGTGTTGATCCCATAGCGGTAGAAGACATCCAGCAGATTGTGGCCCAATTGAAAACAAAGGATATCGGGGTGTTCATAACAGACCACAACGTCCACGAGACGCTGGCCATTACAGACCGGGCTTACCTGCTTTATGAAGGGAGTATCCTGGAAAGCGGAACGGCCGATGAACTGGCTTCCAACCAGGAAGTCAGACGAAAATACCTGGGACAAAATTTTGAACTGCGTAAAATAGTTCCCGTAAGCACAGATGACGTTTCAACTCCTCCGATATCAGAGGATTATGAGGGGGAAATCATTCCCGGGGAGTATTCAGAAGACGCCTTGTCCCGGGAAAAAGACTTTAATTAAAATGCACCCCTGCGAGTCTGATAATCTGAAGCGCAATTCTTTTATAACTTTCCGGTTCAAGACCCCTGCGGTAAGGAGCTATATACTCCTTGAAACTTTCCATATTCGATTTATGAATAGGTTGGGCAGGAGGAGATTCCATAGTCAGGGGATTGATGGGTTTGCCGTTCCTCCACACGCGGAAATCAAGATGAGGTCCTGTGGATACTCCCGTGCTGCCAACATACCCGATAATTTCTCCCTGGGCCACCCGTTTTCCCACTGTAAGTCCGCTGGCAAAGCGCGACAAATGAAGGTAAGCGGTTGTATAGACACTGTTGTGTTTGATTCTGACGGTATTGCCTCCGGCCCGTGTGTAGGTTCTTTCAATAACCTTACCTTCTCCTATGCTCATGACACTAGTCCCGGTCGCAGCGGCATAGTCAATACCGGTATGAGGACGCACTGTTCTTGTTACGGGGTGCCTGCGGGCATAACTGAATCCGGAACTTACACGGGAATATTTAAGGGGTGCCTTTAAAAAAGCCCTTTGCAGGTTCACCCCATCCTGATCCCAATACCCTGCAAGGCTGTCCTGAAGATACCGGAAGGCCTTCTGGGTGCGGCCCGAACGAATGAACGATGCCGCCAGGATGGGACCTGCCTCCACTTCTTTGCCTTTGAGCAGGTATGCCTGGTAGCATGCCCTGAATGTATCCCCTTTCTGAAGTCCGAAAAAATCCACTGTCCAGGCAAACACTTCGGACAGCCCATTGGATACCAGCGGATTATATCCTGCCTCTTCCAGATCTTGCCACAATGAACTGGAAATGGTTATATCAACAAACTTCTCCTCAATCTCCAGAGGGATCTCGGCCCTACTTACCCAAAGACTGTCGGTCAGAGAAAAGCATATATGTGTCCTAAAATTTTCTTCATAGATAAAGTAGGACGGTTCTGATGCGCCCGGAGCGTAGAGCAACGTATAGGGATTGCCGGCCCTGAGCCTGCGGATATCAAAAACACCACGTGCTTTTTGTGATACGGAAAAAACACGCTGGTAATCAACGCCCCTGCTCTGCAGGATAGAGGCCAGGTTCTCATGTTTTCTGATCACTTCATTTTCCCGGCTGTAGTCCATCTGCGGTAAAGCAAACAATTCGCAGAACTCGGCCACTTCTGCGTCGGGAACTGCTTCTGCAGGCTGTTCCTTCAGGACTTCAGGCTCTTGCCTTGAGCCCGGGCAGCCATACATTACCAGGCTACACATCAGAATTGCAATTATTCTCAAATACATGTCATGGGATTCATCGGATACAAAACTATAATAAATTGTCGTAAAGTGGAAAATTTTGTAATTAAATGGAAAATAGTGGAAAAGTTTTTATACTTTTGTTCGTAAGAATTATCCGACCTGATATGGCAAAATTTATAGGAGAATACAATGCAAAGCTTGACGACAAAGGACGTCTGGTGTTTCCTTCGACCCTTAAGGCACTGGCAGATCCTGACCGTCCGCTTCGTTTTGTAGTGAAGAAAGATCTGTTCAGTCCATGTCTTGAAATGTATTCCTATGAAGAATGGGAAAAACAGTCGGAAGCGGTAAAGGCTCGGTTGAACCCTTCATTTAACCGTGAACATGCAGTACTGTGGCGCGCCTACATGAGCAACAGGGCTGTTGTAGAACCAGACGAGAAAACCGGAAGGATATTAATTCCCAGACATTTGCTAAACATGATAGGAGTGAATAAAGATGTAGTATTTGCCGGAGCCGATTTTAAGATCGAATTGTGGTCCAAAGAATCCTACCATGTAAGCCTGATCAGTGATGACGATTATGTATCGCTTGCCGAAAAGATTCTGTCATAACAATTGTACCTATGGTTTTCTATCATATACCGGTTCTTTTGAGAGAAAGTATCGAATCCCTGGCCATAAAGCCGGAGGGGGTATACGTGGATGCCACATTCGGCGGCGGCGGACACTCCCTCGCTATCCTGGAACAGCTGGGACCGCGGGGTCGCCTGCTGTCTTTTGATCAGGATCCTGAATCACAGCACAACCTGCCTGATGACAAAAGAATCAATTGGATTCATTCCAATTTCAGGTTTATACATAATGTTTGCAGATACCATGGGGTAAACAGGGCAGACGGCATCCTGGCAGACCTGGGGGTTTCCTGGCATCAGTTTGATACAGCCGTGCGCGGATTTTCTTTCAGATTTGAAGCGTTACTGGACATGAGAATGAACCCGGCCTCGGATAAAACGGCCGCTTTGGTGGTGAATGAATATTCCCGTGAAGACTTGACCGCTCTTTTTTACCGGTATGCCGGTGTAAACAACGCCTCTGCTCTGTCCGGCGCCATTGTCAAAGCCCGGACCATCAAACCCGTCAATACAACGGGGGACCTTCGTCGTGCGCTGGAGGGACTGATACCCCGGAATGCAGAACATAAATTTTTGGCTAAAGTATATCAGGCCCTGCGCATAGAAGTGAATGACGAAATGCGTGCCCTGGAAGGACTGCTGAACCAGAGCCTTACCCTGCTTAATGTCGGAGGCAGGCTGGTTTTCATTACATACCACTCCCTGGAAGACAGAATGGTAAAACATTTCTTCCGTGAAAAGGCAGCCGCCGGTTTGCTTAGACAGGTAAATAAGAAACCCATCCTGCCACAGGAAAATGAAATCAGTGAAAACACAAGGGCCCGGAGTGCCAAACTCAGGGCGGCTGAAAAAATCAGGGAACAGGATTATGAGTAAAACTAAAGGGGAACAACTCATTTCTACGCTTTTTGGCGGACGCGCCCTACTCAGCGGGCTGCTTTCCGGACACCTGAACTTTATTCTCTATATATTCTTCCTCCTGATTCTTTACATCAGTATAAACAATGCCGTTGAAAAAACATTGTTGGTTAATTACCAGGTGGAAAAGGAACTTAAACTGCTCCATGCAGAATACACAAGAAAATCGGCCGATTTAATGCAATTGAGCCAACAACAGGAAATTGAAAAACAACTCAGGAATAGAGGTTCGGAATTAATGGCTCCCGTTAATCCGCCCGCCTGGATAAAAAGTGGACGATGAGCACATCAGGCAAAATGATGATTGTCTATATATGCTATCTTCTGATGGCCCTGCTGGCCATCGGGCAGATCGTGCACCTGCAGTTCTTTTCAGACTACAAAGACCAGCTGGATGCCATAGTATACAGGACAATTGATGTTCCTGCCTACCGGGGCAGTATCCTGGGTTGTGACGGACGGGTACTGGCCAGCACAGTTCCTTTTTACGAAGTGCGTATGGATTGTTCCGTTCCGGATGATTTGATGCTGAACCGTTACCTGGGAGACCTCTCGGTAGCCTTATCCCGTTTTTTTGAAGATAAACCCGCCTCAGCCTATGAACAAGAGATTACCCAGGCCCGGGTGGGAAAAAAGTCAGGATACCGCAACCTGCTACTGGGAAACAGGCTTGTATCTTATGATGAATTACAGAAAATCAGGGAATTCCCCATTTTTAACCAGGGACAATTCAAGGGCGGGTTGATAGTCAATCAAAAGGAAAAACGTATTTACCCCTATGGGCGTATGGCTTACAGAACCATAGGATATATAAGCGAAGATGAACAAACGGGAGTAGGCATTGAATACGCTTACAATGCTAATCTGAAGGGAAATCCCGGAAAAGACCGGGTCCGCAGGCGCTCAGGCGACGATAAGTGGGTCCCCGTATCCAACCAGCCCGAGATTGCGCCCAAAGACGGACTGGACGTTGTGACCACCATAGACATAGGCATTCAGGGAGCTGCAGAAAGCGCCCTGAGGGAACAACTTTCCATTGATTCAACCTTTGAAGGAGCCACAACGGTGGTCATGGAAGTAAGTACGGGAGCCATACGTGCTATCGTGAATATGAAAAGAATGCAGAACGGCTCCTATGACGAGACCTTCAACTATGCCATCAGTGAATCAACCAATCCGGGATCCACATTCAAGCTGGCCACCCTTGTCGCGCTGCTTGAAGATGGGTATGTACGCCTTACAGACAGCATCGCCACGGGCAGGAACGGCTGGCATTATTATGGGAAAACATTTACCGAAGCCAGCGGCTCGTATGGGACAATTACCGTTCAGCAGGCCTTTGAAAAATCTTCAAACGTAGCTTTTGCCAAGCTGGCAGTAGAAAAATACGGAGATCGCGAAAAACAGTTCATCAACAGGTTATACAACATGAAGCTCAACGAACGGCTCAACATTGAGCTCATTGGCGAAGGACGGGCGCAGATCCCCTTTCCCGGAGAAGGGGGCTGGTCACGCCTGTCGCTGCCCATGATTGCCATGGGATACGAAATGAAACTCACCCCGTTGCATGTGCTTACTTTTTATAATGCCATTGCCAACAACGGCCGGATGGTAACCCCCTACTTCATAGAACACTTTATGCAATATGGCCGGCTGGTTGAACAGCCCGAACATACCCTTTTGAGCGGGACGCTATGTACCCCGGCTACGCTCAAAGCCGTTCACCAGGCATTGCGGGGGGTTGTGGAACACGGCACGGCCAGCCGCATCAATGACCCGCGTTACAGTATATCGGGAAAGACAGGAACCGCGCAGATAGCCTATGACGGGGCTTTTGTACACAATGGATACCGCAAGCACCAGGCATCCTTTGTGGGCTTTTTCCCTTCCGAAAATCCAAAGTACAGCATGATAGTCATCCTGTATTCCAGCCCTACCCGGGGTAATTTTTACGGGGCATCCTGGGCAGCCCCAGTGTTCAAGAAGATAGCAGACCATATATATATCACAAATCCTTTCTGGAACGCTCCCCTGGAAGCACCGGAAAAAACATCATAAAGATCATCACCATGCAATTGTGCAGGCTAATAGAAGTACTGGAAACAAATAAGGTCACGGGATCACAGGCCCGTGAAATAGCTTTTATATGCCAGGATTCACGCAAGGTGCAGGAAGGATGTCTTTTCGTGGCTGTAGGGGGAACGCAGACAGACGGACACCTGTTCATACCACAGGCAGTCAGGCAGGGTGCCTCAGCGGTGGTCTATCAGAAAGGGTGCCTGAAAGACGAGCTAGTGATAACGGAATTTTGCAACGGCACCACCTTCATTGAAGTCCCGGATTCATACAGGGCGCTTGCCTTGCTGGCCGATGTCTGGTATGGACATCCGTCGGCAAAAATGGTTCTGGTAGGAGTTACCGGAACAAACGGAAAAACAACTACGGCTACCCTTTTATACCGTATGTTCAGTCAGCTGGGACACAAATGCGGACTCATATCCACCATAGCTTATTACATAGACCGGGACCTGGTGCCTGCCACGCATACCACCCCCGACGCTTTGACTATCAATAGCCTGCTTGACAAGATGCTGAAGGCGGGATGCACCCATTGCTTTATGGAAGTCAGCTCACACTCGGTGGTTCAGGAGCGCATCACAGGGCTATGTTTCGCAGGGGGGATCTTCACCAACCTGACCCATGATCACCTGGACTACCATAAAACATTTGCCGCATACCGGGATGCCAAAAAACGTTTTTTTGACATGCTTCCCGCCGGGGCTTTCGCCCTGACTAACCAGGATGACAGGAATGGATCCGTCATGGTCCAGAATTGTCCGGCACGCAGCTTCACTTACGCTTGCAGGAAAATGGCCGATTTCAATGCCCGTGTCCTGGATCATTCGGTGGACGGAATGCAGCTATCCATAGACGGGACTGAAGTATGGACCTCTTTCATAGGGATGCACAATGCCTACAATCTGCTGGCAGTTTATGCCTGTGCCGCCATATTGCAGCAACCCCGTGAAGAAATGCTCCGGATCCTGAGCTCACTCAGGACAGTCAGCGGCAGGATGGAATATGTCCGGGGAGGAGATAACCTGACGGCCGTGGTGGACTACTCACACACCCCTGATGCGTTGAAAAACGCCCTGCTTACGCTCAGAGAACTGGTCCGGCCAGGTCAGGAACTGATCTGCGTTGTGGGCTGTGGAGGAAACAGGGACACCACAAAACGTCCCCAGATGGCCCGGATCGCAGACCTGTATGCCGATCTCTGCATCTTTACTTCTGACAATCCCAGGTTTGAAGACCCCGAGACCATCCTGGATCAGATGATCGCCGGCCTGAGCCCGGAACAGCAAAACCGCCACCTGCGCATCACCGACAGGCGACAGGCTATCAGAACGGCTGTTAAAATGGCTCGTCCCGGAGCCATCATCCTGGTTGCCGGCAAAGGTCATGAAACATACCAGGACGTAAAGGGGCTAAAAAACCATTTTGACGATAAAGAAACCCTAACAGAAATATTTAAGACCGGATGATATGCTATACCATTTGTTTGAATACCTGAAAGAAAACGTGGATTTCCCGGGAGTGGGACTCTTCCGTTATATCTCTGTCCGGTCTTTCATGTCGGTTATCATAGCCCTGATCATTTCCCTTATTGCAGGAAAAAACATCATTGCCCGTCTAAAAAGAAACCAGATAACTGACACTTCTGCCAAAACCGGAGATAACGGAAAAACAGGGACTCCGACCATGGGCGGTGTTGTGATCATCATATCCATGCTGGTATCGGTACTCCTGTTATGTGACCTGTCCAACCTCTATGTCCAGCTGCTGGTCGTTTCCACACTGTGGCTTTCCACCATAGGTTTTCTTGACGATCTGCTCAAACTCAGACATAAAGCCGGCAAACAAGACACCGGATTTGTTCGTTTCCTGTCCAGGCTCAGACGCCAGGACAAAGACGGCATGAAAGGCAAGCTTAAGGTATATGGCCAGGTAGGACTGGGTTTGATTGTGGGAATTGCACTGTATGTAAGTGACAAGGCTGTTATTGTAGAAATGGCACAGCTTTCGGCAGATGACGCTCAGACAGAGCAGGTGGAAGTACCCGCTTACATCCGCCATGTGAAAAGTACCAAGACAACCATACCCTTTCTGAAGGACAACCTGTTTGACTATTCGTGGCTCACTCCTCTGGGGGGTGCAGCAGGTCAGAAAGCAGGCTGGATAGTGTATATCCTGGTAGCCATCCTGATCGTGACAGCGGTATCCAATGGCACCAATCTCACAGACGGCCGGGATGGGCTGGCCACCGGCACGGTGGCCATCGTGGGGGTTACCCTGGGCGTTCTGGCCTACCTGTCGGGAAATATTGTCTATGCCCGGTACCTGAATATCATGTACATACCAAATTCCGGAGAAATGGTGGTCTTTATGGCGGGACTGATAGGGGCCCTTATTGGATTCCTGTGGTATAATGCGTATCCGGCACAGGTATTCATGGGAGATGTGGGCAGCCTTACCCTGGGAGGCATCATCGCCGTATTTGCACTGATGATTCGTGTGGAGCTGCTGCTGGTGATCCTTTGCGGTGTTTTCCTTGCCGAGAGTGTTTCGGTAATGGCACAACGCTTCTGGTACCGGCGGACACGAATCCGGGCAACAAAAAAACTGATCGCGCAGGGCCTTTACAAACCGGGAGACACCGTGCCCGGAAAACGTATATGGGTCAGAACACCCCTTCATGACCATTATATTTTCGATCGCAGTAAGGTTCAGGGATCCATCTATTTGAAGGGGCCGAAAGAACCCATAGCAGAACCAAAAGTGGTTGTTCGTTTCTGGATCATCAGTATTCTATTGGCTGTGTTAACTATTATAACGTTGAAAATCAGGTAATCACAATATTTCTATGAATAACAGACTGGTTATACTGGGAGGAGGTGAAAGCGGTGTAGGAGCCGCAGTGCTGGCTAAAAAAGAAGGATTCGATGTGTTTCTTTCCGATTCGGGGGTCATTCAGCCCGGGGCAAAATCCCTGCTCAATGAATACGGCGTGGCCTATGAAGAAGGAATGCATTCCCGTTCGCTGATCATGACAGCAGACCAGGTAGTCAAAAGCCCCGGAATACCCGATACTGTACCCATAGTGGAAGATTTAAACAATGCCGGGATACCGGTTATCTCTGAAATCGAGTTTGCAGGCCGGTATACCCAGGCCCGTAAAATATGCGTTACCGGAAGCAACGGCAAGACAACCACAGCTTCTCTGATCTATTACCTGCTCAGGAATGCGGGACTCAATGCCGGACTGGCCGGAAACGTGGGACAGAGTTTTGCCTACCAGGTTGCCACACAGAATTACGACATATACGTACTGGAACTCAGCAGTTTTCAGCTCGACGGAATGTATGACTTCAAGGCCGATATTGCTATTCTGCTGAACATCACCCCGGACCACCTGGACCGATATCATCATGATTTGAACGAATACGTGAGGGCCAAGTTCCGGATCACCCAGAATATGGACCAGGATGATTGCTTCATCTTTTGCCGGGACGATGAGATCTCTATGGATCACCTGACCCGCATAATTTTAAAAGCCAGGATGCTGCCAATTTCGCAAAAAGTCGTTGTGCCCCAGGGAGCCTACACAACACAGGACAGGATGCGTGTAAACTACGGGGAGGAAGAATTTGAAATGTTCCTCAACGAACTGGCCCTGCAGGGAAGGCACAACATTTACAACTCCATGGCGGCAGCCCTTTCTGCCAAGATCATGCATATAAAAAATCCGGTGATACGGGAAAGCCTGACCTCCTTCAAAAGCATTCCCCACAGAATGGAACAGGTGGCCAGAGTCAGGGGTGCTTTATACATCAACGACTCCAAAGCCACCAATGTCAATTCTGTCTGGTATGCTCTGGAAAGTCTTAAGACACCGGTGGTATGGATTGTAGGCGGACAGGATAAGGGAAATGACTATACCCCTCTGTATGACCTGGTGTCGGACAAGGTAAAGGCATTGATCTGCCTGGGAGTTGACAATAAAAAGATCCTGGAATGCTTTAAGGGCAGGGTACCCTGCCTTGTTGAAACCAGCTCTATGAAAGAAGCCGTTCACCAGGCTTATACCCTGGCCCAGCCGGGAGACACTGTGCTGCTGTCTCCTGCCTGTGCCAGTTTTGATCTTTTCAAGAACTATGAAGACCGGGGTGACCAGTTCCGGGAAGCAGTACGGGGATTATAAAGAGCAGATGGACGAAAAAAAGAAAATACGGCTGAAAGGTGATACGTCCTTGTGGGCGCTGATCATTATATTTTCATTGCTGTCCCTGGTTTTCGTGTATTCCTCTTCCAGCCGGGTAGCCGTCTTGCAGCATACCACCACCTTTTCCATTATGCTCAAACAGATGGGACACATCCTCCTTGGTTTTGGTGTGATCTATGTGTTCCACATAATATCACTCAGGGTTTACAGGGTAGTGGCCTATTTCGGATATGTAGCCGCCCTGGTACTGCTTCTGCTGACCATTTTTCTTGGAGTAACACGCAATGAAGGCACCCGCTGGCTATCCCTGTTCGGGTTCAGTTTCCAGACCTCGGAATTTGCCAAGGTCGCCCTGGTGCTCTTTGTGGCCAGGGTACTTGAGGATAACAAACTGGAGACTTTCAAGGATTTTTTCCTGCGTTTATTTCTTCCTGTTTTGGCCTTCATCCTGCCCATAATCTGGGAGGGGTTCTCCACCGGGGCACTTCTATCACTGACCATATTAATTATGCTGCTCATTTCCAAAGTCCGATTTAAACACATTGCCAAAGCGGCCGGCATTGTTGTATTGATGGCTGGTCTGGCCTACGGCGGGCTGGTACTAAAGAGGACATTGAGCAAAGAAACAAATTCCTCTATAACGTCAACTTCCCGCCTGGAAACAGTAGAAAGGCGTATCACCAGTTTCCTGGGATTCGGACAGGCAGAAGAGGAAAAAGAAAACGACCAGGTAATGTATTCAAAGGTAGCCATAGCTACCGGGGGAATCGGAGGAAAGATCCCCGGCAACGGGGCTTTACGGCATGTCCTGCCTTTGTCAAACAGCGATTATATCTATTCCATCATAGTGGAGGAAACAGGACTGATAGGCGGAATTTTTGTTATTGGTCTTTACTTCTGGCTTCTTTTCAGTGTGATAGTCATCGCCAAAAAATGTAAAAAACCCTTTGCAGCCATGCTTGTATGCGGCTTGGGGATACTGATAACTTCCCAGGCTATGATCCATATCTGGGTCAATGTGGGCCTGCTGCCTGTAACCGGCCAAACGCTTCCCATGATCAGCTCCGGAGGTTCTTCCGTACTGGCTGTCAGTGCAGCATTCGGAATGATGCTATCTGTAAGCAGGGCTTTGCAGGATGAGCAGCTGGGCGCACCCCTGGTTGCAGAGCAGGAAAAGACACAAATTATTGCAAAATGAAAACTGGCAGCAAAAACAGGATTATCATCAGCGGAGGAGGAACAGGTGGCCATATCTTTCCGGCCATTTCCATAGCCAATGCCATCAGGATAAAGGATCCCGGGGTGGAAGTCCTTTTTGTGGGTGCCCTGGGAAGGATGGAAATGGAAAAAGTCCCGGCGGCCGGGTACCGTATTATCGGTTTGCCCATTGCCGGTCTCAGAAGGAATCTGTCGTTGCGGGGCATCATAGCCAACCTCATGTTGCCTGTCCGGCTGGTTGAGAGTGTAACTGCAGCCGGCAGGATCATCAGGGATTTCCGCCCCACTGTGGCCGTGGGGGTGGGCGGTTATGCCAGCGGACCCCTGCTCTGGGTGGCCGGGAAAAAAGGTGTTCCCTATATTCTTCAGGAGCAGAACCGTTTTGCAGGAAAGACAAATAAAATGCTGGCCGCAGGAGCTGTACACATCTGTGTCGCCTACCCGGGAATGGAGCAGTTTTTCCCCGCCTCAAAGGTGGTCCTGACTGGCAATCCCATAAGAAAGGATATCCGTCCGGCAACGGAACAGGAAAAACAGGAAGCCCTGATGCATTTTGGCCTGGACCATGAGAAAAAAACACTACTGATTACGGGCGGAAGCCTGGGAGCCGGCACCTTGAACAGATGCGTGAGGGAATACCTGCCCCGCTCGGGGGATCGTCCCGTGCAGATTCTCTGGCAATGCGGGAAACACGGGATGTCTCAGGCTGCAGAAGCCCTGAAGGAGCACCCCAGTGTTCCGGTCTATGTGCACGAATTCATTGCCAGGATGGACCTGGCATATGCTGCGGCAGACCTGGTGGTGTCGCGGGCCGGAGCGGGCAGTATCTCTGAATTCTGCGCGGCAGGAAAAGCCTGTATTTTTGTGCCTTCTCCCAATGTGGCCGAAGACCATCAGACACACAACGCTATGGCCCTTGTAAAAGAAAACGCAGGCAGGCTGGTGACAGACAAGGAAGCCCCTGTTATACTTATGGAGAAGGCCCTGGAACTGATTTTCAATGACAGCGAAAGGAAAAAACTGTCGGCCAATATTTTAAAGCTAAGCCGGCCTGATGCGGCGGAACAAATTGCATCAATGGTACTGGAATTATGACAGAAAACGTTTATTTACTGGGTATTGGAGGTATTGGAATGAGTGCTCTGGCAAGGTATTACAAACATGCCGGTGCTTTGGTGCAGGGTTACGACCTTACCCCTTCCGCACTCACTCGCAGGCTGGAAGAGGAAGGCATAGAAATCCATTATCAGGATGATCCTGTGCTTATTCCCCCCGCTGTTGTACAGAACAGGGAAAACACCCTGGTAATCTATACACCGGCCTTGCCGCCCGGCCAAAGGGAATTACTATGGTTCATGGGTAAGGGGTACCATATTATCAAGCGTTCCGTTGCTCTGGGACACCTTTCGGCTAACCATACCACGCTGGCTGTGGCAGGAACGCATGGAAAAACCACCACCTCTACCCTGCTTGCACACATCCTGCACCATTCGGGAACCGGGTGTACTGCTTTTCTGGGAGGCATCTCGAAAAATTACGACACCAACCTGCTTCTGAGCAACAATCCTTTTCTTGTAGCCGAGGCAGATGAATACGACCGTTCATTCCTTCAACTGCATCCCCATGCAGCCCTGATCACTTCTGCCGACGCCGACCACCTGGACATTTACGGCTCCCACCAGGCCGTTCAGGAGGCTTACTCTCAATTTGCTTCACAAATCGAACCCGGCGGGATGCTAGTGATCAAAAAAGGCGTCGACATTCCGTTGCCTTTACAGCCGCGGGTAACCGCTTATACTTACCATAACAGGGAATTCTGTGATTTTTATGCCTTGAACCACACCGTCCTGCAAGGGGGGTTCTACTCTTTTGATTTAATGCTTAATGGTCATAAAGTGACGGGATGCCGGCTTGGAGTGCCCGGCTGGATCAATGTTGAAAATGCCGTGGGAGCCTCGGCCCTTGCCTATTTAAACGGAGTGGCTCCCGCTGCAATTAAGGATGCACTGGCCTCATTCAGGGGGGTTTCCCGCAGGCTGGACGTCTGCTACTCTGGTGTAAAATGCTGTTATATTGATGATTATGCGCACCATCCGATGGAGATCCGCGCGGCTGTCCTTTCTGTCAGGGAGTGGTTTCCCGGAGAAAATATAACCGGAATATTCCAGCCGCACCTGTACACCAGGACCAGGGATTTTGCTACGGAATTCGCAAAAAGCCTGGACTTGCTGGACCAAGTGGTGCTTATGCCCGTGTATCCGGCCAGAGAGCTACCCATCCCGGGTGTGGGGTCAGAAATGATAGCCGGAAAAATGACGTTGAAAAACGTTAGAATACTGGACTCCTCGCTAATAACAGGCTTTGTCCGGGATAACAGGCCCCGGGTTCTGCTGACCCTGGGAGCGGGAAATATTGACCGGCTTGTGGAACCGATAACAGCCACCCTGAAGGAGATGAATTTATGAGTAAATGGAAAAAAGCATTGCAGATCTGCGGATACCTTCTTATGACGGGTATCCTGGGTGCCTATTTCTATTTTGCCACCATTCTTGTGCGGGAAAAAAGCCAGGACAGATGCCAGCAGGTTTTGATCATAGTTAGGGACAGCGTGCAGAATCCGCTGATAAGGGCCGGGGAAGTGGCTTCTTTTCTGGAGCAGAGTTCCATCGTGTTGCCGGGCAGGGATTTCTCGGCCATTGACATGTACCGGCTGGAAAAGGAAGTGGAATCATTTGCATCTGTCAGTCAATGCAATGCCGTGAAGACAATAGATGGTACGTTAAAACTTGAAATACAACAACATGCTCCTCTTTTCCGACTCGAGACACACGTGGGATCCTTTTTTGTTTCCGAGGAGAATTTTATTTTCCCGATAGTCAATCCCCATCGGTCAGCAGTACTGATTGTACGGGGAAATGTGCCGTTTTCCTACCCTACGTCCTACCGGGGACAGATGGATACGGCAGATTTATGGCTGGCCGCCATGAGCCGGATGACAGGATTCATAAACGGACACCCCTTCTGGAGCAAAAAGGCAGAAACCATTGTAGTTGAAAATTATCAGGATATAAGTATCGTTCCACAAGAAAAAGACCTTGAACTGAAAATCGGGGACCTCAGCCGGTTTCAATACAAACTGGATAAGCTGCAGGAATTTTACCGGGTACTGGAACCCCTTGGAGGAAAAGAAAAATACAGCGTGGTGGATGCACGTTTTGGCGACCAGCTTGTTTGCACACACAGAAAAAATGAAAAAAATATATAAAACTTAACAGACCCATGGAAAAAACAATATCTGTAATCGATCTGGGAACCACCAAAGTGGTTTGTCTTACCGGGAAAAAAACAGCAGAAGGCTATCAGGTGATTGCCTCGTGTGAATCACCCTCTCAGGGGATTATGAGGGGAGAAGTGGTCAACAATCAGAGCGTACTCAATACACTCAAGCCGCTTCTGGAAGAGCTCGAAGCTAGGACAGAACAGCCCATCTCGGAAGTTGTGGTAGGAATTGCAGGCCAGTACGTCAAGTGTAAATCGGTCAGCAGCATAATAAACCGTTCCGACCGAAACGAAGTGATCTCGCAACAGGAGATCGACCATATGTGGCGCAACATGTACAATTCAAGGGTGGATCCCGGAGAGGAGGTCCTTCACGTGATTCCGCAATCCTACCATGTAGACGAATACAGAAGTGTTGTCAATCCCGTTGGCATGTATGGCAGTTGCATAGAGGCCAATTACAAACTTTTCATTGGAAAAAGCGTATCTGCCGAACATACCAAACGTAGCATAGAAGGTGCCGGTCTGAAACTTACCCGCCTTATCCTGGAGCCCCTGGCCACTGCCGAGGCCGTTCTCCAGGAAGACGAAAAAGAGCTAGGCGTTGCCATGGTGGACATAGGGGGCGGGACAACCGATCTGCTGGTTTATAACGACAATATTGTCCGTCATACGGCAGTTATCCCCTTTGGAGGAAATGTCATCACAGAAGACATCCGCCAGGGATGTGAAGTGACTTCGCGGCAAGCCGAACAGATGAAAATCCAGTACGGATCCTGTTACGCAGACCTGGCCCCTGAAAACAAAGCCATCGTAATTGCCGGAATCGGGGGTCGTGAATCCAGGGAAATTCCCTTCCGCTTTCTGGCCCACATCATAGAAGCCAGGATGGATGAAATCCTGGAAGCGGTGATGTATGAGATCCAGCAAAGCGGCTATGCCGACAAACTGCCGGCCGGGATAGTCCTGACCGGGGGCGGATCCCTGCTTTTTAACCTGCCACAGTTCATAAAATACAAAACAGGCTATGACGCCCGCATTGCCCGTCCCCACGGCATCATTACACGGGATTGTGAAGAAGTAAACCAGGTTACCCATTCCTGTGCTGCAGGCATGCTCATTTGCGGGATTGAAGCCCAGCCTCATTTTGCTGCCGAACAGAATGTAGATCTGACCGGCATATTTTCCGGGGTGGATGCAGGGGAATCCTCCAAAACAAAAAAAACAGTAAAAGCCCTGTCAACAGGAAAAAAGCAAAAAGAAAAATCGATTTTAGGGGACCTTTTTAAAAACATGGAAAAAATATTTGAAGCCTCAAACGAAGCGTGAGTGTTATGAAAGAAAAAGAAGAAGAATTCATTCCCCTGAACTGGGAAAACAACAAGTCAATCATCAAGGTGATCGGGGTTGGAGGCGGAGGCGGGAATGCCGTCAGCCATATGTACCGCTCGGGACTGAGCGACGTGGATTTTGTGGTCTGCAACACCGATGCACAGGCCCTGGATTTAAGCCCCGTTCCCGATAAATTGCAACTGGGCAGTATCCTCACGCGCGGAAGGGGAGCCGGATGCAATCCCGAAATTGCCAAACAAGCTGCCCTTGAAAGCGAGGACCGCATAAGGGCCTTGTTTGAGGGTTCTACAGAAATGGTATTCATTACAGCAGGAATGGGTGGCGGCACGGGAACGGGAGCGGCCCCCATCATTGCACGGATTGCTAAGGAAATGGAGCTGCTTACCGTAGGAGTAGTAACCCTACCGTTCCGGGACGAAGGAAAGGATTTCCTGAAACGGGCCCTGGATGGGATCCAGGAAATGCAGCAATATGCCGACTCGATGATTATCATTGACAACGAAAAATTGTACAGGGCTTTTGGAGATCTGCCAATTTTTGAGGCATTCCAGAGAACCGATGATATCTTAAACAATGCCGTAAAGGGTATTTCAGAGATCATCACCCGTCCCGGGTTCGTGAATGTCGATTTTGCCGATGTAAAAATGGTCCTCACACAAAGCGGCATGGCCCTGATGGGTTCCGGGTCAGGCTCGGGAGAGAACAGGGCGATGAAAGCCGTTGAATCGGCTTTTACCTCACCCCTGCTCAATGACGCCGATTTATCACGCTCCCGCAATGTGCTGATCAACATTACCTCGGGAAAAGAAAAAGCTTTGTCCATGGCCGAACTATCCCAGATCATGGGGTATATTGCCAATTATACAGGCGGTGTTTCCAATTTCAAGCGGGGAGTCATATGTGATCCCTCTATCCAGGATGAGATCCGGGTCACGGTGATCGCGACCGGGTTCAGTATCCATTCACTTCCACCGATTGCCGTTTACGGAAATGAAACGGCAAAGGAAATGGAGAAGGAAAAGAAAGAATCGGTTTACCTGAATGGAAATCCAATACAGGAACAAATCCCCGGTTTTGTACCCGAGCAGGTCATGCACCTTCCGGAAGGGGGGAATGATGAATTCCGGATCACAAACAAGCCCAGTGTGTTCAAATTTCAACCCGTAGCTGAGCACGAACAGGCTGCTCTAAGGAAAAAACCGGTATTGATTCTTGATACAGAGCAGAACATCACTGAACTGGAACAGGTTCCGGCATATAAAAGGCAAGCAGCCGGGATCAGAATGAACGGCTCAGATATTGCCAAACCTTCTACCGTCAAGATTGAAGAAAAAAACGGCCAGCAACGGCTTAGTACCGATAACGCCTATATACATCAAACACAGGATTGATATGTCAACAGAGAAAGTCAGGGTACGTTTTGCCCCCAGCCCTACAGGGCCGCTTCATATGGGAGGCGTGCGTACAGCGCTTTTCAATTACCTGTTTGCCAGGAAGCAGGGAGGGACTTTTGTACTCCGTATTGAAGACACCGATACGCAGCGTTTCGTGCCCGGGGCGGAAAAGTATATCATAGATGCTCTCCTCTGGTGCGGCATCGTTCCCGACGAAGGCGTGGATGAGAGCGGAGCGGTTGTCTGTGAGCCTTCCAGGCGCCATCCTTACGCTCCTTACCGTCAGAGTGAGCGGAAAAGTATATACGAAAAATATGCCCGCCAGCTCGTAGACCAGGACAACGCGTATTACGCCTTTGACACCCCCGGGGAGCTGGAATCGTTCAGGCAGGAAGCCGAAAGCCATGGGGAAAACTTTATTTATAACCATGCCTTCCGGAAGAAAACAGTAAATTCCCTTAACATGGATCCGGCCGAGGTATCACGCAGGCTGCGGAAAAACAATAACTGGGTAATCCGGTTCAAGGTTCCGGAAAACAAGACGGTAGCAATGCATGATTTGATCCGGGGTGAGGTAATTGTGCAGACCGGCACACTGGATGACAAGGTGTTGTGGAAGGCTCAGGACGGACTTCCTACTTACCACCTGGCAAATATCGTGGATGATTACCTGATGCACATAACCCATGTAATCCGGGGAGAAGAATGGCTTCCCTCCCTCCCGCTGCATTATCTGCTGTACGAATCTTTCGGATGGCAGGAGCAAAGGCCCCAGTTCGCCCACTTACCCCTGTTACTCAAACCCGATGGCAAGGGCAAGCTCAGTAAAAGAGACGGAGATAGGCTGGGATTCCCGGTCTTTCCGCTGGAATGGACGAGCCCTTCGGGCGAAAAATCAAGAGGATACCGCGAAGACGGCTACTTTCCGGAAGCCTTTGTTAACATGATTGCCCTGCTGGGATGGAACCCGGGAACCGAGCAGGAGATCTTTTCCATGGAAGAACTCACCGCCTTGTTTTCTCTTGAACGGGTAATCAAATCAGGAGCCCGTTTCAATCCGGAAAAAGCAAAGTGGTTTAATCAGCGATACCTGAGAAACCGATCAGACAGCCTTCTGGCAGAGGAATTCCTTCCCCTTTTGCGGGACAAGGGGATCACAACCACCCAGCTAAAAGCAGAAAAGGTGGTTTCATTAATCAGAAACCGGGCCGATTTTGTGAGTGATTTCTGGGACCTGTCGGATTATTTCTTCATTCCGCCCGAATCGTATGACCCGGCCATGCAAAAAAAATTCTGGAAACCTGAGATTCCTTCTATTATTACCGGGGTCAGGAAGGTGCTGGCCCTGTGTGAGCCTTTTGATGCAGCATCCATAGAGTTGGTGTTGCACCAGTGGATCGAGGCCGAAGGACTCAAAACAGGACAGGTTATGAATGCCTTGCGCCTGTGCCTGGTTGGAAAACCTCAAGGCCCGGGCCTTGCCGATATCATGGCAGTCATCGGTCCTGAAGACACAATAAAACGCATAGATCACGCACTAAATACGCTGTAATATGTCCGGGAAACCTCGCTGGTGGCCACTGTTGGTAACGAATTTTCTGGGTGTGCTCAACGATAATTACCTTAAAACACTGGCTTGCTTTATTGCTGTGGGATGGGTCGGCACCCAATATGAAGCCCCGCTCGTTTCTCTGGCCGCCGGATCCCTTGTGGTGCCCTATGTCTTCCTATCTCCCCTGGCCGGAAGGTGGGCTGTGATTTTCAATAAACTTTCGGTAGTCAGGATAGCAAAGCGGGCCGAGATTCCCATCATGGTACTGGCCTCGGCAGGCTTCCTGTTGCGCAGTGTATCGCTGGTGATGATCTCCATCCTGCTGATGGGGATTCAGAGCTGCCTGTTCTCACCTTCAAAATACGGGCTTATAAGGGACATAGGCGGTCCTGATCACATTGCCTATGGGACCGGCAACATGGAGATGGTGTCTTTTTTGGGAATGATCATGGGAACCATGATGGCTTCCTTTTTTGCCCGGGTGATCCCTGCCTGGGGCCTATCCCTGACTTTTATTGCAATTGCCCTGGGCGGGGTACTCAGTTCACTGTCCATCAGGGCCAAGGAAACACCTCCTGAAAAAGACACCCTAACTATTCGCCCTGTCCTCTTCCTGGTACAGAGCATAGCACAGGCAAAGAAATACAAGGGCCTGAACAGCGTGGTGGTTGCCCTTTCTGTATTCTGGTTCATTGCCGGATTGATCCAGATGACATTACTGGTATATTGCAGGAGGAATTTGGGGATGAGTGATTTCAGCACCGGTCTGGTGCTTACGGCAGCTGCCGTGGGAACAGGGGCCGGGTGTTTCCTTTCGGGGTTTATATCAGAGAAAATTGACAACAAAATATTGGTTCCATCCTGCGGTCTGACCATTACCCTGTTGTTTTTTATCCTGTATTCATTTCGCATCGGGGGCTTTTATTTTGGATTGCTGTTCTTTATTACCGGTTTTATATGTGGTTTATACAAAGTACCCTTTGATACAGCCATCATCCGGAAAGTCCCGGGACGAAACCTGGGCCATATGCTGGGCTACTCCAACCAGCTTTCGTTCCTGTTTATTCTGGCCGCTTCGGCGGTCTTTGCACTGATCACGCGATTTGCAGAAATGCGTGCCATGTTCCTGTTCCTGGGAACGGTCATGGGTCTGACCACCCTTTTTATTATTTTTTCTAAGTATCTTTGGAGTACAAAACAGGAATAATGGTATTTGAACAAGCCACAATAAAAGGTATATGGATCATCACCCCTCGTGTGGTTGAGGACCAAAGGGGTTATTTCATGGAGTCGTACCTCAAGGAAGCACTGGAGCAACACGTGGGTGCCATTGATTTTGTACAGGAAAATGAATCCCTCTCCCGTTTTGGAGTGACAAGGGGTCTTCATTTCCAGAAAGAGCCCTACGCCCAGTCCAAATTCATCCGCGTGGTTGACGGGGAGATCTTTGATGTAGCCGTTGACATAAGGGAAAACTCTCCCACAAGGGGACAATTTTTTCATATAAACCTGAGCTCGGTAAACAAAAAGCAACTTTTCATACCAAAAGGCTTCGCCCATGGTTTTTGCGTACTCACTTCCAGAGCAATCGTTCAGTACAAAACCGATGAGCGCTATCATCCCGCCTCTGAAGGCATTTACCGCTTTGATTCCCCCGCTCTGGCCATACACTGGCCCCTGTCCCCAGATCAGATGATCCTTTCTTCCAGGGACCGGGATGCCCTTCCCTATGAATTTTGAAAAATATGCTGGTTATTGACCGACATACGCTTTCAGGCCCGGTTCCCGGTCCTGAGACTGCCCTGGAGGAAGGCATGATCCTATGCATTGACAAACCCCTTGAATGGACTTCCGCAGATGTGGTCAGAAAAATCAGGTTCCGTCTTCAGCGTCGCTGGCAGGTAAAAAAGATCAAAGTCGGTCACACAGGAACCCTTGATCCCCTGGCCACCGGACTGCTGATCATCTGCGTAGGCAAGGCTACCCGGCTGGCAGATACTTTTCAGGCACAGGACAAGGAATACCTGGCCGGGATTACTTTTGGTGCCACCACCCCTTCCTGTGATCTGGAACATGAAATTGACATTTTCTATCCCTGGGAGCATATAAACCGGAAGCTGCTCGAAAAAGTTCTGGAAGACTTTCTGGGCGGGCAGCTCCAGCTGCCTCCGGTTTACTCGGCCAAGATTATAGACGGCATGCGGGCTTATGAATTTGCACGACAGGGTCTGGAAACCCCTGAATTGACAAAAAATCAGGTCCATATATACGAACTGGAAATAAAAGACTACGTACCTCCTCTGCTAACGTTACGGGTAAAATGCAGTAAAGGCACCTATATCCGGGCTTTGGCCAGGGATCTGGGAATAGCCCTGGGAAGCGGTGCCCATCTGTCTTCGCTCCGCCGCTCGGGATCTGGTAATTATAAAGCAGATGATGCCATCACGATAGAAGAATTTGATAATTTCTTCAATTAAGTGAAACTTTTTTATTTTTTTTACGTATAATACGTCGTTTATCTGTTAACAAAAACGACTGTATGAAGCTTTCACAATTCAATTTCGACCTGCCGCAATCTCTTATAGCCAGCCGCCCCGCCCCCAACCGTGATGAATCCCGAATGATGATTCTGAACAAGAAAACCGGAGCTGTTGAGCACATGGTGTTCAAGGACATAATAAACCTGATGCGAGAAAAAGATGTTGTGATTTTTAATAACACAAAGGTTTTTCCGGCACGCCTTCACGGGAACAAAGAAAAAACAGGTGCCGAAATTGAAGTCTTCCTGCTTCGTGAACTTAACCGGGACCAGCGCCTGTGGGATGTTCTGGTAGATCCGGCACGTAAAATCCGGATAGGCAACAAATTGTATTTTGGAGAAAACGATGCATTGGTGGCAGAAGTGATAGACAACACTACCTCCCGTGGGAGAACTTTGCGATTCCTGTGCGACGGTACCTATGACAATTTTAAGACTACCCTGTTCCGCTTGGGGGAAATGCCTGTTCCCAAATGGATACGGAAACTTACAGAACCACTGGACCAGGAACGCTACCAGTCTGTTTTCGCCAAAGTAGAAGGCGCCGTAGCTGCTCCCGACGGAGCACTGCATTTCAGCAAAGAACTTCTCAAGCGCATGGCCATAAAAGGGGTCATCAGCACAGAGATTACCCTGCACATGGGTATGGGACATTTTCGGGCTGTAGACGTAGAAGACCTGTCTAAACATAAAATGGACTCCGAACCGGTAGTTATCTCCGAGTCCAGTGCGCGGATTATAAACAACGCCAAAGCCCTGGGCAACAGAGTTTTTGCAACCGGGATAGATGTGTTGCGGGCTGTCGAAACCCCTGTGACCACCAAAAGGGAGGTCACTGCTTTTGAGGGCTGGACCAATAAATTTATTTTTCCTCCGTACGATTTTTACATTCCCAACGCATTGATCAGCAATTTCCACCTTCCACAGTCCACCATGCTCATGTTTGTAGCCGCTTTTGGTGGTTACGAAACTGTTATTAACGCCTATCGCATTGCTGTAAAAGAAAAATACCATTTTGGAGCCTACGGGGATGCTATGTTGATTATTTGATCCATATCCACTATATTTGAGGATGATCTGTGCAGAAGAGGAAATCGGGATTTGTGCCCTGAGTCTGTGTTTGAGGTATGAGGGAGGGCTGGCGCGAAGGCTGTATGATCATTACGGAAGTGCCTGTTCCGTTTTTAAACAGCCACTTACCGAACTGGTTCGCCATAAAGGCATGCGCCGGAGTATTGTGGAAAAGATGATGGATCCTATCCTGCCCAATCATGCCGCGGGTATACTTGAATGGCTGAAATCTGTTAATATCCGTACCATACCCCTTTATCATGAGCACTACCCCTGCAGGCTACTGGAATGTCCCGATGCCCCGCTGTTGCTTTACGTGGCTGGACAGGCCGAACTGAATGAAGGCCCTGTGTTGTCAGTTGTTGGAACACGCAAGGCCACGCCTTACGGGAAGTCCCTGTGCAGGGAAATCATTTCCGGTTTCAAACAATTGGGAATTAAACCCGTCATTGTTAGCGGACTTGCTTTTGGCATAGATATTACTGCCCACAGGACAGCACTAGAGAATGACCTGCCCACTGTGGCCGTTTTGCCAACAGGTATTGACACCATCTACCCGTCGGCCCATCTGGATATTGCTGAACAAATCCTGGAGCATGGTGCTGTTCTGAGTGAATTTCCCCCAAAAACCGGGGGACACCGTCACAACTTTCTGCAGCGCAATCGGATCATTGCCGGACTGGCAGATGCCACCTTGGTGGTTGAATCAAAAACCGACGGAGGGGCGCAGATTACAGCCCACCTTGCACTGGGTTATTCCAGGGATGTGCTGGCTGTTCCGGGCAGGCCTTCCGATATTTGTTCCCAGGGATGTAACAACCTCATCAGGATGAACAAGGCGGCGCTGGTTACCTCGGCTCAGGACATAGCCGATGTGCTGCAATGGGAAGTCAGGGGGAAAGGGCTACAGGCTGTGCAGCAGGAGCTCTTTGAATCGCTGGAGGACAGGGACAGGCAGATCATCAACCACATCAGGGAGAACGGAGGTGATATCAACGCTATGGAGGAAAGCCTGAACATCCCTTTTCCAGAACTATCGGCCCGCCTGGTTCAGCTCCAGGTGCAGGGAGTTGTTGATTGCCTGGAGAATAAAGAATACATTTCACGAATATGATAGATACACACGTACACCTTTACGATCAGGCATTCGACACGGACCGGGAGCTGGTCGTTGTAAGGGCAAAAAAGGCCGGGGTGAGTCACTGCATCCTACCGGCAATAGACAAAAGCACCTTCCAGGCACAGAAAGAATGCCTGGAGCTTTATCCTGGATTCTGCCTCAAAGCCTCAGGCCTCCACCCCACTTCCGTTGACCGGGATTACCGGCAGGAACTTGATTTCGCACGCTGTACCCTGGAAGGGGCCATTGCCATAGGGGAAGTGGGACTGGACGCCTACTGGTCCCGTGAATATATGGATGAACAGATCCTGGTGCTGGAAGAACAGATACAATGGGCCCGCGAACTGGATCTGCCCCTGATTATTCATTCCCGCTCTTCTTTTGCCGAGCTCCTCGCAACCCTGAAAAAATGCACTTATCCACACATGCGCGGAATCCTTCATGCCTGGTCCGGAAGTGCCGGAGTTTTCCGGGAAGCAAACCGTTACGGTCATTTCCTGATGGGGATCGGGGGAGTGATCACCTACCGCAATGCACGTTTGGCCGGAGTGGTAAAGGAAATTGATCTGACAGAAATCGTACTGGAAACCGACGCGCCCTGGCTGAGCCCCGTCCCCTTCCGCGGGCAAAGGAATGAAAGTGCCTACTTAGAACATATTGCCCGGGAACTGGCCCAGGTGAGGGATGTCTCTCCTGAAAAAGTGATTGAACAAACTACCCAAAATGCATTATCTTTGTTTTTTGGTGAAAAAAATGAATAAGTCATCCATTCTTGTCATTTACACGGGAGGGACCATTGGCATGAAGGCACACCCCCTGACCGGGGAACTCGTTCCCTTCCGGTTTGAACACGTGCTGGAGGAAGTCCCAGAATTAAGAAAATTCGGATTCCGGATTGACACCCATTCCTTTGATCCTGTGATAGATTCTTCCGATATTTTCCCCGAATTCTGGATAAAACTGGCCTTACACATTGAAAAGGAATACAACAATTATGATGGTTTTGTGGTTTTGCACGGAACCGACACCATGAGCTACTCTGCCTCGGCACTGAGTTTCATGCTTGAAAATCTGGAAAAGCCGGTTATTTTTACAGGCAGCCAGCTCCCCATAGGATTGCCCCGCACAGATGGTAAGGAAAATTTTATTTCAGCCGTGGAGATAGCAGCCGCAAAAGACGCAGATGGACATGCCATAGTTCCTGAAGTGTGCATCTTCTTTCAGGATGAATTGTTTCGAGGGAACAGGACCTTTAAGTACAATGCAGAGGAATTCAGGGCTTTCCGATCGCCCAACCACCCCCCCCTGGCTGAAGCCGGAATTCATATAAAATACAACCAAAAATACATCCGGTATCCCGAAAGCTGGGGAAAACAGCTCCGGATCCATACACGGCTCGGAACCGATATAGCCATTCTGAAGATCTTTCCCGGCATAGAAAAAAGGGTCGTGGAAGCTGTCCTGGGCATTGAAGGATTACGCGCTGTGATCCTGGAAACCTACGGACAGGGTAATGCCCCCTCTGCCAAGTGGTTGCTTGATTTGCTATCCGGGGCAGTAGGCAGGGGAATCATCCTGCTGAACATCACCCAATGCCCGGCCGGGAGTGTCTTCATGGATTCGTATGCCTGCGGTGCAAGGCTTAAGGAATCAGGCGTTCTGAGCGGTTATGATATGACAACAGAGGCTGCTGTGACTAAAACCATGTTACTAACAGCTCTGTTTTCTGACAATGAGCGTGTTAAACATTTTCTTTCACAATCTTTAAACGGTGAATTTTCATAAAGTTGCTAGGAATATAACTTTTTTCAGTAACTTGCGCTGCTTTTTTATTAATACTTATTAAAAAGGAGAGGTGGCCGAGTTGGTCTAAGGCGCGCGCCTGGAAAGTGCGTAAACTCCAAAAGGGTTTCGCGGGTTCGAATCCCGCCTTCTCCGCCAGCAATTTAAAAAAACGTTTGATTACTATAAATTCTTAACTCTAATTATTCAAAAGAAATGAAAAAACTTTTCGTATTATTGGCAGTTCTTGGGTTCATTACCATTTCTGCTCAGTACGCTGCTGCACAAACAGAAACCCCAACGGGTGAAATTGAACAGGTTGAGATACCAATTCACCAGCAACTCAAAACAAAATACATTGAGGGTGGTCCTGGTTTCATGTCATCCATCCTGCTCTGTCTGGTATTCGGACTGGCACTTGCTATTGAACGTATTATCTATCTGTCCCTTTCCGAAACCAACACCTCTAAATTGCTGGCAAAAATAGATGGGGCTATGAAAGAAGGCGGTGTACCTGCAGCTATTGAGATCTGCCGTAACACCCGCGGGCCTGTGGCCAGTATTTTTTATCAGGGTCTTTCCCGTGCCGACCAGGGCCTGGAAGTTGTGGAAAAATCAATTACTTCTTATGGTTCTGTACAAATGATGGAA
Organism: Bacteroidales bacterium UBA5226; assembly: GCA_002409325.1. GTDB lineage: Bacteria > Bacteroidota > Bacteroidia > Bacteroidales > UBA932 > DMER64. The sequence goes on along the minus strand of DHUU01000017.1, from coordinate 65,670 downwards.
CTGGAAAAAGGCTTTTCGTGGATCCAGCTGTTTATCGCCATTGCTCCTATGTTAGGATTTTTGGGAACAGTTGTCGGGATGGTCCAGGCATTTGATGCTATTGAGTCTGCCGGAGACATTTCCCCCACCATCGTTGCCGGAGGTATTAAAGTTGCCCTTATCACTACGGTGTTCGGTCTTATCGTGGCTATTATCCTTCAATTATTATACAATTACCTGATTTCAAAACTGGATGGCATTGTAAGCAGTATGGAAGACGCATCCATATCCATGATTGACATTTTGGTTAAATATGAAAAATAAGACATTGCGATGAAGAAAATTCCAAAAATAACATTATGGGTACTCTTTTTGATAAGCATTGTCATTAGCGTCTTATATGTCATAAACATTAAAAGTGAAAACCTTGATGCATGGACCTATACGTATTTAAACTGGGCCTATGTGACTTTAGGACTGACAATTCTTTTAATCATTCTGATGCCATTACTTACCTGGAAGCAACGAACGGTTAAATTGCGTTCAATTTTGCTGGTTTTAGGTGTAACTGTTGCCCTAGTAGGAGGTTCATACCTTTTAGCTCCGGGTTCTCCTGTGACCATGGCAAACGGGAAGGTTTTTGAAGGGTCTGTGGTAAAATTAACCGACGCCGGTCTTTACCTGACCTATATCCTTATTGCCTGTGCAACCATAGCCATTATTGGCGGTTCTGTCTATAATGCCTTGAAGAAAAACTAATAAAATTAAACACTATGGCAAGACCAGCAGGTGATATTAACGCAGGCTCCATGGCAGACATCGCTTTCCTGCTTCTTACTTTCTTTATGATGGTTACGACCATGGATACCGAGACCGGTATTCAGCGCCGTCTCCCTCCTATGCCTGATGAAAATCAAATAGAACAAGCCGAGCAGATTAACAAACGTAACATCATGGTTGTACTGATCAACAACAACGACCGTTTGTATGCCGGAGGAGAAGAAATGCCTGTCGTGATGCTTAAGGAAAAAGTCAAGGAATTTCTCACCAATCCCGCAGATCTGCCCAATTTACCAGAAAAGAGGGAAAAGGAAATTGAAGGTTTTGGCCCGTATAAGGTATCGCGTGCGCTAGTTTCACTTCAAAACACCCGCGGAACTTCATACAAAGCCTATATCGAAGTACAAAACGAACTGGTTAAAGCCTTTAACGAAGTCCGGGATGATTTTGCGATACAGCATTTTGGAAAGAAGTACGAATTCCTGGATGAAGATCAACAGCGTATTACAAGAGATGCGGTTCCCATGAGCCTTTCCGAAAGGGAACCAAGAGAAGTAACAAAAAGAAGAAGATAGGAGGCAATAACTATGGGAAAATTCAGAAGCAAAAACAGTAAGAAAAAAGTGCCGGCCCTGAGTACAGCCTCACTCCCTGACGTTGTGTTCATGATATTGTTCTTTTTCATGATCTCAACCAGTTTCCGTACTTCAGAGCGCGTGGTTACGGTAAAGCTCCCAGAAGCAACAGAAGTTGCAAAACTGGATCGCAAGGACCTGGCCAGTTATATTAATATTGGCCCTCCTATTCCCGCTTACCAGGCACAGTACGGAACCGACTCCCGGATACAGCTGAACGACTCATTCAGTACCATAGAGGATATCCGCGACTTTATTGCCGCTTCGCGTGAGTCCATGTCAGAGGCCGACCGTCCTTTAATGACGGTATCAATGAAAGTGGATGAAGACGTGCGTATGGGGATTGTGACGGATGTTAAGCAGGAACTCCGGCGTTGTTCCGCTTTGAAAATCATGTACTCTACCCGCCGCAAGGCTGCAAAAACAACGGGATTATAATCTGGTAATTCTATCATTCAAAGCCGTAGTGCAGACTACGGCTTTTTTTTTAACTTTACATCTGAATTTTTTTCAACTATGTCTATGAAACGTTTATTCACCATCCTGGCAGTTGCCGTGTTAATGGGCTGTCAGCAATCAGAACAACAGGCAAAATATGTTTTTTACTTTATTGGGGACGGGATGGGACTTGCTCAGGTTGCCCTGGCAGAGGCCTGGCTGGCTGATTCCGCAGATGAAATCGGATTTGAAAAGTTGTCCTTTACGGATTTCCCGGTTATGGGAACTGCCACAACCTTTAGTGTAAACAATTATATCACCTGTTCTTCCGCAGCAGGTACAGCCCTGGCCACCGGGCATAAGACAGCCAATGGCATGTTGGGTGTAACAACCGACTCTCTGGACCTGGAAGCTATAACCTATAAAATTAAAAAGGCAGGATACCGGGTGGGTGTTTCATCCACAGTTACGTTAGACCATGCTACACCGGGTGCTTTTTATGCTAATGCCGCTTCCCGGTCTGATTACTATGATATTGCCGTCCAATTGCCCCAGACAGGATTTGATTTTTTTGGCGGAGGAGGCTTTGTACAGCCCGAAGGGAAAAACAAGGACCAGGTATCGGTTCTCTCGCTCATAGAAGAAGCGGGATATCAGATTGTATATGGGATTGAAAATTTTGATGCATCTGCCGGTGCCAAAAAAATGATATTGCTTCAGGATAAGGAACTGGACTGTATGGGAGCCCTGCCCTATGCCATTGACCGGAAAGAAGGCGATATGACACATGCCTCTATCATAACCGCCGCCATTGATTTTCTGGAAAATGAAAAAGGCTTTTTCCTGATGAGCGAAAGTGGCCGCATTGATTGGGCCTGTCACTCCAATGACGGAAAAACATCCATTCTGGAAACCCTGGACCTGAGTGATGCAGTACAGGTGGCTCTTGAATTTGCACAAAAACATCCCGAAGAAACCCTGATCGTAGTAACTGCAGATCATGAAACAGGCGGCTTGACCCTGGGTCGGGAAGGCGGGTATTCCATATATTTTGACCAGCTGGCAGAACAGAACGCCTCCAAAGATATGCTGCTGCAGACCGGCGATAAAGAAATGACTGACCAAGTGGCAGAAATGAACAACAGGGCCCGCATCGGGTGGACTACCTCTTCCCATACCGGAATTCCTGTACCTGTGTATGCCATGGGTGCCGGTAGCGGACTCTTTTCCGGAAGAATGGACAATACCGATATACCAAAAAAGATTTGCCAGGCTATGGGCATAATCTTTTAACGAACCAAACCGGCGTTTGGTCGGGAAAACTTCCCGCATTCACCGATTTTCTGTTGACTGGCCGGGGATATGCCGTTACATTTGCAGCATATCTACTTACTAAAATTTTATATTATGGAAATTCTGGATAAACAGGACCAACAGGTTCCGGAAAACACGGGACGCAAAAACATGTTATCAGGTGGTATATTCGTCGGGCTAATATTGATCATAGCCGGGTGCCTCCTGATTTTTTCAAATGCCGGTTGGATCTCTTACGACCTGCGCCATGTTCTGCTTTCATGGCAAATGCTCCTTATTGTGATCGGGCTGGTTTCTTTAATCAAAAAGCAGGTCACCCAGGGTGTGATCCTGCTCGTTATAGGCACCATATTTATATTGCCCAGGTTAGGTTCCCTGAGTTTATTCGCTGGTATGGAGTGGTTGACAAGACTTCACTGGGGGGACCTCTGGCCTCTGATTCTGGTGGCCGTGGGAATCATAATCTTTACCAGATCACGCAAGGGACATACCTCGTCTCACCACTGCAGGCACAATGCCCGGGTGAATTCATCCGGGGTGGGCGGACGTTTTGATGACGGATTTGTCTATTATTCCACAGTTTTTAACGGAGCCGACAACGTTTTCCTGGAACCCGTGTTCCGAGGCGGATCCATAGAAAACGTGTTCGGTGGCGTAACACTTGATTTGCGAAAGACAACACTGCAGGAAGGCATATCCCATTTATCCATCTCCTCAGTTTTCGGCGGAACTACCCTGCTCATTCCCGCCGGGTGGAACGTAGAGATCCAGAGCGATTCCGTATTCGGCGGCTTTAAGGATAAACGGCCATTTACAGACAACATTGAAAAAGGGGCCAAACTGATTATTAAAGCAGAATGTGTTTTTGGCGGTGGAGAGATCAGGTAAATATAAAGTGGCGGCAACCATGGGCGTTGTCCTGGTGGCAGCGCTCCTTGTTGCTTACCTGACCGGATCTTTTGTGTCTTTATCATGGGCTGACATACTGGCCGACGGGGTTATTTTTGCCATCAGTATGGTTATTCTGGGTTTTTTCACACACAAGATGAACGTATACGGCATGCCCGCTTACGTACAGGTCCTGATTTTTTGTTCAGGAATCATCGGCCTGCCTGTACTGGCCATGTATTTTTACCTGGACCTCCGGGCCTTTAATTTATATACCACAACCCTGCCCCTGCGTGCATTGATATCACTTCTTCTGTTTATCATATTCAAGCTTTGGATAAAAGCGGGAAATGGACCGGGGATGCAGGATCAGCAAGAAAAGCAGGAAACACCCCCGCTTCGGCCCGGGACTACGGATATACCCGGGAATGACTATCCCGATAAGATTCTTGTTAGGTCCGGGAATGGGATCAAAGTCATTCCCATCAATGAACTCCTGTTCATTCAGGCAGACGGGGATTACGTCTGGCTGGTAACCATGGAGGGGAAATGGCTGAAAGAAGAGACCATGAAACACCTGCAGGAAATACTTGCACCCTCGCAATTTGTAAGGATTCACCGTTCCTTCATTGTAAACGTTTCCAAAATTAGCAGGATAGAAAGGTTCGGGGAACAACAGCTTATTGTCCTGATAAACGGAGAATCTGTCCGGATTAGTGCCTCGGGATACAGAACATTGCGGGATGCTTTGGGATTTTAAAACCTGATTTTTATTTTTGCTTACCTTTGTAAAAAAAAGATGGATTACAAAATCAAGGATACAGAACTGGCAGGCTTTGGTCATAAAGAGATTCTCCTGGCAGAAAAGGAAATGCCGGGACTTATGGCACTGCGCAATCTATACAAAGAGGAGAAACCCCTGCGCGGAGCACGTATTACCGGGAGTCTTCATATGACCGTTCAGACAGCCGTTCTCATAGACACGCTCCGCATGCTTGGTGCAGATGTACGCTGGGCCTCGTGTAATATTTTTTCTACCCAGGATCATGCAGCTGCAGCCATGGCCGCTGCCGGAGTTCCTGTCTTTGCCTGGAAAGGTGAAAGCCTTGAAGATTACTGGTGGTGTACCCTGCAGGCCCTCTCTTTTCCCAACGGCAAAGGCCCTCACATGATCGTTGACGATGGCGGAGATGCCACCTTGCTGGTACACAAGGGTGTTCTTGCCGAAAAAGATCCTTCCTCCCTGGATACCCTTACCAGGAACGAAGAAGAAAAAATCATTGCCGGCCTGCTGCGGAAGACACTGCAGGAACGTCCCGGCATGTGGTCACGTATGGTCAGCGGAATGAAGGGCGTCAGTGAAGAGACCACAACCGGAGTTCACCGGCTCTATCATATGTTTGAGAAAGGAGAATTGCTCTTTCCGGCCATTAATGTGAATGATTCGGTTACCAAATCAAAATTTGACAACCTTTACGGATGCCACGAATCCCTTGCGGACGGCATCAAACGTGCCACCGATGTGATGATCGCCGGAAAGGTAGTGGTAATCTGTGGATACGGGGATGTGGGAAAGGGGTGTGCCAGAAGCATGCGTTCCTACGGTGCCCGGGTTATTGTCACCGAAATTGATCCCATTTGTGCACTCCAGGCTTCTATAGAAGGATTTGAAGTCCGCAGGCTGGAAAATTGCCTGGAACAGGGACGGATATTTGTGACGGCTACAGGCAACTGTGATGTTATACGCCTGGAACACATGGAAAAAATGAGGGACCAGGCAATCGTATGCAATATTGGTCATTTTGACGATGAAATTCAGGTGGATGCCCTTACAAAATATCCGGGGATAAGAAAGGTCAATATCAAACCTCAGGTGGATCAGTTCTGTTTTCCGGACGGCCACTCCATCATTTTGCTGGCTGAAGGGCGCCTGGTGAACCTGGGCTGCGCTACCGGGCATCCGTCATTTGTCATGAGCAATTCCTTTACAAACCAGGTCCTGGCGCAGATTAACCTCTGGACTGCAAAACACGAACTGGGGGTTTATCAGCTACCCAAGCTTCTGGACGAAGAGGTGGCACGTCTGCACCTGGATTATCTGGGCGTTGAACTGACCCCTCTCACAAAGAAACAGTCAGATTATATTGGGGTGGATGTTGACGGCCCCTTCAAACCGGATTATTACAGATATTAATCATTATGACAAAATCACGCACCAAAATTGTTGACCTGCTTAAGATACAGGCAGGAGTCACTGTGCTGGTCAAAGGGTGGGTTCGCACCAAAAGAGGAAACAAAAACATAACTTTCATAGCCCTGAACGATGGTTCCACTATTCATAACGTACAGATAGTATGTGATATGAATCTGTTCACAGAAGACATGCTTCGTCCGGCAACCACCGGCGCCTGCCTTCGGGTGAGTGGGCAGCTGGTTCCTTCCCCGGGAACAGAACAGGCGGTTGAAATCAAGGCAGAAGAGATAGAAATTTACGGGACTGCAGATCCTGCTGTTTATCCCCTGCAGAAAAAAGGACACAGCATGGAGTTCCTCCGAGAAATTGCCCACTTAAGGCCCAGAACCAATACCTTTGGATGTGTTCTGAGAATCCGTCACGCGATGGCTTATGCCATACATAAATACTTTAACGATAAGGGTTTTGTTTACCTACACACCCCAATCATTACTGCTTCTGACTGCGAAGGCGCAGGTGCCATGTTCCAGGTGACCACCCTGGATTTAAACAACCCCCCTAAAGAAAAAGACGGAGCAATTGACTATACGCAAGACTTTTTCGGCCGCCAGACAAGCCTCACGGTCAGCGGTCAGTTGGAAGGAGAACTGGGCGCTATGGCCCTTGGAGAAATTTATACTTTCGGGCCTACTTTCAGGGCAGAAAACAGCAACACGCCAAGGCACCTGGCTGAATTCTGGATGATTGAGCCGGAAATGGCTTTTTATGACATACACGACAACATGGACCTGGCAGAAGACTTTATCAAATACCTGGTCCGTTACGCTCTGGAAAATTGCGCCTCTGACCTGCAGTTTCTTAATAATATGTTGGACAAGGAGCTGATTAACAGGCTGGAAGGTGTCTGCAACATAGATTTTGTCCGCCTTTCCTATACAGAAGCCATCGAGATCCTTACCGGCAGCAAACAGGAATTCGATTACCCTGTGTACTGGGGTGTTGACCTGCAAAGCGAACACGAACGCTACCTGGTTGAAAAACACTTCAGGCGTCCAGTCATCCTGACTGACTATCCCAGGGAAATCAAGGCTTTCTACATGAAAGAAAATGAGGACGGAAAGACTGTTAGGGCCATGGATATTCTTTTCCCGAAAATCGGAGAGATCATTGGAGGGTCACAGCGCGAGGAGGATCTGGAAAAACTGCTATCCAAGATGCAGGAGATGAATATGTCCCAGGAGAATCTGAACTGGTACCTGGACACCCGCCGTTATGGAACAGCCCCGCATTCCGGCTTCGGGCTGGGATTTGAAAGATTGCTCCTCTTTATTACAGGAATGACCAATATCAGGGATGTCATTCCGTTCCCGCGTACCCCTAAATCTGCAGAATTTTAATTATGTTGGTCATTGGAATAGCCGGCGGTACCGGTTCAGGAAAAACAACAGTCGTTAACAAAATCCTGGAACGACTTGATGAAAAACAAATTACGGTAATTCCACAAGATTCATACTACAAAGACAATTCGCACCTTCCGCTGGAAAAAAGGCAGGAGCTGAACTTTGACCATCCACAATCCATAGACTGGGAACTGATGGTGGAGCACCTGCTCAGGCTGAAGTCCGGAGCCGCCATTGAGCAACCTATGTATTCCTACATCACCTGCACCCGTCTGCCCGAATCCATCCATACAGAACCCACCCAGATCATCATTGTGGAAGGGATCCTGATCTTTACCGATCCGCCCCTTAGGAACTGCCTTGATATGAAGATATTTGTGGATGCCGACGCTGATGACAGGTTATCCCGGGTAATATCAAGGGATATTGTCGAGAGGGGCCGCTCTGTGAACAAGGTTCTGGAACGTTACGAGAAGACGGTAAAACCCATGCACCTGCAATTCATTGAGCCTACCAAACGTTATGCCGACATCATAATTCCACAGGGAGGACACAACACGGTAGCCATCAATATGCTCATATCTACCATTGAACTAGCCATGCTCTCAAGATAAGCATACCCGGTCATGAAAAAAGAAATGCGCGTTGGACTTTACCTGACACTTATCATACACCTGGTAGCCCTTATTGTCATTTTGTCGCTTCAGATCTCTTTGATCATAAAAAAAGAGTCCTCTTTTATGCTTGACTTTACACCCCAGGAAGAACTAGAGCTGGAACAACAGAAGGAAAGGATCAGGGCCGAGGTAAGTGCTGGGCTGGATGATCTGATTGCGGGTGTTCAAAGGGAATCAAGAAACGTGGCGGTTGATGCCACCCTGAGAAACCGTCCCCTGAAGGATGATCGCCACACAGATCCCTCCCAGGTTTACAAAGAAGCGGAAGCGTTGCAGAAGCGCCTGGATGCTTCCCGCAGAGAAATTGAGGAACAGGGCGGTGTGGAAGAAATGGCCATTGCGGACAAAAAGGAAAACAAGCAGGACCTCGTCCCGTATACTGGCCCTGCCGTGCTGGAATACACTCTGGAAGGACGTAAGGCCATGAGCCTTTCCATTCCTGTTTATAAATGCCTGGGCGGAGGCGATGTTACCATCTCTATCCAGGTTGACAGGAAAGGCTATGTTCAGAAAGCTGCTATAGTTTCGTATTTCTCTTCTCAGGACCATTGCCTTCAGGAGTATGCCCTGCGTGCAGCGCGTCAAAGCCGGTTTAGCGCATCGGTTAATGCCCCGCCCCTGCAATCGGGAGAAATTGTCTACCGATTTATTCCTCAATAAGCATTTTTATATTTATTTTTGAAGTGTGAACGAAAGGGAATACCGGGAAATAAAAGAATTGCTTGCCCAGCTAGCCGCCAGGATCGATGCCTTGTTTACTCCGGAAGCCGTTTTCGGTACGCCCGGTGATTTTGAACTGGAAACCCCTCCCGTTGCCGCTGCCGGTACTATTAAAGATCAGTTTTCCGAACTAGGCCGGCATCCCACCCTTGCCGACTCTCTGGCAAAAACAAAAAACAAGGGCCCCCTCAAAGAAGTCATTCCCCTAAACGACAGATTCCTTTACCTGAAAACCCTTTTCTCTGAAGACAGCAGCCTGTACGAAAAGACTATAGCCGACCTGCAGTCGCTAAAAAACATGCAACAGGCCGAAATCTATCTTGCACAACATTTTCCCTCCTGGGAATTATCTACTCCCGCAGTTCAGAAATTTCTCAGCCAGTTGCAAAATGTGTTCTAAACTGATCATAGTGCCCACCCCCATCGGGAACCTGGAAGACATCACACTGCGTGCCCTGAAAGTGCTTCAGGAAGCAGACCTGATTCTGGCCGAAGACACCCGTACCAGCAGTGTCCTGTTAAAAAAATTTGGGATCACCACACATATGGCTTCATACCATATGTACAACGAACACAGGCAGGTGGTACCGGTTATGGAAAAGATCCGTCAGGGAAAGCTTGTTGCCCTGATTAGCGATGCAGGCACACCAGGCATCTCGGACCCCGGATTCCTCCTGGCCAGGGAATGTCTGGAAGAAGGGATTCCTGTTGAATGCCTGCCCGGACCAACCGCTCTGATTCCGGCCCTGATCAATAGCGGTTTCCCGGCAGACCGTTTCTGTTTTGAAGGATTTCTTCCCGTAAAGAAAGGAAGGCGAAGCCGCCTGGAATTCCTGGCTGCCGAAACCCGCACCGTTATCTTATATGAATCTCCTTTCAGACTACTTAAAACCCTTGAGCAACTGGGCCAGTACCTGGGACCGGACCGCCTGGCTTGTGTCTGCAGGGAATTAACAAAAATCCACCAGGAAACCAGGCGGGGAACTTTGTCAGAACTTTGTCAATGGTACGGTCAGAATACCCCTAAGGGGGAAATTGTCATAGTGTTGAAAGGTAGAGGGAAGGATCATGAAACAGAGCAATAGGCATCATTTTATCATTCATGCAACCGGAATTGCCGGAATTATTATTTTACTTTTAATCAGGATTTTTTGGGGATATCTGGTCCCCAATCGTAAAGTCGGGCAGGATTCCCTGTTGTCAGAAGAAATGTCAAACCGGTATGCAGAACCCCCGGTAACAATACCCAAAAAGAGCACGGTGCCTGCCAGAGAGGGAAAATCCCAGGCTGCCCCACCGGAGGAATCTGAATCACTCAGGCAGGGGGATCCTGTTCCTGACAGACAGGAAAATCCGGCGACTGTCCTGCACGGGAAAAACCACACAGCCGGGGACGTTATTCCTGTAAACACCAAAAAGAAACCAGTCCCGGAGGATTACCTGCCGGTGATACCCGGAAAGATCGAACTCAATACGGCAGACAGTGCCGAATTAATTAAATTATACGGGATAGGTCCGTATTATGCGGTCAGCATTATAAAGTACAGGGAAAAACTAGGCGGCTTTGCCGTCCCTGAGCAGTTGCTGGAAGTCAACGGAATTGACAGGGAAAGACTGGAAGGATTCTATGAGCGTGTTTTTGCAGACACCTCTTTTATCACCAGGATGGATCTGAGAACCGCTACAGAGGATCAACTGGCGCAACACCTCTACATTGGCAGGTACCTTGCCCGTTGCATTGTAAGGTACAGGGAAACGGCCGGATTGGATTCCTGCACCCTGGAACATCTGGTTCGTGACAAGGTCCTTGAAAGCGCGCAGGCACGCAAAATTGGTTGGTATCTTTATTGAGTGGTGATTTTTCCTATATTTGCCTGATATTATTTTTAATAAACCCGATTTGTTTTATGAATATACTTGAAACCAAAAATGTGGTTAAAAGTTTTGACGGGCAGCTAGCACTTGATGATGTAAGCATTGTCGTACCCAAAGGAATGGTCTTTGGATTGCTGGGGCCTAACGGAGCCGGGAAAACCACCCTTTTGAGGATTGTCAATCAGATTACCGCACCTGATTCAGGTAGTGTCTCTTTTGACGGCCATCCCCTGGCTGCAGAAGATGTCTTTAGTATAGGATATCTCCCGGAAGAGAGGGGACTGTATAAAAAGATGAAAATTGGCGATCAGGCCCTGTACCTGGCCAGACTCAAGGGCATGACACATGCCCAGGCGCTGACCAGCCTTAAATCCTGGTTTGTCCGCTTTGGGATACAGGCCTGGTGGAATAAAAAAATCACCGAACTGTCCAAAGGGATGGCCCAGAAAGTGCAGTTTGTCACAACAGTGATGCACAATCCCAAATTACTCATTCTGGATGAACCTTTCAGCGGTTTTGACCCCATCAATGTGGATCTTATCCGGAACGAAATCCTCCGGCTTAAGGAAGACGGCACCTCGGTCATTCTTTCAACCCACAATATGGAATCGGTAGAAGAAATGTGTGATCAGATTGCACTGATAAACAATGCGCGACTGGTTGTAACCGGAAATCTTCATGAAATCCGCCGCATTCACGGAGACAACCATATTGAAATTCTTTACCGGGCTTCGGAACCCATTGATCCTTCCTCCCTGGAGACCCTGCCTTTCAGCATTGTTTCACAGGGAAAGAAAGACGGATCGTACCAGATAGTAGTAGATCCGGCAGACAAAAATGACACCAATGTCGTGCTCCGAGCACTCATGCCTCATGTTAGTGTTGTTGGCATGACAGAGATCATCCCGCGTATGCATGACATTTTCATTAAACTGGTAACGAATAAGGAGGAAAGATAATGAATATCAAAAAGATAAACCTTATTATTGGCAGGGAGTTTTCAATTCGCGTCAGAAAGAAATCTTTCATCATTGCCACTCTTCTTACACCCCTGATGATGGCTGCTCTGATTACCGTTCCCATGCTCATGACGGGGGTCAAGGACAACAGGGAAAAAGTCATTCACGTGATAGATTCCTCAGGCATTGGACAAGCCGTGCTTGAAAATCAGGAGTATATCACTTTCACCTTCCTCCAAGAGGGCGACCTGGAAGAATACAGGACCAGCTTTGACACTAAAAATATCCATGCCGTATGTGTCATTGAGGATGCCGGAAACAATCAGATGGATATTAAACTCTATAGCACCAGCCAGATCGATTCCGAGGTCCAGCGGTATATCTCGCGCCAGGTAAGCCAGGAAGTGGAAAGGCGCAAGCTCAATTCGTACGACATACCGCAACTGCAGCAGATCATGCAGGATGTGAGGACCAATATCCAGGCAAAATCCTTTACCTGGACCGATACCGGAGACGAAAAGGAAACCATAACGGAAGTGTATATGGCCATCGCCTACCTGAGCAGCTTCCTGATCTATATGTTCATCTTTATGTATGGATCCATGGTCATCAGGGGTGTTATAGAGGAAAAGACAAACCGTATTGTGGAAGTCATCATATCATCGGTTAAGCCGGTTGAGCTCATGCTGGGCAAGATCATAGGGATAGCCCTGGTGGCCTTGTTGCAGTTTCTGCTGTGGATTCTGCTTACTGTTATCATCCTGTTCATTGTTATGGCTATGGTTGGAACCGGGGCCATTGCCGAATTGGGCCAGGCAGCCCCCCAGATTCAGGGCGGGCTGGCCGGAACCATCTCATCTTTTGATACAGGGAACGGGGTACTAACAGGCATTGCTAGCACTTTGTCACAAATACAGGCCGGAAAATTCCTTTTGAGTTTTGTGCTCTATTTTGTGGGGGGATACCTGATGTACGCCTCGATGTTCGCAGCCATAGGCTCTGTTTCCGATTCCGAAACAGACACACAGCAATTCCAGCTGCCCATTACCATTCCCCTGATCCTGGGATTGTTCATCATGATGCATACCTTTCAGCACCCGGACAGCTCCCTGTCTGTATGGGCTTCCATGATCCCTTTCACTTCGCCTATGGTCATGCTGGCAAGGCTTCCCTTCGGAGGGGTTCCGCTATGGCAGCTGTTGGTTTCCATCCTGTTGCTCTTTGCTACTTTCCTTGCCGTAGTCAATTTTTCGGCAAAAATCTACAAGGTGGGAATACTTCTGTACGGGAAAAAAGTAACCTGGAAAGAGTTATGGAAATGGATGCGTTACAAAAACGGCTGATAAAAATTATCTTTTCCTCTGCGTTGCTGCTTATCGCCGGGATGACCTCCTCCACGGCCCAGACTATCAAGCCAGTCCGGGTACTGATGGATACCTCGGCTTACCAGACCAAAGCTTCGGCTGCTGTAAAGAGTATCATCAATGCCTACTCCCCTGAACTCAACCGCAAGATGAGCCAGGTAGTTGGTTATACCACGGTGGCCATGGACTCCTATGCTCCCGAAAGCCCGTTGTCCAATATGGCAGCAGATGCCCTGCTGGCCATCGCCAGAAGGCATTATGGCCTGGACCGGGTGGATTTTGCCATGACCAATTTCGGAGGGATACGCACCTCGTTTCCAAAGGGAGACCTGACTCTATACTATGTTTATGCCGCCTTCCCGTTCGAAAACTCTCTTGTCCTGGTAGCCCTGAAAGGCCATCAGGTCAGGGCTTTGTTCGAATTTTTCGCTCGCAGCCGAACAGAGGCCCTGGCTGGTGTCCGGCTGCGAATTGACAACCGCATCATTACCGAACTGCTCATTAATGGCAAGCCTCTTGACGATGAGCGAACCTACTATCTGGCCACCATTGATTTCCTGCTAACGGGAGGAGACAGGATGACCGCCCTGCGGGAGAACGTGGGTGTTGATTATTCGGGCATAACACTCAGAGATGTTATACTGCAGTATATCAATGTGTTTACAAAAAACGGAGAGCCCATACCGGCCAAAAAAGATGGACGGGTGGTGATCAACAACCCGCGTGAGTAATGAAAAAGTATTTTATTTACACCTTTTCTCTTATCTTGCTTTCAGGCATAATCCTGCCCCTGTCAGGCCAGGATCTGGTGATCTTGCATACCAATGATTTTCACAGCCAGATAGAGCCTTTTCAATCGGGGCGTAATGCCGGGACAGGCGGTTTGTTAAGTTTGTCGGGCTACCTGGAAGAAATGAGAAAAGAGTATCCGGACCTGCTGTATCTGGATGCGGGAGACTACAACCAGGGAACGCCCTATTTCAACCTCTTTGGCGGAAAGGTAGAAGTAGAAGGCATGAATTCACTCGGGTTATTTGCCACCACACTGGGGAACCATGAGTTTGACAACGGACTGAAAGACCTTGTCAGCCGTCTCAAAATGGCGGATTACCATATTCTTTGTGCCAATTATGATATTTTGTACAGGCCACTCAGAAAATTGGTCCAACCCTATGTCATAGTCCGGATCAACGGGAAAAAAATCGGCATCATAGGCCTGACCCTGAACCTGAATGGTCTTGTCTCCAGCGAAGTGTTACGGTTCATGCAATACCGGGACCCGGTCCAGACAGCCAACAAGCTGGCATCATGGCTTAAAAGAAAAGGTTGTGACCTTGTTATCTGCCTGACCCACCAGGGCTTTGATGCAGATATAAAACTGGCTGCCCAGTCCAGGAACATACACCTGATTATCGGGGGGCATTCACATACTTTTCTTGAAGAGCCCGTAACAGAGGCAGATCTGGATGGACACAAGGTGGTCATAGTCCAGACAGGAGCCTACGGAGTATATGCGGGACGTGTCGATATAACTTTTTAATGGGGATGCATCATGTTTCTGGAAACTCAAAAATGGAACGGAAGGATTGAAGTGATCTGCGGATCCATGTTCTCGGGAAAAACAGAAGAACTCCTGCGCCGGCTCAAAAGGGCCAGGTTTGCCAATCAGCGGGTGGAAATATTCAAACCCCGCCTAGATGTGAGGTATTCAATGGAAGAAGTGGTTTCCCACGACAGCCATTCCTATCCCTCAACGCCGGTTGACTCGGCAGAAAGCATTCTTTTACTGGCCACCAATGTAGATGTGGTGGCCATTGACGAGGCACAATTCTTTGACCAGAATCTTGTAAGGGTCTGCCAGATACTTGCTCAAAACGGTATTCGGGTAATTGTGGCCGGCCTGGACATGGATTACCAGGGAAATCCATTCGGTCCCATGCCTGATTTGATGGCTGTGGCCGAACATATTGTTAAAGTTCACGCCATATGTGTGCGTTGCGGGGATCCGGCACAGTATTCCCATCGTTTGAGCAACAGCACCCGGCTTGTAGAGCTTGGGGAAAAAGACATCTACGAACCCCTTTGCAGACATTGTTTTAACCAGATACAAAAATGAGCGCAAACCTATTTACCCACCTTGAAATCAGCGTTCCCAACATCCGGCACAACCTGAAGTATTTCCGTTCTTTTTTAAATCAGGAAACAAAATTGCTTGTTTTGGTCAAAGCCTACGGATATGGTCACGGCATCGGCGAATTTTCCCGTATTCTGGAAGATAATGGCGTTGATTACCTGGCCGTCGCATTTCCCGGAGAAGGCGTTGCCATACGACAGGCAGGCGTAAATCTTCCGGTAATAGTGCTTTCCTCCGGCATGGAGCACTATCAGCTCCTGATCAAAAATCGTCTGGAGCCAAGCCTTCCCTGCCTGGATGCTTTTAAACGTTTTGCATGTGAAGCCGCTGCCATGGGAGAAAAGGCTTATCCTGTTCACATCAAACTCGATACAGGGATGCACCGCCTTGGTTTTGAACAGGCCGAGCTCCATGACCTGGTGCATGAATTGCCTTTGGCGCAGTTCGTGAGGATCGCATCCATTTTTTCCCATTTTGTAGCTTCGGGAGATCCGAAGCACGATGATTTTACAAGGGCACAAATAGCCCGCTTTGAAAGCCTTTCCTCCTTTTTAATGAATCATCTGGATTACAAACCCATCCGCCATCTGCTTAATTCCCCCGGAATAGAACGGTTCGCAAAAGAAGCCCAGTATGATATGGCCAGGCTGGGAATCGGGCTTTACGGAATGTCCTATGTGGACAGGAGTCTGCTACGTCCTACTGCTTATCTCAAAACGCCTGTTTTACAGGTAAAAACCGTTGCCAAAGGAGAAACCGTCGGGTATGCCAGGGCCGGGAAAGTCACCACCCCGGGCACACGCATAGCTACCCTGGCCATTGGCTATGCAGACGGGGTAAACCGTCATCTGAGCGGAGGTAAAGCCTGCTTCTCTGTCAATGGACACAGGGCTCCTACCATTGGAAATATCTGTATGGACATGTGCATGATTGACGTAACCGGCATTGATGTCAAACCAGGGGACATGGTAACCGTTTTTGGCGAAGCCCCGACCATCTTTGAACTGGCAGACATTCTGGGTACTATCCCCTACGAGATCCTTACGAGCGTTGCACAACGGGTCCCCAGAATCTATGTGTCCTGATCAGGCCATCATTTTGCAGACCATTTCCATGAGTAGTTCCCCGTCCGTGGCTTCTCCGCGGTCCGAAGATTTATACAGACTGTCGTATATGCACAGCAGTTCCATGGCCCTTACTGTCCTGCTGAATGTAAAAAACCGGGAAGCACGGAGTGTCTCTTTAAAAAAGTAGTAATTGCTGCCCATGAGCTTCCCGACAGCGTCTTCTGTAAGGGAGGGATTTTCCATGCGCAGGGTATGGTATTTTAGTATCCGTGATAAATGCGTATACAAAAGGCTGATGATCATGACCAGGGGATACTTCTTTTCATTATCCGAGAAATATTGCACTATGGGTTGCACGCCGGAAAAATTTCCGTCAGTAAGGTGCCTGAACATGGTAAAAGGACTGAAATCACGGTTAATACCCACCGAGTTTTCAACCATGTCCGTTGAGATGGCCAGTGTCCCTTCAGGAATAAGTATGAATAATTTGTCCAGCTCCATAACGACCCGTTGCAAGTCCGTACCAAGGAAATCCGCCAGCAGGCTGGCTGCCTGTGGTTCTATCCTAGTGTTCTTTTCTTTCAGGTAAGCGGTTATCCATTCCTGCATCTGGTAATCCCTAAGGGGAACAGACTCCAGGACTTCACAATATTTGAGTGCCGTTTTCCAGAGCTCGGTTCTTTTATCCAGCGATTTGCCCATCAAGCAAAGAACCAGCACACAAGATGGATTCATGGCTTTGAAATAGGATGCAAGACCCTCAATTCCTTTTAACTGCTGTGCTTCCTTAACTATGATGACCTGTCTGGATGCCATGAGCGGATACCTTCTTGCATTGTCAGCAATCTGCATAACGGTGGCATCCTGTCCGTAGATGACCATCTGGTTGAATGCCTTTTCATCTTCTGTAAGTGCATGGGCGGCAATAAATGAGGTGATCTGATCCACATAAAAGGGTTCCTCACCCATGAGCAGGTAGCATGGTTTGTATTTCCCTTGTTCCAAATCCCTCATAATCCTTTTGTAGGTGGACAGGGTTTCTACGGATGTTGTTTTAGCCATAAGACAAATTTACATAAATTTGCATAATGAATAGTCCGTCTGTAATATATTGCTCAGTAAGAAAAAAATGGGTGGAACGCACACCGGAGGAGGAAGTCCGTCAGCATATCATTAAACACCTTCATATTGTATGCGGAGCTCCCCTACACCTGATGAGCTGTGAATACCCCGTTAAAAACCTGGATCACCGTGCTGATCTGGTACTCCATGACCGGGGTGGGAAACCTCTGGTGCTGGCAGAGTTCAAAGCGCCTTCTGTCAGGGTGGACGAAAAAACCATTGCCCAGTTGAGAAGGTATAACGCAGAGATTCTTGCGCCCTACCTTCTTGTTAGCAACGGTTCACAAACATTTTTCTGGAAATTTAGCCGGGAAAACGGCTTTTATGAATCCATGAAAGATATACCTGTATATCAGGAACTGATCTAAACAACCGTTGTAATGAAAGCTCCCCTGAGATCCAAAATATTCAAAATCGTATCCCTGCAGGCTCAGACCAGAAATGTGCGCGCCTATGTTATCGGTGGATATGTACGCGATTTTTTCCTAAAACGTCATTCTACTGATATTGATATTGTTGTAGAAGGCAATGGCTTGGAAATCGCCTCTGACGTAGCCTCTGTTCTGAAGGTTAAAGCTACGCTGTTCAAAAACTTTGGTACGGCCATGTTACGCTACCGCGGGATGGATATTGAATTTGTCGGGGCAAGAAAAGAGTCATACAGATCCGATTCCCGAAAACCGGTTGTCGAGAACGGGACTGTGGAAGATGATCAGAAAAGGCGTGACTTCACAATAAATGCTATGGCATTCAGTCTGCAGCAGGAAGATTATGGCACCCTGACAGATCCGTTCAATGGCCTTAACGATCTTGTTAATAAAACTATAAGAACTCCTTTAGACCCGGACACTACATTCAGCGATGATCCCCTGAGGATGGTTCGTGCAATCCGGTTTGCAGCACAACTGGAATTCGCTATAGATGAGACGGCTTTCGATTCCATTACCAGGAATGCCGCCAGGATTCAGATCGTATCCCAGGAGAGGATAACGGCCGAATTGCAAAAGATCATGGCCTCTGGCAAACCTTCTGTGGGATTCTGCCTGCTGGAAAAAAGCGGTCTTCTGTCTATGATCCTACCGCAGGTATCCCAGCTGCGGGGGGTGGAAACAATGAAAGGGAAAGGACACAAGGAAAACTTCAGTCATACGATGGAAGTCCTGGATAACGTAGCCCTGGCCAGTGACAATATATGGCTTCGCTGGGCAGCTTTGCTGCACGATATTGGGAAACCGTCCACAAAGCAATTTGACAGGGAGTCGGGATGGACTTTTCACGGACATGATTTTATTGGCAGTAAAATGATTCCCGGGATTTTCCGACAGCTTAGATTGCCCCTGGGCGAAGAAATGAAATATGTCCGGAAGCTGGTACAGCTGCACTTAAGACCTATTGCTCTGGTAAGTAATGTCAATGATTCCGGGGTCCGCAGGCTCCTGTTCGATGCCGGGGAGGATATTGATGACCTGATGCTGCTGTGTCGCGCCGACATAACATCAAAAAACCCCAGGACCGTAAGGCAGCACCTCGGGAATTTTGAACTGGTCAGTAAAAAATTGATACTGGTTGAAGAAAAAGATGCCATCAGGAACTTTCAGCCTCCTATCTCGGGAGAAGTAATCATGAAGACTTACAACCTGCCCCCATGCCGCGAAGTGGGATTGATTAAGGATTATATCAAGGAGGCTATTCTGGATGGAAAAATCGGCAATAATTATGAAGAAGCCCGAGAGCTGATGAAACATAGGGCAGCTGAACTGGGAATCAGTGAAGCAGGTGCATGAGTTCTTCCCTGGTCCGCATATCCTTGAGGAATGTTCCGGTAAAGGCAGAAGTGACCATTTTTGAATGTTGTTTCTGAACCCCCCGTATCTGCATGCACATATGCTCGGCCTCGATGACAACCGCAACGCCCATGGGGTTGAGTGTTTCCTGGATGCAGTCGCGGATCTGAACCGTTAAGCGTTCCTGTACCTGGAATCTGCGGGCAAATGTTTCAACTACCCTGGTAATTTTACTGATCCCTGTTATAAAGCCATTGGGAATGTACGCCACATGAGCTTTTCCGTAAAAGGGAAGCATGTGGTGTTCACATAGAGAATACATCTCAATATCCTTAATAAGAACCATTTGCTGGTATTCTTCACGGAATTTGGCAGAATTCAGTATGGCAGCCGGATCTTCCTGGTATCCTTTAGTCAGATACTGCATAGCCCGTGCAACCCTGAGCGGGGTTCTGACCAGGCCTTCTCTTTCTGTATCCTCTCCCAGGAGTTTCAGTACTTCTTGGTAATGTTCTTCCAGTTTTCTTGTCGTTTCGGGAGTGTAATGGTCGTTGTTGGTATAAGACATGGGTTATCGGATATGATTTAAAAATACAAAAGTACAAAAAAAAACATCCCGCTATTTACCTTAAACTTTCAGGACATGCAGGAGTCAAATGGACAATCAATGTTTAGACTAATCATATTTTTTGTACATTCGCAATCATGGAAAAAGAAGTACTAATAAAGATCAGGGGAATTAAGAAAATTTACCAGATGGGAACCCAGCAAGTGCGGGCACTCAACGGTGTTGATCTGGAAATCAGGAAGAATGAATACGTGGCTATCATGGGGCCGTCGGGATCTGGTAAATCCACTTTAATGAATTTGCTTGGATGCCTTGACACGCCAACAGAAGGAACGTATATTCTGAACGGGACAGATGTAAGTCAGATGCGGGACGATCAGCTGGCGGAAGTAAGAAACAAGGAAATTGGATTCGTTTTCCAGTCATTCAACCTGTTGCCCAGATACAATGCCCTGAATAATGTGGCGTTGCCACTGATATATGCAGGATTACCGCGTGCGGACAGGGAACGCGAGGCTAAAAGAGCCCTGACAAACGTTGACCTTGAGGATAGGATGGATCATAAACCAAACGAATTGTCTGGGGGACAAAAACAAAGGGTAGCCCTTGCCCGTGCCATGGTCAACAACCCATCTATAATACTGGCCGATGAACCGACAGGAAACCTTGATACGAAAACATCGCTGGATATAATGGAACTTTTTGAACAAATATATTCAAAGGGAAACACCATCATTATCGTAACCCATGAGGAGGACATTGCCCGCTATGCAAGACGGGTTGTCCGCCTGAGGGACGGCCTCGTAGAAAGCGACCAGCTAAACGGCAATCCTGTGTTTAACAATTCATGAGTAAGATCTACACCGGTACAGGGGACAGCGGTTCTACCTCCCTACAGGACGGGAGCAGAATATCAAAGGCTCATCCACGCGTTGCAGCCTATGGAAAAGTAGATGAGCTCATATCCTGGCTGGGACTTATCCGGTCTCATCCCGAATTTTCCCCGGACCAGAGATTACATGAAATCAATTCATTCCTGCGCACCATCCAGACGGATCTTATGCACCTGGCCAGAAGGCTGGCTTCAAACGACCCCTCCTTAGACATCCTCTATGATTTCGTGACAGCAGCCGCGGCCCTGGAAAAATCAACGAACAGGTTGCAAGATCAGTTGCCGCCCATAAAATCTTTCATACTTCCTTATAAACCAGATATTTCATCAAAGATTCATATTGCCCGTACTATCTGCCGTGAAGCAGAACGTCATATAGTAGCTCTTGGCACGGATATTGCCGGCGCAGATATTTTATTATACATTAACCGTCTTTCAGACTACCTTTTTATTCTTGCCCGGTTCATCACCGTTACTACAGGTTGTGTGGAAGACAATTTTGTATAACTTTGGTCACATTTTTTAAACACGTTGCATCAATGTACTGGACACTTGAATTGGCATCAAAACTGGAAGACGCTCCCTGGCCCGCGACCAAGGAGGAGCTTATTGATTATGCCACACGCTCGGGCGCTCCGCTGGAGGTTATTGAAAACCTGTCAGATCTTGAGGATGATGGGGAAATATACGACAGCATTGAAGACATCTGGCCTGATTATCCCAGCAAGGAAGATTTTTTTTTCAACGAAGACGAATATTAAGATCCTTGAATGAATATAATTATTGCCGGTGCGGGAGAGGTTGGTTTTCATCTGGCAAAGATGTTGTCCGATGAAAACCACCAAATCACAATTATCGATCAAAATGAAGCCCGTCTGCATCAAATAGCAGAGACTTCAGATGTCGTTCCCGTACCTGGAATAGCCACATCCATATCCACTCTTGAAAAAGCAGGAGTAAGCCGCTGCGATTTATTCATAGCGGTTAGCCCTGCCGAAGAACAGGATGTGAATGTAGTGTCGGCGCTGCTTGCCAAACAACTGGGAGCAAAACGCGTCACGGCCCGCATCAACAATAAAGAGTATCTTAAAAACGAGAATAGGGTCATATTCACTGAATTGGGTATTGACCTTCTGTTTTACCCGGAAAGAATAGCAGCACACGAGATCATTGACCTTCTGAAACAATCAGGCACATCTGAATTCATGGATTTTTCGGGAGGAAGGCTCCAGCTTATCGTGCTTAAGCTTCTGGAAAGTTCATTGATCGTAAACAAGAGCCTGATACAGGTAGCAGAAGAGAATGGAGGGGATATTCCCTTCCGGGCGGTAGCTATCGCCCGCGAAGGAAACACCATTATTCCCCGTAAAGACACAGTTTTCCAGTTGCATGACCTGGTTTTTGTCATAACCAAAAGAGAAGCGGCTCACGCCGCCATGATTCTGAGCGGTAGGGAAAATATGATTGTAAAGAACCTGATGATCATGGGAGGCGGCAGGGTTGGGGAAATGGTTGCACACAACATGGAATCCCGGATTGAAAAAGTTCGGGTAGTTGAAATTGACAGCAACCGCTGCCGGGAATTGGTCGTTTCCCTTCCTCGTTCCCTGATTATTAACGGCGATGCCCGTAACACGGACCTCCTGCTGGAAGAGGACCTATCGCAGATGGATGCCTTTGTAGCGGTAACTCCCAGTGCTGAAGCCAACATTCTCTCCTGTATGGCTGCCAAAAGGGCAGGCGTGAAAAAAACCATAGCACAGGTTGAAAATCTTGATTATATCAAGCTGGCCGAAAGCGTGGGAGTGGACGCCACAATCAATAAAAAACTCATCACTGCAAGCAGGATATTCCGCTTTACCATGACCGGCGATGTCCCCTCTATGAAATGTCTGAATGGATCCGATGCAGAAGTTATGGAGTTCATAGCCAAACCAAGAAGCCTGGTCACCCAGAAAAAAGTCCGGGATCTGGAATTTCCGCGTGATGCCATCATAGGCGGTGTTACCAGGGGAAACACCAGCCTTATAGTCAAGGAAGATACCGAGATCAAACCTTACGACAGGGTGGTTGTTTTTTCACTTCCTTCTGCACTGCAGACAATTCATAAGTTTTTCATTTAGAAATCACACCCTGCGTTTTTTTTTAAAGTATTGACGGGGTGTGCACGATTCACTTGCTTTGAAGACCCTGCAGAAAGAACGTACTGAATTGAAACCGCATACAATGGACAGGTCCTCCAGATCAATTTTATTATCAGACTCTTTTTCTATCAGGCGCTTGGCCGCATCTATCCTGAAAATATTTACCCATTCGCAAAAATTGGTTCCATACATCCTGTGAATTGATCTTGATAGATAGGAACGGTTGGTGTGCGTTTCCCGGCATAAACGCCCGATAGTCAATCCGGGATTTTTATAAAATTCATTTTGGACCATCATCCTATTCATGTTCAGAATAATGTCTTCCGGGTCTTCCGGATATGCCGCATCTTTTTTTGTGAATAAGACAGGATCTGTCAATAGCCATCCCTGTGTGTACCTGGTAATCCTTCTTAAAAAAATGTTATTGTTCTTCATGATTATTTTTCATTATTTATTTTTTGTAGTTCCATCCTGCACCATTCTCCCGGAGTCATTCCAACATTGGCACGGAACGCCAGATTTAAGGCTGTAAGTGACCGGAATCCAGATTCATTGCATAATTCTATAAGGCGGGACCCGGGGTGCTGCCGGAAAAAATCCTGGGCATGTTTTACCCTGTAGGCATTAATAAATTGTTTGAAATTCATTCCCGCGTACTCGTTCAGGGATCTTGATACATATGTGATATTTGTACCGATATTTGCCGCCAGTTCATCTCTTGTAAGCGTAGGTGATCTGTATGCCTGTTCTTTCTCCAGGTATTTTTTGATCCTGTGATATATATCCATCCGATAATTATTCTCCTTGGTACGTTCCCCCTGCAAATCAAGCCAGGCCGTGCTGTCGGGGATCTGGGTTTCTTCTACCCACCTGCCTCCATAAACAAGGGTTGTGTCTTTCATTATGATGGCCATAATGAAAAAATAATGTATAGGAATCAATACAGCAAAGAAGATATCGGCAAGCCAGGTTATCCCTGCCTGCACCAACACGTATGTAAACAGAGACATGGCCGGAAGGAAGCCCATTAGTGTCCTGAAAGCATTGATCTCTTTTGTCCGTACCTCACTTTGGTGCTTTAATATTTTATTCAACACAAAGAAAAGCATGATGCCCGAGACAACGCAGACAAGGCAAAGGTCATGAAAATAAATGGCTATGACAAGGCCCGGGGTAATCTCTTGCTGTAAAAGCCCTGCTATTAAAATGTGCAAAATAAAAAACAGAGTCAGAAACAACAGGCTTCTTTTGAGTAACATTTTTCTGACATCATTGGAGGCAATTGATGAAAATGCAATACAGTAAAGCGGAAGAATTGTAAGTGTGACCCGCAGGTAATAATCTTCTTTAAGAAAATTATTCAGAATTCCGTACCCTCTATAAATGAAGATTGCCCTTAGAAAATAGATCGTACCCAAAGCCAGATAAGAATTAATCAGACACCTGAAAGGAATAGAAGGTGAAAAATGAAGGACAGATTTTACCTTGACCTTAGCCAATAAAAGAGATGCCGCCACAAAATAAACAATAGTGGCCATTTGATTTAAAAGAAACGTCAACATTATTACAATAGATTGATCAATACTTGTTTAGGTTTTATCAAATTTAAGAATGTATTGTTAAAAGAAAAAGATATGTACCGTTTGATTGGAAATATTAATTGTCCTGAATAATTGTCTTTGTTTATAACATTGATAATCAGATTATTACATTATGTTTTAAAAAATAATCCTTGAAAAAATATATACGTTTTACTATTTCCCATCACCTTTGTCACTGTCTTCCGCCTAAAAAAGGTTTTTATTACCTTTGTGCCTTTACAAATCACAGGATCAAGATGGAGTATAATTTTTCTGAAATTGAACAGAAGTGGCAATCGTTCTGGTTGTCTCACAAGACCTTTAAAGTTGAGGCAGATTCTTCAATCCCAAAATTTTATGTTTTGGACATGTTCCCCTATCCATCCGGAGCAGGCCTGCACGTAGGTCACCCTCTGGGCTATATAGCCAGTGACATTTATACCCGCTATAAAAGACACAAGGGATACAATGTTTTGCACCCAATGGGTTACGACGCATTCGGGCTGCCTGCAGAACAGTACGCCATCCAGACCGGACAGCCTCCCCAGATAACAACCTCACAGAACATCAAACGGTACCGTGAACAACTGGATAAGCTTGGTTTTTCATATGACTGGGACAGGGAAATATGTACCTGTGATCCATCCTATTATAAATGGACCCAATGGGCATTTCTGAAAATGTTCCACCATTGGTACAACTTGGACCTGGAAAAAGCCCAGCCCATAGATAAGCTTATTACCCGGTTCAACACCCATGGCAACAGTGGTTTAAAAGCCGCACACAATTGCAAAAAGGAGTTTGGCGCTAAGGAGTGGAACGCCTATTCGGAAAAGGAGAAGGAAGACATACTGATGTGTTACCGCATAGCTTACCTTGGAGAAACAACAGTGAACTGGTGTGCGGGACTGGGTACGGTGCTGGCCAATGACGAGGTCAAAGAAGGATATTCCATACGTGGTGGCTTTCCCGTGGAGCAGAAAAAAATGAAACAATGGCAATTGCGTGTATCTGCTTACGCCGAAAGACTGCTCAAGGGACTGGAGGACATTTCATGGTCCGATTCCCTGAAAGAGATGCAGCGTAACTGGATAGGAAAATCAGAAGGCGCCCAAATGGAGTTTTTGGTAAAGAACGGCTCAGAAACGTTTTCCATGACTGTCTTCACAACCCGTGCAGACACTGTTTTTGGTGTTACTTTCATGGTCCTTGCTCCCGAAAGTGAATGGGTCAATATGCTAACTGCTCCTGGACAAAAGAAAGAAGTAGAAGACTACCTGGCCTATGTCAAAACCAAGACTGAACGGGAGAGGATGAGCCAGACACACAATATATCCGGGGTTTTCAGCGGTTCCTATGCAACAAATCCTTTTACAGGAAAGGAAATCCCCGTATGGATCAGTGAATATGTAATGGCTGGTTACGGCACAGGAGCAATTATGGCGGTACCGGCTCACGATAGCCGCGATTACATCTTTGCCAGGCATTTCAACCTGCCTGTCATTCCCTTAATAGAAGGCTGCGATGTGAGCAAAGAAAGTTTTGATGCCAAAGAAGGTATTATGTGCAATTCCGGTTTCTTAAACGGGATGACCGTACAACAGGCAATCCCTGCAGCCATAGCAGAAGTTGAAAGAAGAAAATTGGGCACCCGTACAGTGAATTACCGTTTGCGTGACGCTATTTTTTCCCGGCAACGCTACTGGGGAGAACCTTTTCCAATATATTACAGGGACGGTTTGGCTACCCCTCTTGCCGAATCGCAATTACCCCTTGAACTACCCCAGCTGGATTCTTATCACCCTTCCGCCTCGGGCGAGCCACCCCTGGCAAACGCCAAAAACTGGACGTATGGGGGATATCCGTTAGAAACAAGCACCATGCCCGGCTTTGCGGGCAGTTCTGCCTATTATTTACGGTATATGGACCCGAAAAATTCAGAACAGCTTGTTTCTGCACCTGCCAACAACTACTGGCAGGATGTCGACCTGTACATCGGAGGCACCGAGCACGCAACCGGTCACTTGATCTATTCCAGGTTCTGGAACAAATTCTTATTTGATCTTGGGATTGTGTGCAAAGAGGAACCTTTCCGCAAACTGGTCAACCAGGGCATGATCCAGGGACGTTCCAGTTTCGTTTACCGTATTAAAAACACAAATACGTTTGTGTCATTCAATCTTAAGGACAATTACCAGATTACCGAGCTGCACGTAGACGTTAGCCTGGTGGAGAATGACCGCCTTGACCTGGAAGCTTTCAGACAGTGGAATCCCGAATACAAGAACGCTCAGTTCATTTTGGAAAACGGGGAATATATCTGCGGATGGGCCGTTGAAAAAATGAGCAAATCCATGTTCAACGTGGTCAATCCCGATGCCATCTGTCAGCGGTACGGGGCAGATACCCTGCGCATGTACGAAATGTTCCTGGGGCCCCTGGAACAATCCAAACCCTGGGACACCAATGGGATAGACGGAGTACACCGGTTCTTGAAAAAATTCTGGAAGCTGTTCTTTGACAAAGACGGAAACCCGACAGCATTCAATCAGGCACCCGAAGAAAAAGAGCTTAAGATACTGCACAACCTCATCCGTAAAGTGGAAGAAGACATTGAAAACTTTTCCTTCAATACTACTATCAGTGCGTTTATGATCAGCGTGAACCAACTGACCGATCTGGACTGTCATAAACGTATGATCCTGGAGCCGCTCGTAATTTTGATGTCTCCCTACGCTCCGCATATTGCCGAAGAATTATGGTTCCTGCTGGGGAACGAACCCTCTGTGGCCAATGCTGCCTTCCCTGTGTTCAATCCGGAGTTTATAAAAGAGCAGACTTTTGAATATCCGGTATCATTCAACGGCAAGCTTCGGTTTAAAAAAAACCTCGACCTTGGCCTGGCAAGAGAGGAAATTGAACGGCTGGTGAGGGAAGATGAAAGGACCACAAAATACAGCAGTGGTCAAAAAATCCGGAAAATAATCGTGGTCCCTGAAAAAATTATTAATGTGGTGATATGAGAACAAAAATGCCGTTCCATACGGTTACTGCCATTAAGGAATACCTGCTTATTACGATCGGACTGCTTGTCTATGTGGCATCCTGGACGACTTTTCTTATACCCAACCAACTGGTGGGTGGTGGTGTTACAGGGATTGCAACACTAATCTTCTATACCACCGGACTGCCAATCAGTGTCTCCTATCTGGCCATAAATGCCGTGTTGATCATTATTGGGCTGAAGACCATCGGCTGGAAATTCGGAATAAAAACCATCTACGGTGTGGTTTTGGCAGGGATTGCTTTTCAGTTTATGCCCCGGATCATCCCTGCTGACCTTATCCAGGCAATGGCCCTGGATAACGGGAAACTCGTTTCTTCCCTGCTTGGGGCTGTTATGTCCGGAGTTGGAGTAGGTACAGTCATTGCACAGGGAGGCAGTACCGGGGGTACCGATATCCTCGCCCAGATCATCGGGAAATACAGGAACATTTCGCCGGGCCGGATCATGATGTCCTGTGATCTAGTGATCATTGGTTCATTATTCTTCATTTCGGACGAACCCACCATAGGACTGAAACTTGCCGCAGTGCTTTATGGCTACCTGATCATAGGACTTGCTGGTTATACGGTAGACACCATCTTATCGGGGGCTAAACGTTCTGTTCAGTATTTCATATTTTCTTCCCGTCACCAAGAAATTGCAGACAGAATATCAAAAGAACTCCAAAGGGGGGTAACTGTTATCAGCTCACAGGGGTGGTATACCAAGTCTGAACAAAAAGTGCTGCTGGTAATTGTCCGAAGGACCGAATCCAATGCAATTGCCAAAATCATAAAGGAAATAGACAGGGATGCCTTTATCTCCATGGCCAGTGTATCGGGTGTTTATGGTGCAGGCTTTGAGGTGCTTAAAACATGATCAGCGGGTGGGAGCCAATTCAAAGTAAACAGGTATTGAGATCTTAACACGTACTTTCTCCCCATTCTTTTCACCAGGTTTCCATTTTGGTGATGCAGCAATGACACGAACCGCTTCCTGGTCCAGCAATGGATGTACCGTACGCGTCACTTCAATTTGTGATACTTCCCCGTTTTTCTCTACCACAAAAGCAACCATAACACGGCCACTGATACCCTGGCGTACGGCTTCCTGCGGATACCGGCGGTATTTGTATAACCACCTGTCTACAAAAGACTGAATATCCCCGTTCATAAACTTGGGAGGAACATCCAGTTCAGAATAAGCATAAACTGCTTCATCTCCGGCTGCGCGCATAGGTGTTGTCTCTTTTCGGAACAGTTCTCCCGGGTCGTTGGCCGCTTCCATAATAAACAACGAGATATACTGGCAAAAAGACTCCATCCTTTCATAGTCTAGTTTGTCGGGGGTATCGCGCAACGTCTGGTGGTGTGGATGCAAGCCCGTTGTGAAAAGACAGACCGGGATTCCTTGTTCTGAAAAAGCCTGGTGATCTGACAGAAAATAATCTGTTCCATAAACCTGAACTTTTGGCATAAATGAATTGTAAGTCAGACGGGTAAGAAGATGTTCCATTTCATAGTGAGGTTGTCCGCAATAAACTGCGGGAACATTCTCCAGGGAAGCGCCTCCTACCCGGTCCAGGTTGATCATCATTTTCACGGAAGAGGCAGGAAATGCCCTATTCACAAAATACCAGGATCCCATTGCTCCCTTTTGACCGGCCCCAAAAGCTACAAACAAAAGGCTTCTTTTGTACATGAAATGCTGGCTTCGCGCAACCGACGCAAGTTCAAGCAGCGCCGATGCGCCGGAGGCATTGGCATCGGCTCCGGGATAAATGCACAGGGAATCTTTTCCGTTCACCCGTATGGTGTGTGTTCCCAGGTTATCGTAGTGGGCCCCTATGACTATGTATTCTTCTCTCAGAAGCGGGTCGTATCCGGGAATTACAGCTACCACATTACGCGAATAAAGTGTGTCCGAGGTAGCCTCGTCTATAAAGGAAAAATCCTGATATCCCTGCGGATACAGCAACTCAAGGCCTTTTTCAGAAAATTGGCGGGAAATATAGGCAGCTGCTTCCAATTCTCCTTTTGAACCGGCCTGTCTTCCCATAAGCTTATTGGCAGTCAGTT
This sequence comes from Bacteroidales bacterium UBA5226, assembly GCA_002409325.1. Taxonomy (GTDB): domain Bacteria; phylum Bacteroidota; class Bacteroidia; order Bacteroidales; family UBA932; genus DMER64. The sequence continues at coordinate 36,032 of DHUU01000017.1, read as the reverse complement.
CCCTTACGTGTTGTCTGAGTGCGCTCTCAAAAGAATCCTGAGCCTGCACAGTGGCAAGGCCCAGGATCAGTGTAATGAGGGTGGTGAGTATTTTCATTGTTTTTTGTAAAACGGTGGCCTGACCACTACAGCCTTGAGCAGGCGGTCACGGACTTTTATGAACAGTTCCGTATCCAACCCGGCGAAGGCTGTTTCTACATATGCCATTCCTATGCCAATCTTTAGCACAGGAGACATGGTTCCGGACGTTACCTTTCCGATTTCCATTCCATCTGCCGTACAGACGGGGTATTCATGGCGCGGGACGCCTCTGTCTATCATTTTGAATCCCACGAGTTTACGTGTTACCCCCCCAGCTTTTTGTTCCTGCAGGAAAGCCCTGTCAATGAAATCTCCTTTTGTTTCTGAAAATTTGGTGATCCAGCCCAGACCGGCTTCCAGAGGCGAGGTCCTATCATCTATGTCATTTCCGTAAAGGCAGAAACCCATTTCAAGACGCAATGTATCGCGGGCTCCCAATCCCACCGGAATCAGTCCATACTCTTTCCCGGCTGCGAATAAAGCCGTCCAGAGCTTCTCACCGTGCTGGTTGGCCACATAAATCTCACATCCTCCTGATCCCGTATAGCCGGTAATGGAAACGATAGCCTGCGGGATTCCTGCAACGGTGCATTTCCGGAATGTATAGTATTCCATGTCCATGATATGGGTATCACAGATCTTTTGGACAATCTTCATGGCATTGGGGCCTTGAATGGCCAGCTGGCATATCTCTGAAGAAGCGTTGTACAGTTCCCTGCCCGGGGTAAGCCTGAAACGGGGTGCATGGGAGCACAGGTGTTCCCAGTCTTTTTCCGTGTTAGCTGCATTGACTACCAATAAATAAGTTTGCTCATCTATCCGGTATACCAGCAAATCGTCCACAATCCCCCCCCTGCCATTCGGAAAACAGGTGTACTGGACCTTCCCGTCGCGTAATAAAGAAGCATCGTTAGAGGTTACGTATTGAATAAAACTCAGGGCATTGGGGCCTTTAATCCAAATTTCCCCCATATGACTGACGTCAAAGACGCCCGCATTATCACGCACCTGCATGTGTTCTGCCGTTATTCCCTGGTATTCAATGGGCATAGTGAATCCCGCAAAGGGCACCATTTTGGCACCCAGCTCTTCGTGGAACCGGGTAAAAGCTGTTTGTTTCATAGATCAGAAGTGAAGGTTTTGGTTGGTGTCATATACCCAGATATCGTAAGGAGTGATATCATGGGAAAACATTTTGTACATCATATTGTAGGCCTCGTGAAGGGAGTTAGACTGGCAGGCCGATATGACCGAATACCCGTTCCTGAATTGCAGCCGCAAGGGCTGGTAACCCAATCCGGTAAGGGTTTCCATCATCTTTTTTGCATTGTTGTCCATAATGAAGCTTCCCAAAACCACGTGGTATCTCTTAAGAGCGGCTCTCTCGGCCTCAATTCTGGCCAGAGAATCCAGCCGGAACTGTTCCAGGAGGACTTCCTGCTCTTTGGCCACCTTATCAAGAGAATCTTTAATAATCTGTTCCTGCTTCTGTTTTAACTCTTCAGATGTAGGCATTCCTAATCTGGAACGTATCCAATCGCAGGAATTCATACTGCCCAGCAGTATGATTCCAAGGAGCAACGGGAATATTTTCTTCATAATAAAATCATTAGATAGTTTTCTGATGACAAATATACATGAAAAAAACGGGAACAATAAAAAAAGGGGTAACTTGCAACCTGTTATATGGCAAACAAGATCAGGACAGCACTTGTCTTCACCATGATTTTCCTGCCCCTGTGCGTTTTATCAAAAGATGGGGCCCGGGTGCGTTTCTGTTTTGCAGGAGACCTGATGCAGCACGGATCACAAATCCGGTCTGCGCATCAACCGGATGGCACCTACCTGTATAACACTTGTTTTTCATTTGTCACAGACCGGTTTTATGAGGCAGATTATACCGCTTTGAATATGGAAACAACTTTTAGCGGGCCACCATATTCCGGGTATCCGTCCTTTTCTTCTCCCGACCAGCTGGCTATAACCCTGAAAGAGGCTGGAGTCAATGTCTTTCTCACGGCCAACAACCACATACTCGACAAAGGTGTCCGGGGTGCGTATAAAACCCTTGAATTGTACGATTCTATGGACGTTTATCATATTGGGACAACACGCCCGTGGATCATCCTGAAAAAAAACGGGATCAGAATAGCCCTTCTCAACTATACGTATGCAAGCAACAACAACACCGGAAGGGACTCCTTTACACTTAACCTGACAGACACCTCTCTGATCAGGGAACACATCCGCCGGGTCCGGGACAAAGGGGCAGATTGCATTATCTGTTGCATGCACTGGGGCATGGAATACCAATTGTATCCATCATCCGGCCAGCGCCAGCTGGCCCATTGGTTGCATCAGGAAGGGGTGACTGCCGTAATAGGATCCCATCCGCACGTTCCCCAGAGTATTGATGTTGTTACTGACTCTGAAGGGAAAACAAGCTTCATGACTGCCTATTCACTGGGAAATTTCATTTCAAATCAGCCCGAACCTTTTGCCAGGATGGGTATGATCCTGTGTTTTGATCTTGTGCTCAATAAGACAGGTCCCCGTATTGAATCTGCCTGGTATGAATGGATCTGGACCTGGCGCCCTGCCAGGGACGGGAAAAAAACCTATCTGGTACTACCGGTATCGGATGAACGCCTGTACAGGGAGATTGTTAAAGATCCATCCGAGCTGGAACTTATTGGTAAAACTTTAAAAACACTTCGTAACTTTATGCGGGAGACGTCTCCCGGCATAGTTGAACGCAAACGATATCCTGCCTATGAACGAAAAAATCTTTATTTTGGAATCCATCCCTCCGTCCGACCTATATGGACCAGACAGCCCATTGATCCCCTTGTTAATACAAAACTTTCCCCAATTAAAGATTATTGCCAGGGGAGAACAACTCAAGGTCCAGGGACCGCCGGAAATAATTGAACGGTTTCAGGAAAAGCTTGAATGCGTTGTGGCTTTGTATGAAAAGAGACAACACCTTTCCCCGGAAAGCATCCTTTCCATACTCAATGCTGCCGTACGGGCTGCAGACAGCGAAAAGGCAGAATCGGACAACATTCTGGTATACGGAAACAACGGAGCCCTGATAAGGGCCAAAACAAAAAATCAGGAACTCCTGGTAACATGTTACCAGGAGCATGATCTGGTTTTTGCAGAAGGCCCTGCCGGCACTGGAAAAACCTACACAGCCATCGCTCTTGCGGTACGCGCCTGGAAAAACAAGGAAGTGCGCAGGATCATCCTCACACGTCCGGCGGTCGAAGCGGGAGAACAGCTTGGCTTTCTGCCCGGAGATATGAAGGAAAAGCTCGATCCTTACCTCCAGCCTTTATACGATGCGCTTCGGGATATGATCCCCGCAAAAAAACTGGAATCACTTATGGAGGAAGGCGTAGTGCAGATAGCCCCACTGGCGTACATGAGGGGAAGGACCCTGGACCATGCCTGTGTGATCCTGGACGAAGCGCAGAACACAAGCCTATCACAGCTCAAAATGTTTCTGACCCGGATGGGTAAAGACGCCAAATTTATCATCACCGGGGATACAAGCCAGATAGACCTGGTCAGAAAAAGCGACAGCGGATTGTCCCGTTGCATGGATCTTTTGCGGGACATTAAAGGTATTGCTTTTGTAAGATTTGATACGGGTGATATCATACGCCACCCTCTTGTAAAAAAGATCGTTGCTGCTTTTGCCAGCCTACCAGCTACCGGAAGCCCCGCCTCCTCCACCAAGACCTCCTCCAAAGCCTCCAAAACCACCACCGCCGAAGCCGCCGCCTCCGAAGCCGCCGCCAAAACCACCGGTTCCGGAGCCTCCCCGGCTCCTTCCTCCCAGGAGATTGGTTAAGATCATCAATTCCAGCATACTGGGCCCCTTCCGGTTGCTCCCGCCCAGATTGGTCGGGCCTTTTCTTTTATTGGCAATATATATGATCAGGATAAAGAAAAGCAGGATGAAGAATAAAGTCAGTACCGCCACCACACCGGCTGTTTTGTCATTCCCTTCTCTGGCCGTATTGTATTCACCAATAGCTACTTCCCTGATTGAGTTTACTCCTGCCCTGATTCCTTCATAATAACGGTCTTCCCTGAAAAGTGGAATCATGTCACTGGTAATGATCCGTTTGGATAACGCATCGGTCAGTACCCCTTCCAGTCCATAGCCTGCAGAAATGGCCACTTGCCCCCCCGGTAATCCGGGTGTGTGCTCTACCATCAACACGACTCCGTTGTTGTTCCGGGCTGTTCCCACCCCCCAGCCAACCAATACCTGTTGAGCTGCCATATTGATATCCTGCCCTTGGAGGTCTGCAATCGTAACTACGCAAATCTGGTTGGATGTGGAGTCGTCAATCCCGACAAGTTCCGCTTCCAGCAACTCTTTCTCGGCAGGCGTGAACAAACCTGCAAAATCATTGACAAGGCGCTGAACCGCCGGACGTTCCGGTACCTGTGCGTGCAGGGATAAAGAAATTCCCAGGACACAGACTGTCATAAAAAGGATTTTACGGGATCTTTTCATGCTCCAAATGATATATCGTTAGGCAATTCATTTACATCGCCTGGTTCGCACGGAAAATAACGGGCCAGGTTTTCGCCTATCTCTTCCACTGCTGCACATATGCCTTCAACATAGCGGCCGGTAACAAAGGATTCTTTCATTATTTCTTTAACAGTCAACCAGAAGCCTTCAGAAACAACAGCGTTAATCCCGGTGTCGCCCAGAATGGAAAATTTCTTTGATTCACTGGCCAGGTATATCAGCACCGAATTCCGGTCCCTCGTTTTGTACATTTTCAACTGGTTAAATACAAAGATTGCCCTGTCAAGCGATGATGATGGACAATAAGTCTCGACGTGCACCCTGATTTCCCCCGAAGTTTTGAGCTCGGCACGGGTTATGGCCTCTACAATACTTTTTTTATCCCTTGATGAAAAGAATTTTGCCATCTGGTTTCATTCTTATTTGGAATTATTATCGGCTTTTCTTACACATCTTACAGAAGCATAGACTGATGACTTGTCGGTAGTAGCACAGGAAAACCTGTCTACTGCATAATGTATCAAACGGTAGTAGCCCTGGTTGCCATCTGCACAGGAGGCCCACCAGAATGAAGTCTGTCCATACCCGGAAAAAGTGGCACCAGAAAGGAGTCCATAACCGGCAGGCAACGCATTCCATCCGGATACATTTGTTTTTTCGTTGTCTGGATGATACTTCCAGAGTTTGTTCCCGTTGATTTTTGCATCCACCGAAAAGACCTCTCCCAGACCGTTCCAGGGATCGAGAAAACCCAAAGGTTTGCCACTGACTGCCGATGCCAGATCAGCCCAATCCTCGGCTGTGGGTATGGCCCATCCCTCGGGACAAACCCCCCGGGGCCCGGCCCCGAGGCCACTAACCTGCTGTGGGGGGGAAGGAGGTGCATTTTCTCCCGAAATGGCCTGATTCCAGGTATACAAACCTCCCAGCATATGTCCCAGTGCCGGAATGTCTGAGTAGGTCAGGCCCGCCCCGCTCCAGTTCAGATTCTGAATAAACCAGTCAAGGTCACCGTACCTTTTGTAATAATATACTTTATTGTCTCTGGGATCGGTTATTGAATCCAAGGATGGTTTAAATCCTTCCACCATAACAGAAAAGACCCTGTGTATGATCGTTGTGGAATGGCTTATTACGCTTTTTGTGTATCCCTCGGCCGATGCAGTCAGTGTAAGAGTGTATGTTCCCAGACTGTCGGGCAGGGTAAAGAGGACAGATTGGGCGACTACTGAATCGGGCGTGAAGTGTTTTCCCATAAAAGTGTAAACGACAGAGTCTCCCTGTGGCTTGGTTACTCCCGAGGCCTCGATCAGAATTTTTTCACCCGGGAAAGTATACGAAGGAAGATTAAACGTCAGGGCTCCGGACATATAGAGCGGATCGGCCTCCTCTTTTTTACATCCCGTGGCAAGGGTAAGAATGAAAACCGCTAAAAGGGGAAAAAACAGGTTTGATTTTTTACTGACCATATCAATTATAATCTGCAAATGTAGGTAAAAATTTGTAGCTTTGCGTTAATGACAAAAAAACCATTTCCTTTTATTGTCCTGTGCTTTCTGCTCCTTTTCACTGCCAGTTGCAATCAACGGGGGCATTACATATGTCTTCAGGGGAGTGCCCTTGGAACAACGTATGCCATCACATTCAGGATACCTGAAGGGGCATCGTCCGCTTTTGCTGATACTGTAGAGCAAACACTCGCATCGGATTTTGAAAGGATCAACAACTCCCTGTCAATATACAACAATCATTCCTTAATTAGCAGGATCAACAAGAATCTCACACAGGAAACAGACAGCCTGTTCAGGACCGTCTTCAACAGATCCCTGGAAATCTCAATTCTTACCAACGGAGCTTTCGATATTTCGGCAGCTCCTTTTTTTGATCTGCTGGGATTCGGATTCGAAAAAAGAGATACCTTCAGGCAGGATAGCCTGGAACTGATCAGGCAATACACAGGTATGGATAAATTCCGCCTGGAAGGCACGACACTAAACAAGGCAGACCCCCGTTGCAGTTTGAGTATGAACGCAATAGCTAAAGGTTTTACCTGTGATCTGATAGCCAAAGACTTGTCAGAACTGGAAATAACAGATATGTTGGTGGAAATCGGAGGCGAGATTGTCTGCCGGGGCCTGAATCCAAAAAAAGAATCCTGGCGCATAGGCATTGACAGCCCTGTTGACGGGAATATCCATCCGGGCGAAAATATCCAGGCGGTGATCCCCATGACAGACAAAGGCCTGGCTACTTCTGGCAATTATAGAAACTATTATATAGAAAACGGTAAAAAATACGCACATATCATAGATCCGGAGACCGGACTTCCGGTTACGCACAACCTGCTGAGTGTCACGGTTGTTGCTCCTGACTGCATGACCGCAGATGCCTTTGCCACCGCTTTTATGGTCATGGGGCTGGAAGCCAGCATCGGGTTTCTGAATCAGCATCCTGAACTGGGCGCATACCTTATATATGACCAGGGCGGGATTTTCAAAACGTATGCTACCGATAATATCATTATTCAATTATGAAACGAATACTGGTCCCGGCAACAATCCTTTTATTATTCCTGCTGCTTTTTGCAGGTTGTAGTCCCGGTAAATCATATCAAACCATTGACGGTGTAGTGATGGGATATTCTTACCAGGTGGTATTCCAGGTCCCCGATTATGCACCTTGGTCTTTTAAATCTGATATCAAAAGGGCGGCCAGAAAATGTACCCATGAAATTGACAGGTCAATCTCACTGTATAACAAATCTTCCCTGATCAGCAATATTAATAGCAACACCAACATGGAAGCCGATTCCATCTTTACGGCAGTACTAACAAAAACAAAGTCCACGGCAGAACTTACAGGAGCTTCTATGAACACCACAACAGGACCATTACGCGATCTGTGGGGATACAGCCTGGGTAACGCTCATAACATTACTCCAGATCAAATTGCACAGGTTCTGGAGTATACCGGTATCTGGAAAGTATCTGTACAAAAAGGAATGGTTGTGAAGAAAGATCCACGTATACAGCTTAATTTCAACAACATGGGGATAGGACTTGCGGTAGATTACCTTGGAGCTATGATGGATATGCACAACATATCCAATTATATGATAGAAATCGGAAAAGTTGTATTGTGTAAAGGATTGAACCCTTCCGGCACTCCCTGGCGCTGGCTGATTGACCAGGCTTCCGGCCATGTGATCTACCTGAGTGATAAAGCGGTTTCAATATGCGGCAGCCTCGCTGATTTTACAATCAGGGAAGGAAAGATATTCAACCAGATGTTTAATTCCAATACCGGCTACCCTGTTCAGGACCCGCTTCTGAGTACACTGGTCATTGCGAACAACAGCCTGGATGCGACTGCTTATAGTATTGCTTTCTGTTCTATGGGAGTTGAAAAAAGTATTCAGTTCCTGGAATCGCAGGGCAACATCCAGGCAATCCTGTTTTATTACGATGATAATGAAATAGTGACCTACAAAACGCCTAATATCACCCAATGCCATGAAATCCAATATTTCCCGTAGGACTTTCCTTAGAAAGAGCGTGTTGGCAGGCACCGGTCTGGCAGCTACCGTCGGCGGGCTCTCCGGGGCTTCTTCCGTTTTTCGTGTCTCGCAACCTTTTGATACTATTATCAATAACGGACTTATCTATACCGGGGACGGAACAGCTCCTTACCGCGGAGATGTGGGCATTAAGGACGGACGGATCGCGGCTTTGGGCCGCCTGGGCAACTATGCCGACCATTTGGTGGATGTTAACGGTATGGTCATTAGCCCCGGATTTGTGGACCTTCACAGCCATACCGATACCAATCTTTTTCAATGTCCACGGGGCGATAGCCGCATCTTCCAGGGGATAACCACCGAGGCCGGAGGCAATTGCGGTGATTCTCCTTTCCCCGGCAAGCCATATGAAAACGCAGCATCCTTTCTGGAAGCGCTCCACAAGCAAAAAAAGGGGATCAACTACTGTACTTTTACAGGTCAGGGATCCTTACGTTCGGCAATCATAGGAAACTGGAACACTGCTGCCACCCCGGCGCAGCAAGCGGCCATGCAGGATCTTCTGGAAACCCAGCTGGAACAAGGGAGCATAGGACTCTCATGTGGACTTGAGTATGCCCCGGGAGCGTATGCATCCAATGAAGAGCTTGTTGGACTGCTTAAAGTTGTGGCAAAACACAATGGTCTGTTTGCCATACACATGCGTAACGAGGACGACCGCGTGGAAGAAGCCGTAACGGAAGCCATTTCAATAGCTCTGCAGTCAGGCGTGAGACTCCAGATATCACACCTTAAAGCCCAGAATTTCAATAACTGGCACAAGGGCCCTGCCTTGATAGAGCTGATTGAAAAAGGCCGGCGCGACGGGGTTGATATTTCGTTTGACCGTTACCCTTATATTGCCTTTTCAACGGGCCTTACCAGTTTCATACCCCTGAATGGCAGACAGGGTACAGCTGACGATGTTTTGTCCCGGCTAAGGGACAAAAGCACTGCACTGGAATTCGGGGAATATGCACTATCACGTTTTGACCGATTTGGCGGAGCGCAGAACGTGATCATATCTGCCTGTTCATTGCCCGCTAACAAAGAAACATACATGGGAAGGAACCTGGAAGAATGTGCCCGCCTATCCGGAAAAAGAACATGGGATTTTGTTAGGGACCTGTTGATAGAAGAACGCCTGCAATCAGGCATCGTTGTCTTTGCCATGACAGAAGACAATGTTCGTCTTTTCCTTTCTCATCCCTTGGGGATGCCTGCCTCCGACGGGAGCGTTTATTCCCCTCAGGGCCCCCTGTCTGAAACCATGCCGCACCCGCGTTCCTATGGTACTTTCCCCAGATTTCTGGGCAAGTACTGCAGGGAGGAAAAACTCATGGACTTCTCACAAGCGGTGAAAAAAATTACTTCATTGCCCGCTTCCCGCCTCGGCCTGAAGGAAAGAGGCCTGCTCGTTCCGGGATACCATGCCGATATAGTGGCCTTTGACCAGGCCACCATCATGGACAGGGCCACCTTTGCAGATCCTCACCGGTTCCCGGAAGGTATCCCACACGTTTGGGTCAATGGTATACACACCATCCGGTACGGCTCACATACAGGAGCGCTGGCCGGTATGGTCCTTTAGGGATTGAAATACAACAGCCTGCCTTCCACCTGCTTATAGCCCATTCTTTTGAGGGTAGCCACATAGCGGTTCATTTGCCTGTGGTGTAAAGGGTCCGGTTTTCCAAACTTGTAATCCAGAATTACGGTCTTTCCGTCTTTTTCCATCACCCTGTCCGGACGTAGTTTTCCTGACGGTCCCAGTATGGAGGATTCGTTCCTGACTGTCCAGGAACCATCAAACCATGGACAGACCTGCGGATCTGACAAAGTCTTCTCTATGATTGCGGCATATTTACTGACTGTTTCCTTATTTCCTGAAAGTTCACCTTCCATTACCAATTCTTCCAGAACCCGGGCAATGTCTGCCTCTACTTCCAGACGGGAGAGTGCTTTATGCAAGACAATACCCCATTGCCTCATGGAATCTTCAGCGGCATATTCAAAATCATCTTCCCGGTAAACCAGTTTCAATGATTCCCTGAAATCGTGCGACGGATAAGCCCGGGGCCGGAATCCCTCATCGTTTTCTTTCACGGTCTTTCTTGCAGGGGGCTGCTGCATGCCACAGGACCAGACCAGATCCCCTTCTGCCTGATTTTGAAAGAGGGCTTTCCTGATATGAAAAGAGATATCATCCCGGGAGGGTGTGTCTGTCTCGGGAAGGAAGAGATACAATTCTTCCCTGGCCCTTGTGATTGCAACATAAAGTAAATTCAGTGAATCAAGGCACCTTTGGGCATATTCCAGAAAATAATCCCTGACAAAAAAAGTGTGCAGGAGCCGGTCGTTGTATAAAACCGGCAATTGTTCCGGCTGATTAAAGGGTTCACGGGAAGTGCCTGCCCAGATAACCTGACTGCCTGTACGAGGGTCAAGTGGCCAGTTACAAAACGGGACTATGACTACCCGGGCCTCAAGTCCTTTGGCTTTATGGATGGTAAGAACCCTGACAGCCTGCCCCGGTAGTCCTGTGGAAAGCATTTTTTCTTTTCCCCTGTCCTTCCACCAGTTGAGGAATGCGTATACCCCACCGCCATCATTGCCTGCAAACAACAATAACATGTCGTGCAATTCCTGCAGGTAAGGGATAGCCTCAAGATCACCAGTCCAATCCATCCTTTGTACTATGGCTTCAAAGGCATCTGCCAGAGGCAGAAAACGGAGTCTGTCCAGGAATTCTCGGTCATCCATTACTTCAGGTTTTCCAAAATCGGACAATATGGAAAGTGCTGCCCTTGCATTGCAGGCGTCATGCCTGTAATGTGCCAGCCTGAGTAAGGAGATCACCAGGTTTATTGCAGGAGATGATGCCAGATAGAGTGAATCGTCTGATACTACCTGGGGCAATTGAAATCCTTCCCCGTTTTGGGAAACAGCACTTTGTAGAAAATGCCGGGTAATGATGCGGGCATTCTCCCTTGTCCTTACCAGGACCAGAATGTCGGAAGGATCGTACCCCCTGGAGAGCAGTGAAACCAGCAAGTCCTGCAACGCTGATAGTGTTTTTAGTGTTACACTATCCTCTCCTTCGGAGGAAAAAGTGTTGACCCGGACGTATCCGGGCGGATCATCCGCTGCGCCCGCTGGTGTATACAGGGTGTGATCCAGGTAGGCATTGAAGAGAAGGTGCTCGAAATATTGGCGATCCCCTTCCTCCAGGTTGTCGCAGGCCGCTGTTTTTTCTCTGATTGTTTCTGAAAGAGTACCCAGAATTTTGTCAATAAGCAAATTAATAAAACCGATAACCTCCCTGTAACTTCTGCGGTTTGTGTTGAGAGAAAAAAAATCCACCCCCTGCCGGATAAGCTGCGGGTCCTTTGCTATTTCCTCTCCCAGAATCTTCCAGTCGCTGTTTCTCCAGCGGTATATGGCTTGTTTGACATCTCCCACGATAAGTGAATCTGCCCCCTGCGACAGTCCGTTGACCAGAAGCGGATACATATTTTTCCATTGTAGATAAGAGGTGTCCTGGAACTCATCCAAAAGAAAAGAATCATACCCGGCTCCTATCCGTTCGTAAATGAAAGGGGTGTTCCCGTCTCCTGCCAGCTGGCTGAGCAGGTAAGTGGAATCGCCTATGTCCAGTGTGTTGTCCTCCTGCTGGACCTGGCGCATGGTGGTGATCACGTCTGCCAGCAAACCCATCTGGGGCAATTGCTCCCTGATCGCTACAGCCGTTGCATACAGGGGGTAATGGCTTTTGTAATAATCCTGAATGCTGCCGAGTATGGGCATCAGGACCTGCTGCATTTTTTCCAGGCCCGGAGGTGAGCTCTTGTTATACCACACAGTCTGGGTTCCGCCAAGAGCATCCAGTACACGTTTTCCTGGGATGAACGAGTCAACGGCGGGATGAGAATCGGAAATTTTTTCAAAATACCTTGCAAAAGATTTGTCTTTGTTTGGAAAATCAGCAGCAGAAAAGCCCCCGGCCGAGATCAGATTTTGAGCCATAGTCCCCCAGGTGGCCATCCTTTGCTCAAAATCCTGAATGATTTGCTGGTATTTACCAATAAAATCCCTCAAAAAATCCCTGTCCGAGATCTTCCCTGCAAACGCTTCCCCCATGGTTCTGAAAGACTCCCGGGTAGCCTGGTACCCCACCTGTCTGAGCAAACGGAAGGCATCCCAGCTGTCCGATCTGGCAATCTTTTCATTGATCAGGTCTGTGAACCACACACGCAGTGAGTCGTCCTGCGGAATACGGGTGATCATCCGGCGGGCGGTCTTATCCAGCAGATACTCGGTGTCTGTATCCACGGAATAACCGGTGTCCAGACCGGCTTCCATGACAAAGGAATGCAACACGCGCTGGAAAAAAGCATCCAGCGTGGAAACCGAAAACCAGGAATAATTATGCAGGAGGGTCTTATGTACAGTGACAGCGCGAGAGACCAGTTCTTCAAAGGGAAGGCCTGTTTCCCGGCAAAGATCGTTTCCCAGGGCCGAGGCTTCTCCTGCAGCCAGTGATTCCAGAGTATTCAGGATCCTGGCTTTCATCTGGTCTGTGGCCTTATTGGTAAAAGTCACAGCCAGTATTCCGTAAAAGGCACGTGGGTCAAAACGCGCTGAATTGCCCAGTAACAAGTTAAGATACATCAGGGTCAGGCGATATGTTTTGCCTGTACCTGCCGAAGCCCTGTATACTTTAAGAGCCATTTTAGCTTCCTCCCAGAAGGTATGCGTGTATAAACCCGTTCAGATCCCCGTCCAAAACAGATTGCGTATCGCCTGTTTCATAACCTGTTCTGTGGTCCTTAACCATTTTATAAGGGTGAAGCGTGTAGGAGCGTATCTGAGAACCCCATTCAATTTTTTTCTTCTGTCCTTCCAGCTGGGATTCCTTTTCGCGGCGCTTCTCCAGCTCCATTTCATACAGATGGGACTTGAGGATACGCAGGGCATTCTGCCTGTTGTCAAACTGGCTCCTTGTTTCAGTATTCTCAACGACAATCCCTGTGGGAATATGGCGTACCCGTACCCCGGTTTCCACCTTGTTCACATTTTGCCCTCCCGCTCCGCTGGAACGGTAGGTGTCCCACTCCAGATCGGCAGGATTAATCTCAATTTCTATGGTGTCATCTACGGCAGGATACACAAAGACAGAAGAGAAGGTGGTTTGCCTTTTCCCCTGGGCGTTGAACGGTGATATGCGTACCAGACGGTGCACCCCGTTCTCGGCTTTAAGGTAGCCGTAGGCATAGAGGCCTTCAAATTCCAGGGTACAGGACTTGATTCCGGCCTCTTCCCCTTCCAGAATGTTGTGAACCCTTACCTTATAACCGTTCCTTTCTCCCCAGCGGATATACATCCGCATGAGCATGGCAGACCAGTCGTTGCTCTCGGTTCCCCCAGCCCCGGAATTGATCTTAAGCAGTGCCCCCATAGTGTCTCCTTCGTTGCCGAGCATGCTTTTCAATTCCTCTTCCTCAATCCATTCAAGCACCTTGGCAATCTGCGCGTCGAGTTCTTCCTGCGAAGCTTCCAGCTGGTCAAGAACCTGCAGATCGTCCAGACCTTCCCGGATCCTGTAATACGCTTCCAGTGACGTCCTGAGCAGGGACTGTTTGCGCAGGAGCGCTTCTGCCTCTTTGGGCTTATCCCAGAAGCCAGGCTGTTGAGAGGCTTCTGTCAAGGTCTTCAATTCTTTTTCCCTGTTCTCTACGTCAAAGAAACCTCCTCAACCGTTGCCCCCTCTGCAACAGGTTTTTATAATTATCTTCGTTATATATCATAATGTCACAAAGTTAAGCTTTTAATTGTTTTCTACTGGTTTTCCAGTCCGGAAGTTCTCTTTCCAGCAAGGTATAAAAGTCTTTGCCATGGTTTGGGTGGATCAGATGACACAATTCGTGTACCACAATGTATTCAATACACGCATCGGGTTTATAATACAACCTCAGATTCAGGGTAATCCTTCCGGTTGCCGTGGAACAGCTGCCCCAGCGTGTATTCATTTCCCTTACAGTCCATTTTTTGGGGGCCACTCCGTAACGAACACGAAAATGTTCCTCCCAGGGAGAAGCAATCATCCGAAACTTAAGTAATGCTTGTTTTTTTATCCGGTTCAGTTCCGGTCCCGGAGCAGGTATCACCTGTTGGTTTTTCATGGTCTGTTGTTTTGAACGTACCCAGGAGGACTTTCCCGAAACCATCCGGATTACTTCCTGTACAGGAAGCCAGAATGGTGCCCTTACGTGAACTGACCCGTCCTTGCGGATGGTTAATCCCACGGATTTTCGTACACTTCTGGATAAGGTAAAAACAAGGTCGCCTGCACGTAAAGTTCCCATACAAAAAAAAGCTGCCTTCGTACGAGACAGCCTTGATACTCAGTAACTGATCAGTTAGATTTCCCCTATACCGCGCCAACTTCGTGAATTATGAACGTGAAAATATTCTGGAAAATATCCCAGATCTGGTTCAGGACTACGTACAGTTGATCAGCCCAGGCACCAGCACCACTAAATAGTGTTGCCCATAAGCCAGCCAGGAAATCATAAATCGGCTGCAATGTGATGTCTAAAATTGTCATGACATTAATTATTTTAGTTAATAAATTAAATGGCTTCCTTTATAAGACACAAATATAACAAGAATTTCAATTACGCAAAAATTATTAATGCCCCTGATTGTTAATTTTTGTAAGACAATCAACAATTTGAGAATAACTGTAACCCCTCCCCAGACCAAAACGCACCAGGGCGGCGTAACGCTTGCGGGGATCTTTGTCCCTGAAACTCCGGTGCTTTTGAAGGGCTTCTGCCAGTCTTTGCCGGAGTAATTCTTCTCCTGTTCCGGATAAAGCCTTTTCTATTATATCTTGAGATATCTCCTTCATCCTTAGCCCGTTGTATATCTTTCGGGGCCCCCATCCCTGCAGGTTGGACTTATCTCTTGCGTAAGCTGTAGCATAACGTTCCTGGTCCAGAAACCGGTCCTTCTCCAGCTCATTCAGGATCTCTGCTGTCTCGGCCGGAGGTACACCGGCCTGCTCCAGTTTCAGGCGGATATCTGCCCTGCATTTTTCACTGCGGCTGCATAGAGCCTGCATCCGGGCCAGGCATTTTTTGAATTCCTCTTGCTGCATCAGGGTTCGTTTTTTTTCTTCACGCTCAACTGGCCACACGCGGCCAGGATATCTTCTCCCCTTGAAGAGCGTACCGTTGCCATCAGCCCGGCTTTGTTAAGACGGGCCATAAAGGCATTGACTGCCGGCTCTGAAGAGGGCCGCATGGGAAAATCCTCTATGGCGTGAAAGCGGATCAGGTTAACACGGCATTCCAGACCACGCAGGAGTTGCAGCAAGGCGGCCGCATGCCTCTGTGTATCGTTAAAGCCCTCAAAAAGAATGTATTCAAAACTGAGCCTTCGTTGGCCCGAGAAATCATATTGCCGTAATTTCCGGATAACACTGCTAATGGGATACGCTTTTTGAACCGGCATGATCTGCGCGCGCTGATTGTCATAGGGACTGTGCAGGCTTATGGCCAGGTGGGCCTGTGTCTTTGCCATAAAGTCATCCAGCAAAGGCAGTATGCCCGAAGTGGACACCGTGATGCGCCTGGGACTCCAGGCAAACCCCCAATCAGAGGTAAATATATCCAGGGACCTGAGCACCTGGTCCCAGTTGTCAAGGGGTTCTCCCATGCCCATATAGACAATATTGGTCAGCCGGTCTGTTTCTCCGGTTCCCAGAAACTGGCCCACGATTTCCCCCGCAGTCAGGTTGCCTGCAAAGCCCATACGTCCTGTCATGCAGAAAGCACAACCCAGTTTGCAACCCACCTGGGAAGAAAGACACAGGGTAGCCCGGTCCCCTTCCGGGATCATAACCGCTTCCACCCCGCTGCCTGAGCTGTCCAGAGTAGGGAAAAGATACTTTTTTGTGCCATCTGCTGCCACCTGCACCTGCAACGGCTCAAATCCCCCCACCTGATATGTTTCGGCCAGTTTTTCCCTTGTCGTTTTGCTCAGATTGGTCATTTGCCCAATCTCCCTTACGTGCCTTACATAGATCCAGTTTGCAATCTGGCCTGCAGTAAAAGAAGGCAGGCCGTAAGAAGCAGCAATTTGCTGCAACTGGTCCGGATTTTTCCCCAGCAACCACTCTTTCATACTTCAAAGATAGGGGTTTTTGTCTGTGAATTTGTATATTTGTTGTCTAATCATTAATCAAAACATTATGGCAAAAGTTAGTGCAGAAGAAGTAAAAGCGGGAGGAGTAACCGCCAGTCAGGAAAAAATGAAAGCGCTCCAGGCAACCCTGGACAAGATTGAGAAGGATTTCGGGAAGGGAACCATCATGAAACTGGGAGACCAGCCCAAATGGGACGTTTCGGTTATACCGTCAGGATCCGTTGGTCTGGACCATGCCCTGGGCATTGGCGGCTATCCAAGGGGCCGTGTAGTTGAAATCTATGGCCCGGAATCAAGCGGGAAGACCACTTTAGCCATTCATGCCATCGCAGAAGCACAAAAACTGGGTGGCATTGCAGCCTTTATTGACGCAGAACACGCCTTTGACCGCAATTATGCGCAACAGCTGGGCGTTAACGTGGATACCCTGCTCATATCCCAGCCCGACAACGGAGAACAGGCCCTGGAGGTGGCAGACCACCTTATCCGCTCCGGAGCCATTGACATTGTGGTCATTGACTCGGTTGCCGCCCTGACTCCAAAAGCCGAGATAGAGGGGGAAATGGGAGATTCAAAAATGGGACTCCAGGCCCGCCTGATGTCACAGGCCTTGAGAAAATTAACCGCCAATATCAGCCGTACCAACACCACCTGTGTGTTTATCAACCAGCTCAGGGAAAAGATAGGCATCATGTTTGGCAACCCGGAAACCACCACCGGTGGGAACGCCCTGAAGTTTTACGCTTCGGTACGCATTGATGTGCGCCGCACCACCCAGCTCAAGGACGGGGAAGATACAACGGGCAACCACGTGCGGGTAAAAGTGGTCAAGAACAAAATGGCCCCACCCTTTAAAAAAGCCGAGTTTGACATCATCTTTGGAGAAGGGATATCGCTCATTGGCGAAATTATTGACCTCGGGGTGGAACTTGAGATCATCAAAAAAAGCGGGTCCTGGTTCAGTTACGGGGAAACAAAGATTGGCCAGGGACGCGATGCGGTCAAACAAATGCTTAAAGACAACCCGGAACTCAAAGAGGAGATCGAGTCCAAAGTCCGTGCTGCGTTGCAGCAACAAAAATAGCAATCCGTTAAGCGCCAGTGATCACCAGGTCTGCAATGACCATTGCAGTTACTGCTTCTATAACTACGGGAACACGGAGGGCAAAGCAGGTATCATGCCTGCCTTTGCCTCCTACCGTGGGTGTAGGTTTTATGGCTACCTGGAACGAGACCATATCCCCGTTTGTAATGCCCCCGGCTATGCCCCCGATGTGGGGATTCTGAGATCCCATAAGCAGGGCTTCGTCAAAACCCAGACCAAAAGTAATGCCTTTGATCCCCGGGATGGAAAAAATTCCATGGGATAACAGCGACTCTACCGAGTCAAAAAACGGGTTACCCAGACCGGCAGGAAGTTTGGTGACTTCACAGGAGATAATGGCGCCCAGGGAATCACCCCTTTCAACTGCCTGTGCAAGCAGGGTGTTCACTTCCTTTGGAAGCGGCCTGTTACGGATCACCGGGACACCCCCTACCTGGGACAGAAAAGCGGTGATCGCCAGTTTTGGACACTTGCCTTCCAGGATCTTCTTTGCAACCACCCCGGCAGCCACAAGGGGCAGTGTCAGTCTGCCGGAAAAATGCCCTCCACCCCGGGGGTCCTGAAAACCCCTGAACTTGACATCCCCGGTATAATCTGCCGTTCCCGGTCTGAAAGGCAGTTTGCGCACAGGATCGCTGTCTTCTGCAGTAAGGTAATCCTGCGGACGGGCATCCCTGTTTAAAAACGATATGCACAGGGGACTTCCCGAGGTGTATCCCCTGTAAACACCGCTACGTATGAGGGGCTCGTCGCCCTCCTTGCGCCTGGTGGTGCCCGGAGCGCCGCTTTTGCGGCGTGCAATATCTTCCAGAAAATCTATCTCCGAAAGCAGGATCCCGGGAGGAACTCCGTCTATGAGCACCCCAACTTCGGGTCCGTGTGATTCACCGTAAACAGCAACTCTGAAATTCCTTCCAAAAACATTCATGATATAGGTTTTGTAACTTTATTCAATTCTTCCCAAAAATCGGGAAAAGATTTTGCTACAGTATGCTTGCCTTCTATCTCGATGGGCTTTTCCGCGCCAAGGGCTGCAATGGCCAGGGACATGGCAATGCGGTTGTCTCCCCGGGCAGAAATCCTTGCCCCTCCGGCAAGAACACCTCCCTGGATGACCATATTGTTCCCTTCCACGCGGATATTGGCCCCTACTTTTGAATATTCTTCCAGCAACGCAAGGGCCCTGTTGGATTCCTTGTGGAAAAGCCGGTCAATCCCGTGAATGCTTGTAGTACCCTTGCAGTGTACAGCCAGTGCAACCAGCGGCGGAAACAGGTCCGGACACTTCTGGGCATCAAAAGTAAAACCCTGTAAATTCTTAGCCTTGTATACTTTCAACTGGTTGGACGATCCCCATGCCCATGATCCACCCGCTTTTCCGACGGCTTCCAGTATTGCCTTGTCTGCCTGCAGACTATTCTTCCACAGAGGTCCCATGCGAAGGTCTCCGAACAAGGTTGCCCCGACTATGAAATTCGCCCCCCCGCTCCAGTCTCCCTCGATGTCAATCTTGCGGGCGCGGTAGGTCTGTCTTCCCGGGATATGGAACACTTTGTAATTATCATGTGTAGCCCGGACGCCAAAAGACTCCATCACATTCAGTGTGAGGTCTATATATGGTTGGCTTACCAGGTGCTCCACTTCTAGTATGGAATCTTTCCCGGCCAGAGGCAGGGCCATCAGCAGCCCGCTCAGAAACTGGGAACTGCCTCCGGCATTGACCTGGTATTTTCCGCCCCTGAGCGGACCCTGTACCAGGAGTATGGGACGCGACAGGCTCAGGGAGGTGTCGAGTGGTTCCCAGCGTCCGGTTTCTTTCAGGTCTTCAATGATGGAAAGGGTTGGAAGGGTGTTCAGACTTTCACACCAGCAACCCAGTTCGCGCAATCCTTCAATGACAAAATCTACAGGCCTTGTTATCAGGGTAGTGCGTCCTCGAAGGCAGTAGATGTAAGACGACAGGGCGAGGATAGGGGCAAACATCCTCAGGGCCAGGGCCGATTCTCCGCAATCTAACTGCCTTCTTGAATGATCCCTTGCAGGAGGGACCTTGTCGGGCCATATGTCTTCTTTAGCAAACTGCGATCCGACAGAACGTACCACACGGTAAGCAGCCTGTACGTCTTCACAAACCTGGGTTCCGTCTTTGGGCCAGGCCCCTTTGAGCAACGTTTCGCGGCCTGATAAAAAAATTGCCGTTAACACCCTGATGCTCATGCTTTTTGATGGCGGCAAAGATACTTTGCCTTTAAGCTGACCTTTAGAAATGGTTATCATAGTTTACAAAGATAACATTTACCCAAAAAAGACTAACTTTGTGAGCTGAATTTTGAATCTCTCCTTTATGAAAACAGTTCTGAGCGGCATACGTTCCACAGGCCACCTGCACCTGGGTAATTATTTTGGGGCACTCCGGAATTTTGTCCAGTTGCAGCATCAGGCCAAATGCTATTTTTTTATTGCCGATCTTCATTCCCTGACAACACATCCCAAACCGGTTGATTTCCACTCCGGGGTGAAAACCATTCTTTCCGAATACCTGGCCTCTGGCCTGGACCCGGAAAAATCCACCCTTTTTATACAAAGCAGTGTGCCCCAGGTAAGTGAATTGTATGTGTTGCTCAACATGCTCACATATAAGGGAGAGCTGGAACGCACCACTTCTTTCAAAGACAAGGTGCGCCTGAATCCGGATAATGTCAACGCCGGATTGCTTACCTATCCGGTGCTTATGGCCGCTGATATTCTGGTCCACCGCGCCGATTGGGTCCCCGTGGGAAAAGACCAGGAACAGCATCTGGAAATTACCCGTTTGCTGGCAAGAAGATTCAATAAATTATACGAGGTGCCGGTTTTCCCGGAACCCGAGGCTTACAATTTCGGTAGCAACCTTGTCAAGATCCCCGGCCTGGACGGCAGCGGGAAAATGGGCAAGAGCGAAGAAAACGGCATCTATCTGGTTGACGACCAGAAGACCATCACAAAAAAAGTAATGCGCGCCGTTACAGACACGGGGCCCGTAGCACCCGGAAGTCCCATGAATCCCGGAGTAGCTAATCTGTTTACAATCCTGGGCGTTGTGTCCGAACCTGAAGTATTCAGGTATTTCCGTGAGCAATACGACAATTGCACCATACGTTACGGAGATCTTAAAAAACAGCTAGCAGCCGATATCTGCAAGCACACACTGCCTATTAAGGCAAGGATAGAGGAAATTTTTAACAACGGGCCCTATCTGAAGTACGTTATTGAAAAAGGAACTGATGAGGCCTGTACATCTGCACGCGCCACCATGGAACTGGTACGTAATGCGGTCGGATTCAAATCATTCTGATGATAAGCCAGGCCATAATAGAGCGTATCCTGGAAGCTGCTCCCATAGAAGCAGTCATTGGCGAATACGTTACCCTTAAAAGACGGGGCGCCAATTATATGGCCTGTTGTCCTTTTCATAACGAAAAAACCCCTTCGTTTTCCGTTTCCCCCTCTAAAGGCATCTTTAAATGCTTTGGTTGCGGCAAGGCCGGCAATGTGGTCCGGTTTATAATGGAACACGAGCAACTCAACTATGTAGAAGCCTTAAAATTTCTTGGGAACAAATACAACATCCCTGTGGAAGAGAAAGAGGAGACCCCCCTGGAGGCCGAATCACGGCTGCGAAGGGATAGTCTGATGATAGTCAACGGTTACGCAAGGGATTTTTATTCCAATTATTTGTGGGAGGAGCATGCAGGACGGGACGCCGGACTGAGTTACCTCAGAGAACGCGGCTTATCTGAATACGTTATCCGGCATTTTGAACTAGGTTTTGCCCCTGCCTCAAAAGACACTTTTACCCGTTCTGCCCTGGCTGCCGGATACAAACTGGACCTGCTCACGACCACCGGGCTAACCATCTACTATCCTGAACGGGATAATAAACCGGAAACCCTTACGGACCGCTACCAGGACCGAGTCATGTTCCCCATCCACTCTCTGAGCGGCAGGGTGATCGGTTTTGGAGGCAGGACCCTCAGGAACGAAAAACAGGTGTCAAAGTACCTCAATTCCCCTGAAAGTGAGATCTATAACAAAAGCCGTTCTTTGTACGGGCTCTATTTTGCAAAGCAGGAAATCAGCAAGACTCAGAAATGTTACCTTGTAGAAGGATACACAGATGTCATTACCCTGTTCCAGGCGGGGATCAGGAATGTGGTTTCCTCGTCGGGTACTTCGCTCACGGCAGACCAGATAAGGCTAATCAAGCGCTTCACCCAGCAGGTTACCGTTCTCTATGACGGGGATGATGCCGGGATCAAAGCCTCCATCCGGGGAATAGACATGTTGCTGGAAGAAGGGCTTCAGGTCAAAGTGGTGAGGTTCCCGCAGGGAGAAGACCCCGATTCATTCGCCCGCTCCCACAGCGCCAGGGAAACACTCGATTTTCTGGAAAAGAACGAGACCGATTTCATTCATTTCAAAATTGCCCTAATGGCCGATGAGATAAAGGATCCCCTTAAAAAATCGGCACTCATACGGGAAGTGGTTGAAAGCATCGCCATTATTCCGGATGCCATAACAAGGACCGTCTACATTGAAGAATGCAGCCGGCATCTGGATATCGAAGAAATGATCCTTACCAGGGAAGTGGCCAAAATCCGGAAGAAAAGAACTGAATGGGGAAACCGCCCTTCTTACTACATACCGCCCCCACCCCTACCCCCCGGTGAAGAAAGCATGCAGGAAGCGGAACTTAAGCCCGGAAGCGTTGAACTGCGACGGTGCGAGCAGGACATTCTCTATTACCTGATCAAATTCGGGCAAACCATGTTGGAAGACGTGACCGTGTCTGAGTTTATTC
Source organism: Bacteroidales bacterium UBA5226 (assembly GCA_002409325.1). Lineage (GTDB taxonomy): Bacteria > Bacteroidota > Bacteroidia > Bacteroidales > UBA932 > DMER64. Next base: position 13,684 of record DHUU01000017.1, on the reverse strand, counting down.
AAAAGGCCATGGAAGAAGACGATCTGGAATTTCAGGACCCGTTATTTGCGGCTATATTCCGCCTATACACAACCCTGACGGGAGATGACGCCTTAAGAAAGAGATTTTTCATCAATCACGAGGATCCTCTGATATCACAACAAGTGTTGGATATGATAAGCAATCCACATCACATAAACCTGAAGGTATTACGGGAGAGCCTGCCGCTGGAAGAGCCTCTGTTGAAGGATAATGTTACAAAGACGCTGCTGGTATATAAACTGAAAATAGTTTCGCTCTCCTGCGCAGACCTGACAAGGGATCTAAGGCAGGCACAACAGTTGGGCGAAGAAGATAAGATCCTAACCATTCTGAAGGAACTTACGGTCATGATGGATGTAAGAAATTCATTTGCCCGCGAGCTGAACAGGTTGTAATAAATAAACAATTTTGCGATGAAGCAGAAAGAATTCAAGCGTTATCTGGTCACATCTGCCTTGCCCTATGCCAACGGTCCCATACATATAGGACACCTTGCAGGTGTGTATATCCCGGCCGATATTTATGTGCGTTACCTGCGCCTTGCTGGCAGGGACGTCTGTTTTGTGGGGGGATCCGATGAACACGGCGTTCCCATTACCATCCGTGCCAGGCAACAGGGGGTGACACCACAAGATATCGTGGACAAGTATCACTTCCAGATAAAAGAGTCATTCCAAAGGCTGGGCATATCCTTTGATGTTTATTCCAGAACCAGCTCCAGTATCCACCACAAAACCGCCTCGGCGTTTTTCAAAAAACTCTACGACAGCGGAAAACTCCTGGAAAAAGAGACCGAACAATTCTATGACCCCGAAACCAGTACATTCCTGGCCGACCGGTATATTGTGGGAACATGCCCCCGCTGCTCATACAACGATGCTTACGGAGACCAATGTGAAAAATGCGGGTCTACCCTCTCTCCAGACGAATTGATCAATCCCCGCTCTTCTATTAGTGGAAGCATTCCAGAGAAAAAAATGACAAAACACTGGTACCTGCCTTTGGACGAGTACGAACCCTGGCTCAGGGAATGGATCCTGGAAGATCATAAAGAGTGGAAACCCAATGTTTACGGACAGTGCAAATCATGGCTGGACAACGGGTTGCAACCCAGAGCGGTAAGCCGTGACCTGGACTGGGGAGTACCTGTCCCGGTGGAGGGCGGACAGGGGAAAGTCCTCTACGTATGGTTTGATGCACCTATTGGCTATATATCCAATACCATAGAACTATTTCCCGATACCTGGGAAACCTGGTGGAAAGACAAGGACACCAAAATGGTCCATTTCATAGGAAAAGACAATATTGTTTTTCACTGTATTGTATTCCCCTCCATGCTCAAAGCCCACGGAGGGTACATCCTCCCTGAAAATGTACCGGCCAATGAATTCCTGAATCTGGAGGGGGAAAAGATTTCCACCTCACGCAACTGGGCCGTGTGGCTTCACCAATACCTGGACGAGCTTCCGGGAAAAGAAGATGTTTTACGCTACACCCTTTGTTCCACAATGCCCGAGACTAAGGACAATGACTTCACCTGGAAGGATTTCCAGGCCCGCAACAACAATGAGCTGGTGGCCATCCTGGGCAATTTTGTGAACCGGGCTGTTGTTCTTACACACAAGTATTTCAATGGGCTCGTCCCCACTGCCGGTACTCCGACAGCTTATGACCAGGAAGTGATGCAGTCTGTTCCGGGGATGGCCTCGGCCCTGGAAGACTACCTGGAGCATTACCGTTTCAGGGAAGCCCTGAAGGAGGCTATGAACCTGGCCCGTCTGGGAAACAAATACCTGGCCGATACCGAGCCCTGGAAGGTGGCTAAAACTGATATGGAACGTGTGGCAACCATCCTGAACTTTTCATTGCAGCTCTGTGCTCGGCTGACGGTAGCGCTGGATCCCTTCCTGCCTTTTACAACTGCTAAACTCAGAAACATTCTGAATATGCCCCAAGCACTGCCCTGGCAGGATCTTTCGCGTGAAACCCTGTTGCCCGGGGGACACCGGCTGAACCAGCCCTTTTTGCTTTTCGACAAGATTGACAATGCCACCATAGAAACCCAGGTGGCAAAATTGAAAAAACCCGAACCTGTTAAAAAGGATGTCGCCCCGGCCCTTCCGGAATGTACCTACGCCGATTTTGAAAAAATGGACATCCGGGTAGCCACCGTACTGCAGGCAGAAAGGGTTCCCAAAACGGAAAAACTGCTCAAACTGACCATTGATACGGGACTGGACCAACGAGTGATCGTATCCGGCATAGCAGAATACTACCGGCCTGAAGATATGACCGGACGGCAGATCTGTATTCTGGCAAACCTGTTACCCCGTAAGATACGGGGCGTTGAATCACAGGGGATGATCCTGATGGCCAAGGAACAGGATGGTTCCATGCGGCTTGTTTCTCCCTTGGAAGGAATCGGTAACGGAGCCGTTATAGGTTAGTTTTTTCTTTCTTAATGATAATATGGGAAACGAAAAAAGCCGCAAACCTTCCTTTGTCAGGTTTATCCGGTATTATTTTTACCTGAGAAGAGATAAAGAAAACGAACTGGAGACCATCGCCAATATCCGGGGCGGTGTGGAATTTAAGGGAGCCAACCTGTGGATCCTGATCTTCGCCATACTCATAGCTTCCCTGGGGCTAAACATCAATTCGGCGGCAGTCGTCATAGGAGCCATGCTTATCTCCCCGCTAATGGGACCGCTCATTGGGATGGGACTGGCCCTGGGAATAAACGATCTGGAATTGCTGAAAAAATCCCTGAGAAGTTACACTGTAGCCACCGTGATCAGCATTATAACAGCTGCCCTGTTTTTTACGCTCTCGCCCTTTGACCAGCCTCAGTCAGAATTACTGGCCAGGACGTCCCCTACCATATACGATGTTTTCATAGCCCTTGTGGGTGGTCTGGCCGGGTTTATTGCCCTGTCAACCAAAGACAAGGGGAATGTTATACCGGGTGTTGCCATTGCCACGGCACTTATGCCTCCGTTGTGTACGGCGGGTTTCGGGATTGCGACAGGTAATTTCCGGTTTTTCCTGGGAGCTTTCTATTTGTATTTTATCAATACGGTTTTTATTGTTTCTGCCACCTTTGTGGGGACGCGTTTAAGGGGTTACGAACATAAAGTGTTTCGTGAAAAGAAACGGGAACAGGCCGTAAAACAATCCATTTTGGCTATTGTCGTAATAACCATGATCCCTGCCCTTTGGCTTACCATTGACATTGTTCGTTCCTCCATTTACGAAAATGAGGCCAATCAGTATATAGATAACAGTTTTCTTTTCCCAGACACCCAGATCATTAGCCGTAATATTTCGTATGAGAATAAAACAATAGACCTTATGCTTATTGGCCGGGAGGTGCCCGAAGATGCCCTGTCCGTTGCCCGCAGTCAGATGAACGGGTTCAGAAGGTTGGAAGACACCCGGCTCACAGTGGTACAGGGCGGTAAGGAAAGGGTGGATCTGGATGCCATACGTTCTTCCATACTGGAAGATTTTTATCAAAAAAGCGAAGAACGCATACGTGCACAACAGGAGATCATAGATACGCTCAGTGTCAATCTGGACCAGTACCGGTACTATGAAGCATTAAGTAGTGAATTGATAGGAGAATTGACCGTGCTTTACCCATCGGCACGTGAATTGTCTATTTCACAGGCAATTAATGTCACCATGGACAATCAGGCAAAAGACACACTGACCATTGCCGTAGTAAAATTTGATTCCATTCCGCCTGCGGAACAACTGCATGTGATGTCGGAATGGCTGAAAACCCGCATAGACACGCAAAAACTGCGTTTAATTGCCGAGTAGTATTCAGGGGTATTGATCAAACATTCGCTGTATTTCGGCAGGCTCCCGGGATCCGGTCAAAGCAAGCATTAGCAGAATCCTTGCTTTCTGAGGAGAAAGCGATCTGCTGACTATCTGTCCGCTGAAAGGATTTTCCGTGTCGGATGAAACCCCGCCCTGCAGCACCCTGGTCGCCCGTACGACAGCCACCCCGTTCTGAACAGCCTGTTTTGCCGAGTTTTCGATCTGATACGAGTAATTCCCGTGTCCGACACCGGCAATGACAATACCGTCAGCCCCGTACTCAACCAACGCATCAAAAAGCAGGGAAGTGGCACCGGCATAGGACAAAACGATGTCAACACGGGGAAGATCCGTATTGGCCAGTTCCCTTATGGAAAACCCATGATCAACAATTTGTTTCTCGGGCAAAGGCTTGTAAAATGCAGCCATGCCTCCGCGAATCACACCCAAAGGCCCGTGATCCGGACTATCAAATGCCTGGGGGTTTACTGTGTGGGTTTTTGTTACTCCGGACGCAGAAAAAATATAATCATTCATTACCACCAGAACCCCTTTGCCCCGGGCTGCAGTATCTGCCGCCAGGCAAACCGCATTGTAGAGATTTGCCGGGCCATCGGCTCCGGGACTGTTGGATGGTCTCATGGATCCTGTTAAGACTACCGGATCTTGGTGAGCATTGACCAGATCCAGGAAGAACGCCGTTTCTTCCATGGTGTCGGTTCCGTGAGTCACTACTATGCCGTCACAATGATCTCCGGTGAACAATGAATCTACAACCGATGCCAAATGTACCCAGATACGTGGTGTCATATGCTGGCTGGCAATATTGCACAACTGGATACCCTTTACAGAAGCTTTATCGGTTATTTGGGGAATCTGCCTGATCAGAGTTTCCACGGTCAGCTGAGCCGGAGTATATGCATTCTCTGCAGGTGTATGAGCTATTCCGGCTATGGTCCCTCCGGTTGCTATTATCGTAATTCGCGGTTTGGTTTCCTGTCCCCAAACGGGAAAAAGACACAGCATGGCAAAAGTTGTGAGAATATATTTCTTCATATACGTCTTCAAATTATATATATTTGTTATCGGTATAGCAAAATTAGGAATTTTATGCGTTCCCGTAAACAACAATTTTTTATTCTCTTGTTATCCGCAGGATATTTTCAGAGCATAATATAACAACGCACAAGAATGGAAACACTGAGCCTGATCTTTATGGCCATAGGGCTGGCTATGGATGCTTTCGCAGTATCTGTATGTAAAGGAATGACACAATCCCGTATGAATTGGGGAAACGCCCTGAAAGCAGGGCTCTTCTTTGGTGTATTCCAGGCACTTATGCCTTTGATCGGTTATTGGGCAGGTGTCCGGTTTCACCACCTGATTGCTTCTTTCGATCACTGGATCACCTTCCTTCTGTTGGGGTTCATTGGAGGCAGAATGGTTGTAGAATCCTTTAAAGAGAAAGAACAACAGGATTGTTCTTTCGGGTTAAGATCCATGTTCATACTAGCTGTGGCTACAAGCATAGACGCCCTGGCGGCAGGGATCACACTGGGATTTTTGGAAACCAATATCATAACGGCAGTGGTTCTGATAGGCGCAGTAACTTTTGTGATGTCATTTCTGGGTGTTAAACTGGGACATCTGTTCGGGTCCCGGTTAAGTTCAAAAGCAGAACTTACGGGAGGTATTATTCTGATACTTATTGGGGTGAAGATCTTATTGGAACATTTATTTGTTATCTGATCTCATTTTTCTGCGAAAAAAGAACACCGCCAGAACAAAGAATACAAGAGCATACAAACATACAATTCCCAGGTGGATCCACAGATTGTCCGGGCGGCCGGACAATACGATCCGGGAAGCTTCTATGGCATGGGAAAAGGGCAAAAAATCCGTGATTTTTTTTAATGTTTCTCCCAGGACGTTCAGGTCCATCCAGGCCCCTCCTAAAAGTGTACTGGCAATGATGTAGATATTGCCTATGGCCATTACCTGCGTTTCCCGGCATACTATGCCCAGGAATATCCCGAAAAAACCGGAAAAAAGGACGAAAGGAATAAATGAAAGAAATGTGTATACCAGTTTCACAGACAGGGGTATCCCTACAAACAGACCGGTTACAAGGCAACTCACTGCAATTATGGCAGCCATTGGCAAAACGGGAATGAAATACCCCAGGATAAAATCCCGCGGCTTCAAAGGGGAAATGAACAGCCTGGTCAAAAAGGAAGAACTTATGTCTTTGGCTATGAGCAACCCCAGGGACATAGTAATAAAGGTAAAACCGAATACAGTCAGTCCGGGAACAATGTTGACCGGCTGAAACACCTCTATGGGAGCATTCCGGGATATCAAAGAAAACAATACAATAAACATAACGGGCAATGCCCCTGCCAGGATCAGGGTCAAGGGGTCCCTTAATATTTCTTTGGAGTTCCGGCCGGCAAAATAGATGTATTTCATTTAAGCCTCCTTTTGATTAAGCAGAATGAATGCATCTTCCAATTTTTGGGTATTGGTCATCTCCAGCAGATCCTTAACCGTACCCGATGCCCTGAGCTTTCCCTTTATCATCACCGCCACCCTGTCCGCAAGGGCTTCCGCCTCTTCCATATAATGCGTGGTTAGAAGGATGGTTGTTGTTTCTTTCAGTTTTGTGATGATCGTCCACAATTCCCTACGTACCAATACATCCAGGCCCAGGGTGGGTTCATCTAAAAACAGGATCTCCGGTTCCGTGATCAGGGCCATGGCAATGCTCAGACGACGCTGCATACCGCCTGAAAGGAGCTTTGCTTTTTTGTTTCGCACTTCCTGTAGACTGAATACGTCAATCATTTCATTAATCCTGACAGGAATGCGGTCTTTTGTAAGGCCGTATACTCCTGCTATCATTTTCAGATTCTCCTGAACCGTGAGATTTGGGGCAATGGCCGTTTCCTGGGGAGACACATTGATCTTTTGTTTTATATCCTGTGCCTCTGTTAACAGGTCTTTACCCATCACCCGGGCACTACCGCCGGAAGGTCTGATCAGACACGAAAGCATTTTTATGGTCGTGGTCTTACCGGCCCCGTTCAGTCCCAGCAAAGAAAACAACTCCCCACGTGCAATGGACAAATTCAGATTGTCCACAGCGGTGAGCGCCCCGTATTTTTTGGTCAGATCCTGCGTCTTGATCATTGTAATAGCATAACTTGTAGGGTATAAAGATAACTTTTTTCCAATAAAAAAAGCACTCACGTTTTCGTAAGTGCTTTTATCTGTGGCTCCTCATCAAGGACTTGAACCTTGGACCCCCTGATTAACAGTCAGGTGCTCTAACCAACTGAGCTAATGAGGAATTTTTTCCTTTAGGGGAGTGCAAAGATAAACGGTTTTTCCTGAAAGAGCAAAATCTTATCAAAAAAAGTGTAAATTTGCTCAGATTATGGACACATCCCTGCTTTCATCCCATTGCATAGAATTGCTCCGCGTACACAACCGGGTTTCTCTGGGAAGCATGGGAAGCTTCGTAGCAGAAGACACTCCGGCAACACTAACCAACAATGGACATGTGCTCCTGCCTCCGGGAAGACGTATTTCGTTTCGGGAAAGCGAAACCTGGAATGACGGGCTGCTGGAAAAGGCTTATGCATCCAAAGAAGATCTTGATGGTTTGCTTGCAGAGATTTCCAAAAAGCTGGCAAGGGAAAAATCAGTGACACTGGATGGCTTCGGGAAGCTCAGAAGGACGCGTGAAGGAGACGTGTTTTTTGTCATGGACAAGAACGTTTCGGTAAATCCAAACGGTTTCGGGCTGGTTCCCTTATCTCTGCGCCCGCTGCTTGTTCCTTCAAAAGTCAGGTGTGAACTTTCAGCTACGTCCGGGGATCCGGCAAAAGCTGTTCAGGCAGAAGAAAATTTCCCTGAGAAATGTACTGCAGACACCCCGGAATCCCTCTCAATCCCCATAGAGGCTGCTGCCAAGACAGATCAAATAGCTCAAAATGAGTCAATCCGGAAACCCCGGAGAAAAATTTCCACCGGAGTCCTGACCCTTTTTCTAGTAATCCTGACACTGATTCTGTGCCTGATTATGATCTATGTTTTCCGAGATTCGCTCAAACCTGTTTTGGAGAAAATCCTGTATTCTGCAGAAGAGCGGCAGCTGCTCCGGTAATTGTTACTGCAGGGCGTTGGGAGAGAACAATTCTTCCCCGGGTTTGGTCCCTGTTTCAACCTTGTTTACTACCATTTCAGAGACGCGTTTGTTCTGCACATTTTCCATGACGGTTCTATAGGAAAAGAAGGTGGTTTTTGTTACGTTCTTATAATCAAGGGATGTCAGGATCCTGTGCAGGTTACCCGACAGATCGTAGTATTCCACTTTATAGCTCAGGTAACTGTTTTTATCTATATAGCTGACTGATTTACTGTAACCGTATGCTTTACTGATGGTCTGATCCCTGCCTTCAGACTGGACCATCCAGCATTCTTTTCCATCGTACACCGTTGTACCCAGAAGGGAATAATTAAAAACTGCCTGGTTGGGCTTACTCATGTCTGCGTTGGTAAACTCAGATCCCATAAAGCTTTTCCCTCTTTCAGAACTGATGATCCTGCGAACTTTTTTCAAGGCCGGCATATAAATCCACATATCATCCTCTTTATCCTTGTTGTCGTAAATGAGCAGTGTTGTACCCTGTACGTCAGAGGGCGCCGTAAAACGGACAAGCGTTTTACCGACACCATTAAACACACCGGATATCATGGTCAGTTGCCTTACCCGCTCACTTCCTTTGTTATCCCTTATGTATATGGTAAAATCCATTTGTGTTGAGCCGAGGTCAATCACCTCTGTAGATTTTCTGCTGATTTCAGCAGCCGATTGTCCAAATAACCCGGGGGTGCATCCAAACATAAGCAGTCCGGCAACAATCGATTTTAACAGTAGTTTCATAATATAATATTGTTTTTATTTTTCTAAAAACTTAGGCCTGGCCCAGTAGCATATGGCAGGAATCAGGATCAGGGCACTGACAAGACAAAGGAAAAGAGATAAACTAATCAGAAAGGCAAAAGAACGGATCAGCGGAAAGGCAGAAAGGAACAGGATGGCAAAACCCAGCATCACTGAACTGGCGTTAATCACAATCCCCCTTCCAATGGTCTTGAGCGTTGCCTTGATACTCCGGCCATAATTGTTGCCGTGGGCCAGTTCCCATTTGATCCTCCAGAACACATGAATGGTAAAATCCACCCCTAGTCCTATCGATATAGATGATATTAAAGCCGTCACAATGTTCAGCTCCATACCTAGCCACCCCATCAGCCCAAAGGTACAAAACACAGCAAAGGCCAGTGGAATGCTTCCAATCAGACCGGCCTTAAAGCTTTTTAAAATAAGGCTCAGTAAAAGGAATATCGCGACAAAGGCTACCAGCAGGGAATAGTACTGCCCCTTTTCTACAGATTGGTTTATGTCAATATCGGTGAGTGTGAAGCCGCCAATGACCGGTTCCAGAGAATCGGCCCGGGCCATCCCTTCAATTTTCGCAAGCAGTTTCCTTACCTCTCCTATGCTCCCGGCCCTGAATTGTACCGTGAGTAGTGTGCTGGTATAATCAAAATCCACAAATTGCTCCAGGTCTTCCGGCTCACCGCTCATGGAATAGAGCTCCAGATATTGGGCAACTCCTTCCCTGGTTTCGGGTATGCGGTCATAACCGGCGTCAGTGGAGTCGTTCAGGGCTTTGCTGATCTTCCTGATAATTGAAGAAAGAGAGGTGACGGTTCCCACCCCGGGCACTTCTCTGAGTTCCTGCTCATATCTGTCAAGACAGTTAAGCAGGGCGGGATCTGTAACATCGGTCTGAAACATCACATTAAACATTTTGCTCCCGCCAAAGTGGCTGTCCAGGATGTTTATGGCCTTGTTGAAGGAGTGGCTTTGCGGTAAAACATCATTGGAATCGGGGGCTGTTTTGAAAAAGAACAGCCCGGCCGAGCATAATCCCATAAAGAGTATGAAAATGGCAATAATTCTTTTTGGATGGCGTGTAATGCTTTCCCCGGTATGCTCGAGCAAAGAAGGTAAGAAACCCTTTGACCCGGCTTCCAGGTCTTTATGAATTTTGCCTTTCTTTAGCAGGGACAACACTGCCGGGATGAACAGCAGGCTCACCAGCAGCGCAAAGGCAATACCTATGGCCGAGACAATCCCCATCTGCCTGGCCGGCCTGAACAAATGCGCCACCAGGCCCAGGACTCCCACAATGGTGGTCAGTCCACACAAAGTAACCGGGGTAAACAGATAATCGGAAATTTTTATGGCCAGCTCTCTGGGTGCAAGACCGGGTTCCGATGCCCGCAGGTCCTGGTAGCGGGCAGCATAATATACCCCGTAATTATTGGCAACAGCTAGCATCATAATAGGTATGATTACCCCAATCAGACTGAGTTCCCATCCAAAGACCGGGATCAGGGCCATAGAAACTACGATTGAAAAAAGCACAACAGAAAACGGCAACAATACACTCCTGAATTCCCGGAACGATGCGTACAGGAACAGAAACATCACCAGCAAGCCAATGGGTAACAAAAGCAGTGCATCACGGCCAATTTTCTTGCCCGACTCATCCCTCAGATAGGGATTCCCGCTGATATACACGTTTTCATCCCCCGGGTATTTTTTTAGGACTTCATCAATCAAACCCATGAGCTGGTCGTCATTTACTGTTTTTTCGGAGCTCAGGATAATCAGTGCGTTTTTAAAATCATCGGAGACAACTATTTTATACACCAGGTCGTTGGAACGAATTGCCTGCCTTAAGGTTTCCCGGTCATGCTCATTTTCCGGGATGCTTGTCACAACCGGATTTACTACCATGCTTCCGTCCTGCGAACGGATATCCTTTGCCTGGAACATGGAATAGACCCGTCCAAACTGTGGCATGATGGATAAGGTATCTGATATTTGTCTGATCCTGTGGAGTGTTTTTTCATTCAGGATGTCTTCAGTCTGAAAAACAAGCAGCAACAGTTCATCATTTCCGAAAACATCACTGATCTTTTTATTGTTTTGTATGGAGGGCATGTTTTCGGGCAGGTAAGATTCCAGATCCGGATTCACGCGAATGGTAATCAAAGGAATAATGCCCGCCAGCACCAGCACCAGGGTGACAATAATGATATGCCACCTGTATTTTATGATAAAATTCGATTTTGACATGTTTTAAAAGATCACTTTTAGTTCTGCGAAAGCCCCGTTCATTATGGCAGAAGAATAGCCATACAACGTTTTTTCTCCCCCCTTCATATAATGGCCGCCCACAGCGGCCATCAGGGCATCCGATATCCTCCAGTTCAGTTTGGGTCTGAGAAGCCATTCTTTTGATGTAAAATTGTAATAGGCCGTGCATTCAGCCGAAAGGACATCGTAGGCAAAGGACCTGGTTATTGTCAGGGATACGGCATGGTTGGTCCTTTCCTGCTGATTGAACACTTTGCGGTTAAATAACCTGTTCTCGTAGTCAATATATTTTTCTGTATACTGAATAAGCGCTGCGGGGTTACTATCCTTGGGAGGGGCAGGTACAGACAACGGGGAATAATCAAAAGTGAATTTTCCTATGTATTGACCAATGATAATAAAGTCCAGCACATTAGTTTCTATTCCTACAACATAGCTTAGGTCCGGATTGGGAATAAACATTTTATTTTCCGGATTTTTCGTGTGGCTATAAGATGCTTCGGCCCTTACAATCATATAATTACCCACAGGTACAGCAAGATCTGCACCTATGGCGGTTTTCCTGTAAGGAACTGATGCGATGCGTATTACGGGCTGGGAAGATGCCCAGTTAACAGAAACCACATTAAATCCGTGGTACGGGTCATATCCCTGGAACCAGGATACAGAACCGCCGAATGCCGGATATTCAAAATTCACCCGCACTGCATACGTCCCGTTGGCCAGGATCCTTTCCGGAAGCATATCGTCAACGAACAGCAGATAATTTCCCAGTTCTCCCATGTCAAAGAGATCAAACCGGTAACTGGACATTTTATAGAATGGGATGGCAACAAGTTCAAGATCTACTCCGGGAAGGGGCCTGTATTGCATTTTTAGCATGAAATTGGATTGCTGCTGATCGGCCGGATCCGATGAAAGGAAAAAGTAATCGTTGGGGCTAATGTTGTTCGTTGGATTGAATCCGTCTGTACGCCCCCAGATAACGATCTGGTTCCCAAGGAAAACATCAACTTTCCGGCTTTTATACCCTGCGTATAGTTCCCTGATCCGGAACCTGGTATCTTTTTCATTAAAAAACATGCCCGTGCTGAACCTGATATCCGATTCAAGGATGGCGGGGCCTTTTTTGACAGAGGCCTGCAGGGAAAGTTCGGCAAACACAGAGGTCAGATCATACGCCTTGCTCCCGCCGTAAACAGACCCCCTTCCATAACCATGGATATTGAAGTCAGTATTTCCATTCCACTGGGCCTGGGCCTGCAACACTGTACATATCAGTATAGAAAATAAGATTATCCGTTTCATTCATTGCATAATTTGTGCAAATGAAAGAAAAATGAACCGATTATCCCTCATTTTTTTAAAAGATGGACATCAAAAATCAAAAAGCCGAGATTCTTTTTTTATACGCAGATGGTGTTTCCCCTACCGTTTCTTTAAAAATCTTATAAAAGGATGATTTGTTAGAAAAACCGCATTCAAAACCTATCGCTTCTATGGAATAATAATTATTTTGCTCTGCCAGCATTGATTTCACGGCTTCTATACGGTATGAATTGACCAGGCGGAAGAAACTTTTGCCCAGTTCTGTGTTCAGCACCTCGGTGAGCTGGTGCTTTGGTATTTGCAGGTCAGATGAAAGTATATCCATGCTCAGGTCGGGGTTCAGGTACGCTTTCCGTTCCCTGAAGTAAACCAGGACCTGTTTGCCGATTGTCTTTCTGGTCTGGTCGTCCAGGATGGGTTTTTTATTATTACGCTTTTCGTTAGGTATTTGTAATTCTTCGGGTATGTGCTTTTGTCTCAAACCGTAAAAACTCAGCGCATAAAGCAACACCAGCAGAATGGAATAATTAAAGATCCCGTGAAGGTTGGAATCGTAGTCTCCCTTTATGATCAGGGAAAAGGATATGATGTAGGTTATAAAACAATATATAACGTAAATAATGGTAACAGACATAAGCCAGCGGATGTTCTCGTTGGCTTCTATACGGGATGTTTCATTCTGCAGATTAGCCCGGTAATGATAGACCATTGTCAAACTTAAGGAACTGTATATCAGCCATGAAATCAGGCTGGCAATGGCAAAGGAAAAGCGAAACAGGTAGTTTTCTTCAAAAACCAGATAGTCTCCCACCATAAAGGGTGCCTTGATAATGTAGGCCAGCACTTTGAAAAGGAGGAATGGCAGCAGGTGAAACAGGTGTGCGTATTTCAACCGGAATCCCGACCTTGTCAGGGCCCGGACGTACAGGTAAAACGCGGCATTGGACAATAAATGCGAGCCGGACAACAGGGGGGATCCATAGAACTGGTAGTCAATTCCGGCGGTCAGAAACTCAATGGCCAGCAAAACAAGCCATGCGGACAGTATTTTATCCGATACGGTCCGTTCATTTTTGGTCAACATGAGTATGGCAGCAAACAATGCCTGGCTAAGTCCTATCCAGACAAGTGTGTTCATGTATTGCATACACAAAGATAATAAAACAGAGAACAGCCGCTGCTCCTGAGAGGATACAAAAAAACGCGGCAATAAATTGTCGCGTTTTGTGGAGATAGACGGAGTCGAACCGACGACCCCCTGCTTGC
>DHUU01000007.1:1660-29682 GCA_002409325.1 Bacteroidales bacterium UBA5226 | reverse complement strand
GTTGTACCCGCCCTCGCGGCGTGGCCTGTCACCCTTTTGATCTGTTATCCGTTCACGCCGTGGGCGTTGATAACTTTCCTGGCCATCTGATTTTTCTTTCTTCTGCATTATTTTTTTAATTTGAGCCGCAAATGTACGCGAAATTTCTTAATATTGCATTATGAAGTATCCGGCCTTTCTGAGATTGTCTCCTTTATTCCGTGAAAATTTAAATGTTTCTCTTACAGCAGTTAAGACTAACAAGCTGCGCTCAGTGCTTACCATCTTAATGATAGCCGTCGGAATTATGGCCCTGGTGGGTATCCTGACCGCCATAGACGCAATAAAGGGCTCTGTTACAGATAGTTTTAACCGAATGGGCGCCAGTACCATAACCATTCGTTCTAAATCCCTCCGCGGTCAGTCAGCCGAAGTCAGGCGCAGGATTCGTAATCAGTCCCTGATCACTTATCAGCAGGCGATGGCTTTTATGGAAGAGTATCCTGTCCCGTCGCGCATTGCCGTTTCGGCTCCGGCACGCAGCATGCTGGAAGTAAGCTATGGATCGGAAAAGACCAATCCCGAGATCAGTGTTGTGGGAGTGAATCCGGACTATTTTCCGGTCAATGCACTTGAGTTGTATTCCGGTCGCTATTTTTCCAATTACGAGATGACTTCCTCCGGGTTTGTTACTGTCATTGGTGACGGTTTGCTATCTCTCTTCTCAGATGAAAATCCGATTGGTGAGTTTATAAATGTAGATGGCAGACGCTATCAGGTAATTGGTGTTCTCAGATCAAAAGGATCAACTTTTGGCGGAGGGGCAGACAAACAAATTTTTGTACCCCTGGCAAATGCCCGCAGCGTATATGGCGGCGACAATATGAATTTTCAGATCAAAATACAGCCAAAGGAAGGACAAAATACCCGCAACGCTTATGAAGAAGCCGAGATCCACTTCCGGACCGTGCGCCGTCTTGCACCTACGGACCAGACAGATTTCCAGCTTGACCGCAGCGAAGACATGCTGGAACGGTCTATGGAAACCATGAGGATAGTAACCATTGTGGCTTTCATCATAGGATTCATTACCTTGCTGGGAGCTGCAGTGGGACTTATGAACATCATGCTGGTTTCTGTGAATGAACGCACACGTGAGATCGGGACCAGGAAGGCCATGGGAGCAACCTCCAGAATTATTAAGCAGCAGTTTCTTTTCGAAGCCATAGTGATTGGGCAGCTCGGAGGGGCAGGTGGGATTGTGCTGGGATTCCTGGCCGGGAATCTTACGTCCCTGGGTATGAAGACTCCTTTTGTGGTTCCTTGGCTATGGATGTTGCTGGGTGTGGCTATCTGCTTTGTAGTGAGCATATTGTCTGGATATATTCCGGCCGTGCGTGCCAGCAGGCTGGATCCCATAGAAGCCCTCCGGTACGAATAGTACTATTTTAAAGAGAAGATATAAGTAATTTTTCCTTCCTGCACTGCGGGGGCCGAACCGCTAATATTGAACCGTGCCTGAAGGGCGGCTTTTCGTGCCGCTTCCCAAAGTGTTATATTTTGAACGGTTGTTCCTTCGATACCGGGGGTGGCCGAGGTTACGTTTCCGTAGGTGTCTACAAGAATCCGGACTACAACCCTGCCAGCCAGGTTCTCTGCATATTCCGGCAAGGGCAGCTTGCCAACTATAGACCGTCCGGCCAGCTGGGCAGTGGGTTGTCCCAGAGGGTTTCCTGTCTGTGTGTTCCCGGCGGGATCTCCTGCCTTGCGTTCCGCTCCGGTAAGCACGCCTGTTTGTTCAGCTTCCGTTGTGTCTGCGTCGCGGCTTCTGTACAAAGCCCTTTCATTGATAACAGGCGGTTCGGGGTCGGGAACCTCAACATCGCCTGTTTCTGCCGGGGTGTTTTCCCGGGTACGCTGAGTTCCCGGAGTCTCTTCCGGGACGATAGCCTGTTGTACCAATTCGGGGGGGCGCTCCGGCACAGGCTGCGGTGAGCGCGGCTCAGATCCCTGTTCTGCAATAATTTTCAGAGGAAGGGGTTGGCGCTCTTCTTCCTGTTCAAACTCAATTTCCAAACGGTTATCCGGCAGATAAGGAACATATTTCAGGCCGGTCAGCAACAAAACAGCGGCTAGCAGCAGATGAACTCCCGCTGTGAGCCAGATACCGGTGTTGTTTCCCTTGTTCTGCTGCATTGACATTATTGCTCCCTATTCGGGAGATGTGGCCAAAATGATTTTATACTGATTGCGTTTGGCAATGTTCATTACCTGTACCACCTGCTCCATAGGGACGGTTTTGTCTACGTATAATGATACCGTGGGATCGTCGCTGCTCTGGAGTGACTGTTGCAGCTGCGGTTCTATTTCACCGAAAGAAACGGCTTTTGCATTTCCGTTTATGTGGTATGAGAAGGTCCCGGCCGGCATGTAATGTTTTATGGATACGCTTACCTGTGCCTTGTCCGAAATTTGGTTGGTGCTTTTCGGAAGCAATAGCTTCAGGGCGTTGGGATTGACCAATGTGGAGGTCACCAGGAAAAAAAGCAGCAACAGGAACACTATGTCTGTCATGGATGCCATTGTGAAAGACGCCTCAACCCTGGTGTTTCTTTTTATTGCCATATTATTTTATTTAAGCGGTTCCTGTAAAAGTTCCAGAAAGTCCAGCGTATTTTTTTCCATAGTATTTATAATGGAGCCGATACGGGAAGCAAGGTAATTGTAAGCAAAGTAAGCAGGTATGCCCACCAGAAGCCCGCCCACAGTGGTTACCATAGCAATGTAGATCCCCTCCGACAGTAAAGAGATTTCAATATTACTTCCAGCCATAGACATATTGTAGAAAGCCTTGATCATCCCTATGACCGTGCCCAGGAATCCTACCATAGGAGCACCGCCTGCAACGGAAGCCAGTACAGGCATTCCTTTTTCCAGACGGGCCACTTCTATGCTCCCTGCGTTCTCCAGAACAGACCTTATATCAGAAAGGGGCCGTCCGATGTTGCGCAAGCCTTTGGCTATCAGGCGTGTAGAAACCGTGTCCTGGCTTTCGCACAAATGAACTGCTGACTGCACTTTGCCATCGTATATGTATTCCTTTATATTGTTCATGAAATTCTGGTCCACTTTGGATGCTTTCCTGAGCACAACAAGACGCTCTCCGAAAATATAGACTGCCACAACAGACAATGCCAGCAGCACAAGCATCAGCCATCCGCCTTTGATAGCGATGGACAACAATGACATAGAAGAAGAGGCTTCTGTTATGGCCTCGGTTTGAAGTACAATTTGCAACATATTAGTTTAATGTTTTAAGTTTTTCATAATGAACCTTCCAAAGGAAAAGCCCCTGCGGGGGAACGGAAAAGCCTGCCAGAGAACGGTTTTTTTCTTCGAGCAGTTGCAAAATCCATTCCACAGGCTTTTTCCCCTTTCCTACTTCCAGGAGCGTCCCTACCATACAGCGGACCATATTCCTGAGGAAGCGGTCTGCAGTTACCTGAAATACCCACAACGGAACGAGTCCGAATTCCTGTTCCTGGGTAAACCAGCGGGCCTCGGTTATGGTACATATTTTCGTCCCTGTTTGCGAATGAAGTTTGGAAAAGCTTGTAAAATCATGTGTTCCCAGCAACAACGCAGCACCCTGGTTCATCAGTTCCAGGCTCGGCAGGGTGGTGGCATAAGTACCCGGAGCGGCCGATACGCCTTCCAGGAAGGGTTCTTTGTTCCTGCGGATATAATAACGGTAGGTCCTGTGCAGCGCATGATACCGTGCATGAAGGTTTTCAGGAACCTGAAAAATGCCATGGATGCAGATATCATGGGGCAATATGGCATTTAATTTGTAAGTTATGGCTTCACATCCAAAAGGAATACCGGAATAATTGAAATGAGCCCAGAAATCAATTGCGTGAACCCCCGTGTCGGTACGGCCGCATCCTGTTACTGTTACCGTTTCTCCCAAAACACGGCTCAGGGCATCTTCCAGAAAAGCCTGCACACAAGGTGCGTTTTTTTGAATTTGCCAGCCATGGTAATGGGTTCCATTAAAGGAAAGATGAATAAAAAACCGCATAAAGGATGTATCTTTGACAAATATATGAAAAAACCATAACCACGTAGAAAAATATCAATCTATGGAAACCGTTAATATTAAAGAATTGAACGAGCGAATTCAGCGTGAAAGTGCCTTTGTGGATATTATGACCCTGGAAATGAGCAAAGTGATTGTGGGGCAAAAGCAATTGGTTGAAAATCTGCTTATTGGCCTTCTGGCCAACGGACACATTTTGCTTGAAGGCGTTCCCGGCCTGGCAAAAACACTGGCAATTAGAACGCTGGCCAGTGTTGTGGATGCAAAATTCAGCCGGATTCAATTCACACCCGACCTGTTGCCTGCCGACCTGTTGGGCACCCTGATTTACAGCCAGCGGACAGAAGAATTCCATGTAAAGAAAGGGCCCCTTTTCGCCAATTTTATTCTGGCCGATGAAATCAACCGCTCTCCGGCAAAAGTACAGTCGGCACTTCTGGAGGCCATGCAGGAAAGACAAATTACCATTGGAGAGCATACATTTCCTCTGCCCGAACCTTTCCTTGTTCTGGCTACCCAGAACCCTATAGAACAGGAAGGGACATATCCGCTGCCCGAGGCACAGGTTGACCGCTTTATGCTCAAGGTCATTGTGGATTACCCCAAAAAAGAAGAAGAAAAACTTATCATACGCATGAACAACTCCGGGGAGTTTCCCACGGCAGCTCAGGTACTCAAGCCTGCCGATATCAGGAAAGCCCGGGAAGTTGTCAGGGAAGTTTACATGGACGAGAAAATTGAGCGGTATATTGTAGACCTGGTCTATGCCACAAGAAAACCGGAGGATTACCACCTGCCTGATCTCAAATCCCTGATTGCCTACGGCGCTTCGCCGCGAGCGAGCATCTCTCTTGCCATAGCTTCCAAAGCCTATGCCTTTATCCGCCGCCGCGGCTACGTCATCCCAGAAGATGTCCGAGCAGTGGCATACGAAGTCCTTCGCCACAGGATTGGATTGACTTATGAGGCCGAGGCCGAAAACATCATAACAGAAAACATCATCACTTCAATAATCAATGCTGTTGAAGTCCCTTAATAGCAGATTATGTCAGAAAATTTGCTCAAAAATGTCCGTAAGATTGAAATCAAGTCCAGGGGTCTGTCGCACCAGATCTTTGCCGGCCAGTACCACTCGGCTTTCAAAGGCCGCGGTATAGCCTTCAGCGAGGTGCGTGAATACCAGTTTGGCGACGATATCAGGGACATGGACTGGAACGTTACAGCCAGGATGAATGCCCCGTATATCAAGGTTTTTGAGGAAGAACGCGAATTAACCATGGTGTTGCTCATAGATGTGAGCGGTTCCAGATGGTTTGGAACACAAAAGAAACTGAAAAAGGAATTGCTGGCCGAGGTAGCCGCCATCCTCAGTTTCTCGGCCTCTATCAACAACGATAAGGTAGGTGCGATGTTCTTCAGTGACAGGGTGGAAAAATTCATTCCCCCTAAAAAGGGACGCTCTCACCTGCTTCATATCATTCGTGAAATGCTTGAATTTGAGCCCGTAAGCCGTCAGACCAATATTTCTGAAGCTCTGCGTTTTCTCACCAATGCCATTAAAAAGCGCTGCACTGCTTTTCTTTTGTCAGACCTGATGGACCTGGACAATAAAGAACAGCCCCGCTTTGAAGAGGCACTCAAGATTGCCGTCAACAAGCACGATCTGGCAGCCATACAGATTTACGATCACCGCGAAACCGAGTTGCCCAATGTGGGACTGGTCCGTATGATGGATGCCGAGACAAACCGGGAACAATGGATAGACACCTCGGGCAGCAGGGTGCGGGACAATTATGCCAGGTGGTACCACAACAGCCAAGGGCGTATCCGGACCATCCTGAACAAATACCAGGTAGATCATGTCAGGATTGCAACGGATCAGGACTACGTGGAGCCCCTGATCCGCCTGTTTAAAAAAAGGGCGTAATGATGAAAGGATTCATATTGCAATGCTTTTTCTTTGTGTGGATGGTTCTGGCGTCTTGTGTGTCACGAGCACAGCAGGTTGCCGATACAAGAGAACTGCCGTCAGGCCCTGTGCAGGAGTCGGTTCTGGAAAAGGACAGTATCCTGATTGGTGACCAGATCTGGTGGGACATGACACTGCCCGCAGGAATATGGAACGGCAGGCAGATAGAGATACCTGTTTTTTCCCCTCTTCCCTATAAGCTTACAGAGCAAGTGGAAGCCTTGTCCGGCGTGTTGCTCGATTCTGTTATCAGAAAAAAGCACCTGGAAAGCATCCGGGCACGCATTCTACTGACCTCTTTTGACAGCGGCAGCTATCAGTTGCCTCCCGTGCCGCTGTGCCTGGTAGGGCAGGACGGGACAAGGGACACCATATGGTTTAAAGGACCCCTTTTAACCGTTAACACTATACCGGTAGACACAACCTCTTTTGAACCATACGGACTAAAACCCCAGATGCGTTATCCCATCACAAAGGGAGAAATACTAACCCTGGCAGGCATTGTGGTATTGCTGGCCGCTCTGGTATTTTTGGTCAATATGATTATAAGGCGGCGCAGGAATCATCTGCCCCTCTTCGGCCCAGGAAGGCCCAAGGACCCGCCCCACATTGCCGCCCTCAAAGTGCTTGAAGATATCAGGACACGGGAACTCTGGAAAAAACAGAAAGCAAAACCTTACTATACCCTTCTAACAGACACCATCCGGGTTTACCTCAGGGACCGATGGAGGATACAGGCCATGGAAAAAACTTCGACCCAGATGATGGCTGCCCTGCACCAGATGGAATCTGAAGACCCCCTGCTTACAGACAAGATCATTGGGGAGCTCGGCGAAATGCTCAGTAAGGGTGATCTGGCAAAATTTGCCAAATACACACCTTCTGACAGTGAAAACGAAGAATCCGTGCGTCAGGCCATACGATTTGTTACAGAAACAGCTCCGGATGAAGAAGAAAAAGAAGAAAAAATAAGATGACCTGTTATGTTTTTTGAATACCCCAAACTCCTTTTCTTATTGCTACTGCTGGTTCCTCTGGCAGCGTGGTACATATACAGGCAACTGAAGGGGAAGCAAGATCCCCCGCTCCAGGTTTCATCTCTGCAACCTTTTGAAAAAGAAAAGATTTCATACAAGAGGATGTTGTATCATGTGCCCTTTGTCCTGAGAACCATAGCCCTGGCTGCCCTGATCGTGGCCATGTCCAGGCCGCGCTCATCCTCGGATTATGAGACAACAGTTACAGAGGGGATTGATATCATACTTGCCATGGACGTTTCCACGTCTATGCTGGCCCGTGATTTCAAACCAGACAGGATTGCAGCCGCAAAGGACATAGCTATTCAATTTATTGCAGAACGTCCGGCAGACCGGATTGGTATTGCTGTTTTTGCCGGTGAATCGTTTACGCAGTGTCCCCTGACAACAGACCGTATCACGCTCATCAATATGATGAAGGAGATCCAGACCGGCCTGATAGAGGACGGTACGGCCATTGGGAACGGACTGGCAACAGCCGTGGCCCGGTTAAGGGATTCGGAGGCCATAAGCCGTGTGGTTATCCTGCTTACAGACGGGGTAAACAACCGGGGGGAAGTAACACCGCTTACCGCGGCCGAAATAGCACGCACTTATGGTGTACGTGTTTATACCATTGGGGTAGGGGCACACGGGATGGCTCCCTACCCGGTAATGACGCCCTATGGGGTTCAGATACAGCAGATACCGGTAGAAATTGACGAGGATTTGCTCAAACAGATTGCCCAAATCACCGGAGGTGAATATTTCCGTGCCACGGACAATACCAAACTGATGTCTATCTACAGCCAGATTAACCAGATGGAAAAAAGCAGGACCCTGGTGGATTCATTTCCTGTGTACAGAGAATTGTTCATGAATTTTGCCCTGATAGCTTTATTCGCACTGGCGCTGGAATTTATTATACGTTGGATTGTATTGAGAAGAATACCCTAGAGATATATGATACAATTGGCTCAAGTTCAGTATTTATGGATCATAGCGGCTATTCCGCTGCTGTTGCTTGTATATGGTCTTTACCGAAGGCACGGCCGGAAGATGCTCAGACGGTACGGGGATCCGGAATTGCTCAGGCAGCTTATGCCATCGGTATCGCGCCGCAGGGGCTGGATCAAGATGGGTCTCTTTTGTGCAGGGATTTTTTTCTTTGCCCTGGGGCTGTCGCGTCCCCGTACCGGGGCCCGCGTTAAGGAGATGAAACGCACAGGTGTGGAAATCATTATAGCTTTGGATGTATCCAATTCCATGCTGGCCGAGGACTACTCTCCCAACCGGCTGGAACGGGCCAAGCTGGCTGTTTCACGCCTGGCAGACAACCTGGGCCGTGACAGGATAGGACTGATCGTTTTTGCCGGGGATGCCTTTGTGCAACTTCCGGTTACAACGGATTACGTA
This sequence comes from Bacteroidales bacterium UBA5226, assembly GCA_002409325.1. GTDB lineage: Bacteria > Bacteroidota > Bacteroidia > Bacteroidales > UBA932 > DMER64. The sequence continues at coordinate 21,203 of DHUU01000007.1, read as the reverse complement.
AGCGCCAAACTTTTCCTCAATACCATAAATTCAGGCTCCGTGCCGCGCCAGGGAACGGCCCTTGGTCAGGCCATCCTGACAGGGATCAGGAGCTTTAGCCTGGACACCCCGGGAAGCAGGGCGCTGATCCTGATCACGGACGGAGAAAACCACGAAGATGATGCGGTGGCCGCTGCCACTGAGGCAGCCAGCCAGGGAATCCAGGTTCATTGCATAGGGATAGGTTCGGAATTCGGAAAGCCAATTCCCATGCCCGGCGGTGGCTTGCTCAAGGACGAGGAGGGCAATACCGTAGTTACAAAACTTGACGAAGAAACATTAATGAATGTGGTCCGGGCAGGGGGAGGTGTTTATGTCAGGGCTGGGAATTCCGATTTTGGCCTTCAGGGAATCGTAGATTCGGTGCGCCAGATGGATCAGCAGGAATTCCAGGCGGTGGTTTTTGAGGATTTCAATGAACAGTATATGTACTTTTTTGGGATCGCATTCTTTTTCCTTATTCTGGAAACCATGATAGGAGAAAGAAAAGGACGTCGCTTTAAAAGTTTTGACATCTTTTCAAAAACAGCGGTAGTCTTTGTTTTTTTAACGGCACTGTCGCTTACAGCCTCGGCCCAGGCCGATAAAAAAGACATCCGTGCGGGTAACAGAGCGTTTCGCAGGGGAAACCTGGAGAAAGCATTGCTGGATTACCACAGGGCGGTGGCTAAGGATTCAACCTCCCTCAGGGCCAGGTATAACCTGGCCAACACCATGCACCTGGGCGGAGATTACCAGCAGGCTACTGCTACTATGGCCACTGTCCCTGACTCTTTGCACATCCCGGAAAAAAAGGCCGATGCCTGGCACAATTCCGGGAACTTTCAGCTGTCTGCCAAACAATATGCAGAAAGTATTGAAGCATATAAAAACGCTTTGCGGATACGGCCCGCGGATATGGAAACAAAGACCAACCTGGCCTATGCGCAGAAAATGCTGAAAGACCAACAGGAACAGCAACAGCAGCAACAGGACAATCAGGATCAGGACCAGCAGAATCAGGACAAGGACCAGCAGGACCAGAATCAGGACAAGCAGGACCAGGACAAGGACCAGCAGGACCAGAATCAGGACAAGCAGGATCAGGGAACACCTCCAAAAATTAGCCCCCAGGCCGCTCAGCAGATGCTGGAAGCATTACAGCAGAAAGAGCGTGAGACGCAGGAAAAAGTGAACAAAGAAAAAGCCCGGGCTGCAGTGCCTGTCCGGACAGGTAAAAACTGGTAAAAGCACAGAATATATATGAAAAGAACAATTCTGTTAATACTGGCCGCTTTAAGCCTTGTGCAGGCAAACGCACAGGGTCAGTTTACCATTGAGGTCCCCAATGTGGTAGCTTCCGGAGAAAGGTTCCGCCTGGTGTTTACGGCAACAGACCTTCCTCACGAGTCTTTCAGCGCCCCGTCCGTAGAGGGATTCCTGGTGCTGGCAGGACCTACCACTTCTACCATGAACAGGATGGAGTACATTAACGGGCGCAGGACGCAAAGCCGTTCTGTAAGCTACACTTACATCCTGGAGGCAGGAGAACCGGGAAAACACACCATTGGGGAGGCCTCAATTGTATCGGATAATGTTACTTACAAAACCAAACCCGTAACCATAGAGGTTATCCGGGGAACGACTACTCCTGACAGACCTGTTCAGGAAGAAAGCATTACGGAACAAACAAACATTTCAGAGAAGGACGTCTTTCTGCGGCTTGCTATCAATAAACGCAGGGTGGTCAAGGGAGAACCACTTACAGCCACCCTCAAACTCTACACACGGGTAAATGTGGCAGGAGCAGAAGATATTCGTTTCCCCACGTTCAACGGATTCTGGAGTCAGGAAGTTTATGCGCCCCAGCAAATTGAGTGGCAGCGTGAAAACGTGGAGGGGGAAATATTCCAGGTGGCGACCCTGAGAAGTTATATTTTACTTCCCCAGCAAACAGGAGAAATCCGGATAGATCCGTCGGAGATCGTATGCGTGATACAGGTGAGCAATACCCGTAAGGGACAGTCCCTGCTTGATGAATTCTTTGATTCGTACCAGACAGTGCGAAAACGCGTTATTGCACCGGCGGTTACAGTAAGGGTCAACGATCTGCCGACAGGGGCTCCTCCTTCTTTTACGGGTGCAGTGGGGAAATTCACATTACAAGCCAACCTGGGAAAAGATTCAGTCAGTGCACACGATGCACTGTCATTGTATGTGACTGTTTCGGGCGAAGGGAACATCAACCTTCTGGAAGCCCCATCTGTGCAGTTTCCCCCGGATTTTGAGATATATGATGCCAAAGTCACCGACAATTCACGGAGCACGGGAGGAACTTTCTCGGGATCAAAAACATTTGAATACCCTGTTATACCCAGAAGTCACGGGGATTTTACCATTGAACCGGTAACTTTTTCCTATTATGATATAGAAGCGGGAGTTTATAAGACTTTGCGGACCCAGCCCCTGGAACTGAAAGTGGCAAGGGGTTCCCAGATAACACCTGCGGGAGTGCCCCTGACTGCGGGGACACACCGCCGGGCTGTGGAAAGCCTTGGAGATGACATCCGTTATATTAATACGGCAGTCCAGTCCTGGCGGACAAAAGGGTCATATTTTACTGGCAGCTTGTCCTATTTTGTTGCTCTCCTGTTGATATTAGGTTTAACATCAGGCGTTTATGTGCTTCTCGATAAAAGACGTGCGCACCGCAATGACGTGGTAAAGGTTCGCAACAGCAGGGCCAACAAGGTGGCCCGGACCCGTTTAAAAACGGCCGGCATGTTGTTGAAGCAGGAGCATTTTGAAGGATATTACGAAGAATTGCACCGCGCCTTGTGGGGGTATATTGCGGACAAACTGGCTTTATCGCAGGCAGACTGTTCGCGTGAACGGGTTGAGGATATGCTCCTGAGCAGAAATGTTGATCCTCATCTTGTAAACGATTATACCGGTCTGATTGAATCCTGTGAATTTACCCGCTATGCTCCCGATCCCGGTCAGCTGGAAAAAGAAAGGATCTTTGAAAAGGCCGTTGAGGCTATCAGTAAGATGGAACAAGCCCTTAAACAGATTGTGGTATGAAAAGGATAATTCTGTTGATTACTATATGTTTTTCCGCATCTCTGGAAGCAGGAGCACAGGATGTGCCAGACAGCCTGTGGAATGATGCCAACGCCCATTATGCCAATGCCCAATATCAGGAGGCACTGGAGAACTACCTAAAGATAGAAGGTTCCGGAAAGGAATCTCCCGACTTGTATTACAACATCGGCAATACTTATTTTAAGATGCGTTACATTGCCTATGCCATTCTCTATTATGAAAAAGCCCTGCGCCTGGAACCCAACAATCCCGATATCATCTACAACCTGCAGGTGGCAAGGGAACAATGCATTGACAGGATAGAACCCGTACCGACATTTTTTGTGACGGAATGGATACGCAAAAGCCACCAGATATTGTCTTCCGGCATATGGGCTGCAATTTCCATCGGCCTGCTGGTACTGGCACTTTTCTTATTCCTGGTTTTCCTTTTCGCAAGGGGAGTGAGGTTACGCAAGGCTTCCTTTATCCTTTCCATTGTAGTTTTACTTTTTGCCATTATGTCCACTGTCTTTGCCTGGCAGTCTAGGAAAGAGGCAACACGGGAAGATCTGGCCATTGTGCTGGCAGCCGTCAGTTCTGTCCGGTCTGCACCCGGGACACAGGGAAAGGACCTGCTGGTAATTCACGAAGGGACCCGCCTGCGTGTGCTGGAACAAATGGGAGACTGGGCACGGATAGAACTGGAGGATGGGCGCCAGGGATGGGTAGCGCTGAATGAGATTGTTTTTGTATATTAGTAGCCTGAAAATTAGTTAAAAATGGATTATAACACACAGAGAGAGAAGCTTATACTGCCTGAATACGGCCGTTACATACACAATATGGTACAGGACGCCAAAAAAATCCCTGACAAAGAAGCGCGCACACGGCAAATCAAGGCGATCATCAATGCCATGAGCATGCTGAATCCCCATTTGCGTGAAGTCAACGATTACCAGCACAAATTGTGGGATCATGTTTACATCATAGCTGATTACGAACTTGACGTGGATGCCCCGTTTCCCCCTCCTGTAAGGGAAGCTTTTGTTACCAAACCGCACGCTATTGATGCCGAGCGTGAACCTGTCAAGATTATGCATTACGGAAGGAATATCCAGAATATGGTCAAGGCCATTGCCTCCAAACCGGAAGGAGAAGAACGTGACGCCATGACCATGGCCCTGGCCTCCTATATGCGTAAACAATACCTGATCTGGAACAAGGATACTGTATCTGATAATACCATATTCAACGACATACGCAGCTTGTCCAATGGAACACTGATTGTTCCCGAAGGGGCAAAATTGTCCGAGATCCAGGGAGAGTTCAGGCAGCCAAATACACAACGTGCACCGCAACGCCAGAACCAATGGCATAAGAATAAAAAGAAGAAAAGGTCACCTACAAATGGCCAGTGAACTTGATAGAAAAAATCGTAGCCGGGAGATTGTCAGGCTTATTGCAGGTTGGTTGTTCCTGGGTCTTGGAGTTTTCCTGTTGATTGCTTTTGTATCCTACCTGTTCAACTGGACGGTTGATCAGAGTCTCCTGTCTGGAGACAACCTGTTTATTCCAGAAGACAGTGCAGCCAACAGCGCAGGTTTTGCAGGTAATCGCTGGGCCGATCTGTTCATTGGGCAACTTTTTGGCCTGAGTGCCTTTGTCATCCCCTTCTTTTGTATTGCCGTATCTGTTTTTTTACTCAAAATACGCAGTGTCCGCATAATTCCGCTGTTCTTTACAACGGCCTTTGTCTGCATCCTCCTCTCCATTGCCCTTGGATACATTTTCAGCTTCACCAGCCTCAGGCATGTATTTGGAGCGGGAATAGGCGGGACTTACGGATATCGCGTTAATGAATGGCTTATTGGCATACTGGGAACCATGGGGACCGGTGTGGTGCTTTTCTTTGTTCTGACCGCTTTCCCCTTACCTTTTGTATACCGTTGGATCCGAAGGAGAAAAGAAAAACGCCAGGCCACTGTCTTATCAGAGCCGGCCCCAACTGAACCAACCGTGGAATCTGTGGTCGGAGAACCTGTAAAAAAAGAAGTACCGCTGAATCCGGCCGCTTCCCTTCCACCTCCTCCTGTATTTGAAGTGGAAAAGACAGAAGAAGCATCCACCACCGGAAAGATGCTTTTCTACGATCCCAAACAGGACCTGTCTCATTATAAAAAGCCCCCGCTGGACCTTCTGGAAGATTACAGGACCCGTATCACGGAAGTGCCCCAGGAGGAATTGGAGCGGAACAATCAGAAAATCGTAGAATGCCTCAGGACATTTGACATTCAGATAGAGAAGATTGTGGCCACACCCGGGCCCACCGTCACCCTCTACAAGATTGTGCTTTCACCCGGTATCAGGATCTCGCAGTTTACCCGCCTGGAGGATGACATTATGCTATCTCTGGCAGCCCGCGGGATGCGTGTTATAGCACCCATACCCGGCACCAATATGGTGGGGATTGAAGTGGCCAACGACAAACCGTCTCTTGTTCCTATGAAAAGCGTGCTGGATTCGACAAAATTCAAGGAATCAAAGGATGACCTTCCCATTGTTCTGGGTAAAAGCATCTCAAACGAGATTGTGATGCTGGACCTTGCCCGCCTTCCGCACCTGCTGGTAGCCGGAGCTACAGGACAGGGGAAATCCGTGGCTCTGAACGCCATTCTGACATCGTTGCTCTACAAAATGCACCCGGCTTACCTCAAGCTGGTTCTGGTCGATCCCAAGCGGGTAGAGTTGAATCTTTATTCCAAGCTGGAAAATCACTTTCTGGCCAAGCTCCCCGATGCAGACAGTTCCATTATCATTGACACCAAAAAGGTAGTCTATACACTCAATTCATTATGTATAGAAATGGATAACCGCTTGGAATTGTATAATATGGCAGGTGTGAGGAACATTAAGGAATACAATAAAAAATTCCAGGAAAGGGTACTCAATCCGCTCAAAGGTCACCGGTTCATGCCATTTATTGTATTGATAATAGATGAGTTTGCCGATCTGATCATGACAGCCGGAAGGGATGTGGAAGGCCCCCTTACACGCCTGGCACAGATGGGGCGTGCTACCGGGATCCACCTTGTCATCGCAACACAACGGCCTACCACCAATATCATTACCGGTACCATTAAAGCCAACTTCCCTGCCAGGATGGCATTCCGGGTGGCCTCAAAAATTGACTCCCGGGTAATCATAGATGTATCAGAAGCCAGCCAGCTGGTTGGGCGGGGCGATATGCTCATATCGGCAGGTACCGACCTGCAGCGTGTCCAGTGTGCTTTCATAGATACGCGGGAAGTGGAACGTATGGTAGATTTTATAGGTGACCAGCCCGGCTATTCCGGACCGTTTGAGCTTCCCGAATATTCAGAAACCGACAGGCAGGATATGCTCAACCCGTCTTCCGGACAGCGTGATGAGTTGTTTGAAGAAGCGGCAAGGTTATTGATACAAAACGGAGAAGGATCCACATCGCTGCTGCAGCGCAGGTTTCATCTGGGTTACAACAGGGCGGGAAGGATCATGGACCAGCTGGAAGAAGCCGGGATCGTGGGTCCTCCCAGGGGAAGCAATCCCAGAGAATTATTGATTTCCAGCCAGGAAATGCTGGATGATTTTTTGAAAAAATGAAAATCCGAGTCCTTATTTCAGGTATACTCATACTGACAACGGCCTTTACTGCAGGGGCACAGACGGCCGATGGCCTGCTCAGTGATTTTGCACAACAGATAGCAAAAGATCAGGCCGTAGAAATTGAATTCCTATGGAATGAAACTGTTTCCGGAACCATGGTGCTCCAGGGCGGGATGTTCACCCTGAAAATGGACGAGTTTTACATCTGCTGCGACGGAGAAAAAAAATGGTATTACAACCAGGGAATTGACCAATGGGAGGAAATGCCTCACGATAAAAACTCGCCCGATATTCTGGAAAACCCCTCTGCTTTCTTTTCCCGGCTCAACCAGGACTATTACCACTCGGGTACTCCTGTCCGGAAAGAAAGCCCCTCAGGAAATCCGGTTTGGGAGCTGACCCTGGTCCCCAACTCCATTGAATCTCCCTTTACTTACGTGATCATTGCCCTGGCTGCCAAAGGACTAAATCCTTTGTATATCCGCTACGCCCTGGCCGACGGAACACAATACCCGGTTACGATATCGTCTTTCAAAACGGGACCTGCCCGGCCTGCCGGATATTTTTTACCTGACTTCTCACGCTGAGGTTCCCTGCAGGTGTTGTTGCAGGAATCGCGTCACTTTTTCAAATGCATCCGTCGTTATGACGGATTTTTTTAACATAAAACAATGCAGCCCGGTGGGATAATCCAGCAATTGAGTATCTACGCCATTTTCGCTCAGCCGGTTGTAATAACTGACCCCTTCGTTATGCAGAGAATCCCTTCCGGCGACAATGATCAATGCAGGAGGCAGGCCTTTCAGATCCTGATCGCTTGCATATACGGGTGAAATATACGGATCGTGTCCATTATGGCCGCCAAGGTAACAGCTGTCAAACATATAGGCGAGTCTTGGCGGTATACTGCCCTTGGGGTATGGTTTTTCCAGGGCCGTTGTTGCCAGATCCAGCGGGGGACAATTCAAAACCTGGCATACCGGCTGGATTTTCCCTTCTTTCCTGGCCTTGATACAGGTAACGGTGGCCAGATTGGCTCCGGCACTGTGGCCTGCAAGGGCTATCTTTGCCGGATCTATGCCGTATACTTTGGCATGATCGTACAGGTATTCCACCAGTGCATAAACCTGGTTTACAGCTGCAGGAAACGGCTGGTCAGGTGCTTTTGGATAATCAATGCTGATGATCCTGCATCCCAGGATACGGCTCCATTCAATATTCATTTTTTCATCCATTTCGGGGCTTCCCAGGATAAACCCGCCTCCGTGCAGGTCTATGAGCAGCGGACTGGAGCTCGGGTATTCAAATCCGTACCATACGGTCCGTGTGCGCCCGTATTCTGTTTCCATAAAAACTTCCTTACGCATCGCTGCGTTCTTTTTTTTCATTGAGGCATACCGGGCCTTTGAAAACATTTTTTCCATTTTATGAAAACGTCTGCCTTTGACCTTGTATTGCTCCGGTGTAAGAATTTTCATGACTTATGATTGTTTTTTAATGATCGGATTGTTTGAGTGATAGGAATATCCTGCGGGAGACAGGATGCAGGTTGTTTGACCGCAGACCCAGGTTCTTTACAAAACCCAGGGGCATGTCATTGTAGGTCAGCAGCAGATATCCTTTTTCTGTTCCACTGGGAAAGACCAGGGGATCCCGCCTGAGAAAAGCCACGGCCTGCGACCGGGTTGCCCTGAATACCGGGTAGGCGTCTTTATTAAAATCCTTCGCCAGGGCCAGATCCGCCCAGGGTACCCAGTCGTCCCCCTTTTTTGTGGCAACGGCAATCCCCGAATGAAACACATTGAGCAGGGATTCCAGAGACTGCATCTGAGGGATCAATTCCTGCGGGAAAGCTTTTAGAAACGGCCCTTTCATAGACCAGGAATAGGGGCCTTCCAGGTGTCGCGGTGCGCCGTCGGGTACACGTGACAGGCTTCCGCCTTTTTTCCCTCTTTGGGGAGGTAGGGATTTCTTTGACTCCGTATCGGTCGGTGGGGTCTTTTCCAGCAGTGCCATGAAAAATCCTTCGCCTTTGATTTGGTGGGGTAGGTATTTTTGTGGGCCGAGCAGCAGGCGGGCCCCCAGATGATCTCTGATCCAGTCAACCTGCTCCTCATCTTCCATGCGGTTGAAGGTGCAGGTACTGTATACCAGCAGGCCTCCCTGTCGCAGGCAGGGCCACAGATCGCTCAGGATGCGCCTTTGCCTGGAAACACACAAAGCTACCAGGGCGGGCGACCAGATTTTTCTGGATTCGGGATCTTTGCGAAACAAACCTTCACCGGAACAGGGGACATCGGCCACCACGACATCAAAATACCCTGTCAACCTGCCTAGGTCTGCAGGATTATTTTGTGTGACCACAACGTTTCCATATCCCCACCTGGCCAGGTTTTGGGCCAGTACGGGAACCCGGGTGCGGATGACTTCATTGCTTACCAGAAGGCCGTTCTGCGGGAGGATATCAAGCAGCAGGGTGCTCTTGCCACCGGGCGCTGCGCAGGCATCCAGAACACGGGGAGAGGTTATGGCGCTCAGGTAGGGCGCCAGTTGCCAGAGAGACATGCCCGAGGCTTCCTGGACGTAATAGGCCCCGGCGTGAAAAAGCGGGTCCAGCGTGAACACTGGCCGTTCTTCAAGGTACCTTCCAGTGGGGCACCAGGGCACAAGATCAGAACCGGGAAAAAGTTCCCCCGTTACTTTCCTTGCATGTTGGCGGATACTCACAGGCGGTTTGCTTTCCAGGGAAGCCAGCAGGGGGGGCACATCACCGGGCAACAAGGCTGCCTCCATCATATTTCTGAAGTCCGTCATGAGCTTCTGCCCTCCTCCGGAGGTTACCGGTTCAGTCCTTCGGCCAACTGTGTTGTAAATTGATTGACAAAATCTTTGATTTTCCCACCCAGCATCATTTTGAGCATCATATTGAGTTCGGCGTCCAGGACCAGTTGCAGTTCACAGCCTTCTTCCCGGGGCCGGATGTGAAGGTTCAGGTTGAATGCAAAAGGAACGTTGCCGTACTGTTCCATCACAATCAGGGAAGGCTCTTCTCTTTTTGAGACTTTGACTCCCATCTGCATACCCTGTGCCTGGGCCAGGATGGTATCTTTTGTTAAAATCACCTTGTCCTTTTTATCTTCGGGCAGTCGGTCCGTAAATCTTGAAAAATCGGAAAAAAGGTCATAAACCACCCCTGCCGTTTTGTTTACATAACAGGAGTCTCCTTCTATGTGTGTATTTCCCATAATTACCTTCCCCAGGTATTTGGCGTCAGACGCCAGATATTCAGTGTTTCGAGTTGTTCTTTGCTTACGTAGTTTTTCTCTGCTGCTTCCTGTATGAGTGTGTTGTAATTGGTAAGCGTATACAGTTCACAGTTGCTTTTTTCAAATGCCCTGCGGGCCACATCAAAGTTATATGAAAAAGTGGCTACCACGCCCAGCACATTGGCGCATGCTATCTTCAGGCAATCGGCTGCAGAAATCGCAGAGTGACCGGTAGAAATCAGGTCTTCCACCACCACCACGCCGGATCCCGGCATCAGGGTACCTTCTATGCGGGCGCCGGTTCCGTGGTCTTTCCTGCGGGGCCGGACATATATGAAGGGCTTTTTAAGCCGGTCGGCTATCAAGGCGCCCATGGCAATGGCTCCGGTTGCCACCCCTGCAATAACATCTGCAGAGGGGTAGTTTTGATTAATGGACCGGCAAAGGGCATCACATATGTAGTCCCTTACCATGGGAACCGACAAGACTTTTCTGTTATCACAATATATGGGAGATAACCAGCCGGAAGCCCACTCAAAAGGTCTTTCGATGTTGAGTTGCACTGCTTCTATTTCCAGCAGCAGTTGTGCAACTTTTTTTTCAACAGATTCCATAATAATCACATATCTTTGTACAAATGTACAGTATTTTCTTCAATAATAGACGACTTCAGTTATGCCGTCCGGACAGCCCGGTTTGTCTGCTTCCCTGGGTTACCGTAGAATCTCCGGAAAACCACCCCTCCTGGGAAGAATTGATAGGCAGTTTCCAGTGCAATACAAACCTCAGGCACGTAGTCGTGCCGGTTCATAACCCCCGTACTTCCTTTATTCAGATATGTAAAACTTTCACCACTATGACGGCCGCAGGGGGTCTTGTCACTAATGGAGAAGATGATTTACTGATGATCTACCGTTACGGTAAATGGGATTTACCCAAGGGAAAGCAGGAAAAGGGTGAGAAACTTAGCGATACAGCACTCAGGGAAGTGGCAGAAGAAACCGGGGCCGTTGGCCTTAAACTCCTGGGAAACCAATTGACCACAACATTTCACTGTTATCATTATAAAGGAAACAATGTACTCAAGATGACAGCCTGGTTCCCAATGACTGCCAGTTCCGGAACAACCTTACTTCCACAGACAGAAGAAGGAATTGAAAAAGCGGAATGGGTTTCCCGAAAAGACCTGGAGGAGCGTCTGGATTCGTCCTATTTATCTATAAAGATCCTGGTTGGAAAACGGTTGCTAAACGATGGTAAAAATGTTGGTGAAGCCGGTAAGATCGAAGATGTCCCTGATCTCTGCCCTTAGATTCTTAACCGTCAGGGTTCCGCCTTTTTCTTTTATGTTTTTCTGTAGTACCAGGAACTGACGCAGACCTGAGCTGCTTATGTATTCCAGACCGGTTCCGTCTATGATCAGCTCCCTGGTGTTGCTTTTTAGTATGGGGACGATGGCTTCTTCAAAGATGGCGGTATTTCCTGTATCCATTCTCCCGTTAACAGAGATTACGGGAACGGGATCGTTGCTGATTATTACTTCCATATACTGTTTTTTTCTTTACAGAGATTGTTAGTGAACAAAGGTAATTAAAAAACTGTTCATCCGCCAAAGTCATCAAACAGAATATGATCCGCAGGAACGCCCAGGTTGTCGAGCATACCGGTCACGGCCGATGTCATCAAGGGAGGCCCGCAGATGTAATATTCTGCTTCTTCCGGCTCGGGATGGTCTTTCAGGTATTGATCGTATAATACATTGTGGATAAAGCCCGTATGGCCGGTCCAGTTGTCTTGTGGTTTTGGTTCGGAAAGGGCTATGTGGAATGAGAAATTGGGGAATTCTTTTTCTATCCGGAGGAACTCATCTTCGTAGAAGATCTCCCTCCTGGAACGGGCCCCGTACCAGAACGAGACCCTCTCTGTTGTCCTGAGGGTTTTGAATAAGTGAAATATATGGGATCGCATGGGGGCCATGCCGGCCCCACCGCCTATGAATATTTTTTCAACTTGTGTTTCTTTGAGGAAGAATTCCCCGAAGGGCCCTGATATCATTACTTTATCACCGGGCTTCCTGGAAAAAATATAAGAAGAGCAAATACCCGGATTAACCCTCATAAAAGTTCCCCTGGAGCGGTCCCAGGGTGGGGTGGCAATGCGGATGTTCAGCATGATGCGGTTCCCTTCTGCCGGGTGGTTGGCCATGGAATAAGCCCTGAAAGTATATTCTTTATTTACCATTTTCAGTTCCCCGATACGCAATGAACCCCAGTCTTCCCGGAATGGTTCATCTATAAGGATGTCTTTGGAAAAAACCACAGTAACCGGGGGAACATCAATCTGCACATATCCTCCTGAGCGGAAATCCAGGTTTTCGCCCGGGGGAAGCTGAATCACAAACTCTTTGATGAAAGAGGCCACGTTGCGGTTGCTGATTACCTCGCATTCCCATTTTTTTACACCCAGCACCTGAGCGGGGATGCGTATTTCCATGTTTTCCCGAACCTTGACCTGACATCCCAGCCGCCACTGGCTTTGTTGTTCGCGCCGGGTAAAAAAGCCCGTTTCTGTGGACAGAATGGATCCGCCTCCCGTTATAACACGGCATTTACAGAGCCCGCAGGTTCCGCTGCCGCCACAGGCCGAGGGCAGGTAGATTTTGTTTTGCGCCAGGGTAGTCAGCAGGTTGTTCCCCGGTTCAACCTCCATCATTTTTTCATCGTTGACCTTAATGTTCACTTTACCCCCGGGTATCAGCCTGGCTTTTGCATAAATCAACACGGCTACCAGGACCAGGGTTACGGTCAGTATGACGGCAAAGGTCAGCAGCAGAAATTGGAGAATGGTCATTGGCTGTATTTAAATTTGTAATCCCATAAAACTCATAAAGGCAATACCCATAAGCCCGGTTATGATGAAAGCGATGCCCAGGCCACGCATGGGTGCCGGAATGTTGGAATAACTCAGTTTTTCCCGTATAGCAGCAATGCAGACAATGGCCAGGTACCACCCGATCCCTGACCCCAGGGCATAGGAAAAGACTTCCAGGATGTTGCCGTATTCCCTTTCCTGCATGAACAGTGACGCTCCCAGAATGGCACAGTTCACGGCTATCAGCGGGAGGAATATTCCCAGGTTGTTGTACAGGGCGGGGGCAAATTTTTCGACTATCATTTCTACCAGCTGTACCATGGCTGCTATCACGGCTATGAAGAGGATAAAACTCAAAAAACCAAGGTCCACCTCTGCCCATTGGGGGTTGATCCAGGCCAGGGCTCCCGGGGAGAGCACGTAACGGTCCAGCAGATAATTAACCGGGAGGGTGATGAGTAGCACAAAGATCACGGCCAGTCCCAGTCCCGAAGCGGTTTTCACGGTTTTGGACACAGCCAGGTATGAACACATGCCCAGGAAATAGGCAAAGATCATGTTCTCGACAAAGATGCTTTTTACAAATATATTGGCTAGTTGTTCCATACCTTATGTTCTCCTGGCGTTTTTGGCGTTAAAAACCCAGACAATCAGCCCCAGCACGATCAGGGCCATGGGGGGCAGGATAAAGAGGCCGTTATTTTCGTAAAATCCCCCGTTTGCAACATACCACTGTTGTGGGATTAGGTGATAACCCATTAAAGTGCCGGATCCCAGGAGTTCCCGGACAATGGATACGGCAATTAGGATGATACCGTAACCCAGACCGTTGGCCAATCCGTCCACGAATGAGGGAAATGGCTTGTTAATAAGTGCAAAAGCTTCTATCCGGCCCATTATAATGCAGTTGGTGATAATCAGTCCCACGAATACAGATAATTGTTTGCTGATCTGCCAGGCAAAGGCCTTCAGGATCTGATCAACCAGAATGACCAGTGCGGCCACCACCACCAGTTGTACAATGATCCGGATGCGGTTGGGAATGGTATTGCGAAGCAGGGAAAGGATCATTGATGAGAACCCGGTTACCAGGGTAACTGAAAGGGCCATGACCATTGCAGGTTCCAGCTTAACGGTCACAGCCAGTGCGGAACAGATCCCCAGAGCCAGTACCGGTATGGGATTGTTTTTGAAAAGCGGGTCCAGGAATATGCGTCTATTCATAATGTCTCAAAAAAGGAATGTAGGGTTTCAGGGATTCCCGTATCATGTTTTCAACACCCCGGCTGGTGAGTGTTCCGCCAGAAATGCCGTCCACCGCATTGGGATTGTTATGGGACCGTCCCTGCTTAAGCACCGATATCGACACAAACTGATCCCCGCTGTAAAGGGATTTGCCCCGGAACGGATCGCTGAAGAAGGATGTGGTAATTTCGGCTCCCAGTCCGGGTGTCTCGGAATCATGGTCGAATACGGCACCGTAAATGGTTCTGAAATCATCGTTCAGGGCCAGGTATCCCCGCAAGGGGCCCCAGAGGCCTTTCCCTTCCAGGGGGATGATGTATTTGCGGGTGCCGTCGTCCAGTGTACAGATAAAAAGGGGCAACTGCTGCGGTCCGGCCACGGTGTCGGTGATGTATTTTTCATAGGGCTGATCTTCCAGGTGGACAGACCGGAGAATGGTTAGCTGTGTTTCTGCCATGATATTGGCCAATTGCCTGGGTTTGAGTCCCTGCGAGGCCAGAGCCAGCAGGGCGGCCACCAGGGTAACCATTAGTGCGGCATACATGATGGTGTATACGTTCCCGTTTCTTTTTTTATTAACCATGGCTTGCAATTCTCTTGATTCTGCGCTTTACATTGACTGAAACCACGGTATGGTCTATCAGCGGAGAAAAGGTGTTCATAAGCAGTATGGCGAGCATCATTCCCTCGGGGTATCCTGGATTAAAGAGCCGGATGGTAATGGTTAGTGCCCCGGTCAGAAATCCGTAGATCCATTTCCCGGTCTCGGTCTGGGGGCTGGTAACGGGATCGGTGGCCATAAAGACGCACCCAAAGGCAAAGCCTCCCATCACCAGATGGTAATGTACAGGGATGTCCCCTGTGAGGGCTATTAGAGCGGCTCCGGCCACACAGGAAATCATGATTTTCCAGCTGGCCACCCCGGTGTAAAGCAGGATGGCTGCCCCCAGCAGGATGCACACCAGGGAGGTTTCCCCTACAGAACCGGGAATAAAGCCCAGGAACATATCCATCCAGGAAGGCAGTTCCTGCAGGGGGGTCCCTTCTGCCAGGGCGGCCAGTGGTGTGGCCCCGCTGGTGCCGTCAACCCAGACTTTGTCTCCTGTCATGTAAGCGGGATAGGAGAAAAACAGGAAAGCGCGCGCCAGAAGAGCGGGATTCCAGATGTTCATTCCCGTTCCTCCAAAAATCTCTTTTCCAATAAGCACGGCAAAAGCCACGGCCAGGGTCAGCATCCACAACGGAATGGTTACCGGGACTATCAGGGGAATGAGCATCCCGGTGACCAGGTACCCTTCATTGACCTGGTGGCCCCGCACCTGTGCTATGGTGAATTCTATGCCCAGTCCCACCACATAAGAAACGATTACCAGGGGCAGGACTTTCAGAAAACCATACCAGAAAACGGAGAAAAAGCCGGGAAGGTCAGCCCGCGGGCCCGTGGTCAGGTAATGTTGCAGCCCCGAGTTGTACATCCCAAAAAGCAGGCAGGGAACCAGGGCTATCACCACAACAATCATAACGCGCTTCAGGTCGTTGCAGTCCCTTATGTGGGATCCTTTCCCGGTAACGGTTCCGGGAACCATCAGGAATGTTTCAAAGGCATCGAAAGTCGAATGCAGGAAAGCCAGCCGGCCGCCTTTGCTGAAGGAGGGCTTTATCTTTTCAATGATCTTTTCAATCCACTTCATTGCATTTCCTTTATCATCAGATCTATGCCCTTCTGAAGAATGTCCTGGATCTCGATTTTGGACGGGCAGACAAATTCGCACAGGGCCAGGTCTTCCGGCAGCACTTCATAGATTCCCAATTGTTCCATCTTGTCTATATCTTCTGCCAGAATGGCTTTGATCAGGTGTGAGACAAAGATATCCATGGGCAGGACTTTCTGGTAATCCCGTGTCAGGACAAAGGCCCTGAGGCCCCCATTTGTGTTGGTATCCAGGTTAAAGCGTCCGGTTTTACCCAACAGGGGGGCCAGGTAGGATATATAGGTCCGTGCAGCGCTGAACTTGTTCAGACGCAACGGTCTGGCCCAGCCCAGCAGTTCCCTGGATCCGCCTTCCGGCAGGTAGGTGACCTGCTGGTGGTGAAATCCCAGAAAGCCGTCCGGACCAACATTGTCACCGGTAAGCGGGTTGCCGCTGATGATGCGTGCCCTGATGCCGTCTTTTAGGGGGAACGGGGTAAGTGCGCTAATCTGGATGCCCGCCTGGCAACTGATGTAACCGGTTCTGGCCAGGGCCGAACCGGTAACGGCTACCATCCGGGTGGTATCGTAAATACCGTATAGAAAGAGTTTCCCAATGATTGACAGGCCCATCGGGGAGAGGGTCCAGACCACCTGGCCTTTTCCCACAGGACATGCGTGGTGCACCTGTACCCCGGGGTTCCCGGCCGGATGCGGTCCTGAAAAAGTATGCGTTATGCCCGGGAGCCGACGGAAAACGCTGTGGGGCGATGTCATCTCCCAAAGCCCCAGGTGAACCTTCCCCGGGCAAAGGCGTTCAAGGACTTGTATACCCATCCGGAGGGATTCATAAGAATCGGCAAAAGCATAATCATACTGAGGCGCAAGCGGGGCCGAGTCAAAACAGCTGATATATATGGCTTTTGGCGTTTCTCCAGGGTGTGCGGGAATTCCGTACGGCCTGCGGGTGATGAGCGGCCAGCAGCCGCTTTGCAGCAAAAGTTCCCGGATCCTTTCGGGGGTAAGTTGCTCTGGATCGGCTACCGGAAACTGCTCCTGCATTTGCTCCTCATCGGCAAGGATCTGAATGCCTGTGATTTTTCTTTTTTCACCGCGAACGATCCTTTGGATGGTGCCGCTGACCGGTGCGGTGAATAAAATTCCCGGATGTTCCTTGTCGCAGTATACAGGAGATCCGGCACGGACAATATCTCCTTCCCGGACCAGAAGTTTTGGAGTGGTATTTTTGAAATCGCATGGTTTCAAAGTGTACAGCGGTGAGGATGCCAAAGGAGCGGTCATCAGGTGGGCACAGCCTTTTAGTGGTATATCCAACCCCCGGCGCAACTTATAACTAGCGGACATATACTTTTCTTAGCAAATACAAAGATAAAACTTTCATCATCAATTTTCTCTATATTTGCCCATATGAAGGAAAACTATTTGAAGGATTTGAATGAGGCTCAGAGACAAGCAGTTGAAGATATAACAGGTCCATCGTTAATCATTGCAGGTGCCGGAAGCGGTAAAACAAAAGTGCTAACATGCCGGATTGCCAATATGCTGGAAAAGGGTATTCCCGCTTCTGCGCTGCTTGCCCTGACATTCACCAACAAGGCGGCCAAAGAGATGAAAGAACGGGTGTCTTCTCTGGTGGGGCCTGAAAAAGTACGGTACCTGTGGATGGGTACTTTCCATTCGGTATTTGCGCGCATTTTACGTACAGAAGCACAGTTGCTGAATTTCCCGCAGAATTTTACCATATACGACAAGTCTGACAGCAAATCGGCCATCAGAAGCTGCATCAAAGAGCTGAAACTGGATGAAAAGGCCTATCCTCCCGCAGAGGTGATATCACGCATATCCAGGGCCAAGAACAACCTAAGGACTGCGTCTGCCTATGCGGCAGACGACCAGGCCATGCAGGCAGATGAAGCGTCCCGCAAACCCCGCATAGCCGATATTTATGCATTATACGCCAAAAAGTGCCGGCTTGCCGGGGCTATGGATTTTGATGATCTGTTGCTTTATACCAACATTCTTTTTCAGCAGAATTCTCAGATACTGTCCCTCTACCGGGACCGTTTTCGCTATATCCTGGTAGATGAGTACCAGGACACCAACCTGGCACAGTACCTGATCATTAAAAGCCTTGCCCAGGAACACCGCAACATAGCAGTAGTGGGGGATGATGCCCAGAGTATTTATGCTTTCCGCGGGGCCAGGATAGAGAATATCCTGAATTTTACCAACGACTTTCCCGAGGCCAAAGAATACAGGCTGGAACAGAATTACCGCTCCACCCAGAACGTAGTCAATGCGGCCAACAGCCTGATCAAACACAACTCCCGCCGGATGCGCAAAGAATGCTTTGCCCGGTCCGAGCCCGGTGAAAAGATAGATTTGCTGGGTGCCTATACCGATGCTGAAGAAGCCTTCCAGGTTGTCTCATCCATTTTGAACAAGGTGTACACCTCCCGTGCCGGTTACGGGGAATTCGCCATCCTATACCGCACCAATGCGCAGTCCAGGCTCCTTGAAGAGGCGCTCCGTAAAAGGAACATACCTTATAAGGTCTACGGGGGCTTTTCCTTTTACGAAAGGGCCGAGGTGAAAGACCTGATGGCATACATGCGCCTGGTGGTCAACCCCAACGACGAAGAAGCTTTTCGCCGGGCTGTGGCTATACCTTCCCGCGGCATCGGGGATGTTTCGTTACAGAAACTGGGGACAGCCGCCTTATTTGCCGGTCTGTCCTCGTTCGGGTATATTCAGCAGGGCGATCTCGAGGCAGCCGGGCTGAGGGGAAATATTGCGGGACGCCTAAAAGCCTTTGCAGAACTTATTGAAACAGTGCGCAGCATGCAGGACGAAGGAGCCAATGCCTACCAGGTGGCCATGGAAGTGGCCAGACTATCGGGTTACCTTCACATTCTTAAGGAGGACAAATCCATAGAAGGCATGTCCAAACTGGATAACGTGGAAGAACTGCTCAACAGCATCCAGGTCTATTGCGGGTTGACAGCAGAAGGCGTGGAACTAGAAACTGAAGTAACCGTGCCGGACAACGGGGAAATCGCTCCTTCTCTGGAAAGATTTCTGAACAACGTGACTTTGCTCACCCAGATGGACGAACAGGAGCAGCCCGAAAACGAACGGGTGAGCCTGATGACCGTCCATTCGGCCAAAGGTCTTGAATTTTCGCATATCTACGTGGTGGGTATGGAAGAAAAATTGTTTCCCTCCCTGTTGTCTAGCAATACTCAGGCCGAACTGGAAGAAGAGCGGAGGTTGTTTTACGTGGCTATGACAAGGGCCAAGAAATCGCTCACCCTCTCCTTTTCCCGTACCCGTATGCACTGGGGAAGCATGGAATCCAACCCGCCCAGCCGTTTCCTGCGCGAGATCGATCCCAATTTCCTTAACCAGCCCGTCCCCGATGCATTTGGGGCCGGAGCCGAAGGACAGGATGGCAGAAACTCGTGGTCCCGTGGCCGAAGCAGCTGGTCCAATGACGGACGATTCGGCTCTGAAGGCGGAAACACCTGGGCCGGAAAGCGTGACTCATACCGGGCGCAGCAAACCGGGAGTAAAAGCGCTGGTCCCATTGGCAAAAACCATCCGGGAATACCTTCAGACCGCCCCGGCGGACAAGGATTCAAGGCAGCTGGAGCTATGGGTCGCGAAAGCTTCAAGGCGGCTGGAGGTGCTTCCGGCAGGGAGG
>DHUU01000007.1:0-1510 GCA_002409325.1 Bacteroidales bacterium UBA5226 | reverse complement strand
TTCCGGCAGGGAGGACTTTCAGCCGGCCGATGCCTCTTCGCTTACCGTGGGAATGGATATTGAACATGACCGTTTTGGCCGGGGCCGCATCCTATCCATGGAAGGCGAAATGCCCAACACCCGCGCTGTCATTGAGTTTGAATTCGGCGGGGCAAAAACCCTGCTCCTGAAATTTGCCCGGCTGCGCATATTATAGTGCCTGGCACTCCTTCCATCTGTACTCCGAGGCTCCCGGTTCTTTGCTGTGGCAGAACCTGCGGTCTCGCTGTTTTTGCTAATTGTCTGCAGAACTCATGAAAGAACCAATAATGCGACACACCTTTTCCGGCTGTTCTAGCATATGGGAATGTGATCCCCCATCAAAGACTTGCATCAGGGCGCCGGGGATCAGGTTCTGAAATAAGGCCACGGTCTGGGGGCGGGCTTCGTCAAACTCGCCGCAGGTTAATAAAACAGGCAGGGAAAGGCGGGACAGACGGGGTGTCAGATCGGCCTGACGAAGTGTTCCGGTCATGGTGAACTCACTCGGGCCCCACATATATTCATATACATCCATTCCCATACCCTCCATAGATTGCAGAAGATCTTCGGGCCAGGGATTCATCCGGCAAAGATGACGTTTGTAGAATTCCATGACGGCATCCTGGTAGGCTGGATTCTTATAGTCCTTTTTATCTTCGCATTCCAGGATGGTCTGCCTGATGTCCGCCGGCAACTGATCTATCCAGCAGCGCTGATCCCTTGCCCACAGCGGACTGCTCAGGTAGGGACCCGATAAAATGAGGGATCTGACCCCGGCAGGCTTTTTGCGTAGCATGTATTCCACGGCAAGCATGCTGCCCCAGGACTGCCCCAGGATGTGCACCTGGTTCAGATTGAGGGCTTTCCGAAGCATATAAAGTTCTTCCACGAAATGTTCTACTGTCCATAATGCCGGATCCGACGGCCTGTCTGAACGGCCGCAACCCAGCTGGTCATAAAACACAACCGGTCTTTCCTCTGCCAGGGCCTTTAAAGGATTCAGGTACTCATGCGGGGCTCCGGGGCCTCCGTGAACCGTCAGTAGTGGCACGCCTTTCTTCCCTGCTCCCACTACGCTGTACCAGATTTTACCTCCGGGAACCTTTACGGTCCCTTCCTGTACAGTAGGGATGTGATTTTCTTTTGCAGCTGTTTTTTTCATTCGTACAAATACTAGAGCACCATAAATACAAATATAATGTACAAATTTCAGGTTACTGCCATCACAAGATAAGGGGAGCTTTTTTTTTCGCCGAGGCTTCCCTTATCTTGTGGTGGTAGTGACCCGCCGGAGCAAAAAGCAGGGCCTCGGCTTTTAGAAAAGCTCCCTGACCTTATGGTTGTAGTGACCTGAAATTTGTGTATAAGGATTCTCACTGATACAGAAAACCCGGCCTTCTGCAAAATAATGACAAAAACCAAAAAAAGAAAAAAGCCAACTAATTGAAAAATAGTTAATTGGCTTTCTATGGAGCGGTCCGGACGGGAC